>NZ_JBFTIX010000037.1:0-354 GCF_056395105.1 Stenotrophomonas sp. 10L48 | reverse complement strand
GCTTGCGGGGGACGCTGCAAGTACGTCCATGTAAGCTCGGTCGCGCCATCCATGGCGCTCACGCCCCCGCAAGCTGACCCACCCCGCCTTCGACAGTGTTCCGCGATCTGTCGGGACGGCGTTCTGTGCTGCTGCTGGTAGGTGTCGACCTTGGTCGACAGATCCACGCCATGCGTGGATGGCAGGCATCAGGAATGTCTGAAGAATCGGTTTTCGCTTTTGATTTTTCTTTTTCTTTTGATCTTCCCGCGGTGCGCAGGAAACCGTCCGTGGCCGCGAGGGTGGGTTGGCTGGGGGCGTGAGCCGCATGGATGCGGCGACCGAGCTTACATGGACGTACTTGCAGCGTCCCCC
>NZ_JBFTIX010000036.1:0-371 GCF_056395105.1 Stenotrophomonas sp. 10L48 | reverse complement strand
GTGTCGGATTGCGGGGACGCCGTAAACCCATCCATGGGGGCTTGGCCGCGGCATCCATGCCGCGGACACCCCGCAATCCGACACCGCCCCACCTCTGACAGATTCCGGTGGCCAGTAGATCCACGCCATGCGTGGATGATTTCCTCCAATTCCATTCGATTCATTTCGATGATTCCGAATTGAATTCGAAGAGCATCCACGCATGGCGTGGATCTACGTGTCGACCAAGGTCGACACCCACCAAAGGCAGGTCATGCCATTCCAACAGATCGCGGGAATCTGTCGAAGGCGGGGTGGGTCCGGTTGCGGGGGCGTGAGCCGCATGGATGCGGCGACCGAGCTTACATGGACGTACTTGCAGCGTCCCCCGC
>NZ_JBFTIX010000035.1:0-430 GCF_056395105.1 Stenotrophomonas sp. 10L48 | reverse complement strand
AATAGTTCCGCGTGCCGACAACCGCCGTTACCAACAGCCGCGGGAAACTGTCGAAGGCGGGGTACTGTGGGTTTGCGGGGTGTGAGCCGCATGGATGCGGCGACCAAGCCTACAAGGACGTACTTGCGGCGGCCCCGCAAACCCACAGTACCCCGCCATCCCACGGAATGCCGCTGTTGCTGTTGCTGTCGCTGTTACTCTGGCTTGTAGCGGATGCAGGGCTGCAAGCCCTGCCAAAACCCCTCGTACCCCGCCTTTGACAGTTCCTTGCGCGCGTCCAGCCACGGAAAAAAGAAAAAGAAGATCAAAAGCGGGTCGCTTGCTGCGCTCGCTCCGTGTCGACCAAGGTCGACACCTACCAATAGTTCCGCGTGCCGACAACCGCCGTTACCAACAGCCGCGGGAAACTGTCGAAGGCGGGGTACTGTGG
>NZ_JBFTIX010000034.1:0-439 GCF_056395105.1 Stenotrophomonas sp. 10L48 | reverse complement strand
AGGTCGACACCTACCAATAGTYCCGCGTGCCGACAACCGCCGTTACCAACAGCCGCGGGAAACTGTCGAAGGCGGGGTACTGTGGGTTTGCGGGGTGTGAGCCGCATGGATGCGGCGACCAAGCCTACAAGGACRTACTTGCGGCGGCCCCGCAAACCCACAGTGCCCCGCCATCCCACCGAATGCCGCTGTTGCTGTTGCTGTTGCTCTGGCTTGTAGCGGATGCAGGACTGCAAGCCCTGCCGAAACCCCTCTTACCCCGCCTTTGACAGTCCCTTGCGCGCGTCCARCCACGGAAAAAAGAAAAAGAAGATCAAAAGCGGGTCGCTTGCTGCGCTCGCTCCGTGTCGACCAAGGTCGACACCTACCAATAGTTCCGCGTGCCGACAACCGCCGTTACCAACAGCCGCGGGAAACTGTCGAAGGCGGGGTACTGTGG
>NZ_JBFTIX010000033.1:0-731 GCF_056395105.1 Stenotrophomonas sp. 10L48 | reverse complement strand
ACGTACACTTCGGCGTCGAACTTGGTGTGCGGCTTGATCGAACCCGGCTTGGCCAGAACCTGGCCACGCTCGACGTCGTCACGCTTGGTGCCGCGCAGCAGCAGACCGGCGTTGTCGCCTGCCTGRCCCTGGTCCAGCAGCTTGCGGAACATTTCCACGCCGGTCACGGTGGTCTTCTGCACCGGACGGATGCCGACGATTTCGATTTCTTCGCCGACCTTGATCACGCCGCGCTCGATACGACCGGTCACCACGGTGCCGCGGCCCGAGATCGAGAACACGTCTTCGACCGGCATCAGGAACGCCTTGTCGACGTCACGCTCCGGGGTCGGGATCCAGGTGTCCAGCGCCTCGACCAGCTTGATGACGGCCGGCACGCCGATGTCGCTCTGGTCGCCTTCCAGCGCCAGACGGGCCGAACCCGAGATGATCGGGGTGTCGTCGCCCGGGAAGTCGTACTTGCTCAGCAGCTCGCGGACTTCCATTTCGACCAGTTCCAGCAGCTCGGCATCGTCAACCATGTCGGCCTTGTTCAGGAACACGACGATGTACGGCACGCCGACCTGACGCGACAGCAGGATGTGCTCGCGGGTCTGCGGCATCGGGCCGTCAGCGGCCGAGCACACCAGGATCGCGCCGTCCATCTGGGCAGCACCGGTGATCATGTTCTTGACGTAGTCAGCATGGCCCGGGCAATCGACGTGGGCGTAGTGACGAACGGTGGATTCGTA
>NZ_JBFTIX010000032.1:0-1160 GCF_056395105.1 Stenotrophomonas sp. 10L48 | reverse complement strand
GGACGCCGCAAGTACGTCCTTGTAGCAACTGTGTTGCTGGAGGAGCGCCAGCCCTTCCGGTAAACGGGCACGGTAGTGCCGGCCGCTGGCCGGCAGCCTCAGGAGCAACGCCCTCTGGTGCGCTCAGGCGGGGATCGATCCGCCTTGAGCGTCACGCATACGGGCGTTGAGAATCACCAGCATCTTCCGCATCACCGCCACGATGGCCACTTTGCCTTCCTTGCCCCGCGCTCGCAGCGACTGGTAAAAGTCCCGCAGGCGAGGTTCATGCCGCATGGCCGACATGCTGGCCATGTAGAGCACCTGACGGATCTCAGCCCTGCCGCCATGGATGCTTCGTTTGCCACGCATGGTCCCGCTGTCATGGGACATCGGTGCCACACCGACCAGGCTGGCGACGGCCTTGCCACTGATATTGCCCAGCTCGGGAAGATAGCTGGCCAACACGGCCTGCAGGCCCGGGCCAACACCTTTCATCGACTTCAGGACAGCCAGTTGAGGCTGCTTGGAAACCTGTTCGGAAATCCGCTTTCCCAAACGTTCCACCGTTCTCTGCAAGCAAGTGATGTTGGCCTGAAGCAGTCGGCGTAATTCACGATTACCCACCATTTCCTGCTGCTGCCGCGCGACGGTCAGCGCGTGCATCGCCTGTCGGCGTGCCCGCACGAAGTCACGCATTTCCCGCTGCCAAGGCTCCAGTGGCTGATAGGAACGCAGCTTCACCAGYGCGGCCATCTTGGCCAAGGCATAGGCATCCAAGCGGTCKGTCTTGGCCATGTGGCCAAGCCCCTGGGCCAGTTTCCGCGCCCGCAGGGCATTGGCGCGGACCACCGGATGACCAGCGTTGTGCAGGAAGTCCAGCACAGGCTGTTCGTAGCCACCAGTGGCCTCCAGCACGRTCTGGACGGCCGGATGCCCTTGCAGCCAGAGGTCCAATTCAGCAAAGCCGGAGCGGCTATTGCTGACCTGCAGGGTCTTTCCGTCTGTCGTGCCAACGTCCAGCTGGCGCTTGCTGACATCAATCCCGATCCCGTTCATCACCGGACTCCGTATAGTCTGGAAGGGTCGAGAGCTCCCCCGCTTGCCCAGTCTTATCACTGCGAGTGTCAGCTCCAGCAACTGTTCGGGCGGATCAAGGGAGATTCCGGCGTGGGCGCCAA
>NZ_JBFTIX010000031.1:0-1384 GCF_056395105.1 Stenotrophomonas sp. 10L48 | reverse complement strand
CATCAAGGACACCGACTTCGCCAAGGAAACCGCTGAGCTGACCCGCACCCAGATCCTGCAGCAGGCCGGTACGGCCATGCTGGCCCAGGCCAACCAGGTGCCGCAGGGCGTGCTCAGCCTGCTGCGCTGATCGGCTCCTTGATCGACCACCGGGCGGCGGCTGAGCTGCCGCCCGGTTCCTGAAATACGTTCCACCTTCGCCAAAGGAAAAGCACCATGGCACAAGTCATCAACACCAACACCATGTCCCTGAATGCTCAGCGCAACCTGAGCACCAGCGGCAGCTCGCTCGCTACCACCATCCAGCGCCTGTCCTCCGGTTCGCGCATCAACAGCGCCAAGGACGATGCGGCCGGCCTGGCGATCTCCGAGCGCTTCGGTACCCAGATCCGCGGCACCGACGTGGCCATCCGCAATGCCAACGACGGCATTTCGCTGGCCCAGGTCGCCGAAGGTTCGCTGACCGAAATCGGCAACAACCTGCAGCGCGTCCGCGAGCTGTCGGTGCAGGCCTCCAACGCCACCAACTCGGCCAGCGACCGCAAGGCACTGCAGGCCGAAGTGACCCAGCTGGTTTCGGAAATCGACCGCGTCGCCAAGCAGTCGGACTTCAACGGCACCAAGCTGCTGGACGGTTCGTTCTCCAGCCAGCTGTTCCAGGTCGGCGCCAACGCCGGCCAGGCCATCGCCATCGACAAGACCATCGACGCCAAGGCTGGCTCGCTGGGCACCTCGACCTTCGCCACCGGCGCGACCGCTGCCCTGGCCGCCAGCACCGACGGTGCCCGCTTCTCCGGCACGGTGATGGGCGTGGACATCGGCACGGTTGAAGTCAAGGCCGGTGCCACCACGGCCGACGCATCCAAGGCCGTGGCGACCGCCATCAACGCCAAGCTCGGCGAAGCCGGCATCTACGCCGAAGCCAATGCCGACGGCACGCTGAAGCTGAGCTCGGTGAAGGAAGGCAAGGCTGTTGCCGCTGCCGATATCGCCCTGATGCGCAGCGACTACGATGCCACCGGCAAGACCTGGGGCACCGCGGCTGCCGCTGGCGCCTACACCGCCGGTACCGATACCTCGGCCAACGTGCAGAAGCTGGATGTGAGCACCGTGCTCGGCGCCCAGCAGTCGCTGGAAGTGGTCGACAAGGCCCTGGGTGCGATCAACAGCACCCGCGCCGACCTCGGTGCGATCCAGAACCGCTTCACCTCGGTGGTGGCCAACCTGCAGACCTCGTCGGAAAACCTGTCGGCGTCGCGCAGCCGCATCAAGGACACCGACTTCGCCAAGGAAACCGCTGAGCTGACCCGCACCCAGATCCTGCAGCAGGCCGGTACGGCCATGCTGGCCCAGGCCAACCAGGTGCCCAGGCCAACCAGGTGCC
>NZ_JBFTIX010000030.1:0-1424 GCF_056395105.1 Stenotrophomonas sp. 10L48 | reverse complement strand
GCTGAATGTCGCCCTGCGCAACAAGGCGCAGATCGACGGCCGTTTCATCAATGTCACCCGTGCCGAGATCGACGGCGACAGCACCTGGCTGATGACCGGTGACAGCAACGTCGGTCAGCTCAGCCTCGGCAGAACCGGCACCGTGGCACTGGGCAATGGCAGCACGTTCAACACCCTCACTGCCGACACCTTCACCGGCAATGGCGGCACCCTGCTGTTCAACACCATGCTCGGCGATGACAGCTCGTTGACCGACAAGCTGGTGATCAACGGCGACGCCAATGGCCAGGCGAACGTGCGCTTGCTCAATGCTGGCGGCGCCGGTGCGAAGACCGACAAGGGCATCGAGCTGATCCGCGTGGGCGGTGCGTCCAATGCGCAGTTCGATCTGCAGGGCCGCGCGGTGGGCGGGCAGTACGAGTACTTCCTGTTCAAGGATGCCAGCGACGGCGGTTGGTACCTGCGCTCGGCGCTGGCCGGCGCGCCGGACCCGTGCGTTGTTGATCCCACGCTGCCGGAGTGCAGGCCGATCAATCCGGTGGACCCCGTCAATCCGATCGACCCGATCGATCCGATCAACCCAGGGCCGGTGCTGCGCCCGGAAGCAGGCGCGTACCTGGCCAACCAGTTCGCGCTGGACCAGCTGCTGCGCCACGGCTTGCGCGACCGACAGGGCGGCAGCGCCACCGCCGCCGATGGCGTGCGCGGCTGGGCCCGCGTGGACGCCACGCAGAGCAGGCTGTCGGCGGTGGAAGACCAGCTGGACCTGCGCGTGGACCGCTCGCGCCTGCAGCTGGGTGCGGACGTGGGCGTTTTCGACAACGGCCGTGGCCGCGTGGGTGTGATGGGTACCGTTGCGCAGTCCAGCGCTACCTCGCGTTCGGATATCACCGGCTACAGCGCACGCGGCAAGGTGGAAGGCGGCGCGCTGGGTGTGTACGGCAACTGGAGCACCGATGCGCTGTATGTGGATGCCAGCGTGCAGCGCGGCCAGTTCCGCAACCGCGTGCAGGGCGAAGGCCTGGCCGAGGAACGCTATGACTCGGATCTCTGGCAATCGTCACTGGAAGCGGGTTATCGCTTCAACATCGGCCAGATCGGCAGCACGGCGCTGACCCTGCAGCCGGAGCTGCAGCTGGTCTACACCGATGCGAACACGGATGTGCACAGCGAAGCCAACGGCACCGTGGTGCGCGCACTGGGTGACAGCGGTTTGTCCGGCCGTGCAGGCCTGCGCCTGCAGGGTGAAGGCCGCAGCGCCGCCGGTGCCTCGGTCAGCCCGTACGTGGTGGCGAACTGGTACCGCGATGGCGCCAGCAACGGCATGGCGTTTGACGAGGAAGCACTGAACGCCAGCGTGCCGCGCAATCGCTACGAATTGAATGCAGGTGCGCGGGTTGACTTCCGCACCGGGCTGAGTGCGT
>NZ_JBFTIX010000029.1:0-1693 GCF_056395105.1 Stenotrophomonas sp. 10L48 | reverse complement strand
GCCCGTACGTGGTGGCGAACTGGTACCGCGATGGCGCCAGCAACGGCATGGCGTTTGACGAGGAAGCACTGAACGCCAGCGTGCCGCGCAATCGCTACGAATTGAATGCAGGTGCGCGGGTTGACTTCCGCACCGGGCTGAGTGCGTTGGGTGGATTTGGCGTGATGCGCGGTGACCACGGTTACCGCGAGGCCACGGCCAACGTGAGTGTCGCCTACAAGTGGTGATGTAAGCACGAACGGCGCCGGTGAGATCCGGCGCCGTTCTGCTTTCTGCCTTCTGTAGCGCCGAGCACAGGCTGGGCTCCACGAGAAATATCGCACCTGCCGTGCTGATGCGCGTCTGGCCTCGCATATTGCACGCGCCGCAATTCTGCAGCGCTTTTGAAGTTGGAGCCTTACTGGCTGGCAGCTGAAGGCACCCGGAGTGTCCAGTGCGCTTTACAACTTTTTGCATGGGACGGCCGCGCCTGCGCACACAGACTGCGGCCAAAGGAGACGCGTTCCTTCGCATCCAGCCCCCATCACGGCCGCTCAAGCAAAGCCGACTGACACGGGAGCCGATCCGAATGTCCTACGTGGTGCCGCGTGCTCCCACATTCCCGACACAAGGATCCCCCATGAAGCTCAGCTCCGTCRTTTCCTCGCCTCGCCCGCCGACGCCGCACCGGTTGTTCCGCAGCCTGCTGCTGGCTTTGGCTTCACTCCCCGCTGGTGCTGTACTGGCAGGCGATCTGGATGACCAGGCCGCCGAGGTGGGCGTAGCTGACCCGGCAGAAGCCTGGAGCCTCATCAATGGCTCGCAGTTGACGGTCAACGGCGGGCAGACCCAACGTATCCAAGCAAGCGATACTTCCCGGGTGATACTCGAGGGCGCCCAAGTCACCAGCGTCGGCACTCAACCGGATGCGATCCGGCTCACACGCCAGGCATCGCTGAGCGCACGCAATTCACGGATCAATGGCCAGATTGCGGTGCTTGGTGCCAGCACGTCGTTGTTGTTTGAAAACAGCGTTGTGCTGGTCAACAGCAGCAACGGCACAACCACTAGCAAATTAGTGGGCGTCGACCTCAACCCAGGCCATGAAGGTGCGCTGGTAAGCTCACCTCATGCAAGCATCGATGGCACGCTCATCCAGGTTGACGACGGCATAGTTTCGGGCCAACCACATCTCCGTGGCCTGGGTGTCCGCTTGATGACAGGCCAGATGGACATCATCAATGGTTCCCGCGTCGTCGCCTCCAACGTAGGCGCAATGTTGTGGGGCGAAAGCAACACCAATGGGTTGCTCAGGCTTGAAGTCAACAACTCGACCCTGCAATCGGGCCGCGGTGCAGCCATCCAGGTAAGGCCGAGGTCCGACAATACCTACGACATCACCGTGGCAAACGGCGCACATCTGATTGCCGGGGATGGAAACCTTGTGCTGGTTGCCCGCGAGGGCGGCATTGTCAGTGCGCGCACCGATGTCAACGTTGCGGTGGACGACGCGCGCCTCATCGGCAACGTCAGCTTCGATCCGGTGTCCGTCACCAATGGCTGGCTGAATGTCGCCCTGCGCAACAAGGCGCAGATCGACGGCCGTTTCATCAATGTCACCCGTGCCGAGATCGACGGCGACAGCACCTGGCTGATGACCGGTGACAGCAACGTCGGTCAGCTCAGCCTCGGCAGAACCGGCACCGTGGCACAC
>NZ_JBFTIX010000028.1:0-3813 GCF_056395105.1 Stenotrophomonas sp. 10L48 | reverse complement strand
CCGCATGGATGCGGCGACCGAGCCTACAGGGACGTATTTACGGCGTCCCCCGCAACCGGACCCACCCCGCCTCCCCACAGGAAACCTGCTTCTGCTGTTGCTTCGACTGTTGCTGTTGCTGTTGCTGTTGCTGTCGAGGTTGCCGGCCAGCGGCCGGCACTACCGCTTCTGTGGGTGCAGGGCGCAGCCCTGCCCCTCCCCTTATTTGGCAGCAGCAATCTGCTTTTCGATGTCCGCCGCGGTGACCGGGCCCAGGAAGCTGTGGGCCAGCTTGCCCTGCGGGTCGATCAGATGGGTCAGCGGCAGGCCACGCGGGGTGGCGAAGTCGGCCGGCGGGTCGAACGGATCGACGACCACGATCGGATAGGTCACCGGATGCTTGGTCAGGAACGCCTGCATCTCCGGAACCTCGATGTCCTCGTAGGCCAGGCCCACCACTTCGATGTTGCTGCGCATGGCATGCAACGCCGACAGCTCGGGCATTTCCTTGCGGCAGGGCGCGCACCAGGTCGCCCAGAAATTCACCACCACCCACTTGCCACGATGCGCGGCCAGGTCGTAATCGCTGCCATCGACCGCCTTCATCTTCAGCGTCGGGAACTCGGCAGTGACACGTTCGGCGGGCGTGTCCTCCACCGGCGCCGGCGCGGCCGGGGTCGGTGCCTGTGCCGGCGGCTGGCTGCTGGCCGGGGTCGGCTCCTGCGCGGGTTTGCAGGCGGCCAGGGCCAGCAGCGCAGCCAGCAGCAACGGGGTCTTGCAGGTCATGGGGCGTCTCCAGAATCAGGGTAGATGTCGCTGACGCGACGCTTGAGGCGTTCACGCAGCGGCAGGCGCAGTTCATCCAGTGCGGCCAAGGCGGCCCGGCCGAGGCTGTCATCGCGGTAAGGCAGGTGTTGTTCGGCCACCGGAATGCGCAGCTGCGTGCATTCGTACAGATCGCCCAGGCTGACCTGGTCCAGGTCGCGGGCCAGCAGCCACTCGCCGCGCTCATCGCGGCGCAGCAGGCCGATGCCCTCCAGGTGGCAGGCCAGGTCCTGCAGCAGCGAGTCGGTCAGCATCGGTTCCAGCCGCAGGATCTCGTCGTCGGCCAGGCCCCTGCCCTTGGCGCGTGCGTGCTGGAAGCGCCCGAGCAGGCGCAGCAGGCCATAGAACTCGTAGCCCTGCGGCAGGCGCAGTTCCACCGGTTGGTAGCGGAAAGCCGCCATCGACGACGCCAACGACGCGCCCAGCAGCACGGCCACCCAGCAGAGGTAGATCCACAGCAGCAGGATCGGCACGAAGGCCACCGTGCCATACAGCTTCTGGTAGGACTGGAAGCTGCCCAGGTAGGCGCCGATGCCCCACTTCACCAGCTCCAGGATCACTGCGGCGAGAATCGCGCCCGGAACCGCATGGCGCCACTTCACGGTGTGGTGTGGCACCACCCGGAACATCAGGGTGATGCAGACGAATTCGATCAGGATCGGCGCCAGCCGCAAGGCGAGATCGGCCAGCCAGCGCCCCTCCTGCGTGCCGAACAACGGCATCGCGAACACCCGCGCCGACACCGCCAGCGATGCAGCGGCGAGCATCGCGCCCAGGGTCAGCACCGTCCAGTAGACCAGGAAGCGGGTCAGCCGCGGCCGACTGCTGCCGACGCGCCAGATCTGGTTGAAGGTCTCTTCAACACTGTTGAGGGTGATCAGCAGCGAGATGACCAGGGCGATGAAACCGGCGGCAGTGAGCTGGCCGGCGCTGGCCGAGAACTGCCGCAGGTAGCCTTCGGCAGCGCGCGCGGCATTGGGCACGAAGTTGGAGAAGACGTAGTCGCTGAGCTGGTCGCTCCAGCGATCGAACACCGGGAAGGCCGAGAGCACGCCAAATACCACGATCGCCAACGGCACCAGCGCGAACACCGTGGTGTAGGCCAGCGCGGCGGCGGCCTGGAACAGGCGGTCGTCGAGGAAGCGGCGCCACAGGAAGCGGCCGAAGCTGGCGGCGCGTGCGCGATCCCGCGCGCGCTCCATCCACAAATTGAGCGTATCCAAAGGTTCCATCGGCGCAAGGGTACCCGATGCGGAATCGGTGCAGGATAGCCATACTGGCGTCCACACGATGAGGAGAGCTGGGCGCGATGGGCGAAATCCTGGTGCTGTACTACAGCCGCGGCGGTTCGGTGGCACGGCTGGCGCGCCAGATCGCGCGGGGCATCGGCGAGGTTCCGGGCATGGCAGCGCGGCTGCGCACGGTGCCGCCGGTGGCTGCCGTTACCCAGACCGCGCAGCCGCCGGTACCCGACGATGGCGCGCCCTATGTAAGCGTGCAGGACCTGGCGGAGTGCCAGGGACTGCTGCTGGGCAGCCCTACCCGTTTCGGCAACATGGCCGCGCCGGTCAAGCATTTCCTTGACGGCCTCGGCGCCGAATGGGTGAACGGCACGCTGGCCGGCAAGCCGGCCGGGGTGTTCACGTCCACTGCGTCGATGCATGGCGGCCAGGAGTCGACCCTGCTGTCGATGCAGGTACCTCTGCTGCACCACGGCTGCCTGATCGTCGGCATTCCGTTCACCGAGCCGGCGCTGAGCCACACCACCAGTGGCGGCACGCCGTATGGCGCCAGCCACGTGGCCGGCGCCGCCGACGACCCGCAACCCACCGACGATGAGGCGGTACTGGCGCGGGCGCTGGGCCGGCGCGTGGCCGACATCGCGCAGCGGCTGGCGCGATGAGCACCGCGCCGCGCACCGTGCTGCTGCTGGCCCTGATGGGGCTGGCGGCGCTGTTTGCCGGCTGGTTCATCAACGACAGGCACTGGCTGGCCACCCAGCTGGTGTTCACTGCGCCGCCGCTGGCGCTGGCCATCGCCCTGCGGCTGGGCTGGCGCAAGGCCGGGTTCTGGGCGGCGGTGCTGGCCCTGGGCTGGTTCAGCCACGGCGTGATGAGCGCCTGGAGCCATCCCGAGACCCGCTGGCTGGCACTGATCGAAATCGTGCTGGCGCTGCTGGTGATCTTTTCGGCCAGCCTGCCCGGCCTGCGCGCCCGTTTCGGGCGGCGGCGCTGACGCTGCGCCCGGTGGGCCGTATCATCTGCGTTCCCGGCCCCGCGCCGCTGTACCTGCCTTGGTTTCGCGCATGCACATGATGGAAGAGCTCCTGGTCGTCACCACCGGTGGCACGATCGACAAGATCTATTTCGACGACAAGTCGGACTACCAGATCGGCGACCCGCAGATCGGCATGATCCTGCGCGAACTGGGGGTCACGTTCCGTTTCAACGTGATTCCGATCCTGCGCAAGGATTCGCTGCACATCAACGACGACGATCGTGAGCTGATCCGCGCGACGATCGCCGCGCAGCCCACCCGCCACGTGCTGGTGACCCACGGCACCGATTCGATGGTGCAGACCGGCAAGGTGCTGGCGACGATCCCGGACAAGACCATCGTGATGACCGGTGCGCTGAGCCCGGCGCGTTTCCGTGGTTCGGATGCGGAGTTCAACATCGGCTGTGCGATCGGTGCGGTGCAGTCGCTGCCGGCGGGGGTGTTCATCGCAATGAACGGCCGGATCTTCGACCCGCAGCATGTGCGCAAGAACGTGGCGGCGAACCGGTTCGAGTCGGTTTGAGGGATTGAAGGCGCGCCGTCGCGCGGATGGGTTCAGCGTTTTGGTTGCTGCTGGGTTGAGGGGGTGATCCCCCCGACGCAGGACACGCCATAAACCCATCCCTGGGGGCTCGATGGCGCCTTGCTCGTGTGCGCTGTCCTGCGCACACGGCAAGACCGGGGTTGGGCGTCCTGCCCAACCCGCCCGAGGCATGCCTCGGGTGCCTCGGG
>NZ_JBFTIX010000027.1:2500-5805 GCF_056395105.1 Stenotrophomonas sp. 10L48 | reverse complement strand
CAAAAATTTAAAGCTGCAGATGAATGATTCTGGCAACGTATCGCTTGCTTTAAAACAATTAATAGTTGCTTGATCAAACGTCTGCAAGATGGACAATCATCCTTCCTGCAGGCGCCTTCACAAGATACCTGCGCATACTTTCAAAGATCTTGGGAAGTGGCCTCAGCGCCATTCCCGCGTGCTGCGAAGTTTCCTTCGTAGCGAAGCCGCCCATTATAGCCGGCTTTTCCGCTTCGTCAACACCTTTTTTCAAGGCCGTCTCACCGAAGTGGACGTTGTTGCCGATGCTGCTTCGTCGTTGGACCCGAAGGCCTTTCGTCGTTGCGAGCCGCCTATTATGGCAGGCTTTTAAGCTTTGTCAACAACTTGTGAGAGGAACTTGAAGCTCTTCGTGAAGTTGTTGCCGTAAGTCCAGGTCGAAACCTGAGGCTTGCAAAAAAAGGAAAACCCCGCTGCATGAGCAGCGGGGTTTTCGGGGTATAAACCCTGGCGATGACCTACTCTCGCATGGCTTAGGCCACACTACCATCGGCGCAGCTACGTTTCACTTCCGAGTTCGGGATGGGATCGGGTGGTTCCATAGCGCTAATTTCACCAGGGAGGCGKTTGGAGTGTCGCYTGGGCGTCGYGTCYTTGCAGGGGCGGGCATGGTGATGCCARCGWTGCAAAGAGACGCGCCTGAGCGCCTGCCTCTCGTTTGGTCTTGTGACGTAGCGTGCACTTGGATCTATCGACATGTCATGTCGGCCAAGGCAACTTGAGGTTATATGGTCAAGCCTCTCGGATCATTAGTATCAGTTAGCTCAATACATTGCTGTACTTACACACCTGACCTATCAACCACGTAGTCTACATGGTTCCTTCAGGGGGCTTGTGCCCCGGGAGATCTCATCTTGAGGCGCGCTTCCCGCTTAGATGCTTTCAGCGGTTATCGCTTCCGAACATAGCTACCCGGCAATGCCACTGGCGTGACAACCGGAACACCAGAGGTTCGTCCACTCCGGTCCTCTCGTACTAGGAGCAGCCCCTCTCAAATCTCCAACGCCCATGGCAGATAGGGACCGAACTGTCTCACGACGTTCTGAACCCAGCTCGCGTACCACTTTAAATGGCGAACAGCCATACCCTTGGGACCGACTACAGCCCCAGGATGTGATGAGCCGACATCGAGGTGCCAAACACCGCCGTCGATATGAACTCTTGGGCGGTATCAGCCTGTTATCCCCGGAGTACCTTTTATCCGTTGAGCGATGGCCCTTCCATACAGAACCACCGGATCACTAAGTCCTAGTTTCCTACCTGCTTGATCCGTCGATCTTGCAGTCAAGCACGCTTATGCCTTTGCACACAGTGCGCGATGTCCGACCGCGCTGAGCGTACCTTCGAGCTCCTCCGTTACTCTTTAGGAGGAGACCGCCCCAGTCAAACTACCCACCATACACGGTCCCCGATCCAGATAATGGACCCAGGTTAGAACGTCAAGCACGACAGGGTGGTATTTCAAGGATGGCTCCRCCACAGCTAGCGCCATGGTTTCATAGCCTCCCACCTATCCTACACAGACGAACTCAACGTTCAGTGTAAAGCTATAGTAAAGGTTCACGGGGTCTTTCCGTCTTGCCACGGGAACGCTGCATCTTCACAGCGATTTCAATTTCACTGAGTCTCGGGTGGAGACAGCGCCGCTGTCGTTACGCCATTCGTGCAGGTCGGAACTTACCCGACAAGGAATTTCGCTACCTTAGGACCGTTATAGTTACGGCCGCCGTTTACTGGGGCTTCGATCAAGAGCTTCGCCTTGCGGCTGACCCCATCAATTAACCTTCCAGCACCGGGCAGGCGTCACACCCTATACGTCCACTTTCGTGTTTGCAGAGTGCTGTGTTTTTGATAAACAGTCGCAGCGGCCTGGTTACTGCGACCCTCTTCAGCTATAGCTCGCACGAGCCACCAAAAAGGGTGCACCTTCTCCCGAAGTTACGGTGCCATGTTGCCTAGTTCCTTCACCCGAGTTCTCTCAAGCGCCTGAGAATTCTCATCCTACCCACCTGTGTCGGTTTACGGTACGGTCTGCGTAAGCTGAAGCTTAGGAGCTTTTCCTGGAAGCGTGGTATCAGCAACTTCGCCATAAAGGCTCGTCTCGGTGCTCGGTCTTRRAGGATCCCGGATTTGCCAAAGATCCAAACCTACCGCCTTTCCCCGGGACAACCAACGCCCGGTATGCCTAACCTTCTCCGTCCCTCCATCGCACTTACGCGAGGTGCAGGAATATTAACCTGCTTCCCATCGACTACGACTTTCGTCCTCGCCTTAGGGGCCGACTCACCCTGCGCCGATTAACGTTGCGCAAGGAAACCTTGGGCTTTCGGCGTGCGGGTTTTTCACCCGCATTATCGTTACTCATGTCAGCATTCGCACTTCCGATACCTCCAGCAGACTTCTCAATCCACCTTCAACGGCTTACGGAACGCTCCTCTACCGCGTACATATAAATATGCACACCCCAAGCTTCGGTTCTGTGCTTAGCCCCGTTAAATCTTCCCCGCAGACCGACTCGACCAGTGAGCTATTACGCTTTCTTTAAAGGGTGGCTGCTTCTAAGCCAACCTCCTGGCTGTCTGTGCCTTTCCACATGGTTTTCCACTTAGCACAAAATTTGGGACCTTAGCTGTGGGTCTGGGTTGTTTCCCTTTTCACGACGGACGTTAGCACCCGCCGTGTGTCTCCCATACAGTCCGTCTCGGTATTCGGAGTTTGCAATGGTTTGGTAAGTCGCGATGACCCCCTAGCCATAACAGTGCTCTACCCCCGAGAGGATACATATGAGGCGCTACCTAAATAGCTTTCGAGGAGAACCAGCTATCTCCGGGTTCGATTAGCTTTTCACTCCTAATCACAGCTCATCCCCGTCTTTTGCAACAGACGTGGGTTCGGGCCTCCAGTACCTGTTACGGCACCTTCACCCTGGCCATGACTAGATCACCCGGTTTCGGGTCTACTGCCCGCGACTATGCGCCCTTATCAGACTCGGTTTCCCTTCGCCTCCCCTATACGGTTAAGCTTGCCACGAACAGTAAGTCGCTGACCCATTATACAAAAGGTACGCAGTCACCCCTTGCGAGGCTCCTACTGCTTGTACGCACACGGTTTCAGGATCTATTTCACTCCCCTCTCCGGGGTTCTTTTCGCCTTTCCCTCACGGTACTGGTTCACTATCGGTCGGTCAGTAGTATTTAGCCTTGGAGGATGGTCCCCCCATGTTCAGACAGGGTTTCACGTGCCCCGCCCTACTCGTCTTCACTGAA
>NZ_JBFTIX010000026.1:0-7654 GCF_056395105.1 Stenotrophomonas sp. 10L48 | reverse complement strand
TGTTCGCCGGCACGGGCCGCTTCCACTGCGGCATTCAGCGCCAGGATGTTGGTCTGGAAGGCGATGCCATCGATGACCGAGATGATCTCGGCGATCTTCTTCGAGGAGGCTTCGATGGCCGACATGGTGGTGACCACCTGGCCGACCACGCTGCCACCCTGCGAGGCCACGCCGTGCGCGCCGATGGCGAGCTGGTTGGCCTGGCGCGCGTGCTCAGCATTCTGGCGCACGGTGGAGGTCAGTTCCTCCATCGAGGCGGCGGTTTCTTCCAGATTGGCGGCCTGCTGCTCGGTACGGCGCGACAGATCACTGTTGCCCGACGCGATTTCGCCGGCCGACAGGGTGATGCTGGAGGCACTGGCCTGGATCTGGCTGACGATCTGGGTCAGCTGGCTGACCGTGGCGTTTGCATCGTCGCGCATGCGGGCGAACACGCCCTGGTAGTCACCGTGCATGCGTGCCGTCAGGTCGCCGTCGGCAATGGACGACAGCAGCTGCGAGAGCTTGCCGAGGTTGTCATCGCTGACTGCCATCATGGCATTGAGGTTTTCCAGCATGGTGCGGAAATCGTGATCGAAGCGCTGTGCATCGCCGCGCTGGCTGAAGTCGCCCGCAGCGGCGGCACTGGCCAGCTGCTTGATCTCGGCGTTGATGCGGCCGAGGTTGGCCTTGACCGTGTCGACGGTGGTGGTCATCGCCGCCTTTTCGCCCGGATAGCGCGCGATGTCGCTGCTGAGGTCGCCCACGGCGTACTGCTGCACGACGTTCAGTACATCGTGCAGGGTCTGCACGTGGCTGCCGACCAGGACGTTGGTTTCCTGCACCATCAGTCCGTATTCGCCGGGGAAGCTGCTGGCGTCGATGCGGTAGCTGAGTTCACCGCCATCGTGGCGGCGCGCCATCTCGCGCTGGCCGCTGATGACCGCGTGCAGCTGCTGCTGCATGCGCGACATGGCTTCGAGCAGGCGACCGGTTTCGTCATGCGGCTGCGGGCCGATGTGGCTGTCCAGCTTGCCGCCGGCAATGCCTTCGGCCACGGCGGTGGCCTGCTTCAGCGGACGTGCGATGCGGTTGCCGATGACCCAGCTCAATGCCAGCACGATCAGCACCAGTACGCCGCCGGCCAGGGTCATGATGGCGGTGAAGACCAGTGCCTGCTGCTGCACGTCATCCATGTATACGCCGCTGCTGACCACCCAGTTCCAGGGCTTGAACAGGCCGGCGTAGGACGCCTTGTCGTACAGGCCTTCGCTGTTGGCCTTGGCCCACTTGTAGGAGACCACCCCGCCGCCCTTGCGAGCCACTTCCACCAGGTCGTGGAACAGCTGCACGCCGTCCTCGGAGCGGAAGTCCTTCATGTCCTTGCCGATCAGGTCCTTGCGGAACGGATGCATCAGCACGCGGTAGTTCGTGTCGTAGACGCTGTAGTAATACGTATCACTGTCGGCGCGCATGCGCGCCAGCGCATCGAGCGCGGCCTGGCGGGCGGCGGGCTCGGTGAGTTCGCCGCTGGCGGCCAGCCCGTGGTAGTGGTCGAGGATGCCGTAGGTCAGTTCAACCTGGGTCTTCAACGACGACTTGCGGGTTTCATTGAGGTCCAGGTACTGCATGCGGGCAGCGATCACCGAGAGCGCGATCACGCCGAGTGCGATCAGCAGCGTGAGCAGATTGAGCTTGCGTCGGACGGAGAGATTGCTGAAGTAGTGTTGCCAGCGATGCAGGAGATTCATCGAGCAGTACCCGGGTGGTGGTGGGTGGAGGCGCCGGTGCTGATCGGGAGCAGCGGTGACATGACCGTTATCGGCCGCGGGGGCGGGGGATTGAGGTGGGCTGTTCGAACGTATTCAGGTTTGTTCGCAGCGGCGGCTGCGGCGCTGCCTGCGGCAGGCTTTCGGAGCGAGAGCAACAGCAACTGCGGATGGTCGGCTCTGCAATGTTGAGGGGGAGCCGTGCGGGGATGGGCTGGCGGGGCATGCCGTAAACCCGTCCATGGGGGCTCGATGGCGCCATCCATGGCGCCAACGGTCCCGCCAGCCCATCCCCGCACGACTCATCTGGCATCCCGGTGTCGGACGGCAAGTGCGTTGAGTTTCCAATTGGAAAGAGAGGTCAGATCCGTTTTCCTGCGGAAAACGGATCTGACCCCGGAAGCACTGCGCCGTTGGCTGGACAACACCTGGCGAGGCCGCAAAAGAAAACGCCCCAGCGCAGGGCCGGGGCGTTTTCGTGCCTCAGGTCAGGCAGGTATCAGAATTCCTGCCAGTCTCCATCAGCCAGTTCGGTGGCCATGGATCGGCCGCCAGTGCTGCGGCGGGCCGGCGGTGCGGCCGCTGCCGGAGCCGGGGCTGCCGGTGCCGACGCGCGCGGTGCCGGTGCGCGCGTGGCGACCACGGCTTCGGCTTCGTCGACCACGAAGATCGAGACCGCCTCGCTGAGGTGGCCCGCCTGTTCTTCCATCGCACGTGCGGCGGCGGTGGCTTCTTCCACCAGCGCGGCGTTCTGCTGGGTGGTTTCGTCCATCTGCACCACGGTCTGGTTGACCTGTTCGATGCCGGCGCTCTGCTCCTGCGAGGCAGCAGAGATCTCGGACATGATGTCAGTGACGCGCTGCACCGAGGCAACAATTTCGCCCATGGTGGCGCCGGCCTTGTGCACCAGTGCCGAGCCGTCGTTGACCTTGCCGACCGAGTCGTCGATCAGGCCCTTGATTTCCTTGGCGGCGGCGGCCGAGCGCTGGGCGAGGGTGCGCACTTCGCTGGCGACCACGGCGAAACCACGGCCCTGTTCGCCGGCACGGGCCGCTTCCACCGCGGCGTTCAGCGCCAGGATGTTGGTCTGGAAGGCAATGCCGTCGATGACCGAGATGATTTCCGCGATCTTCTTCGACGAGGCCTGGATGGCCGACATGGTGGTGACCACCTGGCCGACCACTTCGCCACCCTGCGATGCCACGCCATGCGCGCCGATGGCGAGCTGGTTGGCCTGGCGGGCGTGCTCGGCGTTCTGGCGCACGGTGGAGGTCAGTTCTTCCATCGAGGCGGCGGTTTCTTCCAGGTTCGCGGCCTGCTGTTCGGTACGGCGCGACAGGTCGCTGTTGCCGGAGGCGATTTCACCGGCGGCCGAGCTGATCGCACGGCTGGACTGCTTGATGCGGGTGACGATCTCGCTCAGCTGCGCGGCGGTGGCATTGGCATCGTCGCGCATGCGGGCGAACACGCCCTGATAGTCGCCGTGCATGCGCACGGTCAGGTCACCCTGCGACAGTGCGGCGAGCAGGCCGGAAATCTGTTCGATGCTGCCCGAGTTGGCGTCCAGCAGGCCGTTGATCTGCTGGGCCAGCTGCAGGAAGAAGCCTTCCTTGTCGTTGGCATCGATGCGGCCGGACAGGTCGCCGGCAGCGGCCTGGGCGATCACCCGTGCCACTTCCGCCTCGACCTGCGCTTCCTGGGTGCGGTCGCGCCATTCCACCACGTAGCCGACGGTGTCGCCGTCTTCGTTGCGGATGGTCGACACGACCTGGGCGAACTGGGCATCGCCATACTGCATCGGGCGGCGGGCAACGCCATGCTGCTTGAGGTTGGCCAGCAGGGTGTTGTCCATCTCACCACGGTGCTCGAGCACGGTGACCGGCTTGCCGACCAGCGAGGCGTGGACGTCGAAGTCGGGCAGGTCGCGGCGCAGCTCGTCCTGGTACTGGGCCAGGGTCTGCTGCAGGGCGCGGTTGCTGTAGACGATGGTGTTGTTGGGGTCGGTGAGGTAGACGCCGGTCGAGCTGTAATCCAGCGCGGTGCGGATGCGCAGGTTCTCGCGGGCGATGGCCTGGTCGGTTTCGGTGCGCTCGCGCAGGTCGCGCTGCATGCGCTGCATGGCCTGCATCAGTTCGCCCACTTCGTCCTGGCGGCTGACGTCGATATGGCCATCAAGCTTGCCACCGGCGACGTCGTTGGCGACCGAGACGGCGCCACGCACGCTGCCGACCAGGGCACGGGCGAACAGCCACACCAGCACCAGGCCGAGCGCGGCGCCGCCGAGCAGGGCGATGACGGTCAGCACGGCCGAGGCGGAGTAGGTGGAGGCGGCTTCGTCGCGCGAGGCGCGGGCGAGGCGGTTGTCTTCGGCGATCAGCGCTTCAAGCGCAGCGCCGGCCTTGCGGTGTTTGGTGCGGGTCTCGCCGACGAAGGTGTCGATCGCATCGTCGGGCAGGTCCAGCTCCAGCATTTCGGTGACGCTGTCATAGGAGGCCAGCGCGTCCTTCCAGTCCTTGGCGAAGGTGTCGAACAGCTTCTTCTGCTGTGCGTTGTCGACCAGCTTCGGATAGTCCTTGATCGACTTGTCCATGCTGGTGCGCAGTTCGACGGCCTGCTTGCGGGCGTCGGCCTTGACGTCGTCGCTGGCGCGGATCAGCTGCTGGTAGGCGCTGTTGCGGTACTCGCCGAGCATGCCGCGCATCTCGCCGGCCATGCGGATGCTTTCCATGCGTGAACCAGCCAGTTCGGTGGTCACGTTGTTCAGCGAATGCAGGCCACGGTAGGCGACGATGCCCTGCAGCAGCATCACCAGCAAGAGGACACCGAAGGTCAGCATGAGCTTCGGCATCAGTTTCAGGTTGTTGATCCACGGCATGGGCGTTGCGATCTCCTAAGGCAGACGCGGCCGGGCGCGGGGCCCGGTTGCAACAGCCACGCCGGCACGCTGGCCGGCGCGGTCTGACGGACAGCGGATTACTTGATGTTGGCCAGCTTCAGGCTGGACGGCGAGCTGACTTCGATTTCCGCGCGCGAGGCGTCGCGCTGGATCTTGCCGATCACGCACACGGTCTTGCCTTCCAGGGTTTCCAGCGGGAAGGAGAACTTGCCGCGGTTCTCGCCGGCGATGCGTGCCGAGAAGGTGTGGCGCGGGAAGGCACCGCCCATGTACAGGAAGGTCGGCTGGCCTTCGGAACCTTCTGCGAAGCGGGCCTTTTCGACCTTGCCGCAGACCATGCCGTCCTTGCCGACGGCGCGCGGTGCCATCTCCGGCGGAATCATCTCGGCCGACTGCGCGAAGGCGGAGGAAGCGGTGGTGGCCAGGACGGCAGCCGAAACGAACGCAAGCAGGGACTTCATCGGGGTGATTCTCCGGGGATGGTGATGGTGGATCCGGCCTTGGCGCGTTCCTGCGCGACCGGCTTCTGTCCCCCTATCGGCGTGGATGAGGGGAACTGAAGGGCTGCGTAACAGAAACGTGAAAAAGGTCCGTTTGCTCAGGCGGCAGCGTCTTCGACGACGTTGGTCTGACCCATGTCGGCGCTGTCCAGCAGGGTTTCGATATCCAGCAGGATCAGCATGCGGTCGTCGTGGGTGCCGATGCCGGAGATGAAGCGGGTGTCGACGGCGGCGCCGAATTCCGGGGTCGGGCGGATCTGCTCGGCCGACAGCGGGATCACGTCGGAGACGCTGTCGACCACGATGCCGACCACGCGGTCTTCCACGTTGAGCACGATCATCACGGTGAAGGCGTCGTAGCGGGCGTCTTCCAGGCGCAGCTTCAGGCGCAGGTCGATCACCGGCACGATGGTGCCGCGCAGGTTGATCACGCCCTTGATGTAGTCCGGGGCATCGGGGACGCGGGTGACGGCGTCGTAGCCGCGGATTTCCTGCACCTTGAGGATGTCCACGCCGTAGTGCTCGGCACCGAGGGTGAAGCTGAGGAATTCGCCATCGGCGCCGGCGGCGGAGCTGTTCTTGTCGTTCATCGAGGGGTCCTGGTTCTGCCGGAAGTGCCGGTGTCAGGCTCGATATCGGCCCCTGGGTGGGGGACTTTAGGCATCTGGTAGTGCCGGCCGCTGGCCGGCAATCCTGCATCCACGCATGGCGCGGATCTACCTGGGAGGGGGGTGGCGGCCGCTGGCCGGCAGTTCCTGCATCCACGCATGGCGTGGATCTACTGGCACCGGTATCCACGCGGTTTCGAGGTTGCCGGCCAGCGGCCGGCACTACCCGCCGTGGGGGTGTCAGAGCTCGCCGTTGCGGCGTGCCTTGCGCTGGCGGTCGATGCGGAAGATGTAGCGCTGGATGGCGCTGTCGCCGCCGCGCGGCAGGTCGTCGAAACGCATGCCGACGCGCTTGACCTCGGTGCCGTTGGGCAGGCGTTGCGGCAGCAGGTTGCAGACCACCAGTTCGATCTGCAGGTCCGGGCCATCGGGCATCGACAGCTGCGCCCGGTAGCGCTGCTGCAGGCTGAAGATGGCGCAGTCGGTGGGCACGGTTACCGCCAGGCCGCCGCCACTGATGTCCACCACCCGCATCGACAAGGCTTCGGCGCGGGCCTCGCCCGGTGGCAGCAGCAATTGCGGTGAGTCGGTGATGGGGGTCTCCAGCCGGTACAGTTCGCGTCGCTGCAGGTGCACCAGTTCATCGGGCAGCGGTGCACGGAACGCCACATGGCCCTCGTTGTCCACGCGCTGCAGGTCATGCAGGCGGAAACGCACCAGTACCCGTTCCAGCTGGGCGAAGCAGAGCAGGTGGTCGGACTGTTCGGCGGCGCGGTTGGAAGCCTCCTGCGGGCTGCCATCGAGCAGCAGGAAATCCTCGTCGTCGTCCAGTTCAAGCAGGGCGGTGGGGAAGGATCGATCGCGGCCGTCGATATGGGCGTTGATCAGTGATCGCTGGTCGATCAGTGAACGCAGCAGCTGCCGCACCTGGCGGGGGTTGCGGACCAGGAAGCGATCATCCGCGGCGTCGGCCGCATGGACTTCGGGCAGTGCAGTGTCGTGGCCGTCGGACATGGAATCTGTGGTCAGGGGCGGGCGCCGACGCGTGTGGGCGCGTGGCTCGAAAGAGGTATCGGCTGCGTTGCGGATTTATGTAGCACCGAACGCACTCGTTTGCTCCGTTGTGCCATGCCCGCGGCGGTCGGGCAAGCGTGGTGCCCGGGCCGGGCATGGCCCGGCGCTGCCTTTCCGCTGACGGGGTGGCGCGCGGCCACCCCGATGCTGCGATCAGAACTCCTGCCAGTCGCCGTCACCGGCCAGGGCCGGCTGCGCAACGGGCTTGCGCACGCGCGCGGGTGCGGCGATGGATGCGGGCGCCGCCTTGCGCGGAGCACTGCTGGCCACGGCCATGGCTGCGCGCGGTATCGCATTGCCCGCGCTCGGTGCGGCCAGGCGGAAGCGTGCGACGGCCTCGCCCAGCTGTGCGGCCTGGTCTTCCATCGCCCGCGCTGCGGCGGTGGCTTCTTCCACCAGCGCGGCGTTCTGCTGGGTGGTTTCGTCCATCTGCACCACGGTCTGGTTGACCTGCTCGATGCCGGCCGACTGTTCCTGCGAGGCGGCGGAGATCTCGGCCATGATGTCGGTCACGCGCTGCACCGACGCGACGATCTCGCCCATGGTGCTGCCGGCCTGGTGGACCAGGCTGGAACCCTCGGCGACCTTGCCGACCGATTCGTCGATCAGCCC
Organism: Stenotrophomonas sp. 10L48; assembly: GCF_056395105.1. Classification (NCBI taxonomy): domain Bacteria; kingdom Pseudomonadati; phylum Pseudomonadota; class Gammaproteobacteria; order Lysobacterales; family Lysobacteraceae; genus Stenotrophomonas; species Stenotrophomonas sp. 10L48. The sequence goes on along the minus strand of NZ_JBFTIX010000026.1, from coordinate 216 downwards.
CTTGATCTCCTTGGCGGCGGCGGCCGAGCGCTGGGCGAGGGTACGCACCTCGCTGGCGACCACGGCGAAGCCACGGCCCTGTTCGCCGGCACGGGCCGCTTCCACTGCGGCATTCAGCGCCAGGATGTTGGTCTGGAAGGCGATGCCATCGATGACCGAGATGATCTCGGCGATCTTCTTCGAGGAGGCTTCGATGGCCGACATGGTGGTGACCAC
>NZ_JBFTIX010000025.1:0-16123 GCF_056395105.1 Stenotrophomonas sp. 10L48 | reverse complement strand
GCTGACATCAATCCCGATCCCGTTCATCACCGGACTCCGTATAGTCTGGAAGGGTCGAGAGCTCCCCCGCTTGCCCAGTCTTATCACTGCGAGTGTCAGCTCCAGCAACTGTTCGGGCGGATCAAGGGAGATTCCGGCGTGGGCGCCAAGCTACATGGCGATCGTCGAGATCCAGGCTTACACGGCGGCCCACGCCGGCTCTCGACACCTACGGTGCCAGATTCCAATCAGATAAGGCTTGGCAGCCGCATCCATGCGGCTGACACCCCCGCCCAGCCCACCCACCCAGCCCCTGACAGTTTCCTGTGGCCTGCACCGCAGGAAGAGAAAGAAGAAGAGCGAAAAGCAACAGCAACAGCCGCGTGCTGATGGTTGGGGTCGGATCCGTTTTCCATTGGAAAACGGATCCGACCCCTYCTTGYTTTCCGATACACCTCATCCACGCAYGGCGTGGATCCACCAACCGTCAYAGGGAAATTGTCGGAGGCGGGGAGGGGGCMGMTGRCGGGACCGTCCACGGCATGGATGCCGTGGCCGAGCCTACAGGGACGTACTAGCGGCGTGTCCCGCCAGCTGCCCCCTCCCCGCCAACCCAGCAACAACCCAGAGCCGCTCTGGCTTTTGCAGTTGCAGTTGCATCTGCGGGCGCCGGGCAGCCGCCGGGCCGATCACCCCTGCAACTGCAGCCGCTCACGCAGCAGCGGCACCAGCCAATCCAGGAACACCTGCACACGTTGCGCGCGATGCTGCCGGTGCGGCAGCAACAGGGTCACCGGCAGCGGCTGCGCCGCGTACTGGGGCATCACCTCCACCAGCGCACCGGTTTGCAGTTCGGCCTGCACGTCGTAGCGTGGAATCTGCAGCAGTCCCAGCCCTGCTACGCAGCAGGCAATCGACGCCTCGGCGCTGTTCACCCGCACCCAGCCGGGCATCGGCAGCGTGCGCAGCTGCGCGCCGTCCTGCCATTCCCACGGCTCCACCCGCGCCGTGGTCGGCGACGCATAGTTCACCGCGCGGTGCTGCTGCAGGTCGGTGGGGTGCTGCGGTACGCCGTGCGCGTGCAGGTACGCCGGCGCGGCAACGTTGACGAAGTCCAGCTGGCCCAGCGTGCGGGCCACCAGGCTGGAGTCACCCAGCTGGCCCACCCTCAGCACCGCATCGCAGCCGTCCTCGATCAGATTCACCGCGCGATCGGTCATGCCCAGGTCCAGCTCGACCTGGGGGTGCCGTGCGAAGAAGTCCGGCAGCGCCGGGGCGATGATGCGGCGGCCGATCCGGCTGGGTACATCGATCTTCAACAGGCCACTCGGCTGTGCGTCGTCCTGGCGGAACAGCGACTCGGCGTCTTCCACCTCGGCGATCAGGCGCAGGCAGCGCACGTAGAAGGTGTCGCCATCGTGGGTGGTGGAGACCCTCCGGGTGGAGCGCTGCAGCAGGCGCGTGCCCAGGCGCTGCTCGAGTTCCGCCACGGCCGCCGAGACAGTGGAGCGGGGCAGGCCGAGCTGGTCGGCGGCGCGGGTGAAGCTGGTGCACTCCACCACCCGGGCAAAGATGCGGAAACGCTCGATCCGGTCCATTGTTCGCCCGCTTTGGAAAGTTAAGTCAATGTTGCGGTCTTTATCCGCAATTTCTGCACGATATCGTCGTCGGCACAGGGTTGCCAGCCCGGCAGCCTCTTCCCGAGACCGATGCCATGACCGACCACCGTATCCAGGGCAAGACCGTGCTGATCGCCGGCGGTGCCAAGAACCTCGGCGGGCTGATCGCCCGCGACTTCGCCGTACAGGGCGCCAAGGCCATCGTCATCCACTACAACAGCGCCGCCACCCAGGCCGACGCCGAGGCGACCGTTGCGGCGGTGCAGGCCGCAGGTGCCAAGGCCGTGGCGTTGCAGGCCGATCTGACCTCGGCCGCTGCGATGGAGCGCCTGTTCGCCGACGCGGTCGCCGCCGTCGGTCGCCCCGACATCGCCATCAACACCGTCGGCAAAGTGCTGAAGAAGCCGATGCTGGACATCAGCGAAGCGGAGTACGACCAGATGAGCGCGGTCAATGCGAAGACGGCCTTTTTCTTCCTCAAGGAGGCAGGGCGCCATGTCAACGACGGCGGCCGCATCTGCACGCTGGTCACGTCGCTGCTGGGCGCGTTCACGCCGTTCTATTCCAGCTACGCGGGCACCAAGGCGCCGGTGGAACACTTCACCCGCGCGGCATCGAAGGAGTTTGGCGAGCGTGGGATCTCGGTGACCGCGATCGGCCCCGGGCCGATGGATACGCCGTTCTTCTATCCGGCCGAGAGTGCCGATGCGCAGGCCTACCACAAGACCGCCGCGGCGCTGTCGGCGTTCACCCGCACCGGCCTGACCGATATCGCCGACATCGTGCCGTGGATCCGCTTCCTGGTGACCGACGGTTGGTGGATGACCGGGCAGACCATCCTGGTCAATGGCGGTTACACCACCAAGTAGAGACATGCGAGACTTGGGTTCGCGCAGTAGATCCCCAAGTGGACAGCTTCAGGGCGTTCACGGGCACAATAGCGGGCTGTCCCGGGGCCGGAGAGCCTGCATGTTCCCTCGCACGATCCGCGCTTGCGTGTTGATGCTGGTTGCCTGCTGCGGCCATGCCGATGCAGAGCCGGCGCAGACCGAGGCCCTGCGCTTCCAGCAGAACCTGCTTGCCGTGCTCGAATGCCGTGCCAGTGCAGATACCCGGCAGACCGTCGCCAGCACCCTGCGGGCGGCACGTTACGGCGATCCGGCCGGTCGCCCGTTGCATCTGCGTGACTGGCATTTCGAGCAGGCCGGAGACGCCGACGCTGCTTCGGTGACGGTCATCGATATGCCGGTGCCGTTGACCGCGCAGGGCGTCCGGACCCAGCGCGTATTCGCAGACGCGCAGGGGTTGTCCATTGCCATCGATGCTGCAGCGCGTGATCGCATCGTTGCGCGCCATGGCCTGCAGCTGCAGTCGAGCACGCTGCGTGAACCTTTCCGGGTGTGGTCCGCACGATCGGTTGATGGCAACACGTCGGCCCCGTCGATCATGGTGAGCAGCGATGGCGACGGCTATCGGTCGGGATGTACTGCCCAATCTGCCAGCACGCAGGGAACGTTGCCACTGGATCGGCAGCAGCGTGCAGATGCCAATGACCTCACTGCGGCCATCGAGTGCCGTGCCGACGATGCGGCCCTGCGCCGCGTTGGGCGCTTGCTGCAGCAGGTGATGGAACAGCCGCAGGGCGAATGGCCGGCAGAGGTGCACGCAGTGTCGGCACCCACGCATGCGATCAACGGCACGGTGCTTCCCGTCTTCCAGATCGAACTGCAGACGCCGCTGCAGATCCAGGGCATCGCCACCGACAAGGTGCTGGCCGCACCGGCCGGCCTGTTCGCTGCAGACCTTGGCAGAATCAACGTGGCAAGCGTGTTGCTCGATGCCGTTCTGACAACTGCTCACCAGCAGGCCGGCGTGCAGGTCTGGCAACGCGAAGCGTCGCGCAGCGGCTTGCCTTCAGGCAGCATCCGAATCCATGAACGCGTGGTGGCCAGAGCTGACGACGGCACTGTCCTGACCGGATGCAGCAGCTCGCAGATGCGCGCGGCCGCGAGCGATCCGCAGAGCGCGAACATCCCGCACTGAGTGAGTCAGTGCGGGATGCGCAGAGAGAACGGGTACCGGACGCCGTCCGGTACCCCGATCATTCATCCCAGTTTGGCCAGCACCGCGTCGGTGGCCGTCGCCGTGCTCACCGCGTGGCCCTTGGCGGCCAGGTCTGCGGTGAACACGCCATCGTCCAGCACCGCGTGCACCGCCGCTTCCACCGCTGCTGCTTCGTCTTCCAGCCCCAGCGAATGGCGCAGCAGCATTGCCGCGCTGAAGATCGTCGCGTACGGGTTGGCGATGCCCTTGCCGGCGATGTCCGGTGCCGAGCCGTGGATCGGCTCGTAGATACCCACCGCACCCGGCTCGCCCAGCGATGCCGATGGCAGCAGGCCCAGCGAACCGGCCAGCATCGAGGCCTCATCGGTGAGGATGTCGCCGAACATGTTCTCGGTCACGATCACGTCGTACTCGCGTGGCTTGGCCAGCAGATGCATCGCCATGGAATCGACCAGCTGGTGTTCCAGCGCCACGTCCGGGAATTCCTCGCGGCCGATGCGCGCGGCCACGTCTCGCCACAGGCGTGAGGTTTCCAGCACGTTGGCCTTGTCCACCGAAGTGACCTTGCCGCGACGCTGCTGCGCCAACCGGAAGGAACTGCGCAGCACACGCTCGATCTCGGCCACGGTGTAGCGGCACAGATCGCTTGCGCTGTCGGCATCGCGGGTCTTGTCGCCGAAGTAGATGCCACCGGTCAGTTCGCGCACCACGACGAAGTCCACGCCCTGCAGCAGCTCGGCCTTGATCGGCGAGGCGTGCAGTGCTGCTTCATGGGTGCGCACCGGACGCAGGTTGGCATACAGGCCCAGCGCCTTGCGGATCGCCAGCAGGCCCTGTTCCGGGCGGACCTTGGCGTTCGGGTCGGACCACTTCGGCCCGCCCACGGCGCCCAGCAGCACAGCGTTGGCGGCTTGGCACGCGGCCAGGGTCGACGCCGGCAGCGGTTCGCCGTGGCGGTCGATGGCGATGCCACCGATGTCGTGCTCGCTGAAGGTGAAGGTGTGGTTGAAGCGCTTGGCGACGGCGTTCAGAACGGCGACCGCGGCGGCGGCCACTTCCGGGCCGATGCCATCACCGGGCAGGACAACAATTTCAGCGTGCATGCTCACTCTCGTAACGTTCGATTTCAGGGACACGGCCCAACAGATAGCCCAGTTGATCGACGCCTTCCAGCAGGCAGGTCTGCGAGAAGCCGTCCAACGGGAAGGAGTAGACGCGGCCATCGGGCGTGCGCAGCTCGCGCGCCGCAACGTCGATGGTCAGCTCATCGTCAGGGCGCTGCATCAGCAGCTGCACGTCGGCCTCGTCCAGTACGATCGGCAGCAGGCCGTTCTTCAGCGAATTGCCGCGGAAGATGTCGGCGATCTCGCTGCTGACGATGGCACGCAGGCCGAGATCGGTCAGTGCCCACGGCGCATGTTCGCGCGATGAGCCGCAGCCGAAGTTGCGCCCGGCCAGCAGGATGCTGCGGCCGGCATTGTGCGGTTGGTTGAAGGCGAAGTCCGCCACGGGCGAGCCATCGGCCTGCCAGCGCCAGTCGTTGAACGCATTGCGGCCCAGGCCAGCACGTTCGGTGGTGGACAGGAACCGCGCCGGAATGATCTGGTCGGTGTCGATGTTGGTCTGGCGCAGCACCACGCTGGCCGAGCTCAGGGTGCGGAAGCCGCTCATCAGGCCACCTCCTGGGCGAACAGCTCACGGGCATCGGCGACGTGGCCCTGCACCGCGGCCCAGGCAGCACTCATCGGCGAGGCCAGCAGCGTGCGCGAGCCCGGGCCCTGGCGGCCTTCGAAGTTGCGGTTGCTGGTGCTGACCGCCAGTTGGCCGGGGGCGACCAGGTCGCCATTCATGGCGATGCACATCGAACAGCCCGGCTCGCGCCATTCGGCACCGGCCGCGCGCACGATCTCATGGATGCCTTCGGCCTCGGCCTGGCGCTTGACGATTTCAGAACCAGGCACCACCAGCATGCGCACGCGCTCGGCGATGCGACGGCCACGCAGCACCTGTGCCACTTCGCGCATGTCGCTCAGCCGGCCATTGGTGCAGGAGCCGACGAACACCACGTCCACGGGCGTGCCGGCCAGCGTCTGTCCCGCCTGGAAGTGCATGTAATCCAGGCCCTTCTGCGCGGCGGCATCGTTGGCCGCCGGGATCGGCGCATCCACCGCGATGGCGGTGCCGGGGTGGGTGCCCCAGGTCAGGGTCGGGCGGATATCGACGGCATCGATGTGCACCTCGCTGTCGAAGCGCGCGCCTTCATCGCTGCGCAGCTGCGTCCAGCGGGCAACGGCAGCGTCGAAGTCGGCGCCCTTGGGGCCACGCGGCGTATTGGCGACGAAGTCGAATGTCACCTGGTCGGGCGCGACCATGCCGGCGCGTGCACCGGCTTCGATCGACATGTTGCACAGGGTCATGCGCTGTTCCATGTCCATCGCTTCGATGGTGCTGCCGCGGAACTCGATCACGTGCCCGGTGCCGCCATTGACGCCGATCACGCCGATGATGTGCAGGACCACGTCCTTGGCGCCGATACCCGGCGCGATCTTGCCATCGACGGTGATCGCCAGCGTCTTCGCCTTGCGCTGCAGCAGGCACTGCGTGGCCAGCACATGGCCGACTTCGCTGGTGCCGATGCCGAAGGCCAGCGACCCGAATGCGCCGTGGGTGGAGGTGTGGCTGTCGCCGCAGACGATGGTCATGCCCGGCTGGGTGAAGCCCTGTTCCGGTGCGATCACGTGGACGATGCCGCGGTTGTCCGAGGCCATGTCGAACAGTTCGATGCCGTGCTCGGCGCAGTTGCGCGCCAGCATCGCGACCTGTGCTTCGGAGGCGGCACTGGCGTAGGGCAGCGTACCGTCGGCAGCGGCCGGCAGGGTCGGCGTTGAATGGTCCATCGTGGCCTTGGTCCGATCCGGACGGCGCGGCTTCAGGCCACGCTCGCGCAGCTCGGTGAAGGCCTGCGGCGAGGTCACTTCATGGATCAGGTGCAGGTCGATATACAGCACGGCGGGCGCGCTGTCGGTTTCTGGAACCACCACGTGGGCGTCCCACAGTTTGTCGTACAGGGTGCGGGGTGCGGAAGTCATGCGTTTGCCTGGCAGGAGTACGGAGTAACGGGCATCGAAGAGAAAGTAACAGGAGCAGGTCAGCGGCGCCGCGCGAGCACGCGCAGGCGCACGTAGTCGGCCAGCGGCTGGCCGGCGGCATTGCGCGGCAGGTCGGCCAGCAGGGCCGTGGCGGCATCGCGCACCGTGGCGCGCGCCTCGGCCGGCAGGTCGTCCAGCAGTGGAGCGGCGAATACCCGCAGCCAGCCGGCAACGCCGGTCGGCAGCGCGGTCGGTCGCGGCAGGCATTCGATCAGCTGCACCTGGAAGCCATGCTGGCGCAGGCGGTCTGCGTAGGCATCGGCGGTGGGGAAGTACCACTGGAATGCGCTGGCACCATGGCCATGGGCGACGCGCGCAGCCTGCACGGCGGCAGTGATCGTGGCCACGTTGCCATGGCCGCCGAACTCGGCGACGAAGCGCCCGCCGGGGCGCAGGGCGCGGCGCACACCCTCCAGCACGCGATCCGGGTCGGGCATCCAATGCAGGGCGGCGTTGCTGAACACCGCATCGAACGCACCGTCGAAGGCCAGGGCGTGGCCGTCCATCACCTGCGCATCGACGCCCCGCGCACGCGCGGCGATCACCATTTCCGGCGAGGCATCGACGCCCTGCATATGTGCGCCGCTGAGGGCCAGTTCGGTGGTGAGCACGCCATCGCCACAACCCAGGTCGAGAATGCGCTCACCGGCACGCGCATCGAGCAGGCGCGCAACGGCGCCACCGAGGGTCGGCACGAAGCCGGCATCGATCGCATAGTCCTGGGCATTCCACTGCTGGCCAGCGCTGCTGGCGGTGGTTGCGGTGTCGAAGGCGCTCATCTCACATTCCTCAGGCGGTGGCGGTGGCAGGTGATTCAGTACTGATGCCGGCGTTGGCCTGGCGCTGGCGCAGCAGGCGGTTGGCCACGTCCAGCCAGGCCAGCGCGGACGCTTCGATGATGTCCTTGCTGGTACCGGTGCCGTCGTACTCCACGCCCTCGTGGCGCACGCTCAGGTTGGCTTCGCCACGCGCGTCGGCGCCGATACCGACGCTGTGCACGTGGTAGCTGTCCAGCATCAGCTGCACGCCGGTGGCAGCCGACAATGCGCCGAACAGCGCATCGACCGGGCCGTCGCCCTGCGCGGTCTCGGCCACGCGGTTGCCGTCCGGGTCGGACAGTTCGACCAGCGCGTTGGCGCGGCTGCCGACATCGCTGATGGTCATCGAAGCCAGACGGTAGCCCTGCGCATTGGAGCCGCCCTGCATCAGCGTCTGCAGGTCGGCATCGGTGACAACACGCTGCTGCTCGCACAGTCCCTTGAACTGCTCGAACACCAGCTTCAGCTCGTCTTCTTCCAGCCAGAAGCCCAGTGCGCGCAGGCGTGCTTCGACGGCAGCGCGGCCACTGTGGCGGCCCAGCACCATCTGCGAATCTTCCCAGCCCACGTCTTCCGGACGCATGATTTCGTAGGTGCCGCGGTGGCGCAGCATGCCGTGCTGATGGATGCCCGACTCATGGGCGAAGGCATTGGCACCCACGATGGCCTTGTTGCGCTGTACCGGCATGCCGACCAGGCGCTGCAGCAGCTGCGAGGTGCCGACGATGCGCGGGGTGTCGATGGCGGTGTCCTGCTCGTAGAAAGCCTGGCGCACCTTCAGCACCATCGCGATCTCCTCCAGCGAGCAGTTGCCGGCGCGCTCACCGATGCCGTTGACGGTGCATTCGACCTGGCGCGCGCCGCCTTCGATGGCGGCCAGCGAGTTGGCCACGGCCAGGCCCAGGTCGTTGTGGCAGTGGGCGCTGAAGATCACGTTGGCTGCGTTCGGCACATCGGCGACGCCAGCGATGACCTGCTGGAACATCGTGCGGATCTCTTCCGGCGTGGTGAAGCCGACGGTGTCGGGCAGGTTGATGGTGGTGGCGCCGGCAGCGATCGCCACGCGCGAGACCTCGATCAGGTAGTCCAGTTCGGTGCGGGTGGCATCCTCGGCGGAGAACTCCACGTCATCGATGTAGGAGCGGGCCAGCGCTACGTGCCTGCGTACCGATTCCAGTACCTGCTCGCGGGTCATCCGCAGCTTGTGCTCACGGTGCAGCGGGCTGGTCGACAGGAACACATGCAGGCGCGGGTTGGCAGCGGCTTCCAGCGCACGCGCCGAGGTTTCGATGTCGGCCTGCAGGCAGCGCGACAGCACCGCCAGGCTCAGGCTCGGGCGGCGCAGTTCGCGGCCGATCAGGGCCATCGCTTCGCGGTCGGACTGCGAGCTGGCCGGGAAGCCGGTCTCGATGATGTCCACGCCCAGTTCGTCCAGCGCACGCGCCATCACCAGCTTCTGCGGCGGGCTCATGCTGCAGCCGGGGGACTGCTCGCCGTCACGCAGGGTGGTGTCGAAGATGCGGATGCGCGGGGTGGTAATTCGTTCGATGGTGGTCACAGGGAAATCTCCTCGACAGCGGGTGCGACGGCTTGCAGGGGGGAAGGGGAAGGCGTGGGAAAAGCGGTGGCGGTCGCCTTGCCGGGCGAGCGCGGGGTTTCTGCCCGGCGCCGGCGCGGCTTGCGTGGCGGGCGTGGGCGGATGTCGGTGAGCAGGCCGGCGAGCACGCCGGCGTCGATGTTGCCGCCGGAGACGACCGCGCACTTGCGGCGCCCGGCGACGCGACGGCCGGCGGCCAGTGCCAGCGCACCGGCGCCTTCGGCGATGATGTGTTCTTCCAGTGCCAGCCGCACCAGGGTCTCGCGCAGCTCGGCTTCGCGCACGATCACCACATCGTCCAGCAGCGAGGTACACAGGCGACGGGTCAGGAAACCGGGGATCTTCACCCGCACGCCATCGGCCAGCGACGGCACAGGATTGATCTCGCGCACGTCGCCGCGGATCGCGCGGGCCATCGAATCGACCCCCTCGACCTGCGCGCCGACGATGCGCACGCCCTGTGACTTCAGCGCCAGGGCGACGCCGGATGCCAGGCCGCCACCGCCGATCGGTACGATCACCACGTCCGGCGCGTGTGCGGCCAGCTCGATGCCTACGGTGCCCTGGCCGGCGATGACATCGGCATCGTCGAAGGCGGACAGGAAGCGGTAGCCGTGGCGCTGCGCCAGTTCGACGGCGAACGCATAGGCCTCGTCATAGCTGTTGCCGTGCTGGCGCACCGTTGCACCCCAATGGGCGACGCCAGCGATCTTGGTGGCCGGTGCGCCATGCGGCATCACGGTGATGGCTGGCACATCCAGGCGATAGGCGGCCCAGGCCACGCCCTGGGCGTGGTTGCCGGCCGAGGCGCAGATCACCGGCCGGGTATCGCCACGTTCGCGGGCGGCCAGCAGGGCATTCAGCGCGCCGCGCACCTTGTACGAGCCGGTGCGCTGCAGGTTTTCCAGCTTCAGCCAAGTGCCGAAGCGCTCGGCATGATGCAGCGGCGTGGGCGGCAGGAAGCGGCGCAGGCGGGCCTGCGCAGCCAGTACGTCGGCAACGGTTACATCGCCGACATCGCTTTCCTTGCTGGCGTCAGCGGCCGGCATGGACCACCAGCAGGGTGTTGCCGACCACCGCATGCGGGCACGGGCGGCGAAGAAGACGCCTCCGTACCGGCACCGTGTTGCAAACGGTACGGGCGTTCATGCGGATGCTCCTTCCAGTGCGGTCATCTGCACCGAAACGCAGTCGTAGATCTTTTCCATCTGCCGGCACAGCGTTTCCGGCGGGCGCTGGCTGTCCACCACCAGTTGCAGGTGCCAACGGCCATCATCGGCGGCCACCGGCGCACCGGTGATCGCGCGCGGCGCGAAACCGCGGCGTTCGGCCATGCCGATCACGCGCAGCAGCGCGCCCTCGGCCGGTTGCAGCACCAGGTCAAGCCGGTATTGCATTGGGGATCTCCTGGCGTGCATGTGCAGGGTTGCTTTCCAGCATGGTGCTGTTGGCGGTATTGGGCGGTACCAGCGGCCACACGTTCGCGCGTGCATCGATGGCCACGTGCAGCAGGGCCGGGCCGGGTTCGGCCAGCAGCGCGGCCAGGCCACCTTCGACGTCATCACGTGCGTCGATGCGCGTGGCCGCGATGCCGAACACCTTGGCCAAGGCGACGAAGTCCGGGTTGTCGGACAGGTCGATCTCGCTGTAACGCTCGGCAAAGAACAGTTCCTGCCACTGCCGCACCATGCCCAGCGAACTGTTGTCCAGCAGGATGATCTTCACCGGCAGGCGGCAGCGGGCGATGGTCGCCAGCTCCTGCACGTTCATCATGAAGCTGCCATCGCCGGAGACCAGCACCACCGTGCGCTCGGGGCAGGCGAACTGCGCACCCATCGCCGCCGGCAGGCCGAAGCCCATCGTGCCCAGTGCACCGCTGGTCAGGTGGTTGCGCGGATGAGTGAAGCGGCAGTGCTGCGCAACCCACATCTGGTGCTGGCCGACGTCGCAGGCGACCACCGTATCGGCCGGCGCCAGTTCGCTCAGGCGCTTCAGCAGCGCCGGGGCGTAGATGTGCTGGCCGGGTGCGTCGTAGCGCGCGGCGAAGCGATCGCGATGCTGGGCGCAGCGCTTGCGCCATGCGTCCTGATGGGCCTTGGGGGAGGGGAAGGCCGCACGCAGGGCGCGGATGGCGTGGCCGACGTTGCCGGGCACGGCGACATCGGCGCTGCGCAGCTTGGAGATCTCGTACGCATCGGCATCGATGTGCACCACGCGGGCAAACGGTGCGAACTCGGCCAGCTTGCCGGTCGCCCGATCATCGAAGCGCGCACCCAGCACCAGCAGCAGATCGCTTTCCTGCACGGCCATGTTCGCCGCGCGGGTGCCGTGCATGCCCAGCATGCCCAGCGACTGCGGGTGCTGGGGAGGCAGCGCGCCCAGCCCACGCAGGGTCATCACGGTGGGGATGGCGCTGGCTTCGACGAATTCGCGCAGGTCCTGCACGGCATCGCCCAGGGCGATGCCACCACCGGCGTAGACCACCGGCTTCTCGGCCGCCGCCAGAGCCGCGATGGCCTCGGCGATGGCCGCGTCGGCGGGGGCCGGCGGCGGTTCCACATTGGCCGGCACATGCGCCGGCAGGTGGCTGGCATCGGCCAGCTGCACGTCTTTGGGCAGATCGATCAGCACCGGGCCGGGACGGCCTTCGCGGGCGATGCGGAAAGCATCGGCCACCACGCGCGGCAGGTCATCGACGCTGCGCACCAGCCAGCTGTGCTTGACGATCGGCATCGTCAGGCCGAACACGTCCAGTTCCTGGAACGCATCGGTGCCCAGCAGCGGCGTGGCGACCTGGCCGGTGATGCAGACCATCGGCACCGAATCGAGCATCGCATCGGCGATGCCGGTGACCAGGTTCGACGCGCCCGGCCCGGAGGTCGCCACGCAGACGCCGACCTGGCCACTGGCGCGCGCAAAGCCGTTGGCGGCCAGTGCCGCGCCCTGCTCATGGCGCACCAGGATGTGCTTCAGCGACGAATCCACCAGCGCGTCGTAGAACGGCATGATGGTGCCGCCCGGATAGCCGAACAGCGTACGGACACCCTCGGCCTCCAGCGCCTGGGTCAGCCAGCGCGCGCCGTTGGGCGGCGCGCTGCGGTGTGTGGGAGAGTTCATGGGGGAACCTTGCAGAGCGGGTGGGGGTGCCGCGTTGTTACGCGGCTTGACCTTGCAACCAGACCATCTTGGCGCGCAGTTCCTTGCCTACCTTCTCGATCGGGTGCTCCAGGTCGGCCTGCTTGAACTTGTTGTAGTTCGGCAGGCCCGCTTCGTACTCGGCCACCCAGTTCTTGGTGAAGGTGCCGTCCTGGATGTCCTTCAGCACTTCCTTCATGCGCGCCTTGGTACCGGCGTCGATCACCCGCGGGCCGCTGACGTAGTCGCCGTACTGCGCGGTCTCGGAGATGAACTCCAGCATCCGCGAGATGCCGCCTTCGTAGAACAGGTCGACGATCAGCTTCAGTTCGTGCAGCACTTCGTAGTAGGCGATTTCCGGCTGGTAACCGGCTTCGACCAGCGTCTCGAAGCCCGCCTGCACCAGTGCCGAAGCGCCGCCGCACAGCACTGCCTGCTCGCCGAACAGATCGGTTTCGGTTTCTTCCTTGAAGGTGGTCTGGATCAGGTTGGCGCGCGCACCACCCAGGCCGGCCGCATAGGCGAGCGCGTACTCGGCGGCCTTGCCGCTCTTGTCCTGGTAGACCGCCCAGATGCATGGCACACCGCGGCCGATTTCATATTCGCGACGGACCAGTGCACCCGGGCCCTTCGGTGCGACCAGCACGACGTCCAGGTCTTCGCGCGGCTTGATCATGTCGAAGTGCACGTTCAGACCATGCGCGAACAGAAGCACCGCGCCCTGCTTCATGTTCGACGCCAGCACGTCCTCGTACAGCTTCTTCTGCACCATGTCCGGGGTCAGCACCGCGACCAGGTCGGCATCCTTCACCGCATCGGCCGGTGCCTTCACGGTGAAGCCATCGGCCTGTGCCTTGACCTCGGTGGGGCCGCCCGGACGCAGGCCTACCACCACTTCGAAGCCGGATTCACGCAGGTTCAGCGCGTGCGCGCGGCCCTGGCTGCCGTAGCCGATGACGGCGATCTTGGTCTGGGGCAGTTCGTTGGTGCTCATGGGGGAGGTTCCTTGCGGGTGGGAAGAAAAAAGACGGCCGGCAGTCGAAGCGACGTACCGGCCGGTCAGGGAAAAGCGGGGAGGGCAGCGCCGCGCATCGCACAGGTACTGCCACCACGAGAGTTCGTGGTGCAGCAGGTCCAGGTTGTGGAGGAGGCGGTGGTCATGGTGGTTGCGTCTGAAACCAGGTCCTGAAATGAAAAAACCCGCACCTGGGCGGGTGCGGGTTTTTGAAGAGTTCCGGTGTGTTTGTTGCTTACACGCTGGCTCGTCCCGCACCTGTTGGTTGGGTAATAAGTACGAGCACAAGAATCGAACGCAGCGAGGCGGCGCCGGTATTGGCGGCTTCGATGTGGGTTCGCGGTGGTGTGTTGTGATGCAACATGTGATCGAGAAAACCACAGCCATTTCCGCTGTGTCAACCCTCGCAGCACTATTTCCGTCAGTTTCCGCTGCATGCAGTGCAATCGCTTGTGGCACAAGGATGGTTGCTGCTGAAAGTGTTTCGGTGAACCCGAATTCACTCTTTTCAACGGGTTTTTTGCGCGGATTCCGGCGATACCAGCTGCGCTCGCCGGGTCGTGCAGCGCCCGGTGTGCCGCGGGAGGTTCCGCGCGCATTGCGATGCGTTCGTGGCAATGGCGCCCGTGGCTCCATGAGGCGCCCCATGACCTATGCCCGATGGCCCCCGGTCGCGGTAGCGGCGAAGATCCGGTCACCACCCCTTCCCTCGGAACCTGACCGTGTCCCGACGTCTTGCCCGTTCCCTGCTGGCAGCTGCCGTGCTGGCTGCCGTGCCCATGCTGTCCCAGGCCGCCGACCGCATTACCGGCCACACCTTCGCCACCCGTTCGGAGGTGATCGCCCCGCATGCGATGGCCGCCACCTCGCAGCCGCTGGCTACCCAGATCGCGCTGGACGTGATGAAGGCCGGTGGCTCAGCCGTCGATGCCGCCATTGCGGCCAACGCAGCGCTGGGGTTGATGGAGCCGACTGGCAATGGCGTCGGCGGCGACCTGTTCGCCATCGTGTGGGACCCGAAGACGCAGAAGCTCTACGGCTACAACGGCTCGGGCCGTTCGCCGAAGTCACTCACCCTGGCCGAGTTCCAGCGCCGTGGCCTGAAGGAGATCCCCGCGACCGGCCCGCTGCCGGTATCGGTGCCGGGCGTGGTTGATGGCTGGTTCGCGCTGCACGAGCGCTTCGGCCGCAAGCCGATGGCCGACAACCTGGCCCCGGCCATCCGCTACGCGCGCGACGGTCATCCCGTTGCCGAAGTGATTGCCTATTACTGGGATCGCTCGGTGCCGAAGCTGTCGCAGTATCCGGGTTTCAAGGAACAGTTCACGATCGATGGCCACGCGCCGCGCAAGGGCGAGATGTGGAAGAACCCCAACCTTGCCGACACCCTGCAGAAGATCGCCGACGGCGGCCGTGATGCCTTCTACAAGGGCGACATCGCCCACACCATCGGCGATTACTTCAAGAAGAACGGCGGCTATCTGAGCTACCAGGACATGGCCGACCATCATGGCGAGTGGGTCGAGCCGGTCAGCAGCAACTACCGCGGCTACGACGTGTGGGAGCTGCCGCCCAACAGCCAGGGCATCGCCGCGCTGCAGATCCTCAACGTACTGGAAGGCTACGACTTCTCGAAGATTCCGTTCGGCTCACCCGAGCACGTGCATCTGTTCGTGGAAGCCAAGAAGCTGGCCTTCGCCGACCGTGCGCGCTTCTACGCCGACATGGCCTTCCAGCCCGCGCCGGTACAGAAGCTGATTTCCAAGGAGTACGCAGCGCAGCGTCGCGCGCTGATTTCGATGGACAAGGCGCTGAAGGAAGTGCAGCCGGGCACGCCCAAGCAGCTGGAAGAGGGCGACACGATCTACATGACCGTGGCCGATGCCGACGGCATGATGGTGTCACTGATCCAGTCCAACTACCGCGGCATGGGCAGCGGCATGGCCCCGCCGGGGCTGGGCTTCATCCTGCAGGATCGCGGCGAGATGTTCGTGCTGCAGAAGAACCATCCCAACGGTTACGCACCAGGCAAGCGTCCCTTCCAGACCATCATTCCGGCCTTCATCACCAAGGGCGGCAAGCCTTATGCAAGTTTCGGCGTGATGGGCGGTGCGATGCAGCCGCAGGGGCACGCACAGATCGTGATGAACCTGGTGGACTTCGGCATGAACCTGCAGGAGGCCGGTGATGCCCCCCGCATCCAGCATGAGGGATCGACCGAACCGACCGGGCAGGCGACGGCCATGACTGATGGTGGCGAGGTCAATCTGGAAACCGGGTTCCCGTACGAGACGGTGCGGGCGCTGATGCGCAAGGGGCACCGGGTGGTGTTCGCCGATGGTCCGTATGGCGGTTACCAGGCGATCCTGCGTGATCCGGAAACCGGCGTGTACTACGGCGCGTCGGAGAGCCGCAAGGATGGGCAGGCGGCGGGCTACTGAGGTTTCCCGGCCAACGGGCTGAGCCCCCTCTGCGGAGGGTTCAGAAGCGGGATCGCTTGCTGGGCCGGGTGGGTGGGCTGTTCGGGGGACGCCGTGAATCCGTCCCTGGAGGCTTGGCAGCCGCATCCATGCGGCTGACACCCCCGCCCAGCCCACCCACCCGGCCTCTGACAGTTTCCTGCGGCCGCCGCCGCAGCAAGAGAAAGAAGAAGATCAAAAGCAAAAGCAACAACAACAGCCGCGTGCTGATGGTTGGGGTCGGATCCGTTTTCCATTGGAAAACGGATCCGACCCCTTCTTGCTTTC
>NZ_JBFTIX010000024.1:0-17043 GCF_056395105.1 Stenotrophomonas sp. 10L48 | reverse complement strand
TGCTCGCGGGTCTGCGGCATCGGGCCGTCAGCGGCCGAGCACACCAGGATCGCGCCGTCCATCTGGGCAGCACCGGTGATCATGTTCTTGACGTAGTCAGCATGGCCCGGGCAATCGACGTGGGCGTAGTGACGAACGGTGGATTCGTACTCGACGTGCGCGGTCGAGATCGTGATGCCACGTGCCTTTTCTTCCGGCGCGGCGTCGATCGCGGAGTAATCCTTGAACTCGCCACCGAAGCGCTCGGCACCGATCTTGGTCAGTGCGGCGGTCAGCGTGGTCTTGCCATGATCGACGTGACCGATGGTGCCGACGTTGACGTGCGGCTTGGTGCGCTCGAACTTACCCTTTGCCATTTCGTTCTACCTTTTAGTTCGTAAGTGGTTTGGAGGACCTGAGCGTTACGCTCAGGACTTCTTCATGACTTCGTCGGCGATGTTGTTCGGCGCCGGCTCGTAGTGGTCAAATTCCATCGTGAAGGTGGCGCGGCCCTGGGTCTGCGAACGCAGCGAGGTCGCGTAGCCAAACATTTCGCCCAGCGGGATCATCGCGTTGATGATGCTGGCCGAACCGTCACCGGTGGTATCAGAACCCTGCAGAACGCCGCGACGACGGCTCACGTCGCCCATCACGTCACCCTGGTAATCCTCCGGGGTCACGATCTCGACCTTCATGATCGGCTCCAGCAGGACCGGCTTGGCCTTGCGGAAGCCTTCCTTGAAGGCCATCGAGGAAGCGAGCTTGAACGCCATTTCCGAGGAGTCGACGTCGTGGTACGAGCCGAACACCAGCTTCACCTTGACGTCCACGACCGGGAAGCCAGCCAGCGGACCGTTGGTGATGGTTTCGCGCAGACCCTTTTCAATCGACGGAATGAATTCCTTCGGAATCACGCCACCGGTGATGTCGTTGATGAACAGGAAGTCGTCCTTGATACCCGCGGCGATCTTCGGATCTGCACGATCGGCATCGGTGATCGGCGACAGCTCGATCACGACGTGACCGTACTGACCCTTACCACCGGACTGCTTGGCGTGCTTGTAGTCCGACTTCACGTCCGACAGGGTGATCGTTTCGCGGTAAGCCACCTGCGGCTTGCCGACGTTGGCTTCAACGTTGAACTCGCGCTTCATGCGGTCAACGATGATGTCCAGGTGCAGCTCGCCCATGCCCGAGATGATGGTCTGGCCGGATTCTTCGTCGGTCTTGACGCGGAACGACGGATCTTCCTGGGCCAGACGACCCAGTGCCAGACCCATCTTTTCCTGGTCGGACTTGGTCTTCGGCTCGACGGCCATCGAGATGACCGGCTCCGGGAACACCATGCGCTCGAGGATGATCGGCTGATCCATGGAGCACAGGGTGTCACCGGTGGTGGTGTCCTTCAGGCCCACGGCGGCGGCGATGTCGCCTGCCAGCACTTCCTTGATTTCTTCACGGTTGTTGGAGTGCATCTGCAGGATACGGCCGATGCGCTCCTTCTTGCCCTTCACCGAGTTCAGCAACTGGTCGCCTGCATTCAACGTGCCCGAGTAGACACGGAAGAAGGTCAGCGCGCCGACGAACGGGTCGGTGATGATCTTGAAGGCCAGGGCCGAGAAGGGAGCCTTGTCGTCAGACTTGCGGCTCATTTCCTTGGTCTCATCGTCAACGTCGGTACCGGTCACGTCCGGCACGTCGATCGGCGACGGCAGCAGCTGGATCACGCCGTCCAGCATGGCCTGCACGCCCTTGTTCTTGAACGCCGAGCCGCAGTACATCGGCACGATGTCGGTCGCCAGGGTGCGCACGCGCAGGGCTTCGATGATCTCGGCCTCGGTCAGCTCATCGCCGCCCAGGTACTTGTCCATCAGCTCTTCGCTGGCTTCGGCAGCCGCTTCGATCATGAAGGTACGGGCTTCGGTCGCTTCAGCCAGCAGCTCGGCCGGCACATCGCTGTACTCGAACTTCATGCCCTGCGAAGCCTCATCCCAATGGATGGCCTTCATCTTCAGCAGATCGACGACGCCCTTGAAGCCTTCCTCAGCGCCGATCGGCAGCTGCATCGGAACGGCCTTGGCACCCAGCTTCGCCTTCAGCTGGCCGACGACCTTGCTGAAGTTGGCGCCGGTGCGGTCCATCTTGTTGACGAACGCGATGCGCGGCACCTTGTAACGGTTGGCCTGGCGCCACACGGTTTCCGACTGCGGCTGCACGCCACCGACGGCACACAGCACGAAGACGGCACCGTCGAGCACGCGCAGCGAGCGCTCCACTTCGATGGTGAAGTCGACGTGCCCGGGGGTGTCGATGATGTTGAAGCGGTGCTCCGGCAGGGACTTGTCCATGCCCTTCCAGAACGCGGTGGTCGCAGCGGACTGGATCGTGATGCCACGCTCCTGCTCCTGCTCCATCCAGTCCATGGTGGCGGCGCCGTCATGCACTTCACCGATCTTGTGGCTCTTGCCGGTGTAGAACAGGATGCGCTCGGACGTGGTGGTCTTGCCGGCATCGATGTGGGCCATGATGCCGAAATTGCGGTAACGCTCGATGGGAGTGGAACGGGCCACGGGGAGCCTCTCAGATTTCTTGGATTTCGGATGGCCGAACGCCGCCTTTCGGCGGCCTTCGGATTGGCGCAGCCCTTCTGGGGCCGCGAGGCAGCACCGAGATGGTGCTGCCCTGCCTGTTTTACAAGGCCGTCAAACTCACCAGCGGTAGTGGGCGAATGCCTTGTTGGCTTCGGCCATGCGGTGGGTTTCTTCGCGCTTCTTGATGGCGCCGCCACGGTTTTCCGAGGCGTCGATCAGTTCAGCGGCCAGCTTCTTCGGCATGGTGTTCTCACCACGCTTGCGCGCGGAGTCGATCAGCCAACGCATGGCCAGAGCCATCTTGCGCGAGGCGCGCACTTCGACCGGCACCTGGTAGGTGGCACCACCGACGCGGCGGGACTTGACTTCGACCGACGGAGCCACGTTTTCCAGAGCCTTCTGAACCAGCTCGACGGAATTCGGGTTCTTCTCACCGATCACGTCCATGGCGCCATAGACGATCTTTTCAGCGACCGACTTCTTGCCGCTCAGCATCACCATGTTGATGAAACGGGCGATGGTTTCGCTTCCGTGCTTCGGATCCGGCAGGACTGCGCGCTGCGGCGTATTACCTTTACGAGACATGTGTGCTTTCCCTTAGCTCTTCGGACGCTTGGCGCCGTACTTGGAACGGCCCTGGCGACGCTTGGCAACGCCGGAGGCGTCGAGCGAACCACGAACGGTGTGGTAACGCACACCCGGCAGATCCTTGACGCGACCGCCACGGATCAGGACCACGGAGTGCTCCTGCAGGTTGTGGCCTTCACCGCCGATGTAGGAAATCACTTCTTCCTGGTTGGTCAGGCGAACCTTGGCAACCTTGCGAAGGGCCGAGTTCGGCTTCTTCGGAGTAGTGGTGTAAACGCGCGTGCAGACGCCACGGCGCTGGGGGCACTTTTCGAGAGCCGGCGAGGCGCTCTTATAAGTGGTTGCCTGCCGCGGCTTGCGGACAAGCTGATTGATCGTCGCCATCAGTATGTTCTTCTGAGAGAGGCCGAAAAAAACCGGCCATGAATGCGGATATGTGCGAGCAGGCGAAAAACCGGCCTGCTGAGACAGACGATTGTAGCAACCTGGCGAAAACGCGGTCAAATGCGCACGCGCCAAGCCAGCCCTGATCCAGGGCCGTTACAGGGGAGCCTTCTCCATGCCCCCCGTTCAGGTTGTCGCCCGACCCATCGCTGGGCCGGGGCGGCATCCTACCTCATCGACGGCGAACAGACCAGCGGCCTGGGCCCTCGAGTGCAGATCCCGCCGAGGCGGGTCCTGCGTGATACGTGTCCGGCACGGAGCCGGACCATGAAGCAGGGACCGGCCGATGGCCGCCCCCTGCCCGATCGAGGTCCGGCCTGAGCCGGACCGGCCGATCAATCCTCGGCCTGCTCGGCGTCGGTCGACTCCACCACCACTTCCGGTGCTGCCACGGCCACGGCGGCTGCAGCTGCCGGGGTGCCGGCCAGAGTCTGCATTTCCGAGTCCGTCAGCCCGCTCGCATTGCGGCGGCGGTTGGCGTGGTAGGTCAGACCGGTACCGGCCGGAATCAGACGGCCGACGATCACGTTTTCCTTCAGGCCGCGCAGGTTGTCCTTGGTGCCGCGGACGGCAGCCTCGGTCAGCACGCGGGTGGTTTCCTGGAAGGAAGCAGCCGAGATGAACGATTCGGTAGCCAGCGATGCCTTGGTGATGCCCAGCAGGACCGGATCGAAGCGAGCAATCAGCTCGTTGCGGGTGGTCAGGCGTGCATTTTCCTCGATGACGCGCTGGCGCTCGACCTGTTCGCCGTTCAGGAACTTGCTGCTGCCCTGATCGGTGATCTCGACCTTGCGCAGCATCTGGCGGGTGATCACCTCGATGTGCTTGTCGTTGATCTTCACGCCCTGCAGGCGGTACACGTCCTGGATTTCCTTGACCAGGTAGGCGGCCAGCGGCTCGACGCCCAGCAGACGCAGGATGTCCTGCGGGCTCGGCTCGCCGTCGACGATGGTTTCGCCCTTGGTCACGTGCTCACCTTCGAACACGATGACCTGACGGTACTTCGGAATCAGCTCTTCGTGCTCCGAACCATCGGTGTCCTTGATGATCAGGCGCTGCTTGCCCTTGGTGTCCTTGCCGAAGCTGATGATGCCCGAACGCTCGGCCAGCACTGCCGGATCCTTCGGCTTGCGGGCTTCGAACAGATCGGCCACGCGCGGCAGACCACCGGTGATGTCGCGGGTCTTCGACGCTTCCTGCGGGATCTTGGCAACCACGTCACCCACGCCGACGGCAGCGCCGTCCTGCAGGTTGACGATCGAGCGCGGCGGCAGCAGGTACTGCGCCGGCAGGTCGGTGCCCGGAATCGACAGGTCGTTGCCCTTGCCATCGACGATGCGGACGATCGGGCGCAGATCCTTCGCCTGGGCGCCGCGGCGCTTCGGGTCGGTGATTTCGCGCGACGCCAGGCCGGTCAGCTCATCGGTCTTCTCGATGACGGTAATGCCGTCGACGAAGTCGATGAAGCGGATGAAACCGGCCACTTCCGAAACGATCGGATGGTTATGCGGATCCCAGTTGGCCACGGTCTGGCCAGCCTTGACCGCATCACCGTCCTTGGAGGTGATGGTCGCACCGTACGGCAGCTTGTAACGCTCACGCTCACGGCCGTGCGCATCGAGCACCGACATTTCACCCGAGCGCGACACCGCGACCAGCGAGCCGTTGGCATGGGCAACCGACTTGAGGTTGCTGAACTTGACCGAGCCGGTGGTCTTGACGGTGATGTTGTCGACCGCAGCAGCTCGCGATGCCGCACCACCGATGTGGAACGTACGCATCGTCAGCTGGGTACCCGGCTCACCGATGGACTGCGCGGCGATGACGCCGACCGCTTCACCGATGTTGACCAGGTGGCCACGGGCCAGGTCGCGGCCGTAGCAGCGAGCGCAGACGCCGAAGGCCGATTCGCAGGAGATCGTCGAGCGGACCTTGATGGTCTGCACGCTGGCTTCTTCAAGCTTGGCGACCCAGGCTTCGTCGAGCAGGGTGTTGCGGGTGACGATCGGATCTTCGTCGTTGCCCGGCAGGAACACGTCCTCGGCAACCACGCGACCCAGCACGCGATCCTTCAACGGCTCGACCACGTCGCCGCCTTCAACGATCGGAGTCATGATCAGGCCTTCGGTGGTACCGCAGTCCACCTCGGTGATCACCACGTCCTGCGCCACGTCGACCAGACGACGGGTCAGGTAACCCGAGTTCGCGGTCTTCAGCGCGGTATCGGCCAGACCCTTACGGGCACCGTGGGTGGAGTTGAAGTACTCCTGCACGTTCAGGCCTTCGCGGAAGTTCGCCTTGATGGGCGTCTCGATGATCGAGCCATCGGGACGGGCCATCAGGCCACGCATGCCGGCCAGCTGACGGATCTGCGCCTGGCTGCCTCGTGCACCGGAGTCGGCCATGATGTACAGGGAGTTCATCGACTTCTGGTCGATGGTCTCGCCCTTGGCATTGATGACCTTCTCGGTACCGATGGTGTCCATCATCGCCTTGGCGATGCGCTCATTGGTGCGCGACCAGATGTCGACCACCTTGTTGTAGCGCTCGCCGGCGGTGACCAGGCCCGACTGGTACTGCTCCTGGATTTCCAGCACTTCGGCTTCGGCCTCGGTGAGGATGCCCTTCTTCTCGTCCGGGATCAGCATGTCGTCGATGCCGATCGAGACGCCGGCGCGGGTCGCGTAGGCGAAGCCGGTGTACATCAGCTTGTCGGCGAACACGACCGTGTCCTTCAGACCCAGCTGGCGGTAGCTGGAGTTGATCAGGCGGCTGATGTTCTTCTTGGTCAGCTCGGTGTTGGCCAGCGCGAACGGCAGGCCTTCCGGCAGGATTTCAGCCAGCAGGGCGCGACCGATGGTGGTATCCACGATCGAGGTCTTGCTCTGCTTGTTGCCTTCCTCGTCGGTCACCACCTCGGTGATGCGGACCTTGACGCGCGCGTGCAGTTCCACCACGCGGTTGTCGTAGGCGCGCTTGACTTCGGCGATGTTGGCGAAGGCCATGCCCTCGCCCTTCTTGTTTTCCAGCGAGCGGGTCATGTAGTACAGACCCAGCACGACGTCCTGCGACGGCACGATGATCGGCTCGCCGTTGGCCGGCGACAGGATGTTGTTGGTGGACATCATCAGCGCACGCGCTTCCAGCTGGGCTTCCAGCGAAAGCGGCACGTGGACGGCCATCTGGTCACCGTCGAAGTCGGCGTTGAACGCGGTGCAGACCAGCGGGTGCAGCTGGATGGCCTTGCCTTCGATCAGGACCGGCTCGAAGGCCTGGATGCCCAGACGGTGCAGGGTCGGCGCACGGTTCAGCATCACCGGATGCTCGCGGATGACCTCTTCCAGGATGTCCCAGACTTCGGCTTCTTCGCGCTCGACCAGCTTCTTGGCGGCCTTGATGGTGGTGGCCAGGCCACGACGCTGCAGCTTGGCAAACACGAACGGCTTGAACAGTTCGAGCGCCATCTTCTTCGGCAGGCCGCACTGGTGCAGGCGCAGGTACGGACCGACCACGATGACCGAACGGCCCGAGTAGTCGACGCGCTTGCCGAGCAGGTTCTGGCGGAAACGACCCTGCTTGCCCTTGATCATGTCGGCCAGCGACTTCAGCGGGCGCTTGTTGGTGCCGGTGATGGCACGGCCGCGACGGCCGTTGTCCAGCAGCGCATCGACCGATTCCTGCAGCATGCGCTTTTCATTGCGCACGATGATGTCCGGCGCGCTCAGTTCGAGCAGGCGGCGCAGGCGGTTGTTGCGGTTGATGACACGGCGGTACAGGTCGTTCAGATCGGAGGTCGCGAAGCGGCCACCATCCAGCGGAACCAGCGGACGCAGGTCCGGCGGCAGCACCGGCAGGACGGTCATGACCATCCACTCCGGACGGTTGCCCGATTCCAGGAAGGCTTCGATCAGCTTGATGCGCTTGGTCAGTCGCTTCAGCTTGGTTTCCGAACCGGTGCTGGCGATCTCTTCGCGCAGGCGGGTCATTTCCGACTGCAGGTCGATGGTGCGCAGCAGTTCGTACACGGCCTCGGCGCCCATGGCGGCGTCGAAGTCGTCGCCATGCTCCTGGCGGGCCTGCAGGTACTGTTCTTCGGTCAGCAGCTGGCGGCGCTCCAGGGCGGTCAGGCCCGGCTCGGTCACCACGTAGGCTTCGAAGTACAGCACGCGCTCGATATCGCGCAGGGTCATGTCCAGCATCAGGCCGATGCGCGACGGCAGCGACTTCAGGAACCAGATGTGCGCGACCGGCGAGGCCAGGTCGATGTGGCCCATGCGCTCGCGACGCACCTTGGCCAGGGTCACTTCGGTGCCGCACTTCTCGCAGACCACGCCGCGGTGCTTCATGCGCTTGTACTTGCCGCACAGGCACTCGTAGTCCTTGACCGGTCCGAAGATGGCGGCGCAGAACAGGCCGTCACGTTCCGGCTTGAAGGTACGGTAGTTGATGGTTTCCGGCTTCTTCACTTCGCCGAAGGACCACGAACGGATCAGGTCCGGCGAAGCCAGCGCGATCTTGATCGCGTCGAAGTCCAGCGTCTGGCGCTGCTGGTTGAAGAGGTTGAGCAGGTCTTTCATGGTGTTCTCCAGAAGGAGGAATGCTGTGTCGATGGGCTTTCAGTTCACTGCCAGCGGCGCGGCGGCGGTGGCCGCCGCGCCGGCATGGATCAGTTGTCTTCCAGTTCCATGTTGATGGCCAGCGAGCGGATTTCCTTCACCAGGACGTTGAAGGATTCCGGCATGCCCGCGACCATCTCGTGCTCACCGTCGACGATGTTCTTGTACATCTGGTTGCGGCCCTGCACGTCATCGGACTTCACCGTCAGCATTTCCTGCAGGGTGTAGGCCGCGCCGTAGGCTTCCAGCGCCCAGACTTCCATTTCACCGAAGCGCTGGCCGCCGAACTGCGCCTTGCCGCCCAGCGGCTGCTGGGTGACGAGCGAGTACGGGCCGGTCGAACGGGCGTGCATCTTGTCGTCGACCAGGTGGTTCAGCTTCAGGTAGTGCATGTAGCCAACGGTGGTGTGGCGATCGAAGGCTTCACCGGTGCGGCCGTCATACAGCTGGGTCTGGCCACTGCTCGGCAGGTCGGCCAGTTCCAGCATGCGCTTGATTTCCGCTTCGGTGGCACCGTCGAACACCGGCGTTGCCATCGGCACGCCGTCGAACAGGTTGCGGGCCAGGCGCAGCAGTTCCTCGTCGCTGAACTGCGACAGGTCGACACGGTTGGCCACGTTGGTGTCATCGTGGTTGTAGATGTCGTCCAGGAACTTGCGCAGGTCGGCGACCGCGGCCTGGGCTTCCAGCATTGCCTGGATCTTGCGACCCAGACCCTTGGCTGCCCAGCCCAGGTGCACTTCCAGGATCTGCCCGATGTTCATACGCGACGGCACGCCCAGCGGGTTCAGCACGATGTCCACGGTTTCGCCCGAGGCCATGTACGGCATGTCCTCGACCGGCACCACGTTGGACACCACACCCTTGTTGCCGTGGCGGCCTGCCATCTTGTCGCCCGGCTGGATGCGGCGCTTCACTGCCAGGAACACCTTGACCATCTTCAGCACGCCCGGGGCGAGGTCGTCGCCAGCGGTGATCTTGCCGCGCTTGTCGGCGAAGCGACGCTCGAATTCCTTCTCGTGCGCCTGGATCTGCTTCTGTGCGCGTTCGATGGCTTCGGCGGCGTCCTCGTCCTTCATGCGCAGCACGAACCAGTCGGCCTTCTTCAGGCCATCCAGGTAGGCGTCGGAGATGACGTCGCCCTTCTTCAGGCCGGCGCCACCGTTGACCACCTTGCCGACGATCTGCGAACGCAGACGGGCATAGATGGCTGCTTCCAGGATGCGGAACTGGTCGTCGAAGTCCTTCTTGACGCGCTTGATTTCAGATTCTTCGATCTGACGGGCGCGCTTGTCCTTCTCGATGCCATCGCGGGTGAAGACCTGCACGTCGATGACGGTGCCGTCCATGCCCGGGGGCACGCGCAGCGAGCTGTCCTTCACGTCCGAAGCCTTCTCGCCGAAGATCGCGCGCAGCAGCTTCTCTTCCGGGGTCAGCTGGCTTTCGCCCTTCGGGGTGACCTTGCCGACCATGATGTCGCCGGCGCGGACTTCGGCACCGATGTACACCACGCCGCTTTCGTCCAGGCGGTTCAGCGCCTGCTCGGAAACGTTCGGGATGTCGGCCGAGATTTCCTCCGGCCCCAGCTTGGTGTCACGCGCAACGCAGGTCAGCTCTTCGATGTGGATCGTGGTGTAGCGATCCTCTTCCACCACGCGCTCGGAGAGCAGGATGGAGTCTTCGAAGTTGTAGCCGTTCCACGGCATGAAGGCGATCAGCATGTTCTGGCCCAGGGCCAGTTCACCGATGTCGGTGGACGGACCATCGGCCAGCACGTCGCCACGCGCCACCACGTTGCCCACTTCCACCAGCGGACGCTGGTTGATGCAGGTGTTCTGGTTGGAGCGGGTGTACTTGATCAGGTTGTAGATGTCCACGCCGGCGTCGGACGCGTCGGTGATCTCGGCTTCATTGACCTTGACCACGATGCGGGCGGCGTCGATCTGCACGATCTCACCACCACGACGGGCGTTGACGGTCACGCCCGAGTCACGCGCCACGGCGCGCTCGATGCCGGTACCGACCAGCGGCTTCTGCGCACGCAGGGTCGGCACGGCCTGACGCTGCATGTTGGCGCCCATCAGTGCGCGGTTGGCGTCATCGTGCTCCAGGAACGGAACCAGCGCGGCCGCGATCGACACGGTCTGCATCGGCGAGACGTCCATGAAGTGGACTTCCGCCGGCGGCTTCAGCAGCGATTCGCCCTGGTAACGGCAGGGGACGAACTGCTCGGTCAGCACGCTGTTGGCATCGGTCAGGGCGTTGGCCTGGGCGATGACGTACTCGTTTTCTTCGATGGCCGACAGGAACTCGACTTCGTCGAAGACCTTGCCGTCCACGACCTTGCGGTACGGGGTCTCGAGGAAACCGTACTGGTTGGTGCGGGCGTACACGGCCAGCGAGTTGATCAGGCCGATGTTCGGGCCTTCCGGCGTTTCGATGGTGCAGACGCGGCCGTAATGGGTCGGGTGCACGTCGCGCACTTCGAAGCCGGCGCGCTCACGGGTCAGGCCGCCCGGGCCCAGGGCCGAGACGCGACGCTTGTGCGTGACTTCCGACAGCGGGTTGTTCTGATCCATGAACTGCGACAGCTGCGAGGAGCCGAAGAATTCCTTGATCGCCGCAGCCACCGGCTTGGCGTTGATCAGCTCCTGCGGGGTCAGGCCTTCCGACTCCGCCATCGACAGGCGTTCCTTGACCGCGCGCTCGACGCGGACCAGGCCCACGCGGAACACGTTCTCGGCCATTTCACCGACCGAACGCACGCGACGGTTGCCCAGGTGATCGATGTCATCGACCACGCCGCGACCGTTGCGGATCTCGGTCAGGACCTTGATCACGTCCAGGATGTCCGAGCTGTCGCCGTGTGCGGCAACCAGGCGCTTGGACTCTTCGTCGTTGCGCTCGCCGTAGTACTTGCGGTCGTACAGCACGGCTTCGCCGGTGGTTTCCTTGCGGCCCACGCGACGGTTGAACTTCATGCGGCCGACTGCGGACAGGTCGTAGCGCTCGAAGGTGAAGAACAGGTTGTGGAACAGGTTCTGCGCGGCATCCTTGGTCGGCGGCTCGCCCGGACGCATCATGCGGTAGATCTCGACCAGGGCTTCCAGCTGGGTCTTGGTCGGATCGATGCGCAGGGTGTTGGACAGGTACGGGCCACGATCCAGGTCGTTCACCCACAGGGTGCCCACCGCATCGACGCCGGCCTTGCGGAAGGCCTGCAGCTGTTCGTCGGTGATTTCGTCGTTGGCCTGGGCCAGCAGTTCGCCGGTGGAGGCATCGACCACGTCGTGCGACAGGATGCGGCCGACGATGTAGTCGTCCGGCACGGCCAGGGCGGCGATGCCCGAGGCTTCCAGCTGCTTGATGTGGCGCGCGGTGATGCGCTTGCCGGCTTCCACGATGACCTTGTCGCCGTCGGCGAGGTCGAAGCCCAGGGTTTCGCCGCGCAGGCGCTCGGGCACCAGCTCCAGCTGGACGCCTTCATCCGGGTTGATGTGGAAGGTGTTGATCTCGAAGAACTCGGCCAGCATCTCTTCGTTGCTGTAGCCAAGCGCACGCAGCAGGATCGACACCGGCAGCTTGCGGCGACGGTCGATACGGGTGAACAGCGCGTCCTTCGGGTCGAACTCGAAGTCCAGCCAGGAGCCGCGGTAAGGAATGATGCGGGCGCTGTACAGCAGCTTGCCCGAGCTGTGGGTCTTGCCACGGTCGTGGTCGAAGAACACGCCCGGCGAGCGGTGCAGCTGCGAGACGATGACACGCTCGGTGCCGTTGACGATGAAGGTGCCGTTGTCGGTCATCAGCGGGATTTCGCCGAGGTAGACCTCCTGCTCCTTCACGTACTTGATGGCCTTGGTCGACGACTCGCGGTCGTAGATCACCAGGCGCACGGTCACGCGCAGCGGCGCACCGTAGCTCATGCCACGCTGACGGCACTCACGCTCGTCGAAGACCGGATCGCCCAGCTTGTAGCCGACGTATTCCAGGGCAGCATTGCCGCTGTAGCTGGCGATCGGGAAGACCGACTTCAGTGCAGCGTGCAGGCCGTGGTCCGTGCGCTTGGCCGGATCGACGTTCTCCTGCAGGAATTCACGGTAGGAATCCACCTGGATGGCGAGCAGGAACGGCACTTCGAGAATCGAACGCTGCTTGCCGAAATCCTTGCGGATACGCTTTTTTTCGGTGAACGAATAGGACGTCATGAGGTCTTCCACCTTGTTGTGCGAGTCGTGCGCCCACGACCCGAAGGGAACTTGAAATTGTCAGTTGGAAGTCGCTGGTATTGCCGGCACCAGCACGCCTTCTCCCGCTACTTCCAACTGCCAACTCGTCTGCATCCACTCCCCCGCCGCCGCGCGTTGCGCTGGCCGGCCAGGGTTTGACCGCAGCCCGTGTTGGGCTTTTTCACCGTATTTCCGTAGAACCGCGCCACGATTGGCCGGGCCTACAACAACGACCAAAGGCCGGGGGCTTACGCCCCCAGCCTTGGCTGCATCGCCGGATTTCGATGGCGACGCAATGGAAGTGCTTACTTGACTTCGACAGTCGCGCCAGCAGCTTCCAGGTCCTTCTTCATCTTCTCGGCTTCGTCCTTCGAAGCGTTGTCCTTCAGGACGCCGCCGGCTTCGGCCAGGTCCTTCGCTTCCTTCAGGCCCAGGCCGGTGATGGCGCGGACGGCCTTGATGACTTCGACCTTCTTGTCGCCAGCGGTCTTCAGGGTGACGACGAATTCGGTCTGCTCTTCAACGACGGCAGCCGGGCCAGCCACAGCAGCGGCGACCGGAGCAGCGGCGGAGACGCCGAACTTCTCTTCGATGGCCTTGACCAGCTCCATCACTTCCATCAGGGACTTCTCGGCGATGGCGTCGACGATCTGTTCGTTGGTAAGGGACATGATAATTACCTTTGGATGTTTTTCTGGATTGAGGTTCCGTCAGGAACCACGATTAGTCGAAACTCAGGCGGTCTCGGCGGCCGGTTCAGCAGCGTCGGCGGCGACGTCGCCACCATTCTGCTTGTCGCCGATTGCCTTGATGGCGCGGGCGAACATCGTGACCGGCTCGGTCAGGACGCGGGCCAGCATTGCCAGGGCCTGGTCACGGGTCGGCAGCGAGGCCAACACGTCGACATGGCTTGCCGGGAACACTTCGCCACCGATGGCGACGACCTTGGCCTGCAGCTTGTCGTTGCCCTTGGCGGCATCCTTGATCAGGCGACCGGCAGCGCCGGGCTCCTCAAGCGAGAACGCATACAGCAGCGGACCAACCAGCTTGTCCTGCGCACATGCGAACTCGGTGCCTTCAACGGCACGCGAAGCCAGGGTGTTCTTGACAACTTTCAAGAAAACGCCGGTTTCACGCGCCTGCTTACGCATCGCGGTCATCTGAGCGACCGTGGTGCCAGCGTATTCGGCTGCGATCAAGGAGTGTGCCTTACCAGCAATTTCTGCCAGCTCCGCGACTACTTCTTGCTTCTGGGACAGATTGAGAGCCATTGCACTCCTCCAATTGAACTCCGCTTACGGCTCCTGCCGTGTGCGGTCCTGTGCGGCATCCGTCCTGGACGCCGGGAACATCGGAATGATGTTCCGGGGGGTGGGCCGTTCTAGACCTGGAGTGGGCCAACCTGGGTAACCCCAGACGTGCGTGAACCAGAAAAACTCCAGAAGGGCACCATCTACGCAGGGTGATTCCTGGGAATCGATTAAGCGTTCGTGACTGCTCCGGCGGCGACTCCCTGCCAAATCGAGCTTCCGTGCCCGTCGCCGGCATGCCACGACCGCACCTGCGGTCTTTGACGGCTACCACCGGCGATGTGTTGCCGGCGATGCCTTCAAATGTCACGGTCGCGGGACCCGAGGGACCCGCGACCGCTTGAAACGATTACTTCAGGCTCAGCGACGACTGGTCGACGGTGACGCCCGGGCCCATCGTCGAGCTGACCGAAACCTTCTGCAGGTAGGTGCCCTTCGAGGTGGCCGGCTTGGCCTTGATCAGGTCCAGCAGCAGCGCGGTCAGGTTCGACTTCAGCGCGTCTTCGGCGAAGTCGGCCTTGCCGATGGTGCAGTGGATGATGCCGGCCTTGTCGGTGCGGTAACGCACCTGACCCGACTTGGCATTCTTCACAGCCTCACCCGGGTTCGGGGAGACGGTGCCGACCTTCGGGTTCGGCATCAGGCCGCGCGGGCCCAGCACGGTACCCAGCTTACCGACAACGCGCATTGCGTCCGGGGTCGCGATCACGACGTCGTAGTTCAGATCGCCGGCCTGCATCTTCTCGGCCAGGTCGTCCATACCGACGGCTTCGGCGCCAGCGGCCAGGGCTTCATCAGCCTTGGCACCGGCCGGAGCGAAGACAGCGACGCGGACCGACTTGCCGGTACCAGCCGGCAGCACGGTGGAGCCACGGACCTGCTGGTCGGACTTCTTCGCGTCGACGCCCAGGCGCACAGCAACGTCGATCGACTCGACGAACTTGGCCTTGGTGGCGGTCTTCAGGATGTTGATTGCGTCCTCGAAGGCGTATGCCTTGCCCGGAACGATAGCGGCCTTGATGGCCTTCTCACGCTTGGTCTGTGCCATCTTCTTAACCCTCCACCACGAGGCCCATGGAACGGGCAGAGCCAGCGATGGTACGCACGGCGGCGTCCAGGTCGGCGGCAGTCAGATCCGGTTCCTTCGCCTTGGCGATCTCTTCCAGCTGCTTACGGGTGACCTTGCCGACCTTCTCGGTGTTCGGGCGCTTGGAGCCCGACGAGATGCCAGCGGCCTTCTTCAGCAGGGTGGTGGCCGGAGTGCTCTTGGTGATGAAGGTGAACGTACGGTCCGAATAGGCCGTGATGATCACCGGAACCGGCAGACCCGGCTCGAGCTTCTGCGTGGCGGCATTGAAGGCCTTGCAGAATTCCATGATGTTCAGGCCGCGCTGACCCAGCGCAGGACCGACCGGCGGCGAGGGGTTGGCCTGACCGGCCTTCACCTGCAGCTTGATATAACCGACAACTTTCTTTGCCATGTGAGTACTCTCCGGGTGCTAGCGCCTTGCGACAACAGGCTCCCCATCGGACCGGGAATCACGCGTCCCGGCATCGCGTTTTGAAATCATGCCGAAGGCCACCTTTCGGTGGCCTCGTCCCGCCAGCTTCCCAACGGGAGCCGCGCAGCATATCAGGTTTTTTCTTCACATGCCTGAAGCGACATATGAATGCAGATCAGACGGCCTTTTCGACCTGACCGAACTCAAGTTCGACCGGGGTGGCGCGACCGAAGATCAACACCGAGACGCGCAGACGGCTCTTCTCGTAATTGACCTCTTCGACGACACCATTGAAGTCGTTGAACGGACCCTCGGTGACGCGGACCATCTGGCCCGGCTCGAACAGCACCTTCGGACGCGGCTTCTCGACGCCTTCCTGGACACGGTTCAGGATCGCCTCGGCCTCGGAGTCGGCGATCGGCAGCGGACGATCGGCGGTTCCGCCGATGAAGCCCATGACGCGCGGGGTTTCCTTGACCAGATGCCAGCTTTCGTTGTCGATGCGCGGAATACCGGCTTCTTCGTGGGTCTCGATCTGGACCAGCACGTAACCCGGGAAGAACTTGCGCTCGGAACGGCGCTTCTGGCCGGCGCGCATTTCGATCACTTCCTCGGTCGGAACCAGGACGTCGCCGAAGCGCTCTTCCATGCCGTCACGGACGATGCGATCGCGCAGAGCCTGCGCCACCGACTTCTCGAAGCCCGAATAGGCGTGAACGACGTACCAACGCTTCATGCATTTCTCCTTAGCGGCTCAGGAACCACTGAGTCAGTTTCTGGATGAAGAAGTCGAACCCGCCCAGCAGCAAGCTGAGAATCAGGACGACGACAATCACCACCCAGGTCATGCGAATGGCTTCCTGGCGGGTCGGCCAGACCACTTTACGCAGTTCAAAGCGCGACTCGGAGAGGAATTCGCGGGTGTCGCGCCCCTTGCCGGTCAGCATGAACACGCCGATACCGCCAACCAGGCCGACCACGACCGCCAACGCACGCAGCTGACCCGCCCACGCGCCCAGCTGGGCAGCGCGACCGGAGTCGGCGGAGAACCAGAACCAGACGAACAGACCTGCCAGCACCAGCAACGATGCGAGGACGTACTTGACGATATCCCCGCCTTGCGCGGAGGTGTCCTTGGAATGTTCGATCTTGCTATTCATCAGGCTGTGTCTGCTTTAGCGGCAGGGCCGCTCGGTAAGGTGGGCAGATGGCACGCCAGGAGGGACTCGAACCCCCAACCTGCGGTTTTGGAGACCGCTGCTCTGCCAATTGAGCTACTGGCGTACGTAGAAAACTTGCCTTCCCTTAGACGGCGAAGGCGGACCGAGGTTCCCGGCCCGCCACTCGCCAGACCGGCAGCGCTATGCGACCGCCGGCATGCAGGCTTACTCGAGGATGTTGGCAACCACGCCAGCACCGACGGTACGGCCACCTTCACGGATGGCGAAGCGCAGGCCGGCGTCCATGGCGACCGGATTGATCAGGGTGACAACCATCTTCACGTTGTCGCCCGGCATCACCATCTCGACACCTTCCGGCAGCTCGACCGCACCGGTGATGTCGGTGGTACGGAAGTAGAACTGCGGACGGTAGCCCTTGAAGAACGGGGTGTGACGGCCGCCTTCGTCCTTCGACAGTACGTACACTTCGGCGTCGAACTTGGTGTGCGGCTTGATCGAACCCGGCTTGGCCAGAACCTGGCCACGCTCGACGTCGTCACGCTTGGTGCCGCGCAGCAGCAGACCGGCGTTGTCGCCTGCCTGGCCCTGGTCCAGCAGCTTGCGGAA
>NZ_JBFTIX010000023.1:0-18614 GCF_056395105.1 Stenotrophomonas sp. 10L48 | reverse complement strand
TCCATGCGGCTCACGCCCCCTCAACCGGACCCACCCCGCCTTCGACAGTTTCCCGCGATCTGGTGGAACAGCGTCCGGCCCTGGTAGGTGTCGACCTTGGTCGACACGGATGAGTTCATTCGATATCTGACAGATGTGTCGACCAAGGTCGACACCTACCAACAGCCGCAGGAATCTGTCGGGGGTGGGGCCGTGTGGGTTGGCAGGACCGTTGGCGCCATGGATGGCGCCATCGAGCCCCCATGGACGGGTTTACGGCGTGTCCTGCCAACCCATACGGCCCCGCCCAGCCAGCAGAAAGCCAGTGCCGCTGTGGCTTTTGACGTTGCCGTTGCTTTAGGGCCTCGGCGGGTGCAGGGCGCAGCCCTGCCAACAAAAAACCCCGCTTGCGCGGGGTTCTCTGTGTACTGCGTGCAGCAGAGGCTTACGGACGGCGCGCGAGGGCCTCGACGTCCTTGGCCTTGGGCAGCAGGTCCTGCTTGGTCACGCGCAGCGCGCCGACCGTCAGCATCGGCACCGCCACCAGGATCGAGGACAGCACCACGATCACCGCACCGATCATGTGCGTCTCGGCCAGGCCTTCCATCGAACTGCCGCCGTACAGGTACAGGGCCAGTGCGGACAGGAAGAACATCACCGCGGTGATCACCGTACGCGACAGCGTCTGGTTGATCGAACGGTTCAGCACTTCCATCGGCTCCACGCGCAGGCTGCGGAAGTTCTCGCGGACGCGGTCGAACACCACGATGATGTCGTTGATCGCAAAGCCCATCACCGACAGCAGGCCGGCCAGCACGGTCAGGTCGAACTCACGGCCGAGCAGCGACACGTAGGCCACCGTCACGATCAGGTCGAACATCGCCACGATGCTCGCGGTGACCGCGAACTTCCATTCGAAACGCACCGCGATGTAGATCAGGAAGCCGGCCAGCATGAAGATGGTGGCGTACAGGCCATTCATCGCCAGGTCCTTGCCGATCTGCGGGCCAACGAACTCGTTGCGCAGCACGGTGGCCTGGTTGTCAGCCGAAGAGACCGCCTTGACCACGGCCGCGGCAGTCGCCTTGTCTTCGGCCGAAGCGCCGCCGGTACCCGGAGCGTGCTCACCGTGCGGGGCCAGGCGGATCAGCAGGTCGGTGTTGCCACCGACGCTCTGTACCTGGGCGCCATCGAAGCCGTTCTGCTCAAGTTTGCTGCGGACGTCCTCGACATCCACCGCGTGTTCGAAGCGGGCTTCGATCAGGGTGCCGCCGGTGAAGTCCAGAGCGTAGTTGAAGCCCTTGAAGCCGATGATGCCGATCGAGGCCAGGAACACGATGATCGTGACGACCATCGCGACATGGCGCCAGCGCATGAAGTCGATCTTGGTATCGTTCGGGAGGATGTGCAGCGGAAACAGTTTCATGTGCGTGTCGTCCCGTCAGATGGCCACGTTCTGGAGCTTCTTGCGACGGCCGTAGATCAGCGTCGCCAGTGCACGCGATACGGTGATCGCGGTGAACATGGAAGCGAAAATACCGATGATCATGGTCAGCGCGAAGCCCTTCAGCGGACCGGTACCGAATGCGAACAGCGCCACACCGACGATCAGGCCGGTCAGGTTGGCGTCGAGGATGGTGCCCGACGCACGCTCGTAACCGGTCACGATCGCGGTCTTGCCCGGCACGCCGGCACGCAGTTCTTCACGGATACGCTCGTTGATCAGCACGTTGGCGTCGACCGACAGGCCGACCGACAAGGCCAGGCCGGCGAAGCCCGGCAGGGTCATGGTCGCGCCGAACAGCGACATCACCGCCACCACGATCAGCAGGTTGAACAGCATCGCGATCGAAGTAATGAGGCCGAACATGCGGTAGTAGATGGTGAAGAACACCAGGGTGAACATGAACGCATAGACCACCGCGGTGATGCCGTTCTTGACGTTCTCCGCGCCCAGGCTCGGGCCGACCACGCGCTCTTCTACGAAGTCCATCGGCGCAGCCAGCGAGCCCGACTTCAGCAGCTTGGCCAGGTCCTCGGCTTCCTTCTTCTGCAGACCGGTGGTCTGGAAGTTCTTGCCGAACACGCCGTTGATGTTGGCCACCGAGATGACTTCCTCGTTGACCTTGAAGCCACGCACTTCCTCACCGTCGACGACGGTCACGGTCGGCACGCGCTCGGTGTAGACCACCGCCATCGGCTTGTTCACGTTCGCGCTGGTGAAGTCGAACATGCGCTGGCCACCGACGTTGTTCAGCGTCACGCTGACTGCCGGGGTGCCGCTGGTGGAGTCGGTCACCGCCTGCGCGGCCACCATCTGGTCACCGGTGACGATCACGCGCTTGTTCAGCAGCACCGGACCGCCGTTGTCACGGCGCTGGTAGACCTTCGCTTCCGGCGGAATACGACCCGACGCGATGGCGTCCTGCGCGTTGCCGTCCACCACGGCCCGGTATTCCAGGGTGGCGGTGGCACCGATCATGCGCTTGGCTTCGGCCGTGTCCTGCACGCCCGGCAGCTGCACCACCACGCGATCAGCACCCTGGCGCTGGATGATCGGCTCGGACACGCCGAGCTGGTTCACGCGGTTGCGCAGGGTGTTGATGTTCTGCTCGATGGCGCCGTTGGCGATCTGCGTGATTTCCGCTTCCGGAATGGAGACCGTGATGCGGTTGCCACTGACGTCATAGCCGAGGGTCGGCTGCGCCTTGGCCAGCGCGGCGCGGGCACGGGTACCGGCGTCTTCGCCGGCCGAGGGGCTCAGGTTGGCGACGATGGTGTTGTCGGCACGACGCTCGACCGACTGGTAGGCGATGCGCGCATCACGCAGGGTGCTGCGCACGTCCTCGGTGTAGGCGTCCAGGCGCTTGTCCAGCGCGGCTTTCTGGTCGACCTGCAGCACGAAGTGCACGCCGCCCTGCAGGTCCAGGCCCAGCACCATCGGGCGGCCGCCGAGCTTGGCCAGCCAGTCCGGCACGGTCGAGGCCAGGTTCAGGGCAACCGTATAGTTCTCGCCCACGCTGTCACGCAGCGCATCGCTGGCGGCAGACTGCGACTTCAGGTCCGACAGGCGGACGATCAGGCTGTCCCCTTCCTTCTCTGCACCGATCGTGGTGACACCGGCCTTCTTCAGGTCGGCCAGCACACGGTCGCGCAGCGCATCGTCGATCTGCCCGCCACGGTTGGCGGTGATCTGGATGGCCGGGTCCTTCTGGTAGATGTTGGGCAGTGCGTACAGCGTGCTGAGCGCCAGTACGATCACGATGACGACGTACTTCCAGCGTGGAAATTCGAGCATTGCTTGGGTCCCGCGCGGCGCCATCCCCGGCGCCGCGGTTGTGCTTCAGAAAGGGAGTGGCTTACTTGGCCGAATCCAGGGTGCCGGTCGGCAGCACGCTGCCGACAGCGCCCTTCTGCACGCGGATGCGCACGTTCTCGGCCACTTCGACGGTGACGAAGTTGTCGCCGATATCGGTGACCTTGCCGGCGATGCCGCCGTTGGTCAGCACTTCGTCGCCACGCTTGATCTTCTCCAGCATGGCCTTGTGCTCCTTCTGCCGCTTCATCTGCGGGCGGATCATCAGGAAGTACATGATGGCGATCAGGATGATCGGGAACAGCAGCGTGGTCAGGCCCATGCCCTGCGGTTGGCCGCCAGCGGCCTGGGCGTGGGCGGCGGGAATCAGGAAGGCAAGCAGGTTCATCGTTGGTCCTTTGGTTGGGCGGCGCTTCGGCCGTTTCACGGGCACGAGGTGTCGACCGCGGATCTGGGTCAGCCTTGAAGTATGCCACGGCCCCGGGCGTTCGTCCTCGGGCCGTTTGGCAGGGGGTGCTGCGGGTTTACAGGGGCGGCGCTACCGCCCCGCGTGCTGCGTAGAAGGACTCGCGGAAGGCCAGGAAGGTTCCCGCCTCGATGGCTGCGCGGATGTCGGCCATCAGCTTTTCGTAATAGAAGAGGTTGTGCTGGGTGCCCAGCATCGGCGCCAGCATCTCGTTGCAGCGGTCCAGATGGCGCAGGTACGAGCGGGTATAGCCGCCGGCACAGGCCACGCAGCCACAGCCCGGCTCGATCGGGTCCATGTCCCGCGCGTACTGCGAATTGCGGATGCGGACGGTGCCAAACGAGGTGAAATAGTGGCCGTTGCGCGCATTGCGGGTCGGCATCACGCAATCGAACATGTCCACGCCGCGGGCGACACCCTCGACCAGGTCTTCAGGGCGGCCAACGCCCATCAGGTAGCGCGGACGGTCGGCCGGCAGCTCCGGGTCCAGATGGTCGAGCATGGCGTTGCGCTCGTCTTCCGGCTCGCCCACGGCCAGGCCGCCAATGGCATAGCCGTCGAAGCCGATCCCCTGCAGGGCCTCGGCCGAACGGCTGCGCAGGTCGGTGTGCACCCCGCCCTGGACAATGCCGAACAGGGCCGCATCGTTGCCCAGTTCGTCATGCGCGTTGCGGCTGCGCTGG
Organism: Stenotrophomonas sp. 10L48; assembly: GCF_056395105.1. Classification (NCBI taxonomy): domain Bacteria; kingdom Pseudomonadati; phylum Pseudomonadota; class Gammaproteobacteria; order Lysobacterales; family Lysobacteraceae; genus Stenotrophomonas; species Stenotrophomonas sp. 10L48. Next base: position 14,170 of record NZ_JBFTIX010000023.1, on the reverse strand, counting down.
GCCCAGCGCAGGCTCAGTTCCATCGACCGGCGGGCGACGTCCTCGGTGGCCGGGTACGGCGTGCACTCGTCGAAGATCATCACCACGTCCGAATCGAGCACCTTCTGGATCTTCATGCTCTCCTCCGGGCCCAGGAACACCCGGGCACCGTCGGTCGGCGAGGCGAAGGTCACGCCCTGCTCGGTGATCTTGCGGCGGTGGGCCAGCGAGAACACCTGGAAGCCGCCGGAGTCGGTCAGGATCGGGCCATCCCAGCGGCAGAAGCCGTGCAGGCCGCCGTGGTCGGCGATGATGTCCAGGCCCGGCCGCAGGTACAGGTGGAAGGTGTTGCCGAGGATGATCTCGGCGCCCAGCGCGCGCACCTGGTCCGGCAGGATGCCCTTGACCGAGCCATAGGTCCCCACCGGCATGAAGGCCGGCGTTTCCACCGTGCCACGCGGGAAGGTCAGGCGGCCACGGCGGGCGCGGCCATCACGGGTCTGGAGCTGGAACTGCAATCGGGACATGGAGCGGTCGTTCGGGCAAATAGTCGCCCATTGTCTCCCAAAACCGCCTTTCCTGCTCCGGTAGCGCCGGGCCATGCCCGGCGGATGACCCGCAACTGCGCCTCTCCGGGCATGGACCGGCGCTACCCACCTCAGCCCTACCCCGCCTGCGGGAACAGCAGCATCGCGTCGCCGTAGCTGAAGAAGCGGTAGCGCTGCTCGATCGCGTGCTGGTAGGCCTCGAACACGCGCTCCTTGCCGGCAAACGCCGAGATCATCATCAGCAGCGTGCTTTCGGGCAGATGGAAATTGGTCACCATCGCGTCGACGCTGCGGATCCGGTAGCCGGGGGTGATGAAGATCTGCGTTTCGCCCGCGAACGGCAGCAACTCCCCCTCACGCATCGCACTTTCCAGCGCGCGCACCACCGTCGTGCCGACGCCGATCACCCGGCCACCGGCCGCACGCGTGCGTCGCACCTGCTGCACCAGCTCGGCACCGACGTTCAGCCACTCGCGGTGCATGACGTGGTCCTTCAGGTCGTCGGCGCGCACCGGCTGGAACGTGCCTGCGCCCACGTGCAGGGTGACGTGGCCGAAATCCACGCCCTTGTCCTTCAGTGCTCCCAGCAGCGCCTCATCGAAGTGCAGGCCGGCAGTCGGTGCCGCCACGGCGCCCACTTCGCGCGCGAACACGGTCTGGTAGCGCTCGCGATCGTCCACGCCGGGCTCGCGCTGGATGTAGGGCGGCAACGGCAGCCGGCCAGCGTGCAGCAGCCACTGCTCCAGCGATTCCGGCACATGGAACTGCAGCACGTAGAACTCGCCGTCGCGCCCCAGCACTTCGGCTTCGCCACCGGCATCCAGGGCGATGCGGCTGCCGGCCTTCGGCGACTTGCTGGCACCCACCTGGGCCCGCGCCTGCTGGCCGCCGAGCAGGCGCTCGATCAGGATCTCCACGCGGCCACCGCTGGCCTTCTGCCCGAACAGGCGCGCCGGAATCACCCGGGTGTCGTTGAACACCAGCAGGTCGCCCGGTTGCAGCAGCGATGGCAGGTCGCGCACCTGCAGGTCGGTGAAGGCGGTCGGCGCCGGTGGCACCAGCAGCAGGCGGCTCGCCGAGCGTTCGGCCAAGGGGGCCTGGGCAATCAGTTCGGCCGGCAGTTCGTAATGGAAATCGGACTTCTTCAAGGCAGTGGACGGCAACAGGTCGACAATGGCGCGCATTGTACGTCCAGCGTCTGCGAGCCGGCACGAGCGAGGCCGAACGTCGCGCAAAATGCTGCTATGCAGCAGTCTTTTGCGGGGTTATCGCGCAAAAAAACAAGTGCTAGCATCGACGAGGAAGTCCGCTGCACGAGCCCGCCCCAAGCGCGCGTGAAGACGCGCGTTTTGCTTTTGAAGGCCCGTGCGACCCAACGTTTCAGGAGATCTGCAATGAGCTTCATCGAACGCCTCGCCCCCCTCCGCGCCCAGCCCGGCACCCGCCTCACCAACGGCCTGGATGACGCAACCCTGACCGCCCTCGCCGCGAACCACTCGCAGCTGGTCGCCGCGGTCGATGCCGCTGCTGCCGAATTCGCGCGCGTGCAGGCTGAGCTGGGGCCGCTGCTGGCACAGGATGAGCAGGCGCAGATCGATGCCATGCAGGACGGCTTCGTCAATTTCTACGCCGATGATGCGGTGACCCCGTACGTGGCGTTGGCCGCGCGCGGTCCGTGGGTGGTCACCCTGAAAGGCGCGGTGCTGTACGACGCTGGCGGCTACGGCATGCTGGGCTTCGGCCACACCCCGGACGCCGTCATGGAGGCGATGTCACGGCCGCAGGTGATGGCCAACATCATGACCCCCAGCCTGTCCCAGCAGCGCTTCATCACCGCGCTGCGGGCCGAGATCGGCCACCGTCGTGGCGGCTGCCCGTTCACGCGCTTCATGTGCCTGAATTCCGGCTCTGAAGCGGTTGGCCTGGCCGCGCGCATCGCCGACGTCAACGCCAAGCTGCAGACCGACCCGGGTGCCCGCCATGCCGGTGCGGCAATCAAGCGCGTAGTCATCAAGGGCAGCTTCCACGGCCGCACCGACCGACCGGCGCTGTATTCCGATTCAAGCCGCAAGACCTACATGCAGCACCTGGCCAGCTACCGTGGCGAAGAGTCGGTGATCACCGTCGCCCCGTACGACGAGGCCGGCCTGCGCAAGGTGTTCGAGGATGCCGCGCACAACAACTGGTTCATCGAAGCGGTGTTCCTGGAGCCGGTGATGGGCGAAGGTGACCCGGGCCGCTCCGTGCCGCCGGCGTTCTATGCGCTGGCCCGCGAACTGACCCGCGCCCATGGCAGCCTGCTGCTGCTGGACTCGATCCAGGCCGGCCTGCGCGCCCACGGCGTGCTGTCGGTGGTCGACTATCCCGGCTTTGAAGGCCTGGACGCGCCGGACATGGAAACCTACTCCAAGGCACTGAACGCCGCGCAGTATCCGCTGTCGGTGCTGGCCGTGACCGAGCACGCCGCGCAGCTGTACCGCAAGGGCATCTACGGCAACACCATGACCAGCAACCCGCGTGCGCTGGACGTGGCCTGCGCCACCCTGGCCCAGTTGACCCCGCAGGTCCGCGCCAACATCGCCGAGCGCGGTGCCGAGGCCGTGCGCAAGCTGGAGCAGCTGAAGAACGAACTGGGCGGCCTGATCACCAAGGTGCAGGGCACCGGCCTGCTGTTCTCCTGCGAACTGGCCCCACAGTTCAAGTGCTATGGCGCCAATTCCACCGAGGAATGGCTGCGCCAGCACGGCATCAACGTGATCCATGGTGGCGAGAACTCGCTGCGCTTCACCCCGCACTTCGGCATGGACAGCAGCGAGCTGGACCTGCTGGTAGGCATGGTGGGCCGTGCGCTGCGTGAAGGGCCGCGCCGCGAACAGGCTGCCGCCGCGTAATCCCAGACCCTCGTAGAGCCGGGCGCTGCCCGGCTGAAGGGCTGGCCGTGATCTGAACGAAATGCCGCCGGGCATGGCCCGGCGCTACAGAGAACAACGGCAAAGCCTCATAATTGCCCGGACACCCCGCCCTGCGACCGGCTTCACTGGTTGACCGCGGGGCGTTTTCGTTTCCGGCCAAGACAGGAAGATCCATGAAGTCGATCTGTGTGTACTGCGGTTCCAACGCTGGCAGCAAGCCGGTCTACACCGAACGCGCCATCGCGCTGGGCGATCGCATCGCCCGCGACGGCATGCGCCTGGTGTACGGCGGCGGCAATGTCGGTCTGATGGGTACCGTGGCCAATGCCGTGCTCGCCGCCGGCGGTGAGGTCACCGGCGTGATTCCGCGCCAGCTGGCCGACTGGGAAGTGGCCCATCGCGGCCTGACCGAACTGGAGATCGTCGGTTCGATGCATGAGCGCAAGTCGCGCATGTTCGATCTGTCCGATGGCTTCGTCGCCCTGCCCGGCGGCTTCGGCACCATGGAAGAGATCTTCGAGATGCTGACCTGGCGCCAGCTCGGCATCGGCAACAAGCCCTGCGCGTTCCTCGATGTAGACGGCTTCTATGCGCCGTTGATCGGCATGATCGATCGCATGGTGGAAGAGCGCTTCCTGCACCCCGAGCAGCGCCAGGACCTGTGGTACGGCTCGGACATCGAGGAGATGCTGGCCTGGATGAAGGACTACCAGCCGGCCCAGGCCTCGAAGTGGATCGACGAGAAGCGCCGCGCGGCGCTGCGTTGAAGACTACGTGCGCGGTGGCTCAGGCTGCCGCGCGCGTCCACGGTGCCGGCCGGCCCAGCAGGTAGCCCTGGCCGTAGTCACAGCCGAGCTCGAACAGCGTGTCACGCTGCGCCTCGGTCTCGATGCCTTCGCCGATCGTCTCGATGCCCAGCGTGCGTGCCAGCGACAGCACGCCTTCGACCAGCGCGCGCGTGCTCTGTGCCTCCGGGCCGTGCAGGCCGGCAATGAAGCTCTGGTCGATCTTCAACGTGCTGATCGGGAAACGGTGCAGGTAGGACAGCGCCGAGAAACCCGTGCCGAAATCATCCAGCTGCACCTGGATGCCGCGTTCACGCAGGCCCTTCAGGATGCGCAGCGTGTGTGGACCGTCATCGAGCAGCGCCACCTCGGTGATCTCCAGGCGCAACCGCCGCGGGTCCGCGTTGCTCGCCTCCAGCAGGCCATACAGGCGCCCGCTGAACTCGGCGGAGCGGAAATGCCGTGGCGACACGTTGACCGACACATAGCCACGCCCGCCGTCGGCAAGGCCGGCAATGACCTGCTCATAGATCAGCCAGTCGACCTGTTCGATCAGGCCACTTTCCTCACCCAGTTCCAGGAACGCGCCTGGCAGCAGCAGCCCACGGCGCTCGTGCTTCCAGCGCAGCAGGGCCTCGTGGCCGACCACCTCGCCGTCGGAGAGGCGCACGATCGGCTGGTAGAACGGCACGAAATCACGGTTGTTGATCGCCCGCCGCAGGTCGGCCTCGAGATCCAGGCTGCGCAGCGCCTGCTCGCGCATCTCCTCATCGAAGATCGAGCAGCGGTCGTGGCCTTGGGCCTTGGCCCGGTACATCGCCGCATCGGCGTCGCGCAGCAGTTCCTCGCCGGTGCGATAGCGCGGGTTCCACAAGGCGATGCCCAGGCTGCCGGAGGGGAACAGCTCGCGACCGGCGATCCACATCGATTCCTGCAGTGCCAGCAACAGCCGCTGGCCGAAATCCAGCGCCTGCGCCAGGCCCTCCGGACAGTGCAGCAGCACGGCGAACTCATCACCGCCCAGGCGCGCCACCACATCATTGTCGCCGGCCATGGACACGATGCGCTTGGCTACTTCCACCAGCATGCGATCGCCGGCGGCGTGACCGATGCTGTCGTTGACCAGCTTGAAGCGGTCAAGGTCCAGGAACAGCACCGCGAACACCGGGCCACCTTCGCGCCGGGCCAGCGCCAGCGCATCCTGCAGCCTGTCCAGCAGGTGCAGGCGATTGGGCAGTCCGGTCAGCGCGTCGTGCATCGCCTGGTGGGTCAGTCGCTGCTCGGCGCGCAGGCGCTCGCCGATCTGGCCCAGCAGTTTTTCGTTCACCTCGCCCAGCTCGCGGGTGCGCTCCTCCACCCGCTTTTCCAGCTCGGCATGCGCCGAGCGCAGTCGTTGCTGGTCGCGCTGGCGCGCAAGACCGGTGCCGATGTTCTGCGCAACGAAGATCAGCAGGCGCTGGTCATGCACGCTGAAGGCGATCTGCTCGGTATAACTCTGCACCACGATCGCACCGACCACTTCGTCGTCGCGCAGCAACGGCACGCCGAGCCAGCACTGCGAACGTGCGCCGGATTCGCGCACCTCGCCGGTTTCCAGCAGCGCATCGATCTGCGCACGCGAGGCCAGCAGGGGCCGACGATGGCGGACCACATACTCGGTCAGGCCGCGACTGAACGCGCGCGGTGCACGACTCGCGTTGTGCTCGTCGACCGAATAGACGAAATCCAGCCCATCGCCCTCGGCATTGACCAGCGCGATATAGAAATTGCGCGCATCCAGCAAGCGCCCGACCACGCCGTGCACCTGCCCGTAGAACTGCGCCAGGCTGTCGGCCGACATCGCCATTTCGGCGATGTTGTACAGCGCGGTCTGCAACTGCTCGGCGCGGCGGCGCTCGGCCACTTCATCCTGCAGGCTGAGATTGGCGCGCTGCAGTTCCTGCGTGCGGCGTTCCACCTGCTGCTCCAGCCGCACCTGCGCCTGGCGGCGGTCCATGGCGGTCTGCACGTGCTGGGCGACAAAACCCAGCAGGGCCCGTTCGGCCTCGCCGTAGCGGTCGGCATGCTCGTAGCTCTGCACCACGATCGCACCACACACCCGGCCATCGCGCAGCATCGGCACGCCCAGCCAGTCCAGGCTTTCCGGACCCCGCTGCGGGTCGTGCTCCTGGTCTACCCGCGCCAGCAGTTCGCGCGAAGGCCCGCTCAACGGCCGGCCATGCCGCAGCAGCGCTACTGTCAGGCTGCGCGGCATCTGGTCGATGTCGTAGCCTTGGGCAGGATCGGCGACGAAATCATCGACCTGGTCGGCGAAGTACAGGAAGCGGATCTGCCGGCGGGCATCGTCATACTCGACGATGTAGCAGTTCTGCGCGTACATCAGCGTGCCCAGCACGCCATGCACGTGGCGCAGCATCTCGCTCATTTCCAGGTCGGCACCGGCCAGGTCGGCAATCTGGAACAGGGCCTGCTGCAACCGCTCAGCTTCTTCCAGCGCCTTGATCTGCCCCGCCTGGCGGCCCCGCTGCAGGGCCAGCTCCATGGCCTGCCGGGCCAGCCCCCACCAGGCCGGGGAAGGCGTCGCGCCGCGTACCGACAGCAGCAGCCGGGCGCCGTCGTATTCCCAGCCGTGGCGGCCTTCAGCGTGGTCGGCCAGCGGCTGCCAGATGTCCTCCTCGCCGCCGCCGATCGGCCAACCGCCCTGCCCGCTGCCGAGCTGCGGATCGTCCCAGCCGACGCGCACGATCGCCGTTTCCGGCAGCAGCGCATGCAGCGCGCGCACCAGCGCTGCGCTCAGCACAGGCTCGTTGTTTGACGCTTCCAGCGCGCGGTCGGCTTCGGTGGACAAATGACGTTCTCTTGGCGCCGCCTGAGCGCCGCCTCCCCTGAATTACCGAGCATAACGCGCCACCCGGGGGGCAATGGAAGCCCGGCAACCCCGAAACGTGCCCTCGGGCGTTTTTCCTGTTGATCCCCTCCCGGTTCCTGCCGTGACTGTCGCCCTGTCCCACCCCATCGCTGGCTATGCGCCACCGCCTGCAGGGCTTACCCTGTACGGCGTGGATGCCAGCGCCCTGCCAACCGATGAAGCCTTGATGCTGGCCTGGGCCGCCGGTGAAGTGCACGCGTTCGAAAGCCTGTATGCCCGTCATCGCAAGCGCCTGTTCGGCTTCCTGCTGCGGCAGCTGCGCGACACCGCGCTGGCCGAGGAGATGTTCCAGGACGTCTGGCAGCGGGTGATCAGCGCGCGTGCAGGCTGGCAGGCCGATGCAGCCTTCAGCACCTGGCTGTTCCGCATCGCCCACAACCGCCTGAATGACCACTGGCGCGCCGCCCGCCATCGCCCCCCTGCACCGGCCGATGCCGATCTGCGCCTGGCCGCGCTGGAAGATGGGCAGACACCGGAAGCGGAATTGTCCGAATTCGAGCAACGTCGCCGCATCCAGCTGGCGATGGAAGAACTGCCCGCAGAACAGCGCGAAGTGCTGCAGCTGCGGCTGGAACAGGAACTGAGCCTGGAGGAGATCGGCCAGATCACCGGCGTTGGCCGGGAAACCGTGAAATCGCGGCTGCGCTATGCGATGGACAAGCTGCGTGCGGGACTGAACGCATGAACCGAGACGATGCACTGACGCCGGAAGAACGCGAACTGGCACGCCTGCTTGGGCGCCGCACCGAACAGGGCCCTCCGCCGGCACTGGATGCGGCGATCCTCGCCGCTGCGCGTGCGGCCGTGGAGACGCCAGCACGCGAGGCGGCCCCAGCGCCGGCGGCACCGCGCACGCTGCGCCCGCGCCGCCGCTGGCCGGCCGTGTTCGGCGTGGCCGCATCGGCGGTGTTCGCCGTTGGCATCGCCTGGCAGATGCGTCCAGAGCCGCCCTCGGCCCCTGCCGAGGCAGTTGCCACCGCGCCGGCTGCACAGGAAATGGCGGCCGATGCGAGCGCCGAAGGCACGGCCTACGACAGCGCGGCCGCCGATGTCGCGGCCACCGAAGCCGCACCGGTACCTGCACCGGTACCTGCACCGGCCGCAGCACCGGCACCTGCGGCGGCCAAGGCAGCACCGGCTCCGGCACCAGCCATCGCGGAGGCGGTGAAACCCGCGCCTGCCGCACCCCGGCAGGCACCTGCTCCGATGATGGCGCCGGCACCGCCACCTGCGCCGGCAGCCGACACAGCGTTTGCGCCGCCTCCGATGCCAGCGGCAGCGCCCCCCGCGGCCGAAGCCTATTCGGCACCTGCGCCTGCGGCCCCTGCCGCGGCGATGAGGGCCCGCAAGGCCACTGCGGCGGCGGCCGAATCCATGCCCTCCGCGCAGGCCACGGCCGAAGACCGCGTCGCGCTCACCGCGGCCAAGCAGGACGCGGCCGGCAGAACCGCGCCTGGCGTCATGCGCCGCGCAAGCGACGCGAACCTCAGCGCGGACGCGGTACAGGCCGAAGTGCAGGCCGATGCCCGGCTGCCACGCCGGCAATGGCTGCAGAAGATCCGCGAGCGCCGCGACGCCGGCCAGCGCGACCTGGCCCGGGCGAGCCTGGAGCGTTACCTGCAGACGTATCCAGAGGCGCGCCTGCCAAAGGATGTGCGACCGTTGCTGGACGACTGAAGCACATCGGCGGCAAGCCCGTAGAATGAAGGGAATGCCCGATACCCTCGCCCAACCGGTCAACCACACCCTGGACGTCAAGCACAGTCGCTTCATCGCGCATGCCGCGCCGATCGAGAGCGCGTCTGCGGCGATGGCATTTCTGCAGGACGTATCGGTAGCCGATGCGACCCACAACTGCTGGGCCTACCGGCACGGCCAGGACTATCGCTCCAGCGATGACGGCGAGCCCGCCGGCACCGCGGGCCGCCCGATCCTGGCCGCCATCGATGGGCAGGGATTCGACCGGGTGATGGTGGTGGTCACCCGCTGGTTCGGCGGCATCAAGCTGGGCGCCGGTGGCCTGGTCCGGGCTTACGGCGGCGCCGCTGCCGAATGCCTGCGCACCGCGCCGCGCCTGCCACTGGTGGCGATGGCGCGGCTGCAGCTGGTGGCTGGATTCGAGGACCTGGGCGCGCTGCATGCGGCCCTGCCGGCCCACGCGGCCGAAAAGCGCGATGAACAGTTCGATGCCAATGGCGTGAGATTGCGGGTGGAATTGCCCGCAGACCAGGTCGACGCATTGAAAATCCGCCTGCGCGACGCCACCCGTGATCGTATCCGTATCCAAGATGACCCCTTCGATGACTGACAAGGACGCACCGGCGACCGACCCGGCCTCCCCGCCGCTGCGCCGCCTCGGCAGCCTGCGCACACTGTGGCCGTTCGTGCGCCGCCACAGCGGATTGTTCAGCGCCTGGCTGCTGGCCCTGGCCGTTTCTTCAGCGGCGACCCTGAGCCTGCCGCCGGCGGTGAAGCAGATGATCGACCACGGCTTCAGCAGCGGTGGCCAGATCAACCGTGCCTTTGCATTGCTGATGCTGGTCGCTGTGGTGCTGGCGTTGGCGACGGCGGCGCGCTTCTACTTTGTTTCGCTGCTCGGCGAGAAGGTCGTGGCGGATCTGCGCAGCCGGCTGTACGCGCACCTGATCCAGCTCGGCGCCGGCTTCCACGACCGCAGCCGCAGCGGCGAGCTGGTTTCGCGCCTGACCGCCGACAGCGAACTGCTGCGCAGCGTGGTCGGCTCGACCATGTCCGTGGCGCTGCGCAGCAGTGTCACCGTGGTCGGCAGCCTGGCGATGCTGTTCGTCACCAGTCCGCGGCTGGCCGCCTGGTCGCTGCTCGGCATCCCGCTGGCAGTGCTGCCGATCATCATCGGCGCGCGCAAGCTGCGTACCATCGCGCGCAGCAGCCAGGACCGCATTGCCGATGCCAACAGCCTGGCCAGCGAAACGCTGGGCGCGGTGCGCACCGTGCAAGCGCATGCGCGCGAACCCTATGAACGCGGCCGTTTCGACCATGCGCTGGGCGATGCGATCCGTGCCGCGCGCCGGCGCATCGGCGCGCAGTCGCTGGTGACCGCCAGCGCCATCCTGCTGGTGTTCGGTGCGATTGTCGGGGTGTTGTGGCTGGGCGCGCACGACGTCATCGACGGGCGGCTCAGCGCCGGTACGTTGGGCCAGTTCGTGCTGTACGCACTGATCGGTGGTGGTTCGGTCGGTGCGCTGGCCGAAGTGTGGAACGAACTGCAGCGCGCATCCGGCGGCATGGGCCGCATCGGCGAGCTGCTGCAGGAAGACATCGAGATCCGTGCGCCGGCCAAGCCGCGTGCGCTGCCGCAGCCGCTGCGTGGCGAGATCCGTTTCGACGACGTGCTATTCAACTACCCGCAGCGACCGGACCAGGCCGCGCTGGATCATTTCAACCTGCACGTGCGGCCGGGTGAAACCGTCGCCCTGGTCGGCCCGTCAGGCGCCGGCAAGAGCACGGTGCTGTCGATGCTGCTGCGCTTCCACGATCCGGCAAGCGGCCGCATCTGCGTGGACGGCATCGATGTGCGCGAGGTCGATCCGGCCGAGCTTCGCGCGCAGCTGGCGCTGGTGCCGCAGCAGCCGACATTGTTCGCCTCCAGTGCACGCGACAACATCCGCTATGGTCGGCTGGAGGCCAGTGACGCCGAGGTGGAGGACGCAGCCCGTGCCGCCGAGGCCGACGCCTTCCTGCGTGCGCTGCCAGAGGGCTACGACAGCGAACTGGGCGAGCGCGGTGCCCGCCTGTCCGGTGGCCAGCAGCAGCGCGTGGCGATCGCCCGCGCCTTGCTGAAGGACGCACCGATCCTGCTGCTCGACGAAGCCACCAGCGCGCTGGATGCACAGAGCGAACATGGCGTGCAGCAGGCGCTGGAACGCTTGATGGCGGGGCGCACCACGGTGGTCATCGCCCATCGGCTGGCGACCGTGCTGAAGGCCGACCGCATCGTGGTGATGGACCATGGCCGTATCGTGGCCGAAGGCACGCATACGCAGCTGCTGGCTGAAGGCGGCCTGTATGCGGAGCTTGCACGCCTGCAGTTCATCGATTGATGACGGCCGGCTAACACCGGCCGGATCACTCTGGCGGCGTAGCGAAGAACCACTGAAGGAGGCCAAGCATGTCGTTCCGTCAGTTCCCCGCTGTCGACAGCAATGGCGAAAGCCACATCATCATCGAGTTCAAGCCCGAGGCCAGCGGCAGTGGGCATGGCTCCGAAGCGACGCCGCGTTATGAGCTTGATGACGGACGCCAGCTGGTACGCAACGGCCGCGAGTTCACCACCAGCGGCGGCGAGGTCAGGTTGTCGATCTAGCGATCCACCGCAGAGCCGGGCATGCCCCGGCTCTACTGCTGTTCCGGACAGAAAAAAGGTTGGTCATTTTTTGACCAACCATCTTGACAGCCTTGCACGCCAAGGCCTGCCGCAGGTTATCCACATGTTTGCGCAGAAGCCATCCACACGCCCTGTGGATGAATGGCGTTACGCCAGCACCCGGCCGATCCCGCTGGCATCCACTTCGGCCGCGGCTGCCGCGATAGCCCCTGGCTCGCTGCCGGCCACGAAACCGATGCGGAAATGCACTTCGCCGGCAGGCGTGCGCGAGGAGTGGATCGAGGCGAGGCTGATGCCGTGCTGCTCGAACACGTTCAGCAGCTCACGCAACGAACCGGCGCGGTCTTCAGGCAGATGTACCGACAGTGCATTGCGCTCGGTCAGGTCGGCCAGCAGATAGCCGACGCGCTCGAAGGTGTAGTTGCCCGCAGCCAGCGCCTGATCGCCGAAGGCACTCCTGTTGGCCTCCAGCAGGTGATCGCGGAACGCGCCCCGCGCAGCGTCGTCGCCCTGCCCCACCTGTACCTGCAGCGTCTGCAGCTGGCCGATCAGGCGTTGCAGCATCGGCGCCACATACGGATTGCCGAACTGGATGTCTTCGTAGATCGCCGGATTCAACGACAGGATGCGCGAGATGATCGCCGTATCCAGTTCGAACGAGGCCGATCGATACGGCAGCATCGCCGCCAGCGTGCCCAGCTGCGGTTGGTACTCGCGCAGCACACCTGCCTGGGCCAAGTGGGTCGCATGCACCATCGCCTGCACCAGCGCCATCATCTGGTCATGGTGCTGCGGGGTGGCGCGCACGCATTCGGCCTGCAGTGCCAGGCACAACGCGTCCACCCAGGGCCGCCAATGCAGCAGCCTGGCCTCGCAGACCACCATCACCCGGCCCTTCAGGGTCGGCGCCTTGGGCGGCGCCGTCATCGGATGCAGGCCCACCACTTCGGCGCACGAGGCCAGCATCGCCTGCACCGGCGCTTCCTTCACCGAGGTCACATCCAGCCACAAGCGTTCCTGCTCGCGGCCCGCCGACAGGCGCGCGTACTCGGCGATCAACGTGGACGTGTGCCGGATCGGTGCGGAGAACACCAACACGTCGGCCTGTTCCAGCAACTGCTCCGGCGCATGCGAACCCGGATCGGCCGGATCGTGGCCGATCACGCGCACCTGCATGTGCTGTTCGAAGAACCGGGTCAGCCAGCGTCCATAGGCGCCGGCACTGCCGACGATGCCGACCGTGCGCGGCGTGCGTTCGTGCAGATCGCTCATGCCAGCCGTTCGGCGCGGAAGCGCAAGCCGTCGGCCAGTGCCGCCGGTGCGGCCGCGATCACGTCGAACTCTTCGAAGCCGTGGGCCAGGGTCGCCTCCAGCGCCGCATGGGTGCCGGCGATGGCCCGCGAGATGGCCATCTGCATCGGCTCACCGCGCAGCAGGAAGGACACCATCAGCGACATCAGCACGTCGCCGGTGCCTGCCACATCCACCGGCAGCAGCGGCGAGGTCCAGCGCCAGGTTTCCTCGCGACCCACAGCCAGCGTCACCAGTTCGCCCGGATTGCCGCCGACGCTGTGTGCCAGCACCCACTGCGGCCCGCGTGCCAGCAGCGCGCGCGAAGCAGCAATGGCATCGGCTTCGGCCAGCGCCGGCATGCCGGTCAGGCGACCGAGTTCGAAGGCATTCGGGGTAACCAGCCATGCATGCGGCAGCAGGCGCTCAGCGAAGATCGCTTCCAGTCCCGGCTCCACGTAGGGACCGGTGTGGGTATCGCCGATCACCGGGTCCAGACAGTAGCGCAGCTGCGGACATGCCGGCAGGATCTCGTCCAGCCAATCAGCAAAGGCCGCACCGTTGGCAGCGCTGCCGAAGTAACCGGAGACCAGCATCTTCGCCCGCTGCGGAAGACCCCGTTCATGCGTGCCGAGCAGCAGATCGGCAAACCAGTCGCTGGGCAGCACACGGCCACGGGTGGTCTCGTAGAACGGTGCATTGCTCAGCAGCGTGGTCGGGATCGAGGCCACGCGCACGCCGAGCGCACGCATCGGGGGCAGCGCGGCGCTGTTGCCGGCATGGCCGTAGACCAGTTGTGATTGGACCGAAATGACATCGATCGGCGAAGGGCCGTCGGGCCGCTGGCGGCGGCCGTGGACCAGGTGGTTGTCGAGGGATTCGCTCATGCCCGCATTCTACGCCCAAGGGGGGTTTCGGCAGGGCTGCGCCCTGCACCTGCAGAGGCAACAGCCACAGCCAAAGCCGAGGCAACAGCAACAGCGGCACTCCGAGGAATGGCGGGGCACTGTGGGTTTGCGGGGACGCCGTGAATCCATCCCTGGAGGCTTGGTCGCCGCATCCATGCGGCTCACACCCCGCAAACCCAAAGTCCCCCGCCTTCGAAAGTACCCCCGCGAGCAGTAGATCCACGCCATGCGTGGATGAATCTCTGTCCAACTCGAATATTCAAATCCAAATCGAAAATCGTCCACGCATGCCGTGGATCTACGTGTCGACCAAGGTCGACACTCACCAACAGCAAGTCATGCCATCCCGACAGATTGCGGAGATCTGTCGAAGGCGGGGTGGGTCCGGTCGCGGGGGTGTCCGCGGCATGGATGCCGCGGCCAAGCCTCCAGGGATGGATTCACGGCGTCCCCCGC
>NZ_JBFTIX010000022.1:0-19858 GCF_056395105.1 Stenotrophomonas sp. 10L48 | reverse complement strand
ATCTGTCGGAATGTCATGGCCTGCTCTTGGTGGGTGTCGACCTTGGTCGACACGTAGATCCACGCCATGCGTGGATGCTCTTCGATCAATTGTCGAAATATTCGATTTCGATTGGATTTGATCCAAGCGAAGCACAGATGGACCAACAGCCACCGGAAATCTGTCAGAGGTGGGGCGATGTCGGAGTGCGGGGTGTCAGCCGCATGGATGCGGCTGCCAAGCCTACAGGGACGTACTTGCGGCGTCCCCGCACTCCGACACCGCCCCGCCAACCACGGAATGCCGCTCTTGCTGTTGCTCTGGCAGTGGCCTCTGCAGGTGCAGGGCGCAGCCCTGCAGAAGCAAACCCCTACCGCACCTGCTCCTGCTTGCGCACGATCGCCATCGCAATCTCCAGCGACTGCTCGTAGTTCAATCGCGGGTCGACGGTCGAACGATAGGCGCGCTCCAGGTCACGCTCGGTCAGTTCGCGCGCACCGCCGGTGCATTCGGTCACATCCTCACCGGTCAGCTCCAGATGCACGCCACCCAAACGGGTGCCTGCGGCCGCATGCAGGTCGAAGGACATCTCGACCTCGCCGCGCACGTTGTCGAAGCGCCGCGTCTTGAAGCCGTTGGCGGTGCTTTCGGTATTGCCGTGCATCGCATCGCACACCCACAGCACGCGACGACCATCGCGCTTGACCGCATCCAGCAACGGCGGCAGCTTCTGCGCGATCTGCGCCGCTCCCATACGATGGATGAAGCTCAGGCGGCCCGGCTCGTCATCCGGATTGAGCACATCGATCAGGCGCAGCAACTGGTCCGGCGTCACCGACGGGCCCACCTTGATCGCGATCGGATTGCGCACGCCGCGCAGGTACTCCACGTGCGCGCCATCCAGCGCGGCGGTGCGCATGCCGATCCACGGATAGTGCGTGCTCAGGTTCAACCAGCCCTGCTGGCGCGGCACCTGCCGGGTCAGCGCCTGCTCGTAGGGCAACAGCAGCGCTTCATGCGAGGTGTAGAAATCGATGCGGTTGAGGTTGTGCACGCGGGCCCCGGCCAAGGTCTCCATGAAGTGCACGGCATCACCGATCGAGGCCACCATCTTCTGGTACTCGGCGGCCAACGGCGAATGGCTCACCCATTCCAGGTTCCAGTATTCGGGATGGTGCAGATCGGCGAAGCCGCCATCGATCAGCGCCCGCACGAAGTTCATCGTCATCGCCGAATGCGCGTGGGCCTGCAGCATCCGCTTCGGGTCGGGCAGACGCGCCGCCTCGGTGAAGGCCGGCGCATTGATCACATCGCCGCGGTAGCTGGGCAGAGTCACGCCGTCGCGGGTCTCGGTATCGGCCGAGCGCGGCTTGGCGTACTGGCCGGCGAAACGGCCGACGCGGATCACCGGCTGGCGCAGGCCGTGCACCAGCACCAGGCTCATCTGCAGCAGCACCTTCAACCGGTTGGAGATCGTGCCCGATTCGCAGTCGCTGAAATTCTCCGCGCAGTCGCCGCCCTGCAACAGGAAACGCTTGCCTTCCTGGGCGTCGGCCAGCTGCTGCTTCAGCGCCAGGATCTCCCACGAGGTCACCAGCGGCGGCAGCCGCTTCAGCTCGTGCAGCGCGGCATCCAGTGCCACCGGATCGGGATAGGTCGGCATCTGCAGCGCGGTCTTGCCCCGCCAGCTCTCCGGTGACCAGGCGGCGCCAGCAGCGATGGCGGCAGGATCGGGGGCGGGCGGAACGGCGGACAGGCTCATCACGGACATCCGGGGGTGGGGGGCGGTCATGGTCGCAGAGCCAGCCGCTGGCGCAAAGGGCCGGGCCCGGTCATGACTGCCTGAACGGTGTGGAAAGGGGCCGTGTGATCGGCCAGAAACGGCATGGTCGCCATCGCCGGACAGGCGCATGATCGGCACGCAGTTGTTACGGAGTAACACTCCCTCATGGACCGGCCCCCTCCCCCTTCCTGCCCATTTCCCATGAAGCCATCCCTGCTCACCACCGCCATCACCTTCGCCCTGATCCTCACCAGCCAACCCGCGCTTGCCGCCGACACTGATGCCAGCGCGGCTGCGGTCAAGGACCTCGACGTAGTCACCGTCAGTGCTCAGCTCGACCAGGCCCGCAACGCCCTGTCACCGGACATCGGCAGCAGCCAGTACCAGATCACCGCCGAGGACATCCAGAAGCAGCCGCTGGGCGCCTCCGCTCCGCTCAGCCAGGTGCTTCTGCAGGCCCCGGGCGTGGTCCAGGACTCCTACGGCGGCGTGCACGTGCGCGGCGACCACGCCAACCTGCAGTACCGCATCAATGGTGTACTGCTGCCCGAATCGATCTCCGGCTTCGGCCAGACCCTGGATGCCCGCACCATCAAGAGCATCCGCCTGATGGACGGCGCCCTGCCGGCGCAGTTCGGTGAACGCACCGCCGCGGTGGTCGATATCACCACACGCAGTGGCGCCGAGCTGGGCAACGGCGGCAGCGCTGGCATCACCGCCGGTTCGTTCGGCAAGGTCAACCCGAACGCCTCCTGGTGGGGCAACCAGGGCCGCTGGAGCTGGTTCCTGACCGGCAACTACGACCAGAACGAGGTCGGGCTGGAGAACCCCACCAGCGCACGCAGGCCGCTGCATGACGACACCCACCAGGGGAAGGCCTTTGCCGACCTGACCTATCTGGTCAACGACAGCACCCGCCTGAGCGTGTTCGCCGGCTTTGCCAACAACCGCTTCCAGATCCCGGTCAACCCGGGGCAGACCCCGCAGTTCGGCTACCTGGACACCACCACCTTCGATTCCAGCCAGCTGGACGAAACCCAGCGCGAGGCCACCCGCTTCGGCATGCTGGTGCTGCAGGGCACGCTTGGCCAGACCGCGTACCAGCTCTCGGCCGGCCAGCGCTACAGTGATGTGGCCTTCAACCCGGACGTCGTGGGCGACCTGGAGTTCAGCGGCGTCGCCTCGCAGGTCCGGCGCAGCAACCGCGCCAACACCCTGCAGGCCGATTTCTCCACCCCCCTGGGCGATAACCACACCCTGCGTTATGGCCTGTATGGCAACTACGAACACGCCGCCGCCAACAACAGCAGCTGGGTCTTCCCGGTCGACGCCGATGGGCGGCAGACGAGCACCACGCCGCAGCTGATCCCGGACCGCAATGCCTTCCACGCCAGCACCGCAGCCTTGTACGTGCAGGACGAGTGGCGGATCGGCGATGACTGGACCGTCAATTACGGCCTGCGCGGCGACCGCTTCAAGGCCTTCGGTCACACCGAGGGCCAGCTCAGCCCACGCCTGGGCGTGGTCTGGAACGCCAGCGACAGCACCACCGTGCACGCCGGCTATTCGCGATACTTCACCCCGCCCGCCAGCGAACTGGTTGCCGGCAGCGATCTGGCCCTGTTCGATGGCACCAGCAACCAGCAACCCGCCGATGGCAGCAACACGCCGTTGTCCGAGCGCAGTGACTACTACGATATCGGCGTGTCACAGCAGGTCGGCGACCACCTCACCCTCGGCCTGGATGCCTACGACCGACGCGTGCACCGCCTGCAGGACGAAGGCCAGTTCGGCGCCGCCTACATCTATTCCACCTTCAACTATCGCCGCGGCCACATCCACGGTCTGGAGTTCAGCGCCGACTACAGCAACGGGCCGATCAGCGCGTACTTCAACGCGGCCTACAACAAGGCCATGGGCACCCAGGTCATCACCAGCCAGTACAACCTCGATCCGGATGCACTGGCCTACGTGCAACAGAACTGGATCCACCTGGACCACGACCAGAAGCTGACGTCTTCCGGCGGCGTCAGCTATGCGTTCGCTGGCCACAATCGGGTCGGTGCGAACTACGTGTACGGCAGCGGCCTGCGTTCGGACATCGAGGGCGTGCCCAATGGCGGCGAACTGCCGTCGTACCTGCAGGTCAATCTCAGCGCCGCGCATGACTTCAACGCCGACAGCGGTCATCCGCTGCATGTGCAACTGGCGGTGATCAACGCGCTGGATCGCAGCTACCAGCTGCGCGATGGCGGAGGCATCGGCGTGTTCGCACCGCAATGGGGACCACGTCGCGGCGCCTATCTGAGCCTGCAGCAGGACTTCTGAGGTACCACCGACTGCCGGCCAGCGGCCGGCACTACCGGAAAACAGTCGAGCCACGCCATGCGTGGCTCCGGACTGGCTCAGTGCTTGACCTTGCGCAGCGATACCACCAGCGCCCACAGCGCCAGCAGCACGAACCACACGCCCGACCACATCGGCATGGTCAGGCCGAGGAACGTCCAGTCGATGTTGCCGCAGTTGCCGGTGCCGGTCAGCACGGTGCGGAACACTTCCAGCGGCCCCATGGTCTCGCGCAGGAAGGCCAGCGGCGGGCCACACGTCGCCCCCATTTCCGGCGGCAGCATCTGCACGTAGACATGGCGTGCGGCGATGCCCACGCCCACGGCGGCAGCGATGAACGCGAGGATGCCGTAGGTCGCCCGCCCCGGACGGTTGGACGGCCCATGCAGTGCGCCGATCAGGAACAGCAGGCCCAGGGCCGCGAACGCCAGGCGCTGGAAGATGCACAGCGGACACGGCTCCAGCCCCATCTTCAGCTGCAGGAAAATCGCGTAGCCCAGCAGGCCCGCGCAGATCAGGAAGCCCAACAGGAACTGGGCGCGGAAAGGCCAGCGCAGAGGATTCATCGGCAACGCTCGTGTAGTACGGACCGCAAGCGTAACCGAGAGTGCGCGCCGTTCGAACCGCCACAACGTCGCGCCCGTCGGAACACGCCGGCGCGCGCGCCGCAACATGCGGGATCATCCACGCCCGGCGTGGATCTCCATCCGTCGCCCAGAAACGGAAAAACCCGGCACGAGGCCGGGTTCTTCACCGAATGACGGGTGTCGCGCGTCGATTACTCTTCGACGGCTTCAGCCACGACCGGACGGTCAACCAGCTCAACGTAGGCCATCGGCGCGTTGTCGCCGGCGCGGAAGCCGCACTTCAGCAGGCGCAGGTAACCGCCCGGACGGTTCGCGTAGCGCGGGCCCAGGATGGTGAACAGGTTGCCGACGGCTTCGTTGTCGCGCAGGCGGGCAAAGGCCAGACGACGGTTGGCGACGGAGTCGACCTTGGCCAGGGTGATCAGCGGCTCGGCGACGCGGCGCAGTTCCTTGGCCTTCGGCAGGGTGGTCTTGATCAGCTCGTGCTTGAACAGCGAGGCGGCCATGTTCTTGAACATCGCTTCGCGGTGGGCGCTGGTACGGCTGAACTTACGGCCGGATTTCTGGTGACGCATGGTGATATTCCTTGGTTAATGATGTGGCTTTGCGGATCGTTGTCGCCTTCCTGGCGCTGCTGCTCGGACTGCGGTTGGTCCTGGCCATCCGTCCTGGACGACCTGCCCGCGAACCTTCGTTCGTCGTGGCGGTATTGCCTTGGTGCAATGGCCCCGTCGTTGCCGACGGGGCCATGCGGTCTTGCAGAAAGGCGGTATCAGCCCAGCATGCCGTGGCTGGCGACGCCGGCCGGCGGCCAGTTCTCCAGCTTCATGCCGAGCGACAGGCCACGCTGGGCCAGCACTTCCTTGATCTCGGTGAGCGACTTCTTACCCAGGTTCGGGGTCTTCAGCAGCTCGACTTCGGTCTTCTGGATCAGATCGCCGATGTAGTAGATGCTCTCGGCCTTGAGGCAGTTGGCCGAACGCACGGTCAGCTCCAGATCGTCGATCGGGCGCAGCAGCACCGGATCCACGCCGTTGTTGGCCGGCTTCGCCGCACCGCGGTCGCGATGGGTGAAGTCACCGAACACCGACAGCTGATCGCTGAGGATGTCGGCAGCGGTACGCACTGCTTCTTCGGCGTCGATGGTGCCGTTGGTCTCGATATCGATGACCAGCTTGTCCAGGTCGGTGCGCTGTTCGACACGAGCCGCTTCCACGGCATAGGCGACACGGCGGACCGGCGAGAACGAGGCATCCAGGACCAGACGGCCGATGGCACGGGTTTCTTCGTCCGGACGACGACGCGCAGCTGCCGGCTGATAGCCGAAACCACGCTCGATCTTCAGACGCATGTTCACTGCCGTGTCCTTGGTCAGGTGGCAGATCACGTGGTCGCCGTTCAAGATCTCCACATTGTGGTCGACCTTGATGTCGGCAGCGGTGACAACGCCCGGACCCTGCTTGGACAGGGACAGAGTCGCGTTGTCGCCGGAGTGCATACGGATGGCCACGTCCTTCAGGTTCAGCAGGACTTCCAGCACGTCCTCCTGCAGACCTTCGACCGTGGTGTACTCATGCAACACGCCGTCGATTTCGACTTCCGTGATGGCGAAGCCCGGGATGGACGACAGCAGCACGCGACGCAGGGCATTACCCAGCGTATGCCCGTAACCCCGCTCCAAAGGTTCGATAACGACCTTTGCACGGGTGTCGGTAATGCGTTCGATCTGCGGACCGCGAGGACGCAGAACCTGGTTGGCGGTAACCGTCATGTTGCGGGTTCTCCTAGTGAACCCCCGGCCGTCGCCGGGGGCTCTCCAATGTGAATTACTTCGAATACAGCTCGACGATCAGCGCTTCGTTGATGTCCGCAGGCAGATCCGAACGATCCGGAACAGCCTTGAAGATGCCGGAGAACTTGCCGGAATCCACTTCAACCCACGACGGGCTCAGGTCATGCTGGGCGGCGACGGTCAGGGCTTCCTGGACGCGCAGCTGCTTGGCAGCCTTTTCAGACAGGGCGATGGCGTCGCCAGCCTTGACCTGGTACGAGGCCAGGTTGACCGACTTGCCATTCACGGTGACGCCGCGGTGCGACACCAGCTGACGGGCAGCCGGACGGGTCACGGCGAAGCCCATGCGGTAGACAACGTTGTCCAGGCGGGTTTCCAGCAGCTGCAGGAGGTTCTCGCCGGTGTTGCCCTTCTTGGTCGAGGCCTTCTTGTAGTAGTTGCGGAACTGACGCTCCAGCAGACCGTAGATACGCTTGACCTTCTGCTTTTCACGCAGCTGGGTAGCGTAGTCGGACAGCTTGCCCTTGCGGGCAGTGGCGCCATGCTGGCCGGGCTTCTGCTCCAACTTGCACTTGGAGTCCAGCGCACGCGCCGGGCTCTTCAGGGACAGGTCGGCGCCTTCGCGACGGGCGAGCTTACAGGTAGGACCGATATAACGAGCCATTTCTTATCGCTCCCTTTAGACGCGACGCTTCTTCGGCGGACGGCACCCGTTGTGCGGGATAGGCGTCACGTCGATGATGTTGGTGATCTTGTAGCCGACGTTGTTCAACGAACGCA
This sequence comes from Stenotrophomonas sp. 10L48, assembly GCF_056395105.1. Lineage (NCBI taxonomy): Bacteria > Pseudomonadati > Pseudomonadota > Gammaproteobacteria > Lysobacterales > Lysobacteraceae > Stenotrophomonas > Stenotrophomonas sp. 10L48. The sequence goes on along the minus strand of NZ_JBFTIX010000022.1, from coordinate 12,591 downwards.
CGGCCGACTCACGGCCCGGACCCGGACCCTTGATGCGGACTTCCAGCGACTTCACGCCGTAGTCCAGCGCAGCACGACCGGCCTTTTCGGCAGCCACCTGGGCTGCGAACGGGGTCGACTTGCGCGAACCGCGGAAGCCAGCGCCACCGGAGGTCGCCCACGACAGAGCGTTGCCCTGACGGTCGGTGATGGTCACGATGGTGTTGTTGAACGAAGCGTGGACGTGGGCAACGCCGTCGGTGACGACGCGCTTGATCTTCTTCTTGGTCTTAGCAGCAGGCTTAGCCATTTATATGTCCCTTACTTCCTGATCGCCTTGCGCGGGCCCTTGCGGGTGCGGGCGTTGGTACGGGTGCGCTGGCCACGCAGCGGCAGACCGCGACGGTGACGCAGGCCGCGGTAGCAGCCCAGGTCCATCAGGCGCTTGATCGCGATACCGATTTCACGGCGCAGATCGCCTTCCACGATGTACTTGCCGACTTCGGCGCGCAGGCGCTCGATTTCCGGCTCCGACAGATCGCGGATCTTGGTGGTCGAAGTGACGCCTGCGACTTCGCAGACCTTCTTCGAACGGGTACGGCCGATGCCGTAAATGCTTTGCAACCCGACCCAGACATGCTTCTGGGCTGGCAGGTTGACGCCTGCAATACGCGCCATGACGCGGTTCTCCAGCTGAGTGATGGCCGACGGCGCGCTCAAGGCACGCCGATCCGGCAGGATGGATCAAAAAAGTGAACCAGTGATACTAACAAGGTTCCGGTTTACTTGGAAGCCCGTGAAACCAGAGGTTTCATGAACCCGGCCCGGGGAGTGTGCCCAGGCTCCGGCGCCGGATGGGGTTGGACCTGGAGTTGCCTCCCGGGCCGCCCGCGCTACTCCAGCGCGGGACCACCTCATCACACCCCCACCCGGAACCGCTGCGGGGGCCGCCCTTCGTTTGTGTGGCCAGAGTCCGCGAAGCGGAGGACCATCACGTCAGGAAGACGAAAGTATAACAGGCTAATCAGCCGCGAGCAAAACCGCCGCGGTTGCCGCCCTTCAGGTTGGCCTTCTTCAGCAGGCTCTCGTACTGGTGGGACATCAGGTGCGCCTGCACCTGGGCGATGAAGTCCATCACCACCACCACCACGATCAACAGCGAAGTACCGCCGAAATAGAACGAGGCGTTCAGCTGCGTGCGCATCAGTTCCGGCAGCAGGCAGACGATCACCAGGTAAGCCGAACCGGCAGCAGTCAGTCGGGTCAACACGCCGTCGATGTAGTCGGCGGTGGCCTTGCCCGGACGGATACCCGGAATCAGCGCGCCCGACTTCTTCAGGTTGTCGGCGGTTTCCTGCGAGTTGAACACCAGCGCGGTATAGAAGAACGCGAAACCGGTGATCAGCGCAGCGAACACGATCATGTGCAGCGGCTCGCCCGGACCCAGGGCATTGGCGACCTTCTGCAGGGTCTGGCCAAAGGTGCTCTGGTTGGCAGCCTGGCCGGACCACATGGCCAGGGTGGCCGGGAAGGCCAGCAGGCTCGAGGCGAAGATCGCCGGGATGACGCCGGCCATGTTCAGCTTCAGCGGCAGGAACGAGGTCTGGTTCATGTACGCGTTGCGACCGCCCTGGCGGCGCGCGTAGTTCACCGTGATCCGGCGCTGACCGCGTTCGACAAACACCACGAAGAAGGTGAAGGCGAGCACGACGATGGCGATCAGCAGCAGCTGGATGAACTGGATGTTGCCGTCGCGGTAGGCGTCGAAGGTGTGGATGACCGCACCCGGCAGGCCCGCCACGATACCGGCGAAGATGATCAGCGAGACGCCGTTGCCGATGCCGCGCTCGGTCACCTGCTCACCAACCCACATCAGGAACATGGTGCCGGCGGTCAGTGCGACCACGGCAGTGAGCACGAAGCCCATGCCCGGCATGTACACGACCGGTGCACCGGTCGGCGACACCTGGCCCTGCAGCGCCAGCGCGATCGAACCGCCCTGCACCACTGCGAGCAGCACAGCGCCGATGCGCGAATACTGGGTGATCTTGCGGCGGCCGGACTCACCTTCCTTCTGCATCGCCTTCAAGGCGGGGAAGATGTGCACAGCCAGCTGCATCACGATCGATGCCGAGATATACGGCATCACGTTCAGCGCGAAAATGCTGAAACGGTGCAGGGCGCCGCCCGAGAACATGTTGAACATGTCCACGATGCCGCCGCCCTGCTGTTGCATCATGGCAAGCATGGCATCGGGATTGACGCCCGGCACCGGCACGTAGCAGCCGATGCGATAGACGATCAAAGCCCCGACGACGAACAGCAAACGTTGGCGAAGTTCAGTGAACTTGCCCATTCCGCCCGCGAGGTTACCGATGCCAGCTTGCGCCATGATTCTCTTACTCCGTTACGCTGCCGCCGGCAGCTTCGATCGCAGCCTTGGCACCGGCCGTGGCAGCAACACCCTTCAGGGTGAACGCCTTGGTCACTTCGCCCTTGACGACGACCTTGGCCTTCTTTGCAGTGCTCGGGACCAGCTTGGCAGCACGCAGGACAGCGAAGTCGATCTCGCCGGCCGGCAGCTTGTCCAGCTGGTACAGCAGCACTTCAGCGGTGTCCTTGGCGATCGGCGAACGGAAGCCGATCTTCGGCAGACGACGCTGCATGGGGGTCTGGCCGCCTTCGAAGCCAGCCTTGATCTTGCCGCCACCCTTACGGGCAAACGAACCCTTGTGGCCGCGGCCGCAGGTCTTGCCCAGGCCGGAGCCGATACCGCGACCGACGCGGGTACGCTCTTTACGAGCGCCCGGTGCCGGGCTCAATTCATTCAGATGCATGGTCATTGGATTATTCCTCAACCTTGACGAGGTAGTGGACCTTGTTGATCAGACCGCGAACCTGCGGGCTGTCCTTCAGTTCACGCACATCGTTGAGCTTGCCCAGACCCAGCGCACGCACCGACAGGCGATGACGCGCCTGGGCACCACGCAGGCCGCGAACCAGACGGACCTTGACGGTCTTGTTGGTTTCATTAGCCATGGTTGAGATCCTCCACCTTCTTGCCGCGCTTGGCCGCGATGCGAGCCGGCGACTGCGCTGCAGTCAGGCCCTTCACGGTGGCACGCACCAGGTTGATCGGGTTGCGCGAACCGGTGGCCTTGGCCAGCACGTTCTTCACGCCAACTGCTTCCAGCACGGCGCGCATGGCACCACCGGCAATGACGCCGGTACCTTCGGAAGCCGGCTGCATGAACACGCGCGCTGCGCCGTGACCATCCTTGATGGTGTGCCACAGGGTGCCGTTGTTCAGATCGACGGTGACCTGGTTCTTGCGAGCCTGCTCCATCGACTTCTGGATGGCGACCGGCACTTCGCGTGCCTTGCCATAACCGAAACCGACCTTGCCTTCGCCGTCGCCGACAACAGTCAGGGCGGTGAAGGTGAACTGACGGCCACCCTTGACGGTCTTGCTGACGCGATTGACCGCGACCAGCTTTTCGATCATGCCGTCATCGACTTTCTCTTCGCGGTTACGGTCGCGATCGCGACCCCGCTGCTGACGTTCTTCTGCCATGTTTATTCCTTGGTTGTTGGGTTATGTACGGCTCGAGGCCGCTTATGGTTGTGGAGTGGTGCGTTGTTGCGGTGGGCCGCTGCAGAAGAGCGGCGCCGCCCAGCCTCACTCAGGCTGGCGAGCAGGCGGGCATGGGGACCGGGGTCCCCTGCCCTGATCCCTTAGAACTGCAGGCCGGCTTCGCGGGCAGCGTCAGCCAGGGCCTTGATGCGGCCGTGGTAACGGTAACCCGAACGATCGAAGGCAACCTTCTCGACGCCGGCGGCCTTGGCACGCTCAGCGACGATGCGGCCAACCTTGGCGGCGGCATCGGCGTTCTTGCCGTTCTTCAGGCCTTCCTTGATGTCGGCCTGGGTGGTGTTGGCGGCAGCCAGCACCTTCGAGCCGTCAGCGGTGAAGACCTGTGCATACAGGTGCTGGCCGGTGCGCAGCACCGACAGGCGGGCCACACCGAGCACACGGATGTGGGCACGGGTCGACTTGGCGCGACGCAGGCGGGCGATGTTCTTGTTCATGATCTTTTTCCCTGGAAAGCGGAAGGTCCTAATTAGGCCTTCTTGGCTTCCTTGCGAATGATGACTTCGTCGGAGTACTTCACGCCCTTGCCCTTGTACGGCTCCGGCTTGCGGAACGCACGGATCTTGGCGGCAGCTTCACCGACGGCCTGCTTGTCAGCGCCCTGCACCAGGATTTCAGTCTGGGTCGGGGTGGTGATGGTGATGCCTTCCGGCGCCACGAACACGATCGGGTGCGAGTAACCCAGCGACAGGCTGAGGTCCTTGCCCTGCATCGCGGCACGGTAACCCACGCCGACCAGCTCAAGCTTGCGCTCGAAGCCTTCGGAAACACCCTTGACCATGTTGGACAGGATGGCGCGGACGGTACCGGTCAGCGGGATCAGCTCCACGTTGTCGGTGCTCAGGGTGGCAACGCCGTTTTCGACATTGATGTTGATGCCAGCCGGCTTGGCCAGCGACAGGGTGCCCTTCGGGCCCTTGGCGATGACGCTGTCGTTCTGGACGTTCAGTTCAACCTTACCCAGGTCGATCGGCTTCTTGGCTACACGGGACATGGTCTACTCCTTTCGCCTTAGGCCACGAAGCACAGGACTTCGCCGCCGACGCCCAACTGGCGCGCCTGCGCATCAGTCATGATGCCCTTGGAAGTGGAAATGATGGAAATGCCCAGGCCGTTCATGACCTTCGGCAGTTCGCTCTTGCCGCGGTACTGGCGCAGGCCCGAACGCGAGAAGCGCTTCAGGGTCGCGATGACCGGCTTGCCTTCGAAATACTTCAGCACGATTTCCAGCTCGGACTTGTTGTTCTCGAGCGCGGTCACGCGCAGGTCGGCGATGTAACCCTCGTCCTTCAGGACCTGGGCGATCGCAACCTTGATCTTGGACGACGGGGCTTTCACCGTCTGCTTGCCAACCGCTGCCGCATTCTTGATGCGGACCAGCAGGTCGGCGATGGGATCAGTCATGCTCATATGAGTACCTTTGAGTGCACCGATATCCGCTTTCGCGAAAATCTGTTGTCTCCTGGAAACGGGCCAGGCCCCCTACCCCTACGCGTTGCGCAGAGCAAGACGCGGGAGTATACGCCAAAAGAGCCCGACTTGCGTCGGGCTCTTCGGTTTTTTGCAGAGGGAAAGCTGAACGCCTCCCCTCCCCGGCTGCGAAGCCCCCCCGTGGGGAGCCCTCGCTGGCAGGACCGGCTGGGGTTACCAGCTGGCCTTGCGCAGGCCCGGAACGTCGCCACGCATGGTGGCTTCACGCAGCTTGTTGCGACCCAGGCCGAACTTGCTGTACACGCCACGCGGGCGGCCAGACAGTTCGCAACGGTTGCGATGGCGGCTCGGCGACGAATCGCGCGGCAGCTTCGACAACTTGGTGGCGGCCTCGATCTTCTCTTCGTAGCTCGCGTCCGGGGAGGACACGATCTTCTTCAGAGCAGCACGCTTGACAGCGAACTTTTCAGCCAGCTTCTTCCGCTTGATGTCGCGGTTGACCATGGAGGTCTTTGCCATTTCGGTTTCCTCGACGAATCAGTTACGGAACGGGAACTTGAACGCTGCCAGCAGCGCCTTCGCTTCCGCGTCGGTCTTCGCAGTGGTGGTGATGGCGATATCCATACCGCGGATCGCGTCGACAGCGTCGAAGTCGATTTCCGGGAAGATGATCTGTTCCTTCACACCCATGTTGAAGTTGCCGCGACCGTCGAAGGAACGACCGGAAACACCACGGAAGTCGCGCACGCGCGGCAGCGAGATGTTGATCAGGCGGTCCAGGAACTCGTACATCTTGTGGCGACGCAGCGTGGTCTTGCAGCCGATCGGCCAACCATCACGGATCTTGAACGATGCCACCGAGATACGCGACTTGGTGACGATCGGCTTCTGGCCCGAGATCTTGGTCATGTCGCCAACGGCGTTTTCCAGGATCTTCTTGTTGGTGGCCGCTTCGCCGACACCCATGTTCAGGGTGACTTTGACCAGCTTCGGCACCTGCATGGAATTGGTGTAACCGAACTGCTTCATCAGCGCCGGCACCACTTCTTCCTTGTAAAACTTTTCGAGACGGGAAGTCATCTTCTCATTCCTCAGGCGTCGAGCGCCTCACCGCTGGAGCGGAACACACGCAGTTTGCGTCCATCCTCCAGCACCTTGAAGCCAACGCGCTCGCCCTTGCCCGAAGCCGGGTTCAGCACATTCACGTTGGAGATATGGATCGACGCTTCACGCTCGACCACGCCGCCGGCAACACCTGCCTGCGGGTTCGGCTTGGTGTGGCGCTTGACGATGTTCACGTTGGCGACGACCAGACGGTCGCCATCGACGCGGACGACTTCGCCCTGCTTACCCTTGTCCTTGCCGGCGTTGACGACAACCTGGTCGCCCTTCTTGATACGGTTAGCCATGATTATCTCCTGTCGCTCACAGCACTTCGGGAGCGAGCGAGACGATCTTCATGAACTTCTCCGAACGAAGTTCACGAGTCACCGGCCCGAAGATACGGGTCCCGATCGGCTCCTGCTTGTTGTTAAGCAGAACGGCGGCGTTGCCGTCGAAGCGGATCAGCGAGCCGTCGGCGCGACGCACACCCTTGCGGGTACGCACCACGACGGCGTCATACACTTCACCCTTCTTGACCTTGCCGCGCGGAATCGCATCCTTCACGGTGACCTTGATGATGTCGCCGATGCCGGCGTAACGGCGCTTGGAACCACCCAGCACCTTGAAGCACATCACTCGCTTGGCACCAGAATTGTCGGCGACGTCAAGGTAGCTCTGCATCTGGATCATGATTCAGACTCCTTATTCAGCCGCACGCGTGATGACTTCCACCACGCGCCAGTTCTTGGTCTTGGACATCGGAGCAATCTCGGTCACGCGGACGACATCGCCTTCCTTGCAGGCGTTGTCGGCATCGTGGGCGTGCAGCTTCGTCGAGCGCTTGATGTACTTGCCGTACAGTGCGTGCTTGACCTGACGCTCGACCAGGACGGTAACCGTCTTGTCCATCTTGTTGCTGACGACACGGCCTTCGACCGTGCGCAGCGCTTTGTTTTCAGTATTGTCGCTCATAGCGGCCATCCTTACTTCGTGCTGCCGAGCAGGGTCTTGACGCGAGCAATTTCGCGACGCACCCGGCGGATGTCGTGTGTCTTCGGCAGCTGGCCGGTGACCTGCTGCATACGGACAGAGAACTGTTCCTTACGCAGGTCGATCAGGTGGGCCTTGAGGTCGTCAGCCGACTTTTCACGGAGAGTTTTGATATCCATCAGCGCACCGTCCGGGTCACGAAAGTGGTGGTGACCGAGAGCTTGGCAGCGGCCAGGCGGAACGCCTCGCGTGCCACTTCCTCGGTAACACCCTCGATTTCATAGATCATGCGGCCGGGCTGGATCTGGGCCACCCAGTATTCCACGTTGCCCTTACCCGAACCCATTCGAACTTCGATGGGCTTCTTGGTGATGGGCTTGTCGGGGAACACTCGGATCCACATCTTGCCGCCGCGCTTCACGTAGCGGCTGATCGAACGGCGAGCCGCTTCGATCTGACGCGCGGTCAGCTGACCGTGGGCGGTTGCCTTCAGGCCGTACTCGCCAAAGCTGACAGCGTTTGCGCTCCAGCTGAGGCCTTCGTTACGGCCCTTGTGCACCTTGCGGTACTTGGTTCGCTTGGGTTGCAACATTGTCGTTACCTCGCTTCACGAGCCGGGCGCTGACGGTCACCGCGGTCGCCGCGATCATGACGATCGTTGCGCGACGGGGTGTCGTCCTGCTTTTCCTGGCCAACCTGGGAGAAATCGAAGACCTCGCCCTTGTAGATCCAGACCTTGATGCCGATGATGCCGTAGGTCGTCTTGGCTTCAGCGAAGCCATAGTCGATGTCGGCACGCAGGGTGTGCAGCGGCACGCGGCCTTCGCGGTACCACTCCGAACGGGCGATTTCTGCACCGTTGAGGCGGCCACCGACGTTGACCTTGATGCCCAGGGCACCCAGGCGCATCGCGTTGCCGACCGAGCGCTTCATTGCGCGGCGGAACATGATGCGACGCTCCAGCTGCTGCGCGATCGATTCGGCAACCAGCTGTGCGTCCAGCTCGGGCTTGCGCACTTCGGTGACGTTGATGTGCGCCGGGACGCCCATCATCTCGCTCACTTCCTTGCGCAGCTTCTCGATGTCCTCACCGCGCTTGCCGATCACCACGCCCGGACGGGCGGTGTGGATCGTCACGCGAGCGGTCTTTGCCGGACGCTCGATCAGGATCTTGCTGATGCCGGCCTGCGCCAGCTTCTTGCGCAGCATTTCGCGCACTTTCAGGTCGGCTGCCAGGTAACCAGCGAACTCGGCCTTGTTGGCGTACCACTTGGAGTTCCAGTCCTTGGAAATGCCGAGGCGGATACCAATCGGATGAACTTTATGACCCATGGTCTTTTCCTTATCCGCTTACTTGGCGGCGCCCACAACCACAGTGATGTGGCTGGTGCGCTTGAGGATGCGGGTACCGCGGCCTTTCGCCCGCGCCATGAAACGCTTCAGGGTCGGACCTTCATCTACCATGATGGTCTGAACCTTCAGCTCGTCGACGTCGGCGCCCTGGTTGTTCTCGGCATTTGCAATAGCCGACTCCACCACCTTCTTGATCAGGTGGGCAGCCTTCTTGTCCGAGAACTTCAGCAGGTTGACGGCACGCTCGGCCGGCAGACCGCGCACCTGGTCAGCGACCAGACGTGCCTTCTGCGGGGAGATGCGCGCGGTGCGCAGGATGGCTTTCGCTTCCATTGTCATCTCTCCTTACTTGCCCGACTTCTTGTCACCACCGTGACCCTTGAAGGTCCGGGTGATGGCAAATTCGCCGAGCTTGTGGCCGACCATGTTCTCGTTGACGAGAACCGGGATGTGGTTCTTGCCGTTATGCACGGCAATGGTGACGCCTACCATGTCAGGCAGGATCATCGAACGACGCGACCAGGTCTTGATCGGACGCTTGCTACCCGCAGCGGCAGCCACCTTAGCAACCAGGTGGTGATCGACAAACGGGCCCTTCTTGAGTGAACGTGCCATGGTCGATTAGCCCCTACGATCGCGGACGATGAACTGCTGAGTGCGCTTGTTATGGCGCGTCTTGTAACCCTTGGTCGGAACACCCCACGGGGTGACCGGATGCGGGTTACCCTGGCCGGCCTTCGCCTCACCACCACCGTGCGGGTGGTCAACCGGGTTCATGGCAGCACCACGAACGGTCGGGCGGACGCCGCGCCAGCGCTTGGCACCGGCCTTGCCCAGCTTTTCCAGGCTGTGCTCGTCGTTGCCGACTTCGCCGATGGTCGCGCAGCACTCAACCGGAACCTTGCGCATCTCACCCGAGCGCAGGCGCAGGGTGGCGTAGATGCCTTCACGAGCAACCAGCTGCACGGCAGCACCTGCAGCGCGAGCGATCTGAGCGCCCTTGCCCGGCTTCAGCTCGATGCAGTGGATGGTGGTACCGACCGGGATGTTGCGCAGCGGCAGGGTGTTGCCCGCCTTGATCGGAGCATCCGAACCAGCGATCACCTGATCGCCAGCCTTCAGACCCTTCGGGGCGATGATGTAGCGACGCTCGCCGTCGACGTAGCACAGCAGGGCGATGTGCGCGGTGCGGTTCGGATCGTATTCGATGCGTTCCACGCGCGCCGGGATGCCCAGCTTGTTGCGCTTGAAGTCAATCAGGCGGTAGTGCTGCTTGTGGCCACCACCGACGTGACGCACGGTGATGCGGCCGTGGTGGTTACGACCACCGGAACGGCTCTGCGACTCGACCAGCGGAGCGTGCGGAGCGCCCTTGTGCAGGTCGGGAGTAACCACGCGCACGGCCGAACGGCGACCGGGAGAAGTGGGCTTGAATTTCATCAATGGCATGGGATGTACCTCAGGCCTTGGCCGTTACATCGATCGACTGGCCGTCGGCCAGGCGAACGTACGCCTTGCGCCAATCGCCGCGGCGGCCAGCGCGGTTACGGAAGGACTTGTTCTTGCCCTTGACGTTGACCACGTTGACTGCTTCGACCTTGACGTCGAACAGCTGCTCAACCGCGGCCTTTACATCGGCCTTGGTGGCTTCGTTCGAAATTTCGAAGACGTACTGATTGGAGAGTTCCTGCAGGCGCGCGGTCTTTTCGGAGACACGCGGGGCGAGCAGCACGCTGAAGATTTTTTCGTTGCTGTTCATGCCAGCCACTCCTCGACCTTCTTGACCGCGTCAGCGGTGATGACGACCGTGTCGGCACCGACCAGCGACACCGGATCCAGGCCCTGGACGTCACGCACTTCCACGTAGGGAATGTTGCGAGCCGACAGGTACAGGTGCTCGGAGGCTTCTTCAGTGACGATCAGCGGGCGCTTGCCCACTTCCAGGCCGGCCAGCTTGGCGATCAGAGCCTTCGTGTTGGTCGCTTCGACATCGAAGGACTCCACGATGGTCAGACGGCCCTGACGGTTCAGCTCGGACAGGATCGCGCACATGGCGGCACGGTACTGCTTACGATTGACCTTCTGCTCGAAGCTGCGCGGCTTTGCCGCGAAGGTGACACCGCCGCCGACGAAGATCGGAGCCGTCAGTGCGCCATGACGCGCGCCGCCGCCCTTCTGCTTCTTCGACTTCTTGGTGGTACCTGCCACTTCGGAGCGAGTCTTCTGCGCCTTGGTGCCGGCGCGACCGGCGTTGCGGTAAGCAACGACAACCTGGTGAACCAGATCTTCGCTGAAATCGCGACCGAACACGGCGTCGGAGACCGAGACCTTGTTATTGCTACCCGTGATAACGAGTTCCATCGTCATCTCTCCTTATGCCTTGCTCGCCGGACGGACGATCACGTCGCCACCCGCCGCGCCCGGAACGGCGCCGCGAACCGCGATCAGACCGCGTTCGACGTCGACCTTGACAACTTCCAGGTTCTGGGTGCTCTGCTGCACGGCGCCCATGTGACCGGACATCTTCTTACCCGGGAACACGCGGCCGGGCGTCTGGCGCTGACCCAGCGAACCCGGCGCGCGATGCGACAGCGAGTTGCCGTGGGTAGCGTCACCCATACGGAAGTTGTAGCGCTTGATGGTGCCCTGGAAGCCCTTACCCTTGGTGACACCCTGGACGTCGACGATCTGGCCGACTTCAAAGATGTCCGCCTTGACTTCGCCACCCACGGCGAAATCGCCGAGCTGGGCGTCTTCAACGCGGAATTCCCACAGGCCACGGCCCGCTTCCACTTTCGCCTTGGCGAAGTGGCCGGCTTCCGGCTTGTTGACCAGGGCAGCGCGACGCGCACCGACGGTCACCTGCACGGCGCTGTAGCCGTCAGTTTCGACGGTCTTGATCTGCGCGATGCGGTTGGGGGTTGCTTCGATCAGGGTCACCGGAATGGAACGGCCATCTTCGGTGAACACGCGGCTCATGCCAGCCTTGCGGCCCACGAAGCCCAACGAATACTTCTTCGTCATGGTCGTAGTCCTCAGGTCAGCTTGATCTGAACGTCGACGCCGGCAGCCAGTTCGAGCTTCATCAGCGCGTCCACGGTCTTGTCATTCGGGTCAACGATATCGAGCACGCGCTTGTGCGTGCGGGTCTCGTACTGGTCACGCGCGTCCTTGTCGACGTGCGGGGAGACGAGGATGGTGTAACGCTCGATCTTGGTCGGCAGCGGGATCGGGCCACGCACTTGCGCGCCGGTCCGCTTCGCCGTCTCAACGATCTCGCTGGCCGAACGGTCGATCAGACGATGATCGAACGCTTTCAGCCGGATCCGGATCTTTTGGTCCGCCATGGCGGTAGGTTCCTTCGATAAAAGAGCGACAGACAAAGCCTCTGGGTTGCTTTGCCCCATGAAATCCCTGAATACAGACGGCCCGCATTCCCGCAGGCCGACAAGGTCAATCCGTAGACCCCAAATGCATAGGCAGACCCGTGAAACCGGCCTGCCCAGACGGAGAAGCATAATGGCACGCAAGGCAGCTGTCAACAGTCTCCTGTTGACGCCGCCTGAATGGCATTGACCCTTCCTGGTCCGGGGAACACAAGGCACATCCTGTGCCTACTTTCCCGTTTGATACGCCCCGATGCCCTACCCAGGCAACATCGGGGCGCAGAGTCTAGCAGATTACTCGAGGATGTTGGCAACCACGCCAGCACCGACGGTACGGCCACCTTCGCGGATGGCGAAGCGCAGGCCGGCGTCCATGGCGACCGGGTTGATCAGGGTGACAACCATCTTCACGTTGTCGCCCGGCATCACCATCTCGACGCCTTCCGGCAGCTCGACCGCACCGGTGATGTCGGTGGTACGGAAGTAGAACTGCGGACGGTAGCCCTTGAAGAACGGGGTGTGACGGCCGCCTTCGTCCTTCGACAGCACGTACACTTCGGCGTCGAACTTGGTGTGCGGCTTGATCGAACCCGGCTTGGCCAGAACCTGGCCACGCTCGACGTCGTCACGCTTGGTGCCGCGCAGCAGCAGACCGGCGTTGTCGCCTGCCTGACCCTGGTCCAGCAGCTTGCGGAA
>NZ_JBFTIX010000021.1:0-30588 GCF_056395105.1 Stenotrophomonas sp. 10L48 | reverse complement strand
TCCCTGTAGGCTCGGTCGCCGCATCCATGCGGCTCACGCCCCCGCAACCGGACCCACCCCGCCTTCGACAATTCTCCGCAAGCTGCGGGAATTACATGGCCTGCTCTTGGTGGGTGTCGACCTTGGTCGACACGTAGATCCACGCCATGCTTGGATGCTCTTCGTTCAATTGTCGAAATATTCGATTTCGATGGACATACATTCACGCATGGCGTGAATCCATCAGCCACCGGAAATCTGTCGAAGGTGGGGCGGTGTCGGATTGCGGGGTGTCAGCCGCATGGGCCCGAGGCGTGCCTCGGGCGGGTTGGGCAGGACGCCCAACCCCGGCCTTGCCGTGTGCGCAGGACTGCGCACACGAGCAAGCGGCTGCCAAGCCTACAAGGACGTACTTGCGGCGTCCCCGCACTCCGACACCGCCCCGCCATCCCACGCAATGCAGCTTTTGACGTTGCTTTGGCTGTTGCCTGAAAGCAGCAGGTGCAGGGCCGCAGGCCCTGCCGACCAACCCTACTCCTTGACCGGGAAATCCTCGATCGGCTTCAGCACGCCGTAGTGCTCGCGATGCAGCTTGCCCTTCAGTTTCGGCAGCTCCGGCAAGGGCGCATCCACCCGCGTGTCCGGCAGCCGGTCCAGCAGGTTGCGGACAAGAGTCAGGCGACCCAGCCGCTGGTCGTTGAAATCCACCAGCGTCCACGGCGCACCGTCGCGATGGGTCGCGCGCAGCATCGCCTCGCGCGCTTCGGTGTACGCGCTGTACTTGCTGCGCGACTTCAGATCCACCGGCGACAGCTTCCACCCCTTCAACGGATCAAGATGGCGTTCGGCGAAACGCTTCTCCTGCTGCTCCTGGTCCACGCACAGCCAGTACTTGAACAACAGGATGCCGTCATCCACCAGCAGTTGTTCGAACACCGGTGCCTGATGCAGGAACTGCTGGTACTCGGTCTCGCTGCAGTAGCCCATCACCCGTTCCACGCCCGCGCGGTTGTACCAGCTGCGGTCCATCAGCACGATCTCGCCGGCGGCCGGCAGATGCGTGGCGTAGCGCTGGAAATACCATTGCGTGGCTTCGCGGTCGGTGGGCTTGGGCAACGCCACCACCCTGCATTGGCGTGGGTTGAGGTGCTGGCTGATGGCCTGGATCGCACCGCCCTTGCCGGCGGTATCGCGTCCTTCGAACAACACCAGCAGGCGTTGCCCGCTGTGCTGCACCCAGCGTGCCATCGCCGTCAGTTCCAGCTGCAGCGGCTGCAGCAGTTCGTCGTATTCCTTGCGCTTGAGCTTGGCCATCGTCATGCCACGCGGGAGGGAAGCTCGAGCGTAGCGCAGGGCGATGTCAGGGCGTGTCGAGGCCCTGCCAGCCCTGTTCGCGGGCCAGCTGCTGAAGCAGTGCGGACAGATCGCGCGCGAAGGCCGCCATGTCGAACAGGCCGCTGCGCTCGCGTGCCTGCGCCAGTTCGGCACGCAGGGCAGCCAGCGCGGCCGGGTCGTTGCCGAGTGCACTGGCGGTGGCGACGAAGGCCGCATCGTCGGCGACGTTCATGTGCTCGAGCCCCAGATGATGGTTGAGGCTGCCGGCCACGCGCGCGGCGAAGGTAGCGCCGGGGCAGGTCAGCACCGGGCAGCCGGCCCACAGTGCATCCGATGCGGTGGTGTGCGCGTTGTACGGGTTCGTATCCAGGAACAGGTCGGCCAGCTGATAGCGGGCCAGATACTGCGGATGCGGCAGCTTGGCCATGAACACCAGGCGCGCCGGATCCAGTCCTGCAGCCTTGGCGGCGGAACGCAGCCTTGCATCGGCCTGGCCGGGGCCGGACAGCAGCCACAGCACGCTGCCAGGTACCGCCTGCAGCACCGCGAACGCACGGCCCATGCTGCGCGGGTTGAGTTTGTAACTGTTGTTGAAGCAGCAGAACACCGTGCCCTGCGCGGGCAGCCCACACGCCGCACGGTCCGGCGCCGGTTCCAGCACGCGGGTGTTGTCGGAGGGCTGGAACGCGCGCGGCAGGCGCAGCACGCGTTCGCTGTAGTGCGGTTCCAGCGAGGACGGCAGCGCGAAGTCGTCAGCGATCACTGCATCCAGCCACGATGCACCGGAGGTGCCGGGGTAGGCCAGCCAGTTCAACTGCAGCGGGGCAGGGCGCATCGCCAGTACTTCCGGCGTGCCGCCACCTCCCCAGCCGCGCAGGTCCAGCAGCAGGTCGATGCCCTGTGCACGGATGCGCGCGGCCGTATCGGCGTGGCGCAATCCCACCACGTCATGCAGCCGGGTGGCGGCCTGCAGGCGTTGTCGGATGCGGCTGCCATCATCGGCATTGAGTGCGAACAGATGCAGTTGCAGGGCCGGGTCGCGGCTCATCTGCTCCAGCAACGCCACCGTCAGCAATCCGGTGGGATGGGCGCCGAAGCCGTTGGAAAGGAAGCCCACGCGAAGTGGGCCTCGTTCGCGCAGCTTCGCCGGCGGCAGTGGCCGCACCGATGCCGCCACCGCGGCGGCGCGTGCACGCGCGCAGGCCAGCTGTTCGGCCGCGCTGGCGTCTTCGCTGAGAAACGCGAAGGGTTCCACTACGCCCTGGCCGGACACCAGTGCACCGCGCACCTGATCGGCCAGCGCATCCACGTCCTGCCAATCGCACAGGCGACGCTGCCAGGCGAGGCGCTGCGCGGCGATATACGGCTCGTCGGGCATCAGTGCATGTGCGCGGCGATAGGCCGCTGATGCACCTTCGGCATCGTTGGCATCTTCCAGCGCGTGCCCCAGCCACAACGCGATGCCCGGGTGCTCCGGTGCCAGCGCCGAGGCCTGGCCCAGCAGCGTAGCGGCATCGGCATGCGCTCCTGCCATCCATGCCACCCGGCCGAGCCGGGCAAGCGCTTCAGGATGATTGGGCCGCAGCTGCAGCGCGCGTCGCGCAGCCTGCTCACCGGCCGCGATATCGCCGGCTTCCAGTTCCAGGTCGGCCAGCATCACCCAGGCGACGAAGTCGCCGGGCTGGCGCGTGATCGCCTGCTGCAGTTGCTGCCGCTGCTGCCAGGCCGACATGGTCAGCCCGCCGAAAGCTGGGCCAGGGCGTCGACCTGGTGCTCGTGGCTCAATCGCTGCAGCAGCGGATCGAGATCGCCGGCCAGTACGTTGGGCAGGTCGTACAGGGTCAGCCCTTCCACGCGGTGGTCGGTGATCCGGCCCTGCGGGAAGTTGTAGGTACGGATGCGCTGGCTGCGGTCGCCGCTGCCGACCTGCAGGCGCCGTGATTCTGCCTGCGCCGCGTCGTGGCGCTGGCGCTCGGCATCCAGCAGCTGCGCCTTCAGGCGTTTCATCGCCTTGTCCCGGTTGGCATGCTGGCTGCGTTCGGTCTGGCACTCCACCACCACGCCGCTGGGCACGTGGGTGATGCGGATCGCCGATTCGGTCTTGTTGACGTGCTGGCCACCGGCGCCGGAGGAGCGGTAGGTATCAATCCTCAGGTCAGCCGGGTTGATGACGATCTCATCGACTTCGTCGGCTTCCGGGATGATCGCCACGGTGGCCGCCGAGGTGTGGATGCGGCCCTGCGATTCGGTGGCCGGCACGCGCTGCACGCGGTGCGTGCCCGATTCGAATTTCAGGCGCGAGAACGCGCCCCGGCCGACCACGCGCGCCACCACTTCCTTGTAGCCGCCATGTTCGCCGGGGTTGTCCGATTCGATCTCGACCTTCCAGCCCTGTCGCTCGGCGTAGCGGGCATACATGCGGAACAGGTCGCCAGCGAAGATCGCCGCCTCGTCGCCGCCGGTGCCGGCGCGCACTTCCAGGAACAGGTTGCCTTCATCGCGCGGGTCGCGCGGCACCAGCAGCAGCGCCAGTTCCTGCTCCAGTTCCTGCAGGCGGGCCTGGGCGGCGGCGATCTCCTCGTCGGCCAGTTCGCGCAGATCCGGATCGGTGCGCATGCTTTCGGCCGCAGCCAAGTCGGCCTTGGCACGCACTTCATCGGCCAGCGCGGTGGCGATCGGTTCGAGCTGGGAAAACTCACGCGAAAGATCGCGGAAGCGCGCGTTGTTGGCGACCACCTCCGGTTCGGCGAGCAGACGTTCCAGTTCTTCGCGGCGCTCGGCCAGCGCTTCCAACTTACGGCGCAGGGTCGGCGTCATCGGTTCTCACAGGTGGGTGGTGGTAACCCGGCGCAGCCGGGAACAGGCGCTCGGCGGCGCGGGTCAGGTCGGCGTCGCCGCTGAGCGCGGCCGCGCGCAGGGCGGCGGTCGGCGGGTGCAGCAGGCGGTTGGTCAATCCATGGGCAAGCAGTTCCAGCACTTCGTCGGCCGGCTTGCCGTTGGCCAGCTGCTGGCGGGCGCGTTCCAGCAGTTCGGCACGGGTGGCCTCGCCGAAGGCGCGCAGTTGCCGCAGCGGTGCCTGGTGGGCACTGGCCTGCAGGGTTTCGACGAAGCGCGAGACCTGCAGGTCGATGATCGTTTCCGCTTCGGCGGCCGCCTCGCGGCGGCTGCGGCGGTTGTCTTCCACCGCGCGCTCGAGGTCGTCCACGGTGTACAGGAACGCATCGTTGAGACTGGCAACGTCGGCCTCGATGTCGCGCGGCACGGCCAGGTCGAACAGCAGCATCGGCTTGTGCCGGCGTGCGCGCAGGGCGTTGGCCACTGCAGCACGGTGGATCACCGGTTCGCGGGCGGCGGTGGCCGAGAACACCACATCGGCCTCGGCCAGGTGACGCTCCAGTTCGGTCAGCGGCAGCGCCACACCGCCATGGCGGCTGGCCAGTTCCTGCGCATGGGCGAGGGTGCGGTTGGCGATCAGCAGCCGCCGCACCTTGCCCTCGCTGAGGTGGCGTGCGGCCAGTTCGATGGTCTCGCCGGCGCCGACCAGCAGCACGGTGGAATCGTCAAGACGGGCAAATGCATTCTGCGCCAGGCGCACCGCTGCCGAGGCCACCGATACCGGGTTGGCACCGACCTGGGTATCGGTACGCGCGCGCTTGGCCACCGAGAACGTCTGCTGGAACAGGCGGTCCAGGCGTTGGCCGAGCAGGCCGTGGTCGCGCGCGGTCGACCAGGCGTCCTTCACCTGGCCCAGGATCTGCGGCTCACCCAGCACCATTGAATCCAGCCCCGTCGCCACCCGGAACAGGTGGCGCACGGCATCGGCATCGGCGTGCTGGTACAGGTAGCCCTGCAGGTCGCCGGCCTGGCTCTGCAGCCACTGGTCCAGCGCCTGCGCGGACTCTGCCACGGCATACAGTTCGGTGCGGTTGCAGGTGGACAGCAGCACCGCCTCGGCGATCTGCGGGGTATCGCGCAGCGAACCGAGCGCGCGCGGCAACGCGTCACCGGCGAAGGCTGCGCGTTCGCGCAGTTCCACCGGTGCGGTCTGGTGATTCAGTCCGAGCACCCACAGGGTCATTGTTCAGTTGCTTGCGATAAGCTGCTGGCCATTGGACGACATTTTAAGGCCCCGATGCCGACGATGCCCGCATTGATTCGCATCCCCAGTGTTCTGCTGCTGTCTCTGGCCTGTGCGCAGGCCCTGGCGGCGGTGCCCGCCAAGGCGCCTGCACGGCCTGCGGTGACTGAGGAACTGGCGCTGGAGCCGGTGCTGGCCGGCGAGTTCGCCCTGCAGGCGGGCAAGCTGGCCGAGGCCGCGCGCTGGTACCTGCAGGCGGCCCAGCAGACCGACGGCGACGCCGGCCTGGCCGAGCGGGCGACCCGTATCGCCATGCTGGCCAACGAAGATGGCGCCGCGGCCAAGGGCCTGGCCCTGTGGCAGCAGCGTGCGCCGCGCTCATTGGCGATGCGCAGTGCCGCCGGTGCGCTGGCGATGCGCCAGGGCGACGTGAAGGCTGCGCGCAGCGAGCTTCAGGCCTTGTTGCAGGACCCGGGGGATGAGGGCTGGAAGTTCGCCCTGGGCGCCTTGATCGGCGGTGGCCGCGATCCGGCCGTGCCGGCCCAGGTGCTGGGCGAGCTGGTCGATGCCAACGCCATTCCCCAGAAGATCGAGGCCTGGCAGGAGTTTGGACGCCTTGCACTGCGCATGGAGAAGCCCGAGCTGGCACGGCGCATGATTGATGAGGTGGTCAAGCGCTTCCCCGAGGAGCCACGCGTGGCGTTGCTGCGCGCCAGCCAGCTGCAGCAGGCCGGCCAGACCGACCAGGCGCTGTCGCTGCTGCATGGGGTGGAGCCGAAGACCCGTCAGGACCCGGATCTGCGCAACGCGGTGGCCATCGCCTATGACAGCCTCGGCCAGCCGGCAGCGGCCGAGCGCGTGCTGGCGGTCGGTCCCCAGGATGTGCAGACGTGGGGCATGCGCGCTTCGCTGCTGGCCAAGCAGGGCGACAAGGCCGCGCTGTCCAATCTGTACAACGAACTGTCTCGGCAGGCGGCCAAGCCGGACCCGGCGCAGCGCCTGTTGCTGGGCAAGATCGCCGAGTACCTCAAGCGCTACCCGGAGGCGGTCAACTGGTATCACAGCGTTCCTGGCGGCGATGAGCTGAATGAAGCGCGCCTGCGCGCGGCCAATGCGCAGGGTCTGGCGGGCCGGCAGTCGCTGGCGCTGGATGAAGTGCATGCCATCCAGTCCGATGCCAGCGTGGATGACGATGTGCGGCGCGATGCGTATCTGCTGGAAGCCGAGCTGCGCCAGCGCGCCGACGACCTTCCCGGCGAGATCGACGCACTGGCCCGTGGCCTGGCCGCGTATCCGGACGAAAACGGCCTGTTGTATGCCCGTGCGCTGGCCTGGGAGCGCCGCGATGACATCGCCCGTGCCGAGGCCGACCTGCGCAAGATCCTGGTGACCGAGCCGGAGAACGTGCCGGCATTGAACGCACTGGGCTACACCCTGGCCGACCGGACCGGTCGCTACCAGGAAGCGCTCGAACTGATCGACCGCGCGCGCGTGGCCGAACCGGACAACGCCGCCATCGTCGACAGTTATGGCTGGGTGCTGTATCGGCTGGGGCGCAACGCCGACGCGCTGGTACAGCTGCGCCGCGCCTGGACGCTGGCCAAGGACCCGGAAATCGCCGCCCACGTAGGCGAGGTGCTGTGGGTGCTGGGCAAGCACGATGAAGCCCGTCACTTCTTCGAGGAAGCGGCCAGGCTCGACCCTGAAAACCGCGCGCTGCTGCGCGCCCGCGAGAAATTCAACCCATGAGTGTTTCCACGATACGGCCGTTGCTGCTGGTGGCCATGACCCTGGCCCTGAGTGCCTGTACCACCGTTGGCCGGCAGAAAACGCCGGCGCCGGCCGTGGTCACCACCGTTTCCGCCGAAGCGACCGCCGCCGAGGCCGCACGCGTGGACGCGCTGCGATCGGCGTCGGAGTGGAATTTCCAGGGCCGGGTGGCGGTCAGCAAGGGCAAGGATGGTGGCAGCGGCCGCATCGACTGGAAACAGGAAGGCCAACGCTATGTCGTCGAACTGAGCGCGCCGGTCACCCGCCAGAGCTGGAAGTTGAGCGGTGATAGCCATCATGAAGCCGGCCGTCTGGAAGGACTGGCCGGTGGTCCGCGAGACGGTGAAGACGCGCAGGCCCTGTTGCTGGAAGCCACCGGCTGGGATATTCCGGTCAACCAGCTGCCGGACTGGGTACGCGGCTTGGTCGCCGGCGACAGCGCTGGGCCGGAAAAGATCGAGCGTGATGCCGATGGCCGTCCGCGGCGCATGCAGCAGATGGGGTGGGTGATCCAGTATCTGGACTGGTATCCGGCCGAAGCCGGGCGTCCGGCTCTGCCGCGCAGGGTCGAGGCGGTCAATGGTGACGCCAAGGTGCGCCTGCTGGTCGACCAGTGGGGGCAGGGCGCGCCATGAACGCGCGGGTGGATGACGCGGGCTGGTCCTGGTGGCCGGCCCCGGCCAAGCTGAACCTGTTCCTGCATATCACCGGCCGCCGTGCCGACGGCTACCACGAGCTGCAGACGGTGTTCCGCCTGCTCGATTGGGGCGACCGGATCGGCCTGCGCCTGCGTGAAGACGGCCAGGTGCGGCGGCAGGGCGATGGCCTGGCCGGTGTCGCGGAGGCGGATGATCTGGCGGTTCGCGCGGCGCGGTTGCTTAAAGAGGTGGCGAATGTCGAGAAAGGTGTCGATATCGTCGTCGAAAAGCACGTTCCTGCGGGCGGCGGTTTCGGCGGCGGTTCGTCCGATGCGGCCACCGTGCTGGTGGTACTGAACCGGCTCTGGGGCGCGGGGCTGGACGAAAATACGCTGGCGGCGCTGGGCTTGCGCCTCGGCGCCGATGTGCCGGTGTTCGTGCGTGGCCACAACGCCTGGGCCGAGGGGGTGGGCGAGCGGCTGCGGCCGATCACCCTGCCGCAGGCCTGGTATGTGGTGGTCGAACCGGGCGTTCATGTGCCGACCCCGGTGCTGTTCGCAGATCCGGATTTGACGCGCGACAGTCCACAGGCGAAAATAGAGGACTTCGCTTCCGGCACGCTGGTCGGGAACGTGTTCGAACCGGTGCTGCGCCGCCGTGAGCCTGCCGTCGAGGCGGTGCTTGCTGCGTTGAGCGACATCGGCACGGCACGACTGACCGGTTCGGGAAGTGGTTGTTTCGTCGAGTTCGATTCGCAGGCTGCCGCCGAGCAGGGACGAGCGAAGTTGTCGAAGGAGTTGCGGGCAAGGGTGGCTGCGGGCGTTGCACGTTCGCCACTGCTGGATGCACTCGAGCAACACTGATTCATCAATGCAGGGGCGTCGCCAAGAGGCCCAAGGCACCAGGTTTTGATCCTGGCATTCGGAGGTTCGAATCCTCCCGCCCCTGCCAATGCGGCTGCGTCCGCGCCTTCCAGCGCATCACCTGCGCGGGACGTGGGAACAGCCGCGGTGTTGTCAGCAGCAGGGGCCGACGTGGTCCTTGCCGCTACCGGATCCCCGCCACTCGTCCCCGCCCGAGACAATCATGATGCAAGAGTCCCCGAACCTGCTGGTCTTTTCCGGCAACGCCAACAAACGTCTGGCGCAGAACATCTGCAAGGAACTGGGAGTCCGCCCGGGCAAGGCGCTGGTCTCGCACTTCTCCGATGGTGAAGTGCAGGTGGAAATCGAAGAGAACGTTCGCAAGCAGGACGTGTTCGTGATCCAGCCGACCTCGGCGCCGAGCGCGGAAAACCTGATGGAACTGCTGGTGCTGATCGACGCGCTCAAGCGCGCATCGGTGGCCAGCGTGACCGCCGTGGTGCCGTACTTCGGCTACTCGCGCCAGGATCGCCGCATGCGTTCCTCGCGCGTGCCGATCACCGCCAAGCTGGCGGCGAAGATGTTCAGCACCGCCGGCGCTGATCGCGTGCTGACCGTCGACCTGCACGCCGACCAGATCCAGGGTTTCTTCGATATTCCGGTCGACAACGTGTATGCCTCTCCGCTGCTGCTGGCCGACATCTGGCGCGCCTACGGCACCGAGAACCTGATCGTGGTGTCGCCGGACGTGGGCGGCGTGGTCCGCGCCCGTGCAGTGGCCAAGCGCCTGGATGACGCCGACCTGGCGATCATCGACAAGCGCCGTCCGCGCGCCAACGTCTCCACCGTGATGAACATCATCGGTGACGTCGAAGGCAAGACCTGCGTGATGGTCGATGACATCGTCGATACCGCCGGCACCCTGTGCGCCGCTGCTGCTGCCCTGAAGGCGCGCGGTGCGCTGAAGGTCGCCGCCTACTGCACCCACGCGGTGCTGTCGGGCCCGGCGGTGGACAACATCACCAATTCCCAGCTTGATGAGCTGGTGGTGACCGACACCATCCCGCTGAAGGACGCCGCGCGGGTGTGCAGCAAGATCCGCCAGCTGAGCGTGGCGGAAATGCTGGCCGAAACGATGCGCCGCATCGCCTTCGGCGAGTCGGTCAGCTCGCTGTACGTGGATTGATTTTTCGTCCCCGCCGGCAACGGCAGGGACACACCGGGCGCTTCTGGTCGCGGAAGTGCCTTCAACCGCCAAGCCGCAAGGCAAGGCAACAACCGAGTAGTCGAAAATGTCGAAGACCCATGAAATCAAGGTCACCAAGCGTGAACTGCAGCGTAAGGGTGCGAGCCGCCGCCTGCGTACCGCTGGTGTGATCCCGGCGATCGTGTACGGCGGCAACGCCGAACCGGTCGCCATCAGCCTGGACCACAACGAAATCTGGCTGGCCCAGCAGAACGAGTGGTTCTATGCCTCGATCCTGGACCTGAACCTGGACGGCCAGGTGCAGAAGGTGCTGCTGCGTGACATGCAGCGCCATCCGTACAAGCAGCTGATCATGCACCTGGACTTCCTGCGCGTGAACGAGAACGAGAAGCTGACCGCTTCGGTTCCGCTGCACTTCATCAACGAAGACACCTCGCCGGCTGGCAAGGCTGCCGACGTCGTGGTCGCCCACGAACTGAAGGAAGTGGCCATCAGCTGCCTGCCGAAGGACCTGCCGGAGTCGATCGAAGTCGACCTGGGCGAGCTGAAGGCTGGCGACGTTGTGTACCTGTCGGACATCAAGCTGCCGAAGGGCGTGGAAATCCCGGCGCTGGCGCTGGGCAAGGACCACGACGACGCCATCGTCACTGCCAAGCACGGCAAGCAGGATGCTGCCGACGCTGAAGAAGCAGCGGCCGAGTAATACCCCGCGGCGCCTGTCCTTCGGGGCAGGCGCCGTATCTGGATGGAACGATGGCAGGATTGCGACTGATCGTCGGTCTGGGCAACCCCGGATCGGAGCACGCCCGGACCCGGCACAATGCCGGGTTTCATTTCGTTGAGGCCCTGGCTGAAAAAGCCGGTRCACGATGGAACGTGGACAGCAAGTTGTTTGGCGAGACCGCCAAGGTCGACATTGCCGGACAGACCGTGTGGCTGCTCAAGCCGGCCACCTTCATGAACCTCAGCGGCAAGTCGGTCACCGCCGCACAGCGGTTCTGGAAGATCGAGCCGGAGGACACCCTGCTGGCCCACGACGAACTGGACCTGGCGCCCGGCGTGGCGCGGTTGAAGTTCGACGGTGGCCACGGTGGACAGAACGGCCTGCGCGACACCATCCGCCTGCTCGGCCACGGCAGGTTCCATCGCCTGCGCGTGGGCATCGGCCATCCCGGCCACAAGGACCGCGTGGTGGGCTGGGTGCTGGGACGCCCCTCCAAGGACGATGAAGTACTGATCTCCCGCGCCATCGACGATGCGATCGACGTGCTGCCGTTGGCGGTGCAGGGCGATTTCAGCGAAGCGATGAAGCGGCTGCACACCCCGAAATAACCGGTAGTGCCGGCCGCTGGCCGGCAACGGGTACCAACCGGCCCCGGTAGGTGCCAACCGGCCCCGGTAGGTGCCAGCCGGCCTCGGTAGGTGCCAACCGGCCCCGGTAGGTGCCAACCTTGGTTGGCACAGATGTTGATCGACGACACCGAGATGGATTGGCCAAGCGGCGCGTGCGCTGTTTCACCAATCACTTTCACCCCAGAGAGCTGTCACCCATGGGTATCAAATGCGGCATCGTCGGCCTGCCCAACGTCGGCAAGTCGACCCTGTTCAACGCGCTGACCAAGGCGGGCATCGCCGCGGCGAACTTCCCGTTCTGCACCATCGAGCCCAACGTCGGCATCGTGCCGGTGCCGGATCCGCGCCTGAACGAGCTGGCGGCGATCATCAACCCGCAGAAGGTCATCCCGACCGCGGTGGAGTTCGTCGACATCGCCGGCCTGGTGGCCGGTGCGGCCAGTGGCGAAGGCCTGGGCAACAAGTTCCTGGCCCACATCCGCGAAGTGGATGCGATCACCCACGTGGTGCGTTGCTTCGAGAACGCTGACGTCATCCACGTCAACAACAAGGTCGACCCGATCTCGGACATCGACACCATCGATACCGAGCTGGCCCTGGCCGACCTGGACAGCGTCGAGAAGGCACTGAACCGCGCCGAGCGTGCGGCCAAGGGCGGTGACAAGGACGCAGCGGCACGCAAGCCGGTGCTGGCCAAGCTGCAGGCTGCGCTGGCCGACGGCAAGGCCGGCCGTTCCGCTGGTCTGGACGAGGAAGAGAAGGCGCTGGTGCGCGATCTGTTCCTGCTGACCCTGAAGCCGGTGATGTACATCGCCAACGTGCTGGAAGACGGTTTCGAGAACAACCCGCACCTGGATGCCGTGCGCGCCCGTGCCGCCGAAGAAGGCGCGCAGGTGGTGCCGGTGTCGGCGGCGATCGAAGAAGAGCTGTCGCAGCTGGATGACGAAGACCGCGATACCTTCCTGGCCGACCTTGGCCTGACCGAGCCTGGCCTGAACCGCGTGATCAACGCGGCCTACAGCCTGCTCGGCCTGCAGACCTACTTCACTGCCGGTGTGAAGGAAGTCCGCGCGTGGACCGTGCGCAAGGGCGCCACCGCGCCGCAGGCTGCCGCGGTCATCCATACCGACTTCGAGAAGGGCTTCATCCGCGCCGAAACCATCGCGTATGACGACTTCATCAAGTACAAGGGCGAAGCCGGTGCGAAGGAAGCCGGTCGCCTGCGCCTGGAAGGCAAGGAATACCGCGTGCAGGAAGGTGACATCCTGCATTTCCGCTTCAACGTCTGATCGACGACGCAGCGCAGTGATTGTCCACAGGACCCCGCAATGCGGGGTCTTGTTGTATCGGGCGCCTGTCAGAAGGGGCGCACGAGCAGTGCCGCTGCGCGCTTCTGCTGCGGAAGCGCCAGCGCAGTGCTGCCGGTGGCCGTGGACAGAAATTCACCACGCCTTGAAACGCTTGCCGTGCAGGGCTCGCAGCTACTTGTCCACACCAAACCCCCACGGCTTTCCACGCGATGTGTGGAAAACCATCGAAGCGCCTGGACAAAAAACAGCCACACCCTGAAACGCTTGCGGCATAACGTTCAAGCCGGGTTGTCCACATCAAGTCCGCAGCGCTTTCCACCTGCTGTGTGGAAAACATGCACCTGCGGGCGCGGTAGATTAATTGGATAAAAAATGACCAGAGCTGAAAACGCTTGTCGTGCGTGGCTCATGGCCACTTGTCCACATCCAACCCCCATCGATTTCCACGCGTGGTGTGGAAAACAACAAGGGGTCCGACGACGCATCGCCGGACCCCTCGCTGGGATCACCCGTCGCAGCGCTTACCAGCGGTAAGAGACGCCCAGCTGGCCGCTGGTATCGCGGAAGCCCATGCCACCGGTCTGGTGGCTGATCTCACCCCAGCCGCGCCAGCCGCCCGACAGATTCACCTGCACGCCGGCCTTGGCTTCGTAGATGTCACGCGGCAACTGCCGGCGCAGGCGTTCTCCGTCCACGGCGATGGTCGCGTCGTTGCCACCGGACCACCAGTTCACCGCGACGAACGGCTGTACCTGCCCCTGGCGCTGCGTCAGCGAACGCGTGTACAGGCGCAGTCCCACACGCGTGGTGGTGCTGTCCTTGTCGCGTCCTTCAACCACCGTGCCGTTGGCCTCGACCACGCGGTCGGCGTCGTAGCGGCTGTGGATCACCTGCAGCTGTGGCTCCAGGTAGACACCGCGCTGGGCCGTACGCTGCACGGGAAGCACGTAGCCTGCCTCGGCCGAACCGGTCCAGCTGTGCGAACGATAGTGCTCCTTCTGCAGCCCTTCGCCCTGCACGCTGTTGCGGAAACGCCCGTACTGCAGCCAGCCGTCCACATACGCACCGTGCTCCATCCGCGCGTCCTGCAACCAGGTCGCATACAGGCCCAGGCTGGTGCCGTTGACCACACCGTGCGCGGTGTAACCGGTCACCTGCGAGCGACTGTCATTGCGTGCCCGGCCATGGCCGGCCATCACACCTGCCTGCAGCTGGCCGCCGGCATTGGCTTCGAAGCGACGACCGATGCCCAGCAGCAGGCTGTTGAGCTCGCTGTCCACATTCACCTGGTGGCCGCGGCTGCCGGGCGCGCTGCTGCGCACCTGTGCCCAAGCAATGGCGTCGCTGCCACCACCGGTCGCCTCGGCAGGATCACCGCTGCGGTCGTACAGGCTGTGCCGGAACATGCCCAGCGCACCGCTCTGGTTGGCCATGTATACCGCCGGCTCCGGACGCTCCACGCGCGGCGGTGCCGGCGGCAGTGGCGGATCGACCGGCGGAACTACCGGCGGATCGATCGGCGGAGCAGGCGGATCGATCGGCGGAGTCGGCGGATCAATCGGCGGATCGGGCGGTTCCGGCGGGTCGACCGGCGGGACGTATTCCGAGCGCAGGTACCAGTTGCCGTCATCCGGGGTGGAGACGCCGCCCTTGTACAGGAAGTAGTCGTAAGCGCCGGCCACCGCGCGTCCCTGCAGCGAGAACTGCGCATCGGACTGGCCGCCCACGCTGATCAGGCGGATGCCTTCGCTGGTCAGGGCACCGGCGCCCCCTGCGTTGCGCACGCTGACGGAGGCGGTGCCACTGCTGTTGCCCTGGATCACCAGCTGGTCACCCAGCGAGGCATCGTCGCCCAGCGCGCGGTTGAACAGCCAGTGGCCATCGTTGCCGACATAGTCGCCGGTGACGGTCAGGGTCTTGAAGTCGTCGGTGGTGGGGGCGACGAAGGCGATGGTACCGGCATGGTCCAGCGAGCCGACGCTGGAACTGGAACGCACGTTCCATTGGCTGCTGCCGTCCATCGCCAGCTGCGCGACCTGGTAGCCCGAATCGTTGCGCAGCGCGCCGTTGAACACGGTGCCGTTGCGCAGCGTCATCTGCACGTTGGCGGTGGCGCTGTCGACCACGACATCGCCGGTCAGGCGGCTGTTGTCGGCAGTGAACAGAATGTCTGCGGTGGCGACTGAACTTCCATCGGTGAACACCGTATCGCTCACCCGCAGCAGGCGGCCACCGTCGAGGTTGCCTTGCTGGCGCGCGACGACATCGGTGTTGTTGAGCGTGAGCTCGTGGTTGCTGCCCTGCAGCCACAACGCGGGGCCGTCCTGGGTCTGCAGGGTGCTGTTGTTGAACACCAAGCGGTCCCAATAGGGCCCGAACACGGTGATGTAGGAGCGATAGACACCCGAATTCGTGCCCTGCGCATGGATGCTCAGGTTGTCGGCGGTGAGCTTGGCCGTGTTCATCTGCACGATGCCGAACGAGGATGCACCCAGTGTGGTGATCGAGCCTCCGTCCAGCTGCGCATCGGCCGTGCTGCCGCCAAGGAAGACGCCGCCACCGCCGGTGCCATGGGTGGTGATGTCCAGGTTCTTGGCGCGGATGCGCGAGTAGGGCGTCGGCGGATTGCTGCCCGAGGCACGCAGGCCGTAGACCCCATCGCCGTGGGTATCGATGCTGCCGCCGGTGATCGTGGCGGTACCACCCCAGACGTCCACGCCATGGCCGTAGCCGTTGTCGCCATAGGTGCTGATCGTGGTATCGGTAAGGTCGGCCAGCGAGTCCGCGCCGGACAGCCAGATGCCGGAATAGCCGTCGCGCACGGTGAAGTGGGCACCGTTGATGGTCAGCTTGGCCCAGCTGTTGACGTTGACGCCGTAGCCGCCGACGGTCTCGAAACGGCCGCCGGTGATATCGGCGGTGGAGTACACGCGGTTGCCACTGTTGCCGAGCAGGCGGATGCTGCTGCCGCTGCTGCTGGCACTGCCGCCCACGATCTGCAGCGTGCCACCGTTGTCGATGTCGAAGTAGCCGTTGACCACGTCCACGTCGCGCAGCGACAGCACGCTGCCGCTGCCGCCGGAGGACAGACGGCCGCTGTAGCCGCTGCTGGCTTCGTCGAAGGTCATCTTCAGCGATTCCAGCGACAGCAGCGCGCCACCCTCGGCGTACACTGCGCTGTTGGCACCGTTGTTGATCTCCGTACCGGTCACGTGCAGTTCGCTGCCACGCCCAGTGGAGTACAGCGCGTTCCCGCCGCTGCTGACACGGCCACCGTTCAACCACACCTTGCCGCCACCGGTGGCATTGACCGTGCCGTAGCCGGAGCCATTGCGGAAGGCATTGATGACCAGGTTGTTGGCGCGGATCACGCTACCCGCACCGCTGGCGTTCAGCGCATAGCCGACGGTGGTGCTGCCGTTGCCGATCTGCAGGATGCCGCCCTCGATGACGACGCTGCCACCGGCGCTGGCAAGGATGCCGCTGCCGCCGCCGGTGCTCGAGATCCAGCTGCCATCGACCGTAATGGTGCTGCCCACACCATTGGCCTCCAGCGCGTAGCCGCCTGCACTGTGCTGCAGGGTGTCGTCGGCGCCCAGCTGCAGGCTGCCACCATCGGTAACCTTCAACGGCCCCTGCAGTTCGGCCGCATGCACGGGCAGGGCGGCCCACAAGGCGCTGGCCAGCAGGCTGGGAATCAAGGGAAGGCGCGCCACGCGCGCGCAGGCGGGCGCACGGCGGCGCCGTGGGGGAGAGGCGTTCATGCTGTTGGATTCCTGTGGCAGGGCGCAGCGCGGCTGCGCGATCTGGCGCGGCAGGGCCGCGTCGCTGTGGAAACCGCGTGCGATGGCCGCTGCAGGCGCCATCCGGTTTCCCTCCCGCCGGTAACGCGATGACGATGGGACGTCGTCACCGTGGCGGGATGCATCCAGACTAGAAATCAGCCCTGTCCTATGGAATCAGGCGTTTCCTAAAGCACTTCGTGCCCGGCGCATGGGCCGGGCACGGTTCAGCGTTGTGGACGCCTCAGGCGAACAACGAGGCCTGCAGGCAGTACTCGATCAGCGCCTGGTCGCTGTCCACGCCCAGCTTGCGCATCGCGCTGATTTTCTGGGTGCTGACCGTCTTCGCGCTGCGCTGCAGTTGGCGGGCGATGTCGCCCACGCTCATGCCGCCGGTGAACAGGCGGATCACTTCCAGTTCCCGTGGAGAAAGGCGTGCCAGCACCACCGCGGCATCGGCCGGTTCCGCCGCGGCAACCGGCATCAGTCCGGGCGGGCGATAGATGCGGTCGGCCAGCACCGTGCGCAGCGCCTGCACCAGGCTGCCCAGGCCGTGGCTCTTGAGCACCACGCCGCCCGCGCCAGCGGCATACATGGCTGCCACCAGCGAAGGATTGGAGACCATCGTCAATACCAGTACATGCGTGTCCGGGAAGCTGCGGCGCAGGAACGAGATCAGCTTGATGCCATCGCCGAAGCTGTCACCACCGGGCATGCTGTAATCGGTGATCACCGCATGGGGCTGGGTGCTCGTCATCAGCTCGATCAGGGTCGCCGGATCGGCGGCCTCGCCGACCACGTCCAGGTCCAGTTCGCCGGCCAGGACATCGCGGATGCCGGCAAGCACGATCGGGTGGTCGTCAGCGATGAGGATGCGGGTGGTCATGGCAGTGTCGGTTTGCGGGAAGGTGAGGGGGCGGCGACGTGCGTCAATGGTTCCAGCAGCCGCTGCAGGCGCCGTTGGAAATGGTCGAGCGCCCCGGCCAGCGCAGGCAGCGTGTCGCCGTCGCCGATCTGTTGTTCGATCTGCTGGCCGTGTGCCACCAGTGCCGGTGCGCCGACGATCACCAGTGCGCCGCGGATGCGGTGCAGCACCTGTGCCACGCGTTCGGGCGAGACATCGCCGATCGCCCGCTGCAGGCTGTCCAGGTCGGCCTGCATGGTCTGCACGAACAACGCCTGCATCTTTTCCGGAACCTGCAGCGGAGCATCGGCATCGGCATCGTGGTCGCTAGGTTCGCTGTGCGGCCCGGCCGTGACCTGGGTCAGCAGGCGCTGCAGTGCTGCCAGGGTGATCGGCTTGACCAGCACCCCCTGCATCCCTGCCTCGTGGCAGCGTTGCCGTTCGGCCGGGTCGGCGTTGGCGGTTGCGCCATGGATCGGTACGCCAACCCCACGCGCGCGCAATGCACGGGCCAGACCGTAACCGTCCAGTCCCGGCATGTTGAGGTCGGTCAACACCAGGGCAAAAGGACGCTGTGGCCAATAGCGCAGGGCCTCATTGCCGTCGCCGGCGACCACGGCGTGGCAGCCGAGCTGCTCCAGCTGGTCACGCAGGATCGCCTGGTTGATCGGGTTGTCTTCGGCGACCAGCACCTGCAGCCCGCCGAACCTGCGTGTCGCGGGCAGACGCCCGTTGACCTCGGCGGGCAGTGCTCGCCCGGCTGCAGCCGCCAGCGCCATCACGATCGCATCCAGGCGATGCACGCCGACCTGCCAATGTCCCTGCACCTGTTGCGGCTGCATTCCGCCTTCGCGGCAGGCCACCACCTGCGGTCCACTCCACGCAGGCGCACCCTCGTCCAGCACAAGGTCGAGCATCACCGTGCCAGGGTCGACAAGCGCCGGCGCATCCTCGCGGTGCACGCTGGCCTGTGCGCCACGCTGCTGCAGCCGATCGCATATCGATTGTGCAAACTCGCGAACGCTGCCGCGAACCTGCACTGGCAGCCCTGCCGGCATCTGCGGTGAAGCCGCCTGCAGCGGATCGGGTATTGCCTCAGGCAGCGGCAGTTCGACCGAGAAACTGCTGCCCAGGCCGCTTTCGCTGACCACCCGCAGGTGGCCGTCCATCATCGCGGTCAGGTGTGCACAGATCGCCAGGCCCAGTCCGGTGCCACGCATGGCATCGGTGCCCGGGTTGGCCTGGAAGAAGGGTTCGAACAGATGTGCCTGGTGCTCGCTGGCGATGCCGATGCCGGTATCGGCCACCTGCCAGCGCAGCCAGCAGCGATCATCGATGTGCTGTGCACCCAGGCGCACCACGACCCGACCGCTGTCGGTGAACTTCAGCGCATTGCTGATCAGGTTGTTGAGGATCTGGCGGATGCGCGCGGCATCACCATTGACCGCAGCCGGCACGTCCGGGTCGATGCAGGCGTAGAACTGCAGGCCCTTGTGTGCGGCGGCAGCGGCGTAGGAGTCCAGTGCGTCCTCGGTCAACCGCACCGGATCGAACGCGCCGGGTTCCAGGCTCAGCTGGTCGGCCTCGGCCTTGCTGACATCCAGGATGTCGCTGATCAGCTGCATCAATGTCGATGATGAGCGCTGGATCGTGTCCAGGTAGTCCTGCTGGCGCGCATCCAACGGGGTCAGGCCAAGCAGCTCCAGCGTGCCGAGCACGCCGTACAGCGGGGTGCGTATCTCATGGCTCATGGTGGCCAGGAACTGGCTTTTGGCGCGGTTGGCCTGGTCGGCCGCACGCCGTGCCTGCTGCAGCACCTGTTCGGCCTCGTGCTGGCTGCTGAGATCGATGAACAGGCACAGCACAGCCGGTTCGCCGCGATAGCGCGCGGGCGTGGCGGTGATCAGCAGGTGGCGGTTGTCCGGCGTGGTGTAGGCCAGGCCGTCGCCCGCGGCAGTGCCACCGGCGGCGAGCACGCTGCGTCGCCAGGGCCCGTGCCAGCCACCCTCGTCGTGGTTTTCCCCCAACCACTGACGCGCCAGCGCGTTGTCCAGCAGCACGCGGCCATCGGTGCGACGCAGCAGGCACAATCCGATCGGTGCGTTGTCGAGGATGGTGCGGCTGAAGGCTTCGCTTTCCAGCAACCGCGCATGGTTGCGGCGCAGTGGTTCGATCACCGAACGCCGGTAGGCACGCAGGATCAGCACGCCACCGGTGGCCAGCAGCAGTGCCACCACCATGCTGCCCAGCAGGGGCCCGCGCGGGTGCTGGAACACCTGTTGCCAGCCCACGTGATACACCGCCAGCCAGCCGTGTTCGCTGCGCATGCGGAACAGCAGGCCGTCCAGTCCCGCGCGCCAGGACGTAGCGGCGCGGCTGGCATCGCTGGCATCACCGAGCAGCAGGCGGCCGTTGCCATCGAACAGTGACATCCGTTCGAACACCGGCGTACCCATCACCTGGCGGTAGTCATCGACGCGGCCGGGATCCAGCAGGCAGGCCACGGCGGCCAGTGACTCGTCCTCGTTCTCGCCCCACAGGCGGGCATCCTGCGGCGCGTGCGCGATGGCAAGCAGCCGGGTCTGGCCTTCGCGCCAGGCCACCGGTGTCCAGACCACGCTGCCGCGGCGCAGCGCTGGACGTTCGCGCAGGACCTGGTGGATGGCGGCCAGTGCCGGATGCAGGTGATGCGGGCTGCTCTGGCCCGGATCACCACGCGTTGTCTGGATCGGCGCAAGCAGGCCACGGCGGCCCTGGCCATCGACCAGCAGGCATTGCGGAGGCGGAAACCGGGAGGCCGCCCAGAAAGCGCCGTAGAAGCGCAGGAAGCGGTCGCCCAGTTCGTCCGCTGCCTGTGCCGAAGCGCCGCTGTCGGCACCGATCCGGGCGAAACTGGCGAACAAGGGGCTGGACGGCGCACGCGAGGCAGATTCGTCCCCTGGCTGCCCGCGACTGCCTACGTCATGCAGGCGCCATTGCCGCAGGAAGCGGTCCTGTTCCTGCAGCGTGCCGTCCAGGCGACGGAAGTGATAGCGGATCTTGCTCTGTTCTTCGTTGAACAGCTGGCTGCCGGTGGACAGCAGCAGGCCGGCCTGCAGGGTTGCCAGCACCACCACGCCAATCAGCAGGGCATGTACGCGCAGGGAGCGGCGGGCGAGTCGGCGTACGGGAGCGGCCTCGGCCGGCATGGGCAGGTCTCGGAGCAGTAGGCGGTCGATGGCGGCCCGAAGGGCCCGGGGCACGGCCGGTACCGCCGCGCAGAGAGGATCGTCAATGACTCTTGATGGGATTGTGAAGCCTTTCAGCCTCGACTGTCAGCGCGATGCTGCACGGCTGCTGCGCGCGCCCTCATCCGGAGCATCTTCGTCCAGCAGTCGGGTGAAGTCGTCCGAGGGCAGCGCCTGCGAAATCAGGAAGCCCTGTACCTGGTTGCAGCCGAGCTGGCGCAGCGCGGCCAGATCGGCATCGCTCTCCACGCCTTCGGCAACGATGGTCAGGCCGAGCTGGTTGGCCAGCGCGATCACGGTGGTCAAGGTCAGGTGCAGGGCGGGATCACGCGCGCAGCCGCTGACCAGCGCACGATCGATCTTGACCTCGGTGAAGGGGGTGTTGACCAGGTTGTGCACCGAGCTCAGGCCTTGGCCGAAGTCGTCCTGCGCCAGGCCGAACCCCTTCATCCGCAACCGGCACGCGCCTGCATAGAAGTCGCTCACGTGGCGGGTGGTGCTGTTCTCCATCAGTTCGAAGCACAGGTCAGCCGGATTGCCGCCCGCGGCCAGGGTCAATGCCAGCAGCTCATCGGGAAGATTGGACTGCTCCAGCAGATGCGGCGGCAGGTTGATCGATACCGGCACGCGGAATCCCTGGGAGCGCCAGCGCGCCTGCGCCTGGATGCTGGCGGTGAGCATCGCGCGCAGCAGTTCGCCCTCCAGGCCATGACGGCACAGTGCCGGCAGGAAGCTTCCAGGCGCCAGTGTTCCGAGCTGCGGATGGCGCCAGCGCACCAGTGCCTCGGCGGCAACCACGCGCCCGGACTGCAACGACTTCTTCGGCTGGAACCAGGCAGTCAGGCTGCCGTCGGCCAGCGCCTGCCGCAGCTGCACCGCGTCCGGCTCGGGTGTCAGCGCGGCCGGGCTGGTGCGCACGGCTGGCCGGGTCTGCGCCAGTGCATCGAGCAGTGCATCGACATCGCTGGCGGCGACCGGCTTGGCCAACAGCCCGACCACGTCCAGGCCCAGTGATTCAGCCATCAACCGTGCCGAACTCATCATCCGCCGCGAGGCTGCGCTGACCACGGCAAGCCGAGGCGGACGCGGCTGCGCGGCCAGTGCCTGGATGAACTGGATGCCATCCTGGCCGGGCATCAACAGATCGCTCACCACCAGGTCATAGGCCTGGCAGGCACACAGGGCGATAGCCGCATCGACGTCTTCGCAGGCGTCGACCTGCACGCCGGCGCGCGCGCTGAACAGATTGACGAGATAGCCGCGTTGGAACGGCTGGTCTTCCAGGATCAGGACACGGCGGGTCATGCAGGATCTCCTTGGCGAACGGCGGAAAGCGCCTGACGCAGGCGTGCGATGTCGATGGGTTTGCTCAGATAGCCCTGCATGCCACTGGCCAGGCAGCGCTCGCGCTCCTCGGCGGTAGCGTTGGCGGTGGCGCCGATCACCGGCAGCAGAACGCCTTCCGCCCGCAGCCGGCGTGCCAGGGTGTGGCCGTCCATGCGCGGCATGTTGATGTCGGTGACCACCAGGTCGAAGTCATGGGCCTGGCACAGCTGCAACGCCTCGACACCATCCTGCGCAAGCTCCACCTCGCAGCCCAGGGCCTGCAGCTGTTCGGCCAGGATCACCCGGTTGATGGGATTGTCTTCCACGGCCAGCACCCGCAGTCCCAGCGGGCCTGGCTGCACATCGCGCGCTGCGGTCGGCAGCGTTGCGCATTGGCGCTGCTGGCGTGCCACCGCCAAGGCGATCGAGGACATGCCATGCAGGGTGACCAGCAGCGCGCCATCGGCGGCAGGTGCCGGTTGGTCGCCACCATCGATCGAGGCCAACACCCGCGGTCCCTGCCAGGCCAACGGCTGTTCCGCCTCGCCATCCATCAGGATCGCGCCGGCGTGGTCGAGCAGGGCAGGATCGCCCTGCAGCGGCTGCGCATTGGCACCCCAGCGGCGCAGCCAGCCACAGGCACTGTCGACCAGCTCGCGATCGCGGCCGCGCACGTATACCGGCGGTTCGGCCAGCAATGCGGGGCCATCCTCGGTCGCCGCCAGCACCGGCAAGGGCAGGCGCACGGTGAAGCTGCTGCCCAGTCCCGGCTCGCTGACCACGCGCAGTTCGCCACTCATCAAGCGCACCAGGCGGTCGCTGATCGACAGGCCCAGCCCGGTGCCCTGCGCACTGGCAGCGCCACGGACTTGACGGAAGGGCTCGAACAGGCGTGCCTGTTCCTCGGTGGCGATGCCCACGCCGGTATCGGTGACCTGCCAGGCCAGCACGCTCGACTCGCCTTCGCGCTGCACCAGTCGTACGCGCAGCACCACCCGGCCATGCTCGGTGAACTTGATGGCATTGCTGAGCAGGTTGCCCAGCACCTGGCGGATCCGGTCGGCATCACCGAGCACCCGTGTCGGCAACCGGGGATCGGTGCAGACCAGTACCTGCAGGCCCTTGCGCGTCGCCGCAGCGGCGAAGCTGCGCAGCACGCTCTCGGTCAGCTCGCGCGGCGAGAACGATGCCGGCTCCAGGCTCAGCTGGCCCGACTCGATCTTGGACACATCCAGCACGTCGCTGATCAGCTGCAGCAGCACCGACGAAGAACTCTCGATGGTGCGCAGGTACTGCGACTGGCGCGCATCCAAGGGCGTGCGGCCGAGCAGCTCCAGCGTGCCAAGCACCCCGTACAGCGGCGTGCGGATCTCATGGCTCATGGTCGCCAGGAACGCGCTCTTGGCCTGGTTGGCGGCGTCGGCTGCCTGCCGCGCCGAGGACAGCGCCGCCTGCGCCTGGCGATGGCGTGAGATGTCATGGAACACGCACAGCAGCACGTCGTCATCCTGGTAACGGCAGGCCGCATGCAGCACCTGCAGCTGGCGACCGTCGCGTGCGGTGAACTCCAGCCCGCGACCGCGTTCGCCGGCATGCCCGCGCCACGGTGCCTGCCAATCGCTGTCCGTGCCTTCCTCGCCCAGCCAGTCGCGCAGCAGCTGGTTGGACAGCAGCAGCTGGCGGTCGCTGCGGCGCAGGACACAGATGCCGACCGGCGCCAGGTCGATCACCGTGGAACTGAAATCCAGGCTTTCCAGCAGGCGCCGGTGCTGCAGCAGGGCCGGCTGGATCAACTGGCGGTCGACGCGATGCCGCAGCAGGCGCAGCGCGATGCCCGCCAGCAGCAGCAACGCACTGCTGATCAGCAGCGAGGTCGCCATGTCGCCGAGCAGCAGGCGTGGAGGCAGGTGATAGACCAGCCGCCAGCCGTCATTGCCTACGCCCTTCACCAAGGCCACGCCGCGTGGCAGGCCTGTGCTCCAGAGCACGCCGAAACTGTCGTCCTGGCGCTGCTGCAGTGCTTTCCAGCCTGCGCTGTCCAGGCGCGGAGCCAGGCTCGACAGGGCGGGCTGCCCGTCGCGGTCCAGCAGGGCGTAGCCGCCGATGCCCTGGCCATCGATCATGTCCGAGGCGGCCGCACTGTCCAGCAGCAGCATCAACCACTGGCCCGGTTGCGGTCCGGCCTGTACCGGTTGTGCCAGAGCGACCCCGGCGTCGCCCGCGCGCAGCCAGTACACCGGATCGGTACCGGCAAGCGTGCCGCTGCGCTGCTGCAGTACATGCAGCGTGGGCAGGCCGGCGATGTCCACGTCGGCCTGGCCGCCGGCCAGCCAATGCGTTCCCTGCGCGTCGACCAGCAGCAGATGGGTCTGCAGGGTCTGCAGCGTGTGTTCTGCGCGCGGCGACAGCAGCAGGCGCTGGCCCGGCTTTCCACCCGGCCCGTCCAACGGCAGCTGGCGTACGCCCTCGCTGGACGGCGCCGACGGATCACCCACCACCACCGAATCGCCCAGATAGCGCAGCAGGGCCTCACGCTGGTCGAAGTAGATCTGCGCCCTGTACGCGGCGGCATTCATGTCGCGGCGGTGGCTGGAGATATCTTCGGTCAACGCGGTCAGCAGGTAGAAGCCGGTGGCGGCAGCCAGGCACAGGAACACGCACACCGTCAGCCAGCGCAGCAGCACCGAAGCGGTGGTCGGCGGTGCGACCAGGGGCAGGGAAGGGCGAGGGAATCGGAACATGCACCGATCCTAGGGACGACGGTCACCCGCCCGGAATCAGCCATGTCCTAAAAAGCGGCGCGCCCGCCGTGGAGGCCGCCGCCGGCGGGGAACCGTTCAGGCTGGGGCAGCGGCAGGCGGTCAAAAAAAGACCCCCGCCGAAGCGGGGGTCTGTGGCGAGCCAGCAGCAGGGCGTCCTTACAGCGCGCTGCCACCGAACTTGTGGGTGTACTGCAGGTTGATGGTACGGCCGACGCTGTCGAACCAGGACACGTCGTAGTACGGGTACGCCGTATAGGTCTTGTCCTTCGGCGGCATCTTGTTGAACACATTGACCACCGACAGCGACAACCGCGAGTGATCGTCGAAGCGGTACTGCAGCGAAGCGTTGTAGCGGTAGGTCGCCTTGATCCACGGGCTGTCGCCGCTTTCCTCGTCGAACACCTGGTCGTAGCTGTCCGAGGTCGGCAGCTTGCCCAGGCGCGAGCCGTACACGGTGGCCGACCAGGCGTCCTTTTCCCAGGTCACGCTGACGCTGGTCTTGGTGCGGGGAATATCGAAGCCGCTGTTGATCGCGAACTGGTCTTCGGTCACATCGCCGGCATAGCGCTGGAAGTCATGCTTCTTCACCCAGGTGTGGGTGCCATTGAAGATGAAGTCGCCGATGCCGGTCTGCAGGCGGTAGCGCAGGCCGACGTCGATGCCGGAGGTGGACTCGCGCGCCACGTTGATCGGATTGACGTGCACACCGTACAGACGGCCGTCGGCGGTGCGGGTGATGCGGGCCAGAGCATCCACGCAGGTCGGCGAGCCGATGTCGGCGCTGCCCAGCCGGCAGTTCGCTTCGCTGGCCAGGATCGTACGCACGTCCATGTCCTGCACCTGGTCGCGCATGTCGATGTTGAACCAGTCGGCCGACAGGTCCAGGCCGGCGGCCGGCGACCACACGAAGCCCGCGCTCCAGGAGGTGCTGGTTTCCGGTTCCAGCTCGCGGTTGCCACTGCGGCTGCGGATCACGTTGCGCTCGTAGTCGGCGCAATCATCGGCGGCGTCGGCGCGGCAGTTGTACAGATCTTCCGCGCTGGTCTCGTCGTTGCCCGGGCCGGCGAATACATAGTGCAGGTCCGGCGCACGGAACGCGGTGCCGTACGAGCCGCGCACCAGCAGCGTGTCGATCGGGCGCCATTCCAGGCCGCCGCTCCAGGTCGCCTTGCCGATGGTGTGGCCCGAATAGCGGTACTGGTCGTAACGGCCGGCCACGCTCAGGTTGACCGTCTCATGCAGCGGCATGCGCAGCTCGGCGGCAGTCGCCCAGCGGTTGCGCGAGCCCTTGCCGTCCGAATCCTTCCAGCTGTAGTAGTAATAGCCGGTCGCCAGCGGGTCCGGGTTGAGCGCGTAGGCCTGCTGGCCCACTTCCACCGTCGCGGCAAAGCCGGCATCGCCGCCGGGCAGGGTGAACAGCGACCCATTGGTCAGGGTCAACGCAGCCGTCTCGGTACGCGACTTCGGCGTATAGGTGGTGCGTGCGGCGATCGAATCGTACTCGGCACGGGTCAGCGGCCGGTACAGGCGCGACGGATCGGCGTTGTAGATCGGGAAGCCGTCCTCGTCCTCGCCCAGCTGCGGGCCCAGGAACAGGTCGTTGGCCTTGGATGCGATGATCTGCGCCCAGCTGATCCGCGACTGGTACTGCGAATGGCTCAGTGCTGCTTCGTAGTCCCAGTTGCTGGTCAGGTTGCCCTTGAAGCCGGTGGTCACGCTGAAGGTCTTCTGCGTGCTGCGCACCATCGCATTGTCCAGCCCGCCCATTTCCTCGGGCGAGAACTGGCGCTGCCAGAACTCGATCTCGCCGGTGGCTTCATTGTTGAAGTAACCCGACTCATCACCGTCGGCGGCCATGCGGCCCCACTTGGTGACATCGCGCATCAGCGACATCGTGTGGTAGCCCAGCTGCACGTCGGCGAACCACTGCTGGCCGTTGTCGAAGTCGTAGCTGAGCGAGGCATAGCCGTTGGCGCCGCGGCGCTTGCTGAGGATCGTGCCGTAGCCGATCGAGCTGTCGCTGCCGCAGTAGTAGCCGTAGCGCGGACGGAACGCGCGGTAGGTGCTGCCCTGGTTCTGCCCGGCCAACGCCTCGCAGGTCGCCGCGCCCGGGTCCAGGTAGTCATCGTTGTAATCGGTGCGCAGGTAGGAACGACGGGCGATGCGCGCGCCTTCGGTCGGGCCGTCCTGCGTCGAGTCCTGGATGTCGCGGTCGTAGGCCCACAGCGGCGTCTGCGACTGCAGTTCGACGCTGTACACCGCGTTGAAGTTGCCGCTGCTGAAGCCGCTGGCCAGACTCATGTCGAACGACTCACCACCGCCTTCGGTGGTGGTGCCCATGCGCATGTCGATGGTGGTGCCATCGGCCTTCTTCTTCAGGATGAAATTGACCACGCCGGCGATTGCATCCGAGCCGTAGATCGCCGACGCGCTGCCGGTCAGCACTTCAATGCGATCGATCATGCCCAGCGGAATGTTGGACACATCGGTGAAGTTGCTGCGGCCCTTGAACGGCATCGGGAAGTCGGCGATGCGACGGCCGTTGACCAGCACCAGGGTGTGGTTCGGGCCCAACCCGCGCAGGTCGACCTGCTGCGCACCCGGCGAGAAATCGGCCCCTCCGGAGGACTGCTGGCTCTGCGTCTCACCGCCGTTCTGGGTCATCGCGCGCAGCACGTCCGGCACGGTGGTGAAGCCGCTGGAGCGGATCTGCTCTGCGTTGATGACAGTGATCGGCGCCGGTCCTTCCACCTGGGCGCGCGGGATGCGTGAGCCGGTCACCTGCACCGCATCCAGCTGTTGTACCGAAGAGGAAGCGGGAGTCTGTGCCGCCGCCGAAGCAGCAACGCCCATCAACGCCAGCTGGATCGACCACGCCATCGCCTGTCTACGCATGAGAAATTCTCGGAAGTAATGCCGGCCCACAGAGGAGGGGCCCTGTCCCCCATTCACATTTCAGGAATGGGCGCGCGCATTTAACGCCTTTTTCATGTCCTTGACTACTGGGGATATGTCTGGCAAAGAGTGAAAACGGTTGCAGGTCGTTTTTGTTCAGGGAGATCAAAATGCGACGCCTTCGCTACGGGCTGCGTGGCCCGCTCATCGCCTTGCTGCTGTCGGCGCTCTTCTGGTCATGGCCAGCGGCGGCACAGGAACTGATGGACCCGGGCTTCGCCTACTACGAAGTGGGCGATCTGGATGCACCGCGGCCTGGCCCGCGAGCGCCCGCGATGATGCTGATGGGCGGTGGCGAATGGGTGCCTGAAGCCTTCCAGTGGTGGCTGCGCCAGGCCGGCAATGGCCGTGTGCTGATCCTGCGCGCCTCCGGCACCGATGAGCTGCAGGACCGTCTGTACCGGGAGATTGGCGGCACCACCGCCGTGCAGACCCTGGTGTTCGACAACCGCCGCGGCGCCGATGACCCGGCCGTGCTGCGGGTCGTGGCTGCGGCCGATGCGATCTTCATCGCCGGCGGCGATCAGTCCCGCTACATCCGCTTCTGGAAAGGCACCGCGCTCAATCGCGCGCTGAATGCCCACGTGCGCGCCGGCAAGCCGATTGCCGGCACCAGCGCCGGGCTGGCCATCCTCGGCGGCTACGCCTATGGCGCGCTGGACGGCGGCAGCATCGATTCGGCCAGCGCCATGGCCGACCCGATGGGCGAGGCGGTGACCCTGGACCGCGGCTTCCTGCAGTTGCCCTACCTGCAGCGGGTGGTCACCGACACCCACTTCGACAAGCGCGACCGTCTCGGTCGCCTGATCGTGTTCGTGGCCCGCGCCGCGCATGACAGTGGTGACCCGGACATGGTCGGCATCGGCGTCGACGAAGACACGGCCCTGTGCGTGGAGCCTGACGGCCAGGCCCAGGTCTACAGTGCCGACGGCGAAGGCAAGGTCTGGGTGGTCAGCCCCGGACGCGATGCCGACCGGCTGGTGGAAGGCGAACCGCTGCGCTTCCATGCGGTGCCGGTCACCGTGGTTGCCAGCGGCAGTCGCATGCGCCTGGACGACCTGCAGGCCGACGCGGCCTACCAGGCTTTGGCTGAAATCAGCGATGGCGAGATTGAAGTCGTCCGCCAATGATCCGGTAGCGCCGGGCCATGCCCGGCGGATGCCGCCGCGCTGTGCCTTCCACCAGGCATGGCCCGACGCTACCGTGCAATCCAATCCTTGTCCTGCTGGAGATCTGCTTCCATGAAACTGCGCCTGGCGCTGTCCGCGCTGTTGTCCCTGCCACTGCTGGCCCAGGCCGCACCCACCGCATCACCGCTGCTGGTCATCCACGGCGGTGCCGGGGTGGAGCGCAAGGATCTCTCCGCGGCAGAAGAACAGGCCGCGCGCGCTGCGCTGAAGGCGGCATTGCTGAAGGGCCATGCCGAACTTGCAGCCGGGCATCCGGCACTGGCGGCGGTGACCGCGGCCATCACCGTGCTCGAGGATGATCCGACCTTCAACGCGGGCAAGGGCGCGGTGTTCACCCACGAAGGCCGCAATGAACTGGACGCGGCGGTGATGGACGGTGCCACCCAGGCGGCCGGAGCAGTGGCCGGCGTGCAGCGCGTGCGCAACCCGATCCTCCTCGCGCAGGCGGTGATGCAGAAGTCCAGGCACGTGATGATGGTGGGGCAGGGCGCCGAAGCCTTCGCCACCGAGCAGGGCGTGACCCTGGTCGACCCCTCCTACTTCCGCACCGACAAGCGCTGGCAGCAGCTGCAGCGTGCATTGAAGGAAGAGGCGGGCGGGCAGGCGCATGCCGACCTGGAAACCGCAAAGCACTTCGGCACGGTCGGTGCGGTCGCCCTGGATGCACAGGGGCATCTTGCTGCAGGCACCTCCACTGGCGGCATGACCAACAAGCGCTATGGACGTGTCGGCGATTCGCCGATCATCGGTGCCGGCACCTGGGCCGATGCGCGTTGTGCGGTGTCGGGTACCGGTTGGGGCGAGTACTACATCCGTACCGCGGCAGCCCATGAGATCTGCGCGCGCATGCGCTACCTCGGTCAGTCGCCGGAACAGGCGGGCAAGGGCGTGATCAACGACGCGATTCCGCAGATGGGCGGCGACGGCGGGGCGATCGTGCTCTCTGCAGATGGGAAAGCGGCAGCGCCGTTCAACACCCAGGGCATGTATCGGGGCTGGATCGGGGCCGATGGCGTTGCCCATGTGGCCATCTTTGCCGACGAGACAATCGCGCTGCCTTGAGCAGACCCTTGCGTATCAAGGGGTTTGCGACGCGCGTGAAAAAAAGTGAAAAAAAGCGTTGACAGACCCCCGCTTCATCTCCAGAATTGCGGGCTCACCACCACACACCGCAACGCTTCGGCGGCACGGAATGGGGTGGTAAGGAGGGATACCCAAGCGGCCAACGGGGGCAGACTGTAAATCT
Source organism: Stenotrophomonas sp. 10L48 (assembly GCF_056395105.1). Taxonomy (NCBI): domain Bacteria; kingdom Pseudomonadati; phylum Pseudomonadota; class Gammaproteobacteria; order Lysobacterales; family Lysobacteraceae; genus Stenotrophomonas; species Stenotrophomonas sp. 10L48. The sequence goes on along the minus strand of NZ_JBFTIX010000021.1, from coordinate 663 downwards.
GCTGGCTTACGCCTTCGGTGGTTCGAATCCACCTCCCTCCACCAGCTTCACGTTGTGGCACATTCCCGGTGCGGGAGTAGTTCAATGGTAGAACCTCAGCCTTCCAAGCTGATGGTGCGGGTTCGATTCCCGTCTCCCGCTCCATTGAATGAACTTTGAATATTATCGAGTTCATGCCATAATGCAAAACTCGCTCACATAGCTCAGTCGGTAGAGCACTTCCTTGGTAAGGAAGAGGTCGAAGGTTCGATTCCTTTTGTGAGCACCATCTTCAGCACCACACCAGACGAATTCGAGATAAGCAGCCATGGCCAAGGGTAAGTTCGAGCGCACCAAGCCGCACGTCAATGTCGGCACCATCGGTCACGTCGACCACGGCAAGACCACGCTGACCGCCGCACTGACCAAGATCGGTGCCGAGCGCTTTGGTGGCGAGTTCAAGGATTACTCCGCGATCGACGCTGCGCCGGAAGAAAAGGCGCGTGGCATCACGATCTCGACCGCGCACGTCGAATACGAATCCACCGTTCGTCACTACGCCCACGTCGATTGCCCGGGCCATGCTGACTACGTCAAGAACATGATCACCGGTGCTGCCCAGATGGACGGCGCGATCCTGGTGTGCTCGGCCGCTGACGGCCCGATGCCGCAGACCCGCGAGCA
>NZ_JBFTIX010000020.1:0-40885 GCF_056395105.1 Stenotrophomonas sp. 10L48 | reverse complement strand
TGTTCGCCGGCACGGGCCGCTTCCACTGCGGCATTCAGCGCCAGGATGTTGGTCTGGAAGGCGATGCCATCGATGACCGAGATGATCTCGGCGATCTTCTTCGAGGAGGCTTCGATGGCCGACATGGTGGTGACCACCTGGCCGACCACTTCACCGCCCTGCGAGGCCACGCCGTGCGCACCGATGGCGAGCTGGTTGGCCTGGCGCGCATGTTCGGCGTTCTGGCGAACGGTGGAGGTCAGTTCCTCCATCGAGGCGGCGGTTTCTTCCAGGTTGGCCGCCTGCTGTTCGGTACGGCGTGACAGGTCACTATTGCCCGAGGCGATTTCGCCTGAGGCCAGGGTGATGCTCGAGGTGCTGGCCTGGATCTGGCTGACGATCTGGGTCAACTGGGCGACGGTGGTGTTGGCATCGTCACGCATGCGGGCGAACACGCCGTGGAACTGGCCGTCCATGCGTGCGGTCAGGTCGCCCGCGGCGATGGACTGCAGCAGCTGCGACAGCTGGCCAAGATTGCCGTCGGCGACCTCCATCATGCTGTTGAGCTGCTCGATCATCACGCGGAAATCGTGATCGAAGCGCTGCGCATCGCCGCGCTGGCTGAAGTCGCCGGCGGCGGCGGCCGATGCCAGCTGCTGGATCTGCGTGTTGATGGCCAGCAGGCTGGCCTTGGCCGCATCCATCGATTCGTGCAGGATCGCGCGGCTGCCCGGCAACCGGCGCGCATCGGGGGTGAGGTTGCCGGTGGCGTACTGGTTGAGCACATCGATGGCATCACGGATCGCATCGAGGTGTTCGAAGATCACCGTGTTGATGCCGCCGGCGAGCTGGCCATAGACGCCCGGGAAGTCTTCCGGAATGCGGTGGCTGATATCGGGGCCGGCATGCATCTGTGCCATCAGCTGGGTCTGCTCGGAGAAGCGACGCAGCATCGCGGTCATCTCCGCGGTGGCCGCCAACATGCGACCCGCCTCATCCTTGCCGGTGGCCTGGGTAGTGACGCTGAGATCGCCGCGGGCGACGGCCTGGATGGCGTGCACGGCCTTGCCCAGCGGGCCGACCACGGCGCGCGAGATGATCACGGCCAGGGTGGCGGCGACCACGACCAGCAGCACGATGGCGGCGATGATGGCCAGCATGCTGTTGCGGTGGGTCGCGTTGGCGTCGTCGATCTTGCCCTGCATCTGGGTTCCCAGCAGCGCACCCAGCGCCTTCAGGTCTTCAAAGGCTTTGCGGCGCAGGGGGCGCGACTGCTCATCGGAAATCTGCCGGGCCGCTTCGCCATCACCGGCGGTGGCCGCTTCGCGCAGCTTGGTATTGGCGGCGAAGTAGCCATCGACGTCGGCCTGCACGGCCTGGTACAGCGCGCGTTCCTTGTCGCCGGCCGGCAGTTTGGCATAGGCCGCCAGCTGCTCGCGCACCACCGCAGCGGTGTCGTTCATGCGCTTGTTGTAGTCGGCGACCTTCTCCGGCTGGTCCAGCATGCTGATCTGGGCCAGCTCATAGGTGCGGAACTCACCCAGCTGCGAGCGCACTTCACCGAGGTACTGCACCGATGGAATGTCGTTGGTCGCCATCGAGGTCAGCTTGGCGTTGGCTTCGGACAGGCGGACCAGGGCGAACGCACCCAGCACGACGGTCATCAGGGTGGTCAGGGTGAATCCCACAGCCAGCTTGCGGGCGATGGGCAGATCGTGGAACCACTTCATGCAGGGTGCTCCAAGGTGGGCAGAATACCGGCGGCGGCGCCGCGGGCAAAAGGTCGTTGCAGGAGGGAACGGTGGTGCCGGGTGAAGGATCGGTGACTGCCGTCAACCCGAGATAGCGGCGCAGCTGCGCCGTACTTTATGGACCGATGTCACATTCGCTGGCGTAGGGGAAACCAACGGAAAGCAAGCAGTGGCGGGGCTTTCGCCGTGGCGGCGTGGTTTCAGGCGAAACCATGCGCCCGATCAGGTTCACGACACAGGACGACGGAGTTCACAGTTGCGGGCGCCGCCGCGTTGCGCGTGGGTACGATTGCGGCCTGCGCCCGCGCGCAAACGAAAACCGCCGCCCCGGAGGGCGGCGGTCAGGTACAACGTGTAGCGCAGCTCAGGCGGCCTGCGGTACCCGCAGCGAACGCACCAGGCCGCCGATGTCGACGATCAGGGCGACGCGGCCATCGCCGAGGATTGTGGCACCGGAGACCCCGCCGATGCGGCGGTAGTTGTTCTCGATGTTCTTCACCACGACCTGCTGCTGGCCGACCAGTTCGTCCACTTCCAGCGCGATCTTCTGGCCATCGCCTTCAACCACCACCACCAGCGATTCACTGCCGGGTGCACGCTGGCCATAGCCGTAGTACTCGCTCAGCGACAGGATCGGCAGGTATTCGCCACGCACGCGCAGCACGCGGCCTTCGCCGGCCATGCTGCGGATGTCGTCAGGCTGCGGCTGCAGTGCTTCAAGCACGTAGGCCAGCGGCAGGATCAGGGTTTCGCCGGCCACCGCCACGGTCATGCCGTCGAGGATGGCCAGGGTCAACGGCAGCCGGATCAGCGTACGGGTGCCGGTGCCGAGGCCGCTTTCAATCTGCACCTCGCCACCGAGCGCCTGGATGTTGCGGCGGACCACGTCCATGCCCACGCCACGACCGGACAGGTCGGTGACCGCATCGGCGGTGGAGAAGCCGGGCTGGAAGATCAGGTCCCAGACCTGCGAGTCGGTGGGGTTGTCCGGTACGGCCAGGCCGCGTTCCTGCGCCTTGGCCAGGATCTTCTCGCGGTTCAGGCCGCGGCCGTCGTCGCTGACTTCGATGACGATGTGGCCGCCCTGGTGCGAGGCCGCCAGGGTGATCGTGCCGGTCTCGTCCTTGCCAGCATCGCGACGCACGTCCGGCATTTCCAGGCCGTGGTCGATGGAATTGCGGACCAGATGCACCAGCGGATCGGCGATCTTCTCGATCAGGCCCTTGTCCAGCTCGGTGCCTTCGCCGATGGTGCGCAGGCGCACGTGCTTGCCCAGGCGGCCGGACAGGTCGCGGACCAGGCGCGGGAAGCGGCGGAACACTGCGTCGACCGGCAGCATGCGCACGCCGATCACAGCCTCCTGCAGGTCACGGGTATTGCGTTCAAGCAGGTCCAGGCCGGCGAACAGGCTCTCGGCATGCACCGGGTCCAGCGCGTGCGAGACCTGCTTGAGCATGGCCTGGGTGATGACCAGCTCACCGACCAGGTTGATCAGTGCATCGACCTTGTCGACGCTGACACGGATGGAGGTTTCTGCTTCCTGGCTGGCCCCGGTGCTGGCCGTCGGTGCGGCAGCGGCGGGCGCAGGGGCAGCGACCGGCGCGGCAGCCGGTGCCTGGGTGGCCAGGCTTGGTGGTGCGGCCGGACGGATGTCCAGTTCGCAGTCGTCCAGCACCCAGGCGAAGGTGTCTTCGATCTTGCTGCGCGGCACCTTGCCGACCAGGCCCAGGTCCCACGCCAGGTGGGCTTCAAGCGGGTCGAGCTGGGCGAAGCCGGGCAGGCGATCCATGCGCGCGGCCACCTGCAGCGAACCCAGGTGTTCCAGTTCGCGGATGATGCGCAACGGGTCGTTGCCACTCATGAACAGTGACGGCGCCGGGGTGAAGCCGATCTGCCAGGCTTCCGGCGTGTCGTCCACCTTGCTGGCGGCAGCGGGTGCAGCGGCGGCGGGTGTCTGGCCGGACAGCACCGCTTCCAGGCGCGCCTTCACCGCAGCGACCGCTGCAGGATCGGCGGGCTGGCCGTGCTCGGCCTCGCGCAACAGGGCGCGCAGTACGTCCACCGACGACAGCATCGCATCGACGGCGTTGCCTTCCAGTGCGCGCTTGCCGGCCCGCAGCTCATCGAGCAGCGTTTCCAGCACGTGGGTCAGCCCGGCGATGGCATCGAAGCCGAACGTGCCTGCGCCACCCTTGATGGAGTGGGCGGCACGGAACACCGAGTTGATGATCTCCGGGTCCTGTTGTCCCGATTCCAGGGCCAGCAGGCCAGCCTCCATGGCGTCGAGGCCTTCGCGGCTCTCCTCGAAGAAGGTGGCGTGGAAGCGTTGCAGGTCCATGCTCATGGCAGTGGCAATCCGGAAGCGAAGAGGGGGAGCAGTGCGGGGCGATCAGCCCAGCACTTTCTGCACGGTGGCGACCAGCTGTTCGGGATTGAACGGCTTCACCAGCCAGCCGGTCGCACCGGCGGCCTTGCCTTCGGACTTCTTGTCCGCTGCCGACTCGGTGGTCAGCATCAGCATCGGCGTGAACTTGTAGTCCGGCAGCTGGCGCAGTTCGCGGATCAGCGCGATGCCGTCCATGTTCGGCATGTTGACGTCGGTGACCACCGCATTGAAGCGCTGGCCCTTGGCACGTCCGAGCGCGACCGCGCCGTCTTCAGCTTCTTCGACGGCAAAACCGGCCGAGGTGAGGGCGAAGGAAACCATCTGGCGCATCGACGCCGAATCGTCCACCACCAAGATACGTGCGCTCATGCAGCGTTCTCCACAGATTTCAGGTTGTCATGGGGTACGTCCAGGCCCAGGGCCTGGGTGACGCCCAACAGGCGTGCAGCGTCACGGAAGGTTGCAGTGCAACCGTGGAAGCCGGTGCCCAGGCCTGCCTCGCGGCGGGCCTGCACGAAGGCGCACAGCACCTGCATGCTGGCGGTGTGGATGCGGCCGACCTGGCTTGCATCCAGGGTCAGCTCGCCTGCTTCCGCCACCAAGGGCGAAAGGCGGTTCTTGAGCTCGGTGCTGCTCTCGATGCCGAGATCCTCACCCAGTTCGACAGTGCTCATCGTTGCTCCGGACAAACGGTTCCAGCATTCATAACGGCACCGTGGGGCGGTTCTTTAGGGGTATCGGCGCTGCGCGCCGATTCAGAGCACGGATTCACCCCAGCAGCTGCGTGGCGTCGAGCAGGATCATCGGCCGCTGGCTGATGCGGGCCACGCCACGGAACAGTTCATTGGAGATCTGGCAGATGCGGGCGGTATCGGGTGGTTCGATCTGCGAGTCGGTCAGGTTGGCGACGTCCTCCACGGCCGACACACGCAGGCCCAAGGTCTCGCCGTTCTCTTCAAGCACGACGATGCGGGTCTGCGCGTCATCCTCGGCGGAGGCCGCACCCAGGTGCAGGCCGAGATCCATCACCGGCACCACCTGGCCACGCAGGTTCATGATGCCGAGCATTTCCGGGGCAGTGCCGCGCAATGGCAGCAACGGCACCGGCAGCACCACTTCCTGCACCTTCAGCAGTTCCAGCGCGTAGGCCTGGGTGCCACAGCGCAGGCGCAGCCAACGCGACGTGCGTTCGCCGGCGCGGCGGTTCTGCGGATGCGGGCTGCTGGCGGGCTGATGCGCCTGGGCCTGCAGCTCCTGCCAGGAACCGGGGCGGTTGCTGGAGGGGGTGTCCACCGCGAGCCGTGGCGGCGATGCGACGGCGGCGCGGGTCATCGATGGCATCGGTGCTGGTGCGGGGCGCGCGGCGGCCTTGGCAACGGCCGGCGCAGCGATGGCAGCAACCACTTCGCCGTCGGCGGCGGCTTCGAAGGCGGCCTGCAACCCGGGGCTGTCGGTGTGCGCCAGGCTGTCGGCGGCGTCGGTTTCGTAGATCACTTCGTCCGGCAGGTCATCCCAGGTGGGTTCCGGCGCGGGCGGTGCGACAGCGGCATTGGCCACCGGCGCGGTTTCATGGACGACCTCGGCCGGCAGGTCGTCCCAGGTGGGCTCGCGCTCTGTGTCGATCGCAAGCACGTTGGCGGCGTCGAAAGCAGCCTCCAAGGCCGCATCATCGTTGGCCGGAGCGGCTGCGACGGCGTCGGTTTCGTAGATCACTTCCGCCGGCAGATCGTCCCAGGTCGGCTCGCGCCCGGTATCGGCCGCAGGCGTGGCAACGGCGTCGAAGGCGGCTTCCAGCGCCGCATCATCATTGGCCGGAGCGGTTGCGACGGTGTCGGTTTCGTAGATCACTTCGGCCGGCAGATCGTCCCAGGTCGGCTCGCGCCCGGTGTCGGCCGCAGGCGTGGCAGCCGCGTCGAATGCGGCTTCGAGCGAAGCATCGTCGTTGGCCGGGGCCACTGCGACGGCGTCGGTTTCGTAGATCACTTCGGCCGGCAGATCATCCCAGGTCGGCTCGCGCTCGCCGTCGGCTGCTGCGCTCGTCGGGCGTGGCGCGGCATCAGCGGCGACCGGTGCGACGGCAATGTCGCCGAGCAGCTCGTCCAGATAGTCGTCCAGCATGCCGGTGGTGTTCATGCCGCCTGCTCCAGGGCACGTGCGTCCTCACCGAGGATCCAGTTCAACGCGCGCCGATAGGCCGCCAGGCCGCGTCCCGGGTAGTCCTCGCCGATGCTCGGCAGGGTCAGGCCGGCCGCGTTGCTGATGCGGGTGTCGATCGGAATCGCGTCTTCCCAGACGCGGCTTGCGTGGCGGTCCTGCATGGCGCGCAGCGATTCATTGCCGGTGCGGGTGCGGCGGTCGAACAGTGTCGGCAGGATCGAGATCGGCAGCGGCCGGCGGCGCGAACGCTCGACCATCTCGCCGGTGCGGACCATGCCATCCAGGCCGTGCAGGGCCAACGGCTCGGCCTGGGTGGGAATGATCAGGCGATCGGCCGCGGCCAGCGCATTGATCATCAGCAGGCCCAGGGTCGGTGCGCAGTCCAGCAGGATGTAGTCGTGCTGGCCTTGGTGGCGGGCGAGCGCGTTCTGCAGGGCCAGGCCGAGGCCGGGCTGGTTGGCGCTGCGTCGTTCCAGCGTGGCCAGCGAGGCCTGCGCGCACACGTAATCGAGTCCGCCGATGTTGCTGGCATGGCTGAGCGCGGACAGGTCGGCCGGCGGTGCGGCGAACAGTTCCAGCACGCCGGCCGGTGCCGGCTCGATCGGCACGCCGAAGGCGCGGGTCAGCGAGGCATGCGGATCGAGATCGATCAGCAGCACGCGGTGGCCGAGCGCGGCCAGGCCGCGACCGAGGGCGAGGGTGGTGGTGGTCTTGCCGACTCCGCCCTTCTGGTTGGCGACTGCCCAGATGCGCATCGGATTACTCCTTCATTGCCGGGGGAACGGCGGCGCCGACACGGCTGCCAGCCGGCACCGGTGGCAACTGCACCGGTGCGATGGGGGAAGTGGGGGTGGTGGCCGGTGCTGCGGTGGCCTGTTCGCTGGCGCCGCGGGCAGTGCCGGTGGCGGCATTCAGGCGTTCGCCGAGCGGGTCCACCGAATGACTGGTGTCGGCCAGGATGATGACCATCACCCGCCGGTTGCGATTGCGGCCCTGTGCGCTGTCGTTGTCTTCGCGGGGGCGGAACTGGCCGTAGCCGACCATCGCCAGCCGCGATGGCTGCAGCCCCTGGTCGGCAAACAGATGCACCACGCTGGCCGCGCGCCCGGCCGACAGCTCCCAGTTGGACGGGAAGGTGGCGGTGGCGATCGGCACGTTGTCGGTGTGTCCTTCCACGCGCACGCTGTTGGGCACGTCGCGCAGCACGCCGGCCAGGCTGGCCAGGGTGTCGCGCGCATGCACGTCCAGCGCCGCCGAGCCGGTCGGGAACAGGATGTCGCTGTTGATCTCCACTTCGATCCACAGCTCGGTGCGGCGCACGCTGATCATGCCGCGGTCGATCAGTGGCGCCAGCGCGGCGGTCAGGCGGTCGGCGATGCTGTTGAGCTGGCGCTCGGCACGCGCGATCTGTTCCTGGTTGTGCACCGACACCGGCATGCGCATCTGCGAGGCCATCGCCGGCAGCAGGGTGGGGTCGTGCGAGGGCGCGGGAGCGGACGGCCCGATCTTGGTGCCGGACTTGATCACCGACGGGCTGTCCCAGCCGCCGCCCTGCACCTGCTTGTTGCCCACCTGCACCGGATTGATGGTGCGCGGCGCACCACCGAAGGCATCGGTGAGGGCGTCGGCCATGATCCGGTACTTGCCCTCGTTGACCGAGGAGATCGCGTACATGACCACGAAGAAGGCGAGCAGCAGCGTCATCAGGTCGGCATAGGGGATGGCCCATGCCTCGTGATTGGCGTGCTCTTCGTGGTGCTTGCGGCGGGCCATGTCAGTGCAGGAAGCCGGAGAGGTTGGTTTCGATGTTGCGCGGGTTCTCGCCCTGGGCAATCGAGATCAGGCCTTCGATGACCATTTCGCGGTCGCGGCTGGAATGGGCGATGACGCCCTTCAGCTTGGCGGCGATGGGCAGGAACAGCAGGTTGGCCGAGGCGATGCCGTAGATGGTGGCGGTGAACGCGGCGGCGATGCCGTGGCCGAGCTTGCTCGGGTCGGCGAGGTTCTTCATTACCGCGATCAGGCCGAGCACGGCGCCGATGATGCCCAGCGTGGGCGCATAGATGCCCATGCTTTCAAACACCTTGGCGGCGGCCTGGTCCTGGTGCTCCTGGCTGCCCAGTTCGATCTCCAGCATGTGCCGGATCGATTCGGGTTCAACGCCGTCCACCAGCAGCTGCAGGCCCTTGCGCAGGAACGGGTCCTGCTGCGCTTCCACCTGCGATTCCAGGCCGAGCAGGCCCTGGCGGCGGGCGATGTTGCTCCATTCCACGATCTGCTGGATCAGTTCGCGACGGTCGCTGTGCGGCGGCCGCACGACCCAGCGCACGATCTTGAAGGCGTGCTTGAACACCGCTGGCGAGGTGTGCAGCAGGATGGCGGCGATGGTGCCGACGATGACGATCACGAACGCCGCAGGCGACCACAACGACGCCAGGCCGGCGCCCTTGAGGATGCTGCCACCGACCAGCGAGGCCAGGGCGAGGAAAAGTCCAATGAGGCTGAGTCTATCCATGGGTCCGGTATCGGCTTGTATGAATGGGACTTGAGACACCGGTAGGTCGTGTACAGACGGTAGTCACAGTTTTCGGGTCGCCGGGCATGGCCCGGCGCTACCCTGCGGGGCCGTTTCCGGTAGCGCCGGGCCATGCCCGGCGGGCTTCAGCGCAGCCCGTCCACGTCCAGGATCAGCGCCATGCGACCATCGCCGATCAGGGTTGCACCGGCATAACCACGCAGGCCGCGCAGGGCCTTGGGCAGTGGCTTGATGACCACTTCCTCACGCCCGCGCACCTGGTCCACCACCAGCCCGAAGCGTGCTTCACCGGCCTGCAGCACGACGATGGTCAGCAGGGGCGAGGTGGCCGGCGTCACATCCAGCCATTGCCGCAGGTCGACCAGCGCCAGCGTGTGCGAGCGGCGGTCGAGCACGGCGCGGCCGTCGAACCAGCCCAACGAGGTGCGCGGCGCATGCAGCACTTCCATCACACGGGCCAGCGGCAGTGCGTAGACGTCTTCGCCGGCCTGCACCAGCAGGGTCGGCAGGATCGCCAGGGTCAGCGGTACGCGGATCATGAAACGGCTGCCGCGGCCCAGTTCCGACTGGATCTGGATCTGCCCGCTCAGCTCACGGATGCGCGACTGCACCACGTCCATGCCGACGCCGCGGCCGGAAATGTCGGTGACCTGCTGCTTGGTCGAGAACCCTGGCAGGAACACCAGGTGCAGGCATTCCTCGCTGCTCAGGCGGGCGGCGGCTTCCGGATCGATCAGGCCCTTCTCGCGCGCCTTGGCGCGCAGTTTTTCCGGATCGATGCCGGCGCCATCGTCCTGCACTTCGATGCTGACGTAGTCGCCTTCCTGCTGTGCCGACAGGCGCACGTGACCCATCCGCGGTTTGCCCTGCGCTTCGCGCAGGTCAGGCATTTCCACGCCATGGTCGATGGCGTTGCGGACCAGGTGCACCAGCGGGTCGGCCAGCGCTTCGACCAGGTTGCGGTCGAGCTCGGTTTCGGCGCCGATCAGTTCCAGGTCCACTTCCTTCTTCAGCGAACGCGCAACGTCGCGCGCCACCTTCGGGAAGCGCGAGAACACCTTGCCGACCGGCTGCATGCGGGTGCGCATCACCGCCGACTGCAGGCGCGCGGTGGCGATATCCAGCGTGGACACGGCGCGGTCCAGCTCTTCATCGCGCAGGCGCGCGCGCAGCGTCTTCAACCGGTTTCGTGACAGCACCAGTTCGCCGATCAGGTTGACGATGGCATCCAGGCGCTTGGTGTCCACGCGCACGGTGTGTTCGGCTTCGGCGACAGGCTTGTTGGGTGCGGGCTTGGCAGCGGGCGGGGCCGGCGAGGGCGCCGGTCGCGGTGCCGGTACCGCAACAGCCGCTGCGGTGGTGTTGCTGCCCGGGGCGGCGCCGCCATGCAGCTGGTCGAGCAATGCCTCGAACTCGTCCTCGCTGATCATGTCGTCGGCCTTCTTCGCCGCCGCCACGGTTGTCGGCGCCTTGCCGCCATGCAGCTGGTCGAGCAGGGCCTCGAATTCGTCGTCGGTGATCAAGTCGCCGCCGCCCGCACCCGGCGTCGCGGCCGCAGGCGCGGTAGCGCCGCCGCCATGCACGTCGAACTGGGCGACCAGTTCGGGCGGGGCAAAGCCCGGCTCGGTGCCCGAAGACACCGCGTCAAGCATCGACTGCAGGTAGTCCAGTGACTGCTGGGCGGCATCGAAGTGATGCGCCTGCAGGACGGCCTGGCCGGCGCGTGCGGCGCCCAGCGCTTCCTCGGCGGCGTGGCACAGCTCGACCATTGCGGTGATGCCGAGGAAACCTGCGCCGCCCTTCAGCGTGTGGTAGCCACGGAACACCGCGTTGAGCTGTTCATTGTCCTGCGGTGCCTGTTCCAGCGACACCAGCTGTTCGCCGAGGCGATCCAGGATCTCCTGGGCCTCGATGATGAAATCGGCAGTGATGTCGTCGGCTACTGCGCCCATGGTTACAGCCCCAGATCCGACAACAGGTCGTCGGCGTCGTTCTGCGAGACCGCATGGCGGTCCAGTCCCTTCAGTGCCGGCCCAGCCAGTTCCGGATCGGTGCGATGCTGTTCCGGCGGCAGACCGAGCGCGCCGAAGCCTTCGTGCACGCGGCGGACGATGCCCACCACGCGACGGATGATCTGCCCGGTCAGGTCCTGGTAGCTCTGGGTCAGGGCGATCTCGGTGAGGTTGTGGCGGATGCGGTCGAGCTGCACGTCCTGGCCCGGCTGCAGGCCGTCGGCGCGCAGCTGTTCGGTCAGGCTGCGGCACTCTTCGGCCAGGTCCAGGGTGCGGTGGGTGGCCTGTTCGGTCATCGCCACCACGTGGTCCAGGCGCGCGCAGGCATCGTCCAGCTCGCCGGCTTCATCGGGCACGGTCGGCAGTTCGCCCAGCGCCTGGCCCAGCTCGCGGGCCAGCCGCGAAAGGCCGCTCATCATCGGCTGGGTGCGCAGCGCGACCAGGCCGTCGATGCGCTGGCGCCATGCCGCCTCGTCGCCGGATTCCAGTGCATCCAGGGCTTCCTGCAGGCGCAGGGCGAGGGCGCTCTTGTCGACCGTGGTATCCATCAAGCGCTGGCCGCCAGGCGTTCGAAGATCTTGCCGAGCTTCTCTTCCAGCGTCTGTGCGGTGAACGGCTTGATGATGTAACCGTTCACGCCGTTCTGCGCCGCTTCGATGATCTGCTCGCGCTTGGCTTCGGCAGTCACCATCAGCACCGGCAGGGTCTTCAGTTTGGCATCGGCGCGGATGGCCTTGAGCAGTTCGATGCCGGTCATCACCGGCATGTTCCAGTCGGTGACCACGAAGTCGAACGGCTGGCTCTGCAGCAGCGACAGCGCGGCATGCCCGTCCTCGGCTTCGGCGGTATTGGTGAAGCCCAGATCGCCCAGCAGGTTCTTGACGATACGACGCATGGTCGAGAAGTCGTCGACGATCAGGATGCGCATGTTCTTGTTCAAAGCAGAGTTCCTTTGTTGATCAGCTCTCGAGGCCGGCGTCGGCCGCCTCGAAAATCTTCAGTCGGCCACGCAGGCGCAGGACCGCCTGGCCGTGGATCTGGCAGACCCGCGACTCGCTCACGCCGAGCACTGCGCCGATCTCTTTCAGGTTCAGTTCCTGCTCGTAGTAGAGCGACAGCACCAGCTGTTCGCGCTCGGGCAGGTGGCCGATGGCATTGCCCAGCTCGCGGCCGAACTCGCCACGTTCCAGTACCTGCTGCGGGGTCGGGCCGCCCTGGGCGACGGTGTCCAGCTCGCCCTGGTCTTCAATGCGCGACTCCAGGCTCAGTACCTGGCCGCGCGAGGCGTCCTCCATCAGGCGCAGGTACTCGGGCAGCGGCATCTCCATCGCGGCGGCCACTTCGGTGGCACTGGCGGCGCGGCCGGTGCTCTGCTCCAGGCGGCGGATGGTGGCCGCAGCGTCACGTGCACGGCGGTGTACCGAACGCGGTACCCAGTCGCCACGACGGATCTCATCGATCATCGAACCGCGGATGCGGATCGAGGCGTAGGTCTCGAACGAAGCACCCTGGTCGGCGTCGTAGCTGCGCGAGGCTTCGATCAGGCCCATCATGCCGGCCTGGATCAGGTCGTCCACCTCAACGCTGGCCGGCAGGCGTGCGGCCAGATGGTGGGCGATGCGCCGCACCAGGTCTGAGTGCTGGGCGATGACCTCGTTGGCCGCCGTGCGCTGGACCTCTCTGTACTGGGCGGCGCCTTTCATGCGGCCACCCCACGCTGCTTGATGATGCGTTCGAGGAAGAACTCGACGCCGCCGCGCGGCTCGGTCGGTGCCTGCCAGCGGGCGGTGCGGCGGGCGATCTCGGTGATCGCCAGTGCCGACGGGCTGGACGGATAGGCCTTCACCACCGGCTGCTGGCGCTGCACCGACAGGCGCAGCCAGTCGTCCTGCGGCACGCAGCCCAGGTAGTTCAGCGAGACATCGGCGAGGAATTTCTCGCAGACGCGGGTCAGCTTCTCGTACAGCACGCGGCCTTCGTTGGGGTCGCGCACCATGTTGGCCACCACCTGGATGCGGTCCACGCCACGTTCGCGCGACAGCACCTTGATCAGCGCATAGGCGTCGGTGATCGAGGCCGGTTCATCGCAGACCACCACCACGGTGTCCTGCGCGGCCTGGCAGAAGGTCAGCACGCCATCGGTGATGCCGGCGGCGGTGTCCACCACCATGATGTCCAGCTCGCGCTCCAGCTCGGAGAACACGTTGACCAGGCCGACATGCTCGGCCGGGGCCAGCTCGGCCATGTGCCGGCGGCCGGACGCAGCCGGTACCACCAGCACGCCGTTCGGGCCTTCGATGATCACGTCATCCAGGCTGCAGCGGCCAGCGACCAGGTCGGCCAGGGTGTTGGTGGGGCTCAGGCCCAGGATCACGTCGATGTTGGCCAGGCCCAGGTCGGCGTCCAGCAACAGGGTGCGTTTGCCCATTCCCGCAAGCGCCACGGCCAGGTTGGCCGATACGTTGGTCTTGCCGACGCCGCCCTTGCCGCCGGTCACGGCAATCGTGCGCACAGGGCCGAGCGGCTCGCTGCGGGTCGCCGTCAGCGGGAAGGTGGTGGTCAGCTTGGCGTACTCACGCGACGGCATGGTTCAACTCCGGGTTGCAGGGCATATCGGCCGCGCGGCGCAAATCTTCAAGGCGAAGTACAAGATTGGCTGCACTGGCCCGGTGCAGGTCGTCCGGGACGTCCTGGCCATCGGTCACCCAGGTGATCGGCAGCTTGTGGTCCACCGCCACCGACAGGGCGTTGCCGAAGCGGCCGGTCTCGTCCAGCTTGCTCAGCACCAGGCCCTGCAGGTTGGCCGCGCCGAAGCGGCGGACCACCTCGTCCATGTCGCCGAAGCTGGTGTTGGCCGGCAGTACCAGCAGGGTGCGGACCTGGCGGGCGGCGCGCAGCCACTGCAGCTGGGCGGCCAGCGCACGGTCGCGCGGGCCCAGGCCGGCGGTGTCGATCAGCACCAGCTTGTAGTCCTTCAGGCGTTCCAGCAGCTGGTCCAGGTCGGTGCCGCTGTTGGCCTCGTGCACGGCGATGCCGAGCTGGCGGCCGTAGCCGTACAGCTGTTCGCGGGCGCCGATGCGCATCGTATCGGTGGTGACCAGGGCGACGTCGCGGGCGGCATGGGCTTCGGCGAAGCGCGAGGCCAGCTTGGCGATGGTGGTGGTCTTGCCGGCGCCGGTCGGGCCGACCAGGGCGATCACACCGCCTTCCTCCAGCGGATCGACCGGGGCGATCGGCAGCTTGCGCGAGATCAGCCCCAGCATCAGGCCGCGGCCGCGATGCGCTTCGGTTTCAAGCGGGATCTGCATGGCCACGTCGCGGGCGATGCCGGCATCGAAGCCGTACTCGTCCATCAGGTCCAGCGCGGTGGCACGCACCGGGCTGCCGCGCAGGCGCTCGTCGGTGAAGCGGTTCATCTCGCGCTCGATCACCTGGCGCATGCCGGCCACTTCCTGGCGCAGGTGGCGGATCTCGGCGTCATCGGCGACCAGGGTCAGCGCGGGTGCTGGCGCCAGCGCCGGCATCGGTGCCGGTGCAGCCTCGGTCGGCTGCACGGCAACCTGCGCGTGTGAGGCTTGGTCTTCGGGTGCCGTGGTGGCCTGGAGGGCAACCGGCAACGGCGGCGGCGTCACTGCCGGCAGCTGCGCGCTGTCTTCCAGCGGCGGGTCGATCTGGAAGCGGGCGCGGTTCACCGGCGCGGCTGCCGCAGGCGAGGGTGAGGGCGCCACGATGGCGTCGGCGAACGGGGCGAAGATCTGTTCCGGCAGCGTCGATTCATTGACGGCGGCGCGCGCCAGGGTGGCGGCGAAACCGGTGCTGCCACGCGTCGGCACGATCTCGTCGGCGCTGTCCAGGGTGCGGCCGGTCGCGCCGACGGCGGCGCGGGCGAGGGCGGCAACGGCCGAGGTGGTGGCGGCCACCGGCTCCGGTGCCGGGGTGCCGCTGCGACGGCGGGTGACCGCGGCGATCACTGCGTCGGCGGCGCTGCGCGGCTTCGGCGCGGGCGGCGGTGCCACGTCGCGGCGCGACGCTTCCAGGGCGCGCTGCACGGCGCTCTCATCGTAGTTGGCGGCGGCCACGATCTCGATGCCTTCCTCGATCCGGCGGTTGGACAGGATCACGGCATCAGGACCATGTTCCTTGCGCACCAGGTTCATGGCCGAGCGCATGTCGGCGGCGACGAATCGTTTGATTTTCATGCTGTGGTCACGGGACGAAGTCGGCGGAGTGGCGGTCGGAGAACGCGGATGGTCGGTGGTCTGCACGGTTCGGGTTCCCCTTGGAATCTGTCTGTTGCGGGTGTTTGAAAGTGGTGTCTGTTTTCTGGCGCGTTGCAGGGCGGCGTCAGCTGATCGTTCCGACCAGCTTCAGGCGCTTGTCCTCCGGCACCTCGCTGTAGGCCAGGACCGACAGCGACGGAACGCTGTGGCGGACCAGGCGGGCCAGCGCGGCTCGCACCGGGCCAGGTACCAGCACCACCGCGGGCTCGTTGCGGGCTTCCTGCTTGCTGACACATTCGGCCAGGCTCTGGTGCAGTCGCTCAGCGAGTCCGGGTTCCAGCGCGGCGCCGTTGCCCTGCGTGGACTCCTGCAAGACACGTTCCAATTGCGGGTTGAGGGTGAACACCGGCAGCTCCGCCGACATTCCGGCGATCTCCTGCACGATGAAGCGGCCCAGTGCGGTGCGCACGGCGGCGGTCAGCGTGGCCGGGTCCTGGCTGTGCGGGGCGTGTTCGACCAGTGCTTCGGCGATCTTGCGCAGCTGGCGGATCGGAATGCGCTCGACCAGCAGGTTCTGCAGCACGCGCACCACCGCCGACAGCGGCAGCGCCTTCGGCGTCAGATCTTCGACGAGCTTGGGCGCGCTCTTGGCCAGGTTGGCCAGCAGGTGCTGCACTTCCTCGTGGCCGAGCAGTTCCGGTGCGTGCTCGCGGATCAGGTGCGAAAGGTGGGTGGCCACCACCGTGGCCGGGTCGACCACGGTATAGCCCAGGGTTTCGGCCTGGGCGCGCTGGTGTGGCTGGATCCAGGTCGCGTCCAGTCCGAAGGCCGGGTCCTTGCCGGCGATGCCTTCCAGCGGACCGAGGGCACTGCCCGGGTCCAGCGCCAGTTCGCGGTCGGGATGGATCTCGGCAGTGGCCACCGGCACGCCGTGCACCAGTACCCGGTAGCCGTTGGCCGGCAGTTCCAGGTTGTCGCGGATGTGGACCGAGGGAATCAGGAAGCCGACGTCCTGGGTCAGCTTGCGGCGCACGCCCTTGATGCGCGGCATCAGCTCGCCGCCCTGGTTGCTGTCCACCAGCGAAATCAATCGATAGCCCACTTCCAGGCCCAGCGGATCGACCGGGCGCAGCTCGTCCCAGCTCAGTTCCGCAGTAGGTGCGGGGGCAGCGGGGCGGCCCAGCGCGTTCAGTGCGTTGGCGTCGCCTGCAGCGGTGTCGGCCTGCGCCGGCACCAGGCCCTTGCGGTACACCTTCCAGGCGATGAAGCCGAGGATGGCCGCCAGCGTCAGGAAAGCGACGTTGGGCATGCCCGGCACCAGGCCGACCACGCCGAGGATGCCGGCGGTGATGGCCAGCGCACGGTACTGGCCAAACACCTGGCCGGTCATCGCCTGCGCCATGTCCTGCGAGCGCGAGGCACGGGTAACCAGCATCGCCACCGCGCTGGAGACCAGCAGCGCCGGCAGCTGCGCCACCAGACCGTCACCGATCGACAGCAGGGTGTAGGTGGCGGCGGCATCGCCGAAGGGCATGCCATGCTGCAGCACGCCCACGGCCAGGCCGCCCAGCATGTTGATGAACAGGATCAGGATGCCGGCGATCGCGTCGCCGCGGATGAACTTGCTGGCACCGTCCATCGCACCGTAGAAGTCGGCTTCCTCGCGTACTTCCTCGCGGCGCAGCTTGGCTTCCTCGCGCGTCAGCAAACCGGCGTTGAGGTCGGCGTCGATCGCCATCTGCTTGCCGGGCATGGCGTCGAGGATGAAGCGCGCGGTCACTTCCGAGACGCGGCCGGCGCCCTTGGTGATGACCACGAAATTGATGATGGTCAGGATCGCGAACACCACGATGCCGACGGCGTAGTTGCCGCCGATCACGAACTCACCGAATGCGGCGATCACCTTGCCGGCCGCTTCGTGGCCGTTCTGGCCGTTGAGCAGGATCACGCGGGTGGAGGCCACGTTCAGCGCCAGCCGCAGCATGGTGGTGATCAGCAGCACGATCGGGAAGATGGTGAAGTCCAGCGGGCGCTTCACGTAGACCACCGCCAGCAGCACCATCAGCGAGATGGCGATGTTGAAGGTGAACAGCGCATCGAGCACCGGCGCGGCCAGCGGCACCACGACCATGGCCAGCAGGGCGAGCACGATCAGCGGTGCGCCAAGGCCCTGGCGGATCATTTCAAGCGCGCGGCGGGTATTGAAGCTGGATGCCTGGGCGCTCATGGACGGCCCCCGTTGCCGAACTCATCAACCTGGATGTGCGGCGTGGACGGCATCGGGCCGGTCCGCCAGCTGCGCAGCTGGTAGACGTAAGAGAGGACCTGGGCGACGGCTGAATACAGTCTCACGGGGATTTCCTTGCCGAGTTGGCCTTCCCGATACAAGGCGCGTGCCAAAGGCGGGGCAGAGACGATGGCGACCTTGTTGCCGTCGGCCACTTCACGGATGCGCAGGGCGGTTTCATCCACGCCCAGGGCGACCACGGTGGGGGCATTCATGGCCCCGCCTTCGTACTTCAGGGCCACCGCGTAGTGGGTGGGGTTGACCACCACCACGTCGGCAGTGGGGACCGCCTCCATCATCCGGCGGTTGGCCATCTGCTGCTGCAGCTGGCGGATGCGGCCCTTCACTTCCGGGCTGCCTTCGCTTTCCTTCATCTCCCGGCGCAGCTCCTCGCGGGTCATCTTCAGCTTGCGCATCCAGTTCCAGCGCTGGTACGGCGCGTCGATGGCGGCCAGCACCAGCATCGCCCCGGCGGTGGCCAGCAGCAGCCGCAGGGTGAAGCCCAGTCCGTCGCCGATGGCCGTTTCCAGCGGCTGGTGGATCAGCCCGCGCAGGGTGTTGAAGCTGGTCCAGACCACCATGCCGGCGGCGACGCCGACGAAGGCCACCCGCAGCAGCGACTTGATGAACTCGGCGATGGCTTCGGGGCCGTACAGGCGCTTGAGCCCGCTCATCGGGTTCATGCGGTTGATGTCAGGCATCATCGCCTTGGCCGACCAGCGCAGGCCGCCCATCACCACCGGCGCCAGGAAACTGGCCAGCAGGCAGACCAGCACCAGCGGGGCGATCACCCACATCAGCTGCAGCAGCAGGTCGCCGAAGTGGCCGAACAGCGCCTTCGGGTGCTGGCGCAGGCTCTGTTCGGGGCTGAGCGCATGGCGCATCCAGGCGCTGGCGCCGCTGGCCATCGAGCCGCTCATGGCCATCACCGCGATCACCCCGGCGCCGAACACGGCGGCCGTGCCCAGTTCACGCGAGCGCGGCAGGTTGCCCTGTTCGCGGGCGTCGCGCAGGCGTTTTTCTGTCGGTTGTTCGGTTTTTTCGCCGGCGGATTCGTTCTCGGACATCACAGGCACTGCAGCAGGGGATGCCGGAGTGCGTGCAAGATTCGTTCCGTTACGGGTGCATGTGCCAACCGCAGTTGGCGCCTGCCGGAGCAGGTACCGGTAGCGCCGGGCCATGCCCGGCGAGCGGGCAGCCTGGATCAATGCATCCGCCGGGCATGGCCCGGCGCTACCCCGGGGGCCGGTCCTGCGGGCTCTGTGCCAGTTCCACCCGTGGCCGCGGCAGGTCGTGCAGCTGCATGAAGCGGGCCGCGTCCACTGGCCGGCCCAGCAGGAAGCCCTGCAGGTAGTCGCAGCCGAGGCGCTCCAGGTAGGCGCGCTGCGCGGCGGTCTCCACGCCCTCGGCCACGATGTCCATGTCCAGCGCGTGGCCCAGCGCCACGATTGCCGAGACGATCACCACGTCCTCGGCGCTGTGCTCAAGGTCGCGCACGAACGCGTGGTCGATCTTGATTTCGGTGGCCGGCAGGCGCTTGAGGTACAGCAGGCTGGAGTAGCCGGTGCCGAAATCATCGATCGAGATGCCCACGCCCAGGGCGGAGAAACTCTGCAGCAGGCGCAGGCTGGTATCGGTATCGCGCATCACCGTGCTTTCGGTGATCTCCAGCACCAGGTTGCGCGGGGCGATCGCGTAGCGCTCGATCACCTCGCGCACGTCCTGCAGCAGGTGCGGCGAACTGAACTGCACCGGTGACAGGTTCACCGACATCGTCCAGCTTTCATGGCCGGCATCGTGCCAGTGGCGCAGCTGCTGGCAGGCCTGGTCCAGCGCCCAGCGGCCGATCTCGTTGATCGCGCCACTGCGCTCGGCCAGGCGGATGAAGCGGTCCGGCGGAATCAGGCCCTGTTCCGGATGACGCCAGCGGATGAGTGCTTCGGCACCGGCCACCTTCTGCGTAGCCACGCGGATCTTCGGCTGGTAATGCAGGAACAGCTGTTCGCTGCCGATTGCCCGGCGCAGGTCGGCCAGCAGGCGGAACTGCTGCTCGGCGCTGTCGTTCATCCAGTCGGCGAACAGCACGAACGCATTGCGGCCCGATTCCTTGGCCTGGTACATCGCTGCATCGGCGAAGGCCATCAGCTGGCGTTCGCTGGCGGCATGGTCGGGGCAGATCGCGATGCCGATGCTGGCGCTCACCTGCAGCTCGTGGTCCGGCAGCAGCGGGCCGCTACCCACCGCCTGCAGGATGCGCCGGGCCAGGGTCGGCAGGTCCTCGTCCTGTTCGATGCGCACCACCAGCACGAATTCGTCGCCGCCCAGCCGTGCCAGCATGTCGTGCGGCCGCAGCAGCTGGCGGGTACGTTCTGCCACGGCTACCAGCAGCGCATCGCCGGCCTGGTGGCCATAGGCATCGTTGACCTGCTTGAAGCCATCCAGATCCATGAACATCACCGCGAAGCGGCTGCCGCCCTGTTCGGCCTCGGCCAGCGCCTGCAGGATGCGCCGCTGCAGCAGCAGCCGGTTCGGCAGGCGGGTGAGCGGGTCGTGCAGCGCGGCCTGGGTCAGTTCCTGCTGGGCGTCCGTCAAGGAGGTGCTGAGCAGCGAATTGCGCAGGCGCAACAGTTGCGCCTCCACCCGCTGGTCCAGCCAGGACACCACCAGCACCACCGCCAGGATCGCCACGGTCAGCACCACCACCAGCATCGCCAGCCAGTTGTTCTGCAGGCCATCGCCCACCGCTGCGCCGCAGACGCTGCCCTCGGGGAAACGGGCGGCAGCCATGCCGGTGTAGTGCATGCCGACGATGGCCAGGCCAAGCAGGCCGGCGGCGGCCAGGCGGTCGCCGATGCGGGTGTGCTGCGCGCGCAGGCGGAAGGCCACGTACAAGGCAGTCCACGACGCGGCCACCGCGACCAGCAGCGACAGCAGCAGCCACACCGGCTGGTAGTCGATGCCCGGTTGCATGCGCATCGCGGCCATGCCCACGTAGTGCATGCTGGCGATGCCGCTGCCCATCAGCAGCGCACCGCCGGCCAGGCGAGGATGGGGCAGGGTGCGCAGCGATACCAGCCAGAGCGCGAACACCGACGAGCCGATTGCCAGTGCCAGCGACAGCAGGGTGATGGGCAGGTCGTAGCCCAGTGGAATGGGCAGGTCGAAGGCGAGCATGCCGATGAAGTGCATCGACCAGATGCCCAGCCCCATCGCAAAGCCGCCGCCCAGGCGCCACCACCAGGTCGCGCCCTTGCCGGGCGCGGTGACGGTGCGCCCGGCCATCGCCAGTGCGGTGTAGGACGCCATCACTGCAACCAGCAATGAGGTCGCCACCAGCCACGGGTTGTACGTGCCTACCAGCATTCGTCAGTCTCCCGGACCTGCCTGTCAACGGAAAAACTACGGTGGGGCATGCGCAAGGCGGGCGACCAGAGCCGCCGGTTGCAGCGTCCCCCCGGTCGCTGCGCATTCACTCTAACGCGGGCACCGGGGGGGACGGCAAGCAGCAGAACGTGACGACCACGTCAGCGGGTCACCGCACCGGCGGCCTGGAAGGCAGCATCGAACAGGCGCTGCACCGGCGGCCCCATTTCACCGACCAGCAGGGTCAGCAGGAACAGGCCCAGCAGCAGCGAGACCGGCAGGCCCAGCTGGATCGGATTCAGCGCCGGCGCGGCGCGGGCCAGCACGCCGAAGGCCAGGTTGACCGCCAGCATCGCCACGGTCAGCGGGATGGCCAGGGTCAACGCACCGCGCAGCACGGTCAGCAGGAAGGTCGGGGCGATGCTGAAGAAGGCGTGCGGGTCGGGCAGGGGCGCGCCGATGGGCAGGGCGCGGTAGCTGTCCACCACCAGCGAGATCAGCGCCAGGTGGCCGTTGGCGGTGAAGAACAGCAGGCCGAACAGCAGATAGAACCATTGGCCGATGACACCGGAGGTGCCGCCGCGCAGCGGGTCACTCATCTGCGCAAATGCAAGACCGGTGCCCTGGGCGACCAGCTCGCCGGCCATCGCGCCGGCCTCGAACACCAGCCGCAGCATGAAACCGATGGCCACGCCGATCGCCAGCTCGCGGGCGATGGTCAGCACGGTAGCAGCGTCGAAACCGGTCCAGTCCGGTACCGGCGGCAGCAGCGGCGCCAACGCAATGGCCAGCGTGCCGGCCAGCATCACCCGCACCCGGCCGGGCACCGCGCGGGTACCGATCATCGGCATTGCCATGGCCACTGCGCCGATGCGCAGCATGGTCCACAGCACGGTGCCGATCATGCCGAAGGCATTCAGGCCGTCGGCAGCCATCTGGGTGGCGGCGTCCATCTGCGTGCGCGTCCGTCTAGCCGATCAGGTGCGGGATGCGCTGGAACAGCAGCGTGGTGAATTCGACCAGATGGCCGATCAGCAGGCTGCCCAGTGCAAACAACACCGCTGTGAGGGCCGCAGCCTTGGCAACGAAGGCGATGGTCGGCTCGTTGAGCTGGGTCGCCGCCTGCACCACGCCCACCACCACGCCGACCACCAGTACGGTCAGCAGCAGCGGGCCGGCCACCCAGAGCACGGTAATCAGGCCACCACGCAGTTCGGTCAAGGCAAGTTCGGGAGACATCATGGTTCCATCGGTAGCGCCGGGCCATGCCCGGCGGTGGTCAATGCGGCAGCCGGTATTGCCCGGCGTCGCCTCTGTAGAGCCGAGCCATGCTCGGCTGACCTTCGGATCAGGCCGGATTGAAGCTGGCCGCCAGCGTGCCGACGGTCAGCACCCAACCATCGACCAGCACGAACAGCAGGATCTTGAACGGCGCAGAGACCAGCATCGGCGACAGCATCATCATGCCCATCGACATCAGCACGCTGGCCACGACCAGGTCGATGATCACGAACGGGATGAAGATCAGGAAGCCGATCTCGAAGGCGGTCTTCAGTTCGCTGGTGACGAACGACGCAACCAGTACCGGGAACGGAATCGCATCAGGGCTGGCGTAGGTGCCGTGACCGGCGATGCCGGCGAAGGTCATCAGGTCGGTCTCGCGGATCTGCGCCAGCATGAAGGCGCGCAGCGGCGTGGTGGTCAGCGTCCAGGCAGTCTGGAAGTCGATCTCGCCATTGAGGTACGGCGCCATGCCGGTGCTCCAGGCCTTGTCCCAGGTCGGCAGCATGATCATCGCGGTGAGGAACAGGGCCAGGCCCAGCAGGACCTGGTTGGACGGCGTCTGGCCGGTGCCCAGCGCCTGCCGCAGCAGGCCCAGCACGATGATGATGCGGGTGAAGGAGGTCAGCACCAGCAGCATCGACGGGATCAGGGTGATCGCCGTCATCAACAGCAGTGTCTGCAACGGCAGGCTGACCGGCGCACCGCCGATCTTGCCGACGTTGATGTCCGGCAGCGGCGTGGTCGGCGCGCCCGGGGCGGCGAACGCCAACGCAGGCAGCAGGCACAGGGCGATCAGGCTCAGCCACGGCAGCAGGGTGGCAAGACGGGAACGGGTCACACGCATGTCAGGGGTCCTTGCGCAGCCGCTGTTGCAGCAGCTGGGCGAAATTCGGCAGGTTCTTCAGGTCGGGTACGCGTACCGGCGCAGGCGGTGGCAGCGGTTCGGGCAGGGTGTGCAGGGCGTTGATGCCGCCGGCGGTGACGCCCAGCAGCAGTTGTTGACCATTGACCTCGACCACCACCACGCGTTCCTTGGCGCCGACATTCAGGCTCGCCACCAGCTTCATGCCCTCGGCTGGGCGGAAGCCGCTGCCGGGCAGGCGCTTGAGCAGCCAGCCCAGGCCGATGACCAGGGCCAGCACTGCCAGCAGGGCCAGCACCGCACCGAACAGGCTCGGTGCGGCCGGCGCATGCTGGCCGACCTGCGGGGCCGTCTTGGCGACGGCCAGAGTGGTGGCGAGCAGGCTCAACGCAGTCTCCGGATCCGCTCGCTGGGGCTGACCACATCGGTCAGGCGCACGCCGAAGCGGTCGTTGATCACCACCACTTCGCCATGGGCGATCAGCGTGCCGTTGACGAACACGTCCAGCGATTCGCCGGCACCCCGTTCCAGCTCAACCACCGAACCCTGGTTGAGCTGCAGCAGGTTGCGGATCGGCAGGCGGGCGCGGCCGACTTCCAGCGACAGCGTCACCGGCACATCGAGGATCACGTCCAGGTTCAAATCCGGGCCGGTCGCTTCATCGGCCTGCAGGTTGCTGAACTGGGCCGGGGTCGGTTCGAGGGCGTCGATATCGTTCATTGCGGGTCTTCCTGGATGACGGGTACGCGCGGACGGGTGCCCGGCGGATGGGTAGCGGTGATCTTTACGGCGTTCATGCCGTTGGCGACGCCGAACTCACCGGTGAACACCGGGATGTTCTCCACGCACAGCGGCACCTGCGGGCTCAGGTCGATCGGCAGGATGTCGCCGACCTTCAGCCGGGTCAGGTCGCGCAGGGTCATGCGCTTGCTGGCCAGCACGCTGGACAGGGTCACTTCGGCCACGTTGAGCTGCTCGCGCAGGGTGCGGCCCCAGCTCTCGTCGCGGTCGTTGCGGTCACTCTGGATGCCGGCGTCGAGCAGTTCGCGGATCGGCTCCAGCATCGAGTAGGGCAGGGTCACGTGGATGTCACCGCCACCGCCGTCGAGTTCGACATGCAGGCGGCACACCACCACGTATTCGCGCGGCGTCACGATGTTGGCGAAGTGCGGGTTGATCTCCGAGTTGATGTACTCGAATTCCACGTCCATCACCGGTGCCCACGCTTCACGCAGGTCGGCGAAGGTCTGCTTCAGCAGCAGGTGGATCACCCGCATTTCGGTGGCGGTGAACTCGCGGCCTTCGATACGCGTCGGGTAGCGCCCGTCGCCGCCGAAGAAGTTGTCGACGATGGCGAACACCAGGGTCGGTTCGAATACGATCAGGCCGGTACCGCGCAGTGGCTTGAAGCGGATCAGGTTCAGGTTGGTCGGCACATACAGCGAGTGCATGTAGTCGTTGAACTTGATCAGCTCGATGCCGCGCACGGACAGTTCGGCCGAACGCCGGATCAGGTTGAACAGGCCGATCCGCCACAGGCGCGCAAAGCGCTCGTGGACCATTTCCAGGGTCGGCATGCGACCGCGGATGATGCGGTCCTGGCTGGCGAAATCGTAGGAGCGTGCTTCGCCACTGGGGGCGTCCGGCTCGGTTTCGACCGCGCCACTGTCCACGCCATGCAACAGGGCATCGATCTCATCCTGGGACAGCAGGTCATTCATCGGGGAGCCCTTACTGGGTCACGAAGCTGGTGAACAGCAGGTCGTCGGCACCGTTGCTGCCGGTCTCGGCCTTCAGCACCTTCTGCACTTCGGCCAACGAATCGGCCTGCAGCTTCTGCTTGCCGGCGATGTCGGCGATCTGCTGCGGGCTGACCTGCGAGAACAGCATCAGCAGGCGCGCGCGGATGGCCGGGGCATGGGTCTTGATCGCTTCCAGCGCGGCCGGATCGCGGGTCATCAGCTGCACTTCCACCTGCAGGTAGCGCGGGCCGTCGATCGAGCCGTTGAGGTTGACCACGAATGCCGGTTCCAGCGCGAAGTACTGGGCCGGGGCCGGGGTGGTGGTCTTCTTCGGCGCCTGCGCGGTCTTGTCTTCGTGCTTGGACTGGGTGAAGAACCAGACGCCGCCACCGGCGGCACCGGCGGCCAGTACGGCGACCATGGCGGTGATCAGGATCGGACTGCGCGGCTTGGCGGTCTTGTCCTTGTCGGCGGTCTTCTTGGTTTTGTCAGCGGCTGCGGCCACGGGGTGAAGCTCCTGAGGGTTGCTTCACCGGGATATGCAAGGGGTGTGCCGGAGCTGCCGGGGAGGGCGGTGACGGAATTCCGTCGGGTGTTCATATCGGCAGCGCCGGGCCATGCCCGGCGGAATGTCGGGAATCCGCCGGGCATGGCCCGCGCTACCCGTGTACTGCCAGGTGCCAACCGTCCCGCTCTGGTGGGTGCCAACCTTGGTTGGCACGCCTGTCAGGCGTACGCGTCCAACAACCCGCGCTGGCGGATCAGCTGCGACGCCGACACCGTGGTGTCGCCCAGTGACGGTTCTCCGTCACCGCCACGACCGCCGCCGCCCGCCGGGCTGCCCGGAGTGCCGTCGCCACTGTGCTGCTGGCCGACATCGGCATGGGCCAGCTGGAAGCCCTGCTCGCCGAGCAGTTCACGCAGGCGCGGCAGGCTGCTTTCCAGCGCCTGGCGTACATCCACATGCGGGCTGCTGAAGCTGGCATGGACCTTGTCACCGTTCATCTGCAGGCGCACGTCCACCGGCCCCAGGTCTTCCGGATTGAGGCGGATGTGGGCATGGCCGATCTTCTGGTCGGCCAGCCAGCCGATGCGCGCGCCGATGGCCTGGTCGAAACCATCATCGCCCAGCACCGGCTTCGGAGTCGGTTCGCCATTGAAGACGGCATTGCTGGCCAGTGCGGCCTTCAGGTCCTGCAGGGCGGCGGGCAGGGGGGACTGCAGCGGTGCCGGAGGTGCGCGGTCGCCGATCTGCAGGCTGTCACCGTCGTCGGCACGATCCAATGCCTTGCCACTCATCACCAGCTCCGGCAACGGCAGGCCACTGGCCTCATCATCGCCGGCAGCGGATGCCGGAGCGCTGGCGGCCGGCGCTGCCGCGCCCTGGCTCGCGTTGGTCGCCACTGCGGCGGCCGCGGGTGCCAGTGCAGCGGAGGGCAGCGCGCCGCCTTCGGCATCGCTGGCCGCTGGCGGCGGCAGCATAGGCGCCGGATCGACGCCGGTGGGCACGGCCAGCATCAGGCCGGCCAATCCGAGTGGCGGCCAGGGCGCGTCGTCCGCGTTGGCCGGGGTGCCCTTGTCGTCGCTGGCTGCCGACGTTGCCGGTACAGCAGGTGTCGATGTGCTGGCGTCCGTGGCGGCTGCTTCGCCGTCGGTCGGCCGCGGTGTCGCCTTGCCCGGGTTGCCGTCGGGTGGTGTTGCAGCGTTGGCCGGTGTTGCCGGATTGCTGGCGTTTGTGGCGGTACCGGGCGTGCCGGTCGAGGCGCTGCCGCCCTGCAGCATCTGGCCGAAATCCTTGCCGGAATCGCTGCGCGAGGCGCGTGCGCTGCCGGCATTGCCACTGCCGCCGGGCGTCGATGCGCTGGCGTTGCTGCTCAACGGGGAGGGCATCACGACCGGCCTCCCTGCTCGCCATCGTCCTGGTCTTCGGTCTGTGCCAGGCGCGCGCGGCGTGCGCCGATGTCATCCATCTCGCGCTGGTCGCGGCGGTCGGTCACCACTTTTTCCTGCGCGCGGTAGCTGGCGGCCAGCTGCTCCAGCACGGCCTTGTCACGGCTGGCCAGGATCAGGCGCGCGCGTTCGGCCTCCACTTTTTCGAGGTTGCCGTTGACGGTCTGCTGCTGCTGTTCCACCGCGCTGTCCAGCCGGTCCAGGAATGCGCGCCGGTTCAACAGCTGCGCCGGGCTGGTCGCGGCCATCTGCGCGTTGGCGTACTCCTCGGCGTAGCGCCGCAGTTCGTCCAGGCGCGACAGATGGGTGTCGAGCACGTTCTGGCGTTCCGCCAGGTCGCGGGCGACCGCGTCCTCGTGTTCCTGGGCCCGCTTCAGCAGGGGGTCGATGCGCTTGGACTGGATCATGTCAGCCTCTCGTTCTCTTGTTCCACCAGGCGCTGCAACGCCGCCTGGCTGTGCGGTAGATCTGCGGCCTTGGCCACATCCTGGCCGAGGAATTCCATGATTTCCGGCCAGCGCTCAAGGGCTTCATCGGTCGCCGCGTCGTTGCCGCGCTGATAGGCGCCGATGGCGATCAGGTCGCGGTTGGCCGAGTAGGCCGAGACCAGCCGTTTCAGCTTGCGGATGCGCAGGCGCCACGGTTCGTCGGCGATTTCCGTGACCACGCGGCTGACCGACGATTCCACATCGATGGCCGGGTACAGGCCGCTGTCGGCCACCCGGCGCGAGAGCAGGATGTGGCCGTCAAGAATCGCGCGCGCTGCATCGGCGATCGGATCCTGCGGATCGTCGCCTTCGGTCAGCACGGTGTAGAAGGCGGTGATCGAACCGCGCCCCTTGGCGCCGTTGCCTGCACGTTCCACCAGTGCCGGCAGCTTGGCAAACACCGAGGGCGGATAGCCGCGCGTGGTGGGCGGCTCGCCCACCGACAGGCCGATCTCGCGCTGCGCCTGCGCGAAGCGGGTCAGCGAATCCATCAGCAGCAGGACGTTCAGGCCCTGGTCGCGGAACCATTCGGCGATGGCCGTGGCACGGTAGGCGCCATGCAGGCGGGCCAGCGGCGGCCGGTCGGCCGGGCTGGCCACTACCACCGCGCGGCGCAGGCCTTCCTCGCCCAGCGTGCTTTCAACGAAATCGCGCACTTCGCGGCCACGCTCACCGATCAGGCCGACCACGATCACGTCGGCGGCGGTGTAGCGGGTCATCATGCCCAGCAACGTCGATTTGCCGACGCCGGAGCCGGCGAACAGGCCCACACGCTGGCCGCGGCCGATCGGCAGCAGCGCGTTGATCGCGCGCACGCCCACGTCCAGCGGCTGGGTGATGGGTTCGCGCGCCAGCGGATTGATCGAAACGCCGGCCATGCCGACGTGGCCTTCAGCGCGGATCGGGCCCTTGCCATCCAGCGGTACGCCATCGCTGTCGATGACACGGCCGAGCAGGCCTTCGCCCACTTCCACGCCGCCACGACGTGCCGAGGGCACCACCCGCGCATTCGGCAGCAGCCCGTGCAGTTCGGCACTGGGCATCAGGTAGGTGCGTTCGCCGGCGAAGCCGACCACTTCGGCATCGACCCAGCCGCCGTCAACCACTTCCACCTTGCAGCTGGCGCCGAGCGGCGCTTCGCAGCCGACCGCTTCCAGGGTCAGGCCGACCGCCCGCCGCAGCACGCCTTCGCGGATCAGCCCGCGACCGTGCGCGGTGTCGACTTTCAGGCCGTCGAGGCGGTTGGCCAGGCGCAGGTTGCGGGCCACGGCCCAGTCGGCCGGCGGCGACGGCTGCGAAGCGGTATTGGTATTCATGCGATGGCTCCGGTCTGGCGGATCACGGCGTCCAGCGCGCCGCGCAGGCGGGCTTCCAGGGTGCCGTCGATGCGTACCGCTTCGGCATGCACGCGCAGGTCGCCACGGCTCAGGCTGGTATCAGGCACCAGGCGCTGCTGCGGCGACAGGGTCAGCAACGGGGCGAGGGCGTTGATGTCATCGGGGTGCAGGCGTACTTCCACCTCGCGGTTGCTGCCGCCGACGGCGTCAATCGCCTCGCCGACCAGCTGCCCCAGCAGCGCCGGATCGGCCTCGTAGGCACGGCCTACCAGCGCACCGGCGATGCGTACTGCCAGTTCGCCGAGGGCGCCGACCACTTCATTTTCCAGGCGTGCCAGCGGCCGGCCGAAGTTGTCGAGGATGCCCTCGATCTGCGCGACCAAGCGGCGCACTTCGGCCTGGCCCTGGCTGAAGCCATCGGCATGGCCCTGGTCGAAACCTTCCTTCTCGGCGCTGTCCTGGATCGCCTGGATCTCCTCCAGGGTCGGCAGCTGCAACGGCGGCTCGGGCTCATGCTCCGGGTCCGGCTCGGTGAGTTCGAAGGCCTCGTCGTGGTCCAGCACCGGTTCGGGCTGGGCCAGCAGGTCCGGGGCAAGCCAGCGCACGACGTTGCTCACAGCATCGCCTCCGCGCTGCCGCCGATGGTGACAGTACCCTCATCGGCCATGCGCTTGACGATGGCGAGGATCTCGCGCTGCGCCACTTCCACGTCGGACAGGCGGACCGGGCCGCGCGCTTCCATGTCTTCCAGCAGGATCTCGGCTGCACGCTGGGACATGTTGCGGGTGATCTTGTCGCGCACCTTGATGTCGGCGCCGCGCAGGGCCAGGCCCAGTCGCTCGCCGCTCACTTCGCGCAGCACCAGCTGCATCTCGCGGTCGTCCAGGTCCACCAGGTCGTCGAACACGAACATCAGGTCCTGGATGCGGCCACTCAGCGGGGCGTCGATGCGCGCGATCTCGCCCAGGATCGCCTGGTCCTGGCCGCTGTCCATGAAGTTGAGGATGTTGGCCGCGCACTGCACGCCGCCGATGTTGGACGACTTCAGGTTCTGGTTGCCGGCGAACTGGCGTTCCATGATCTCGTTGAGTTCGTTCAGCGCATTGGGCGGAATGCCGTCGAGGGTGGCGATGCGCAGCAGCACGTCCACGCGGGTGCGCTCGGGCAGCAGCTTCAGCGCGTCGGCAGCCTGGTCGGTTTCCAGGTGCGCCATCACGATGGCGATGATCTGCGGATGCTCGTTGCGCACCAGGTCGGCCACCGCACGAGGGTCCATCCACTTCAGTGCGTCCAGGCCGGTGGTGTTGCGGCCCAGCAGGATGCGGTCGATCAGGTTGCCGGCCTTCTCGCTGCCCAGCGCCTGCACCAGCATGTTGCGGATGTAGTCGTCCGAGCCCACGCCCAGCGATGTCTTCGAGCCCAGTTCCTGGCTGAACTGGTCCATCACCCGTTCCACCTGTTCGCGGGTGATGTCGGACATGGTGGCCATGGCGATGCCGATCTTCTGCACCTCCTTCGGCTCCATGTGGCGCAGCACTTCGGCCGCGTCCAGTTCACCCAGCGACAGCAGCAGGACGGCGGCGCGCTGCACGCCGGTCAGGGGCGCGACCTCAGTCATTGGCCACCCAGCCCTTGACCACCTGGGCCACGCGCTTGGAGTCGGTCTTCACGGCTTCACGGGCCATCCGCAATCGTTCCTCATAAGAATCCACCGGCAGGGCCAGCGCTTCCGGCCCGCCCAGGCTGACCCGGTCGGCGCCCAGCGCCGGCAGCGGGGTGCCATCGTCATCGACCAGCTGCACGTCCGCGGTGTGCGGTTCCAGCGCCAGTTCTTCGTTCTTGCGGTTCTGCCCGGTGATGCCGCGCAGTGCCGGGCGCAGCACGCCGAACAGCAACGCCATCACCACCAGCGCACCCAGCAGCATGCGGCCGGCATCGTGCACCCACGGCAGTTCCCACCAGGCCGGGCCTTCCACCGGCGTGGTGTCACGCACGAACGGGGCATTCATCACCGACACGGTGTCGCCACGCTCGGCACTGAAACCGACGGCCTGCTTGACCAGTGCCTCGACCCGGGTCAGTTCGGCCGCCGACAGCGGCTGCGGTGCAACCTTGCCGTTGGCGCCGGCGCGCGGCACGTTGTCCACCAGCACCGCCACCGACACGCGCTTGATGCGGCCGGCCGGCTGGCGGGTGTGCTGCAGGGTACGGTCCAGCTCGTAGTTGCGGGTCGCGTTCTTGCTGCTTTCGGTCGGTGCCTGCGCGGTGGCCGGTGCGGCGGCCTGGCCCGGCGGGCTGTTGCTGGTGGCACCCGGTACGCCCTGCGGGCCCGGCGTGCTGCTGGTGTTCTCGCTCATCTGCTCGCTGCGCAGCTTCTGCGGCTCGCCGTTGTACAGCTCGCGCGCTTCCTCGGTCACCGAGAAGTCCATGTCGACACTGACTTCGGGGTTGACCCGGCCGGGGCCGGTCATCGGTTCCAGCAGCTCGCGGATACGCTGGTTGAACGAGGTTTCCTGGCGGCGCACCTGTTCGAACTGGGCGGCGTTGACGGCCGCTTCGCTGTTGGGGTCGCTGACGCTGAGCATGCGACCGCTCTGGTCGACCACGGTCACCCGTTCCGGCGCCAGATCGGGAATGGCTGCAGCAACCATGTGCACGATCGCATCAACCTGGCTGCGTTCCAGCTGCTGGCCGCCACGCAGTTCAAGGGTAACCGAGGCACTGGCCACATCACGCTGGCGGGTGAACGCACTGGGCTTGGGAATGGCCAGGTGCACGCGCGAATCGCGCACCGGGCGCAGCGTGTTGATGGTGCGCGACAGCTCGGTTTCCAGCGCGTGCTGGTAGCGCGCACTTTCCACGAACTGGCTGACACCAAAACCGGGGTCGCGCTCCATCAGCTCGAAGCCGAGCTTGCCGCTGTCGGTCAGGCCCGAGCCCGCCAGTTTCAGGCGGGCATCATGCAGGTTCTTCTCCGGCACGGTGATGCCACCGGTGGCCGGGTCCAGCTGGAACGGAATCTGTGCGGCACGCAGCAGATCGGTCGCTTCAGCGGTGGCCTTCTGGTCCAGGCCGGTGTACAGCGGCACCATGCCCGGCTTCTGCGACCAGAAGAACACGAACAGCCCGGCCGCGACGGCCACGGCGATCATCGCCATCAGTCCGAGCCGACGGGTGATCTGCAGGCTTTGCAGCCGATCGAACCACTGGCCCGCCTTTTCGGCGTTCAGGGATTCCTTGGAGAGCGACAGGGCCATGCGGTTCTATCCTTACAGCGGCATGTTCATCACGTCCTGGTAGGCCTGGACGAGACGGTTGCGGACTTCCACGGTGGCGCGGAAGGCGATCTGGGACTGCTGCGAGGCGACCATCACCTTGGCCAGGTCGGCACCGGGTTCACCCAGTTCGAAGGCCTTGGCCAGCGCGCCGGATTTCTGTTGCGCATCGTTGACGCCGGCGATGGCGCCGCGCAGGGTTTCAGTGAAGCTGGCAGGCTGGACCTGCGGCGCATCCAGCACCGTGCCCGGCAGGGCATTGCTACGCGGCGCTTCGGCCAGCGGGTTGAGCGCGGGCTGTCCCACCTGGGTCTGGTAGGAGCGGATCTGGGAAAGGATCGAAGTGACGGAGTGGGACATCTGCAACGGTTCCAGAAACAGGGATGGGGGTGTCTGCTGGAGCTAGTGCAAGTGCCGTGCCGAAATGGCTGATCGGTTCAGTGAAGTGAGGGGGTGGTGCTTTGCGGGGTTGCACCCCGCGCCCCGCGGTAGTGCCGGCCGCTGGCCGGCAACCTCAACAGCGACAGCCAAAGCGGGTCTCCTGAGGGATGGCGGGGTGGGTCCGGTTGCGGGGGACGCCGTGAACCCGTCAATGGGGGCTTGGCCGCGGCATCCATGCCGCGGACACCCCCGCAACCGGACCCATCCCGCCTTCGACAGGTTCCCGCTGCTGTTGGTGGGTGTCGACCTTGGTCGACACGCTGCTGTTGGTGGGTGCTGACCGTTGGTCGGCACGCTGCTCTTGGTGGGTGTCGACCTTGGTCGACACGCTTGATCCGCGGCATGGGTGGATGGCGCTTGGGATGCGTGACGCGTCATTTCACCGGCGTCGGTTTTTTGGCCTATGGCTGCAGGGTCCAGCGGCCGGAATTCTGGCGCTGGCGTGGGGCGATGGGGCCGTCGTGCTGGGTGTAGATGAAGCGGCCCTGGTGGTCGGTCAGGCAGGTCAGCAGCAGGGTGTAGCGGGCGGGGCCGGCGGGGTGGGCTTCTGTCATCTGGATTTCCGCAATGTGCGGAGCCAGTTGCTGGTAACGGTAGCTGCCGCCGATGCGGAGGTCGGTGCCGAGGATGTGCAGCACGTACTGATTGCTGCCGAAGCTGACCTGCACCATGCGTCCGGCATTCGGATTATCTGGCTGGTACAGCGGATCGCTGAGGTTGGTGAACTGACGCTGGTCGAGTGTGGTGGGCAGCGTGCAGTTGGATGCTGCGGCCAAGGCCGGGCAGAGCAGGGCGGCAAGCAGAGTCAGGCGATGCATGGCGGAACCTCGTTGGGACGTCCTTGCCATGCTCCGCGGTGCGGTTGCGTTGTCTGTAGGAAAACGTGCAAATGCAGCGAAATATTCTCGGTACCGTCGCCCGTCATCCACGCATGGCGTGGATCTACTGAGCAATCCGGCCGCTGCCATGGACCCGTCGGGCCCGCCCGCGCATCAGGCGGACCCCCACAAACACCAACGCCCGGGCAAGCCCAGGCGTTCGTGCCCCCTTCATGCTGGTAACGCGTGTCAGCTGGCCAGTTCGGCCGCTTCGCGTTCGATGCCGTACTTGCGCAGCTTTTCCACCAGGGTGGTGCGGCGCAGGCCGAGCAGCTGGGCGGCGTGGGCAACCACGCCCTGGGTGCGTTCCAGTGCTTCGTTGATCAGGCCCAGTTCGATGTTGGCCATGTGGTTGCGCAGGTCCAGGCCGTCGTCCGGCAACGCGGCCGGCGCTGCGGCGCGGTTGACGGCGATGCCATGCTCGAGCGACGGCTGGTTGCCGCTGCCCGGGGTGTGGAACGAGAAGCTGCGCAGGTCCAGGCGTTCTTCGCTGGCGACCACCGGAGCGGCCGCGATCACAGCGGGTACGGCCAGCGCGGCGTCGCCGCGGTAGCGTGCCGGCAGGTCCTGCACGCGCACCGAGCCACCCGGGTGCAGCACGGCCAGGCGCTCGACCAGGTTGGTCAGTTCGCGCACGTTGCCCGGCCACTCGTAGCCGGCCAGCGCCTGCAGCGCTTCCGGGGTGAAGCGCACTTCGCCGCGGCCGGTGCGGGCCAGCTGGGTGGCGATGGTTTCCACCAGCGCCGGCAGGTCTTCGCGACGCTCGCGCAGGGCCGGCACATCGATCGGGAACACGTTGAGGCGATAGAACAGGTCCTCGCGGAACTTGCCATCGGCAATGCGGCTTTCCAGGTCGCGATGGGTTGCGGCGATCACCCGCACGTTGCAGCGGATGGTCTGGTTGCCGCCGACGCGCTCGAAGCTGCGCTCCTGCAGCACGCGCAGCAGCTTGACCTGCATCGGCAGGCTCATGTCGCCGATCTCATCGAGCAGCAGGGTGCCGCCCTCGGCCATTTCGAAACGGCCTTTGCGCGCGGTCAGCGCGCCGGTGAAGGCGCCCTTTTCGTGGCCGAACAGCTCGCTTTCCAGCAGTTCGGCCGGAATCGCGCCGCAGTTGATCGCCACGAACGGGCCATCGCGGCGCGGCGAGCGCTGGTGGATGCTGCGCGAGACCACTTCCTTGCCGGTGCCCGATTCGCCCAGCACCAGCACGGTGGTGTCGAACGCGGCGACCTGCTCGATCATCGTGCGCAGTGCGCTGACCGCCGGACCGTTGCCGGTCGGGCCCTGGTCCTGCACGGCACCGGCCTGGTGTTCGGCATCCAGGCGCTTGAGGCTGGCGCGGCGCAGCAGGGCTTCCATCTGTGCGTGACGCAGCGGTGCTTCCAGCGGCCAGATGTTGGCTTCGTGCAGGCCATGCCGCTGCGCGAACGCAGTCGCGTCACCGTCGGCCAGCAGCACCGGCGGCGGCAGGCTGCTGCCCCCCAGCCAGGCGTACAGTGCGGTGCTGGCGGCACTGTCGTCCAGGCTGCCGACGATCACCGCCATCCAGTCGTTCTGGCGCTGGCGCGTCAGGTCGAAATCGGCCGCGTCGGAAACCCAGCGCGGGTTGAAGTCCATGAATTCCAGCAGGGCCACGGTGCGCTCGGCACGCACCGCGTCGTTGTCCAGTACCAGGATGCGCGATTCGCTCACGACCGTTCCTCCCTGAGGCCTTCCAGGATCGGCATGACTTCCTGGATGTAGGACAGCTTGCTGACGAAGTTGTCGGCGCCGGCGCGCAGTGCGTGCTCGCGATGCTCGACGTCATCGAAGTGGCTGGCGATCACGATGTACGGGGCATCATCCTGCGACTTGATCAGGCGGGTGGCCTGCAGGCCGCCCATTTCCGGCATCGCCAGGTCCATCAGCACCACCTGCGGGCGCAGGCTTTCCGAGCGTTCGATCGCTTCCAGGCCGTTGCCGGCGCTGCCGACGATCTGCAGCCAGTCGATCTTGCGGAAGTGGCGCATGGCCGCGTTGATGAAGCCCTCGTGGTCATCGACCAGCAGAACTGTGAGCTTGTTCATGTCCAACATCCTTTTCAGCCCACCCGGGCCAGCTGCGGTTGCCTGGCGTTGACCCGGCGCCGTTCGCGGGCCGGGGCGATATCCAGTTGTTCGCGGTATTTTGCGACGGTTCGACGGGCAATGTTCACCCCTTGGCGGGACAGCAGGCCAGCGATGGCCTCGTCCGCCAGCGGGCGTCCGGCCGGTTCGGCGTCGATCAGGCGGCGGACCATGGCCTTGACCGCTTGGCCGGACACGCTGGCCCCTTCCAGGCGCACGGCGAAGAAGTGCTTGAGTTCGAAGGTGCCGCGCGGGGTCTGCAGGTACTTGCCGGTGGTGATGCGCGAAACGGTGGATTCGTGCATGCCGATTTCTTCGGCCACTTCCTTCAGGGTCAGCGGTGCCATGGCTTCCTCGCCACGCACCAGGAAGGCTGCCTGGCGCTCGACGATCACCCGCGCGGTGCGCAGCAGGGTGTCGTAACGCATCGACAGGCCGCGGCTGAACCAGCGTGCCTCCTGCAGCATCTCGCGCAGGGCCGGCGCAGCCTCACCGCTGTCAGCCAGAGCCTGTTCGTACTGGCTGTTGATCGACACCCGGCGGCTGGTGGCCGGGTTCAGCGCCACCTTCCATTGTTCGTCGGCGTGCCAGGCGACCACGTCCGGCACCACCACTGCATTGCGCTCGGGCAGCAGGCTGTCGCCCGGGCGCGGCTGCAGCGACAGGATCAGGCGGACGGCTTCGCGCACGTCCTCGATCTCGGCATCGTGCTGGCGGGCGAGGGCGGGGTAGTCGTGCGCGGCCAAGGCATCGAGCGCGCCCTGCAGGATGCGCGCAGCCAGATGCCGGGCCGGCACCACGCCGTGCAGGCTGCACAGCTGGGCCAGCAGCGATTCGCGCAGGTCCTGCGCGGCCATGCCGGCCGGCTCGCCCTGCAGCAGGTGCTGGCGGACAGCTTCAACGCCGTCGGCATCGATGTCGAACTGCGCGCTGGCCAGCAGCTGCAGCTGCGCCAGCGGTGCCTGCAGGTAGCCGGCATCGTCGCAGTGTTCCAGCCAGAAGGCGGCCACGGCCAGTTCGTGCTCGTCCAGGTCCAGCGCCAGGCGCTGCAGCACGCGCAGCTGCGGGTCGCTCGACTCGCCAGCGGCGATGCGCGCCATGCGGTCGTCGTCGCCGTCCTGCCAGTTGGCGCCGGACACCTCCCACATCGAGGATTCGGGCAGTTCGTCGAACGCGGCCGTATCCAGCGTGGTGGTGGCCGGATCGGTAGCTTCGGCGGCGGGCGCTTCGGCGTCTTCGATTTCCAGCAGCGGATTGGAGTCCAGCAGGCGCTGGATTTCCTGTTCCAGGTGCAGGCCGTCGAGCTGCAGCAGCCGGATCGACTGCAGCAACTGCGGGGTGAGGTGAAGTTGTTGGCCCAGCTGGGTCGAGAGTGAAGCCTTCATCGTGGTTCCCCGGCGCCGCTCCCCGACGCCTTGTGGAACACATCTTGCTTTTGATCCGGCAAGGGCGGAATCGGGGGGTTCCTGAAGGTGTTGGTGGTGTTCCCGACACCGTGTAGGGAAAGCCCCTACACAAGCGCGGGATTTTGACGATCATGCGCGCCAAGTCATTGATTCATGGTCAGCGGCCACGGCGGCAGGTCGTGCGTGCTGTACGGAATCCCGTCGGGATGCGTGTGGGTGACGGTATTTCGGCGCCAGCCCTGCCAGTGGCGCTGCGGCGTTAGCGCCGACGCGGGGACGTCATTCCAGTTCGTGCTGGTGGCGCGCGGCCAGCAGCAGCAGATCATTGGCGCGACGGCAACCCAGCGATTCCATCATGCGTGCGCGATGGGTCTCCACCGTCTTGACGCTGATGCCAAGATCGGCGGCGATTTCCTTGTTGCTCTCGCCCTTGCCGATGCGGCGAAGGATCTCGCGCTGGCGCGGCGACAGTGCGGCAATGCCGGTCGGTTTTTCGCGACCGAGCATCGGCGCCAGCATCTTGGCCGAGATCTGCGGGCTCAGGAATACCTGGCCGGCATGCGCGGCACGCAGCGCCAGTTCCAGCTCCTGCGGTGCGGCATCCTTGACCACGAAACCGACGGCACCCCGATCCAGAGCGTCGCGCACGTGGGCGGCGTCGTCGTGCATGGTCATCATCACGATGCGCGTACCGGGTGCGCGCAGGCGGATGTCGCTCAGCGCTTCCAGGCCGGTGCGGCCGGGCAGCGACAGGTCCATCAACACCACGTCCGGTGCGTGCTGCAGGGCCATCTGCAGTGCCTGTTCGGCATTGCTGGCCTCGGCGACGAGCTGCACGTCGGCAAACCCCTGCAGCAGCCGCGCCAGGCCGGCGCGAACCAGGGTGTGATCGTCGACGATGAGAACTCGCACAGGCACGCTGGAGGTTGGGGAGGGGGGTCCACCTTAACTTAGCTGAACGGGCACGCCAAGGGCTGTCCGTCCGCCTGCATGGTGGCAGATTTCAGCGTGCGCGGCGGGCCTCGGCCACCTGCCGGCGGTGCAGCCGGAACAGATGCCGTTCCATCGCCATTTCCAGGCCATCGCCGAGGCGATGGAAGCGCAGCCACAGATAGTGACCACCACCGCCATCGGCCGCTTCGGCGATGACTTCCACCGGCAGGTCGATATGGTCGGGCAGCCAGTCGCTGGGTTGCAGGCGGACAACGCCGGCCTGGCCGGGCGTGCTGCCGCTGCGTGGGCCCAGCTGCAGGCGGATGCCACGGCGCGACCAGCGCACCGGGCGAAGCGTTGGTTCCTGGCCCTGCTGGCGGATCA
The DNA here is from genome assembly GCF_056395105.1 of Stenotrophomonas sp. 10L48. Lineage (NCBI taxonomy): Bacteria > Pseudomonadati > Pseudomonadota > Gammaproteobacteria > Lysobacterales > Lysobacteraceae > Stenotrophomonas > Stenotrophomonas sp. 10L48. The sequence continues at coordinate 3,106 of NZ_JBFTIX010000020.1, read as the reverse complement.
GGCGGCCGAGCAGGACCATGGTCAGGTCCACCTTGGCTTCCAGGCGCTGCAGCTGCAAGCTGGCTTCGCTGCGTTCCTCGTGTTCGTCGATGCGGCTGTCTTCGACCAGTGCCAAGCTGCGCAGCAGGCCTTCGGCACTGCTGGTCCGGCCCACTGCACTGCCGGCCTGGAACTCGGCGGGCAGGGCCAGTTCACAGCTGAGCGTTTCGTCGAACAGCTCGCTTTCAGCCGGGTGGTGCAGGGACGTGGTCGGCAGCACGGTCATGCCAGCGATTCTGCCTGCAGGTAGGCATGCGCGGCGCGAAGGGAGCGGCGGCCGTCCTGCATCTGCACGGAGACTGCGTCGCGACGCTGGCGCAGCAGGCCGAGCAGGCTCTGCTGGCGCTCCAGCAGGGCCGACAGCGGCGCGTGGTCGGCGCTGCCCAGCGGCTGGCTCAGCAGTGCGTGCAGGGTGCTGTCATGGCCATCGAGCAGGCTGTCGGCCTGTTCGAAGGCCTCTTCGTCGAGGGCCTTCTCGAAGGCATCCAGCTGCGCGTTGAGTTCAAGCAGGCTCATGGCGCCATCGCCGCGGGACGGCGCTGTTCGTGCGGAATGGCATTCCAGGCACCGTCGATCTCGCCCAGCAGCTGCAGCGATTCGTCCAGCGCGGCGCGGTCGTTGTGCAGGTTGGCTTCGGTCAGGCGCTGCAGCAGGTAGTCGTACAGCGCCGACAGGTTGCCGGCGATTTCGCCGCCGGCTTCATGGTCCAGCGAGCCGTTGAGGTGGGCGACGATCGCGCATGCTTCGCCGATCGCCTTGCCCTTGCCGGCCTGGTCGCCCTGGTCGAGGGTGGCCTGTGCACGGCGCACGCGCTCCAGCGCTCCAGACAGCAGCAGCGCCACCAGTTTGTGCGGATCGGCATCGGCGACCGCACTGGTCACACCCACCTGGCGGTATTGCTCGGCGTACTGACGGCTGGAACCGTACATTCGTGATTCTCCCTTGCGCGGGGTGCCGGGGTGCGGTCGAAGGGACCGTTGACGCCGGCACTGCGATGATTGCTGTTGCGTCCGTTATCGGTGCGTACGGCGCCAAACTTGAGCGCCGTGCGTGTTTCCTCAGCGGTTCAACTGGGCCAGCTGCTGCTGCAGGGCGGTGTTGCTCTGCTGCAGCTTGCCCATCAGGCTGTCCAATGCCACGAACTGCTTCTTGTAACGGGCCTCGACACCGACCATGCGCGCGTCCAGGTCCTTGCGGCGCTTGTCGATGTTGTCCAGCGTGGTGTTCAGCCCCTTGGTGCGGGCGACGAAGGCGCCTTCCTTGCCAACCGTGGTGCTGACGTAGCCGTCCACCAGTGAATACAGCCGGCCGGCACCGCCGGTATCGCCGGTGACCGCCTGGCGGATCTTCTCCGGCTGCGCGGCGAGGGCTGCGGCGAACTTGGTGCTGTCCAGCACCAGGGTGCCATCGGCATTGGGATAGCCGCGGGTCTGCAGGCCCAGTGCCTTGGCATCCAGCTGGTCGCCTGCCAGGTCCTTGAGCACACCGGACATCGTCGAACGCAGCTGGGCGATCGCACCCCGCATCTGCGCATCGCCGGTCAGCGCGGCGGCTTCCTTGGTCTTCGGGTCGTACTTGGTTTCGGTGTTGATCGCCGCGACGGCCGCGTTGTAGGCGGTGACGAACTCCTGCATCACCTTGGTTGCGGCCGTGGTGTCGGTGCTGATGACGACCGTGCTCAGGCCCGGCACCTTCAGGTTCAGGGTCAGGCCTGGCACCGCGTCGGTCACGGTGTTGCTGGCACTCACCACTTCCACGCCGTCAATGGTCAGCAGCGCATCCTTGGCGGGGCTGTTTTCCTTCAGGCTGCCGACCAGCGCGCCCAGCTTGGGATCGCTGCCGGCGTATTCCAGCTTGATCGCGCTGGCCGCGCCGGTCTTTTCCTGGGCGATGGACAGGTACTGGTTGTCGCCGGAGCTGATCAGCGTGGCCTGCACGCCTTCCTTGCGGCCGGCGGCGTCGATCTTGTTGCGGACGGTGGTAAGCGTGTCGCCTTCCTCCACCTGCACGTTCATCGTCTTGGCCTTGTCACCCACGCCGACGGTAAGCGTCAAGGTTCCGGCACCGAAGGTATCGGTCTTGGGAACCGACGTGTCGGCAATCAGCTTGTGCGCCGACGCCAGGTTCTTCACCTCGACCTTGTGGGTACCGTTGGCTGCGGCCGCCTTGCTGGTACCGAGGTCGTACAGCGCCACCGATGCCGTCAGCACATCCTCAGTATTGCCTGGCTGTGCTTTGCCGGAGGCGGTTACCGTGCGGGTGTCGAAGGCGGTGGTGGCCTTCAATGCGGTCAGGGCGGTCTTCAGCTTGTCGAAGGCCGAGGTGACCGTGCCGAGCGACGACAGCTGCATCTTGGTCTTGGACTGCTGCAGGTTCAGCGCATTGTCGGCCGGCTTGCGGTCCGCTGCGACCAGCTGGTTGACGATGCTGGAGATGTCCAGCCCTGAGCCAATGCCACCGTATCCAAAGTCTGCCACGTCGTTTCTCCTGGTATACGGGCCTGGCCGTCGTACGGCGGCCCGTCGTCAACGAAAATAGCGGCCTGTGCCGCTGGGTCTTGAGGACTTCGTTGATGCACGCGCCGTGCCACTGGCTGGTGGGGCGGTTCTGGCACGCCGGTTGCAGGAGGTCTGGGGCAGGGTGCGGGTGGGTTCACCGCGGGCTGCCGGGGGTCTGTAAAAAACCCTCCCCCAATGCAGGGGAGGGATCAGGCTACTGACAATCGGGGGGAGACGAAGCCGCCCGGTACGTACAGTCAAAATGCACAACGCTGAAAGAGAGGTCCGCAGGGGCGGGCGATGCCAAGCCGGTTCGGGAAGCTTCCCGGGCCGGGCATGGCCGGCACCTGAGTACGCCGTGGCTGTCGGGTTGCCGCTACCGTCGGTTCAACCCGACGGTAGCGGCGCCTTCTTGCCGTGGATCAGCGCAGCAGGCTGAGCACGCCCTGCGGCACCTGGTTGGCCTGGGCCAGCATGGCCGTACCGGCCTGCTGCAGGATCTGGGTGCGGGTCAGCTCAGCGGTTTCCTTGGCGAAGTCGGTGTCCTTGATGCGGCTGCGCGACGCCGA
>NZ_JBFTIX010000019.1:0-46355 GCF_056395105.1 Stenotrophomonas sp. 10L48 | reverse complement strand
GCCCGTACGTGGTGGCGAACTGGTACCGCGATGGCGCCAGCAACGGCATGGCGTTTGACGAGGAAGCACTGAACGCCAGCGTGCCGCGCAATCGCTACGAATTGAATGCAGGTGCGCGGGTTGACTTCCGCACCGGGCTGAGTGCGTCGGGTGGGTTTGGCGTGATGCGCGGTGACCACGGCTACCGCGAAGCGACGGCTAACGTCAGCGTGGCCTACCGCTGGTAGTGCATCACCGCAGCGGAGATGCCTTGCCAACGCACTCGGCATCTTCGCTGTGCATTCCCCTTCTCTCCCCAGTCACCCATGCCATGAAATCAGATACAACCTCCCCACGCGGGCGGGCGCTACGTCCGCACTCAGCGCTTCCTGGATACTGCCTGCTGACCGCACTTGCCGTGTGCGTCGATACTGCCGCAGCAAGGGAACTGATCGGCGAATCCGCAGAGGTACTGCCGGGCCATCCGATCGAATCCTGGCGCTTGCGAGCGGACTCCCAGCTGCAGGTCAATGGTGCCGAAACGGTTGAACTCGAGGCCTTCGATGAATCCTCCCTTGTCCTGACGGATGCCACAGTGCGCTTTGATGGCTCGAGGACGCATGGCGCTATCCAGCTGGCCGACAGATCGACACTCACTGCCTACCGTTCTTCAATCCTGGGCCAAGGCTTGATAGTGAAGGACGCGGCGTCGGCCCGATTGTCCGGCAGCAGTGTGCAGGTCACGCGCGCTGCAGGCTTGGCTGGCTACGAATACTTCACCATCGGGATCGAGATGGAACCCAGCGCCGGTGCGCCATCGAGCGCAGACGTTGAACTCGATGCGACGTACGTGCGTGTAGAGCAGCCCGACTATCCGCAACGGGGCAATACCGGGGTCGGCATACGCCAGGCGCATGGCAGGGTGATGGTGCGCAATGGCTCGCGCATCGTTGCAGATGACATCGGCGTTATTCTGTACAGCTATCGCGATGATCCGCACATCAGCCTTGTCATCGATGATTCGACCGTCATCGGTGGCAGCGGAGCAGCCATCCATGTCGCCACGATCGAGCGGGCACCTGTCTTCGACATCACCGTATCCAACGGTGCGCAGCTTCACGGCGGCGATGGTCACCTGCTGCGTGTCGGCTCATTTATTCCTGGCTACAGTGGCGCCTCCATCGTGCGCTTTACCGTTGACGGTTCGCGCCTTGCTGGCCACGTCGCCAGCGACGATGCCAGCGCACGCCGGGGCAGCTTGCACGTGGCCCTGCGTAACAGGGCGCAGATCGATGGGCGCTTCATCAACGTCACCAGCGCCAACATCGCCAGCGACAGCACCTGGCTGATGACCGGCGACAGCGACGTTGGCCACCTCACCCTGGGCAATACCGGCACTGTGGCGCTGGGCAACGGCAGCACCTTCAATACCCTTGCCGTCGATACCTTCGATGGTGCGGGCGGCACGCTGCTGTTCAACACCCACCTGGGCGACGACAGTTCGGCCACCGACATGCTGGTGATCAACGGTGACGCCAATGGCCAAGCCAACGTGCAGGTGCTCAATGCCGGCGGCGCCGGTGCGAAGACCGACAAGGGCATCGAGCTGATCCGTGTAGGCGGTGCCTCCAATGCGCAGTTCGATCTGCGGGGCCGCGCGGTGAGCGGGCAGTACGAGTACTTCCTGTTCAAGGATGCCAGCGACGGCGGCTGGTACCTGCGCTCGGAGATTCCCGCAGGTCCGGACCCGTGCGACACAGATCCCACGCTGCCGGAATGTGCGGCGGTTGATCCGGTTGACCCAGTGGATCCCGTTGATCCGATCGATCCCGTTGATCCGATCAACCCGGGCCCGCTGCTGCGCCCGGAAGCAGGCGCCTATCTGGCCAACCAATTCGCCATGGACCAGCTTCTGCGCCACGGCTTGCGCGATCGCCACGGCGGCAGCACCGCCACTGACGGCGTGCGCGGCTGGGCCCGGGTGGACGCCACGCAGAGCAAGCTGTCGGCCGTGGAAGACCAGCTGGACCTGCGCGTGGACCGCTCGCGCCTGCAGCTGGGTGCGGACGTGGGCGTTTTCGACAATGGTCGTGGCCGTGTGGGCGTGATGGGTACCATTGCGCAGTCCAGCGCCACCTCGCGCTCGGATGTGACCGGCTACAGAGCACGTGGCAAGTTGGAAGGCGGCGCGCTGGGCGTGTATGGCAACTGGAGCACCGATGCGCTGTATGTGGATGCCAGCGTGCAGCGCGGCCAGTTCCGCAACCGCGTGCAGGGCGACGGCCTGGCCGAAGAGCGTTACGACTCGGATATCTGGCAGTCATCCGTGGAAGCCGGTTACCGCTTCGGCATTGGCCAGATCGGCACTACCACGCTGAGCCTGCAGCCGGAACTGCAGCTGGTCTACACCGATGCAAAGACTGACGTGCATACCGAAACCAACGGCACCGTGGTGCGCGCAGCGGGCAACAGCGGCCTGTCCGGTCGTGCTGGCCTGCGCCTGCAGGGTGACGGCCACCCGGCGGCGGGTGCCTCGGTCAGCCCGTATCTGGCGGCCAACTGGTACCGCGATGGCGCCGGCAATGGCATCGCCTTCGACGATGAAGTGCTGAAGGCCGGCATCCCGCGCAACCGCTATGAACTGAGCGCGGGTGCGCGCGTGGAATTCCGTTCCGGCTTCAGTGCCTGGGGCGGGTTCGGGGTGATGCGTGGTGACAGTGGCTACCGCGAAGCGACGGCGAACCTGAGCGTTGCCTACAAGTGGTGATGTAAACACGAACGGCGCCGGTTAGATCCGGCGCTGTTCTGCTCTCCGTAGCGCCGAGCATGCACTCGGCTCCACAACAAATGTCGCAACTGGCACGCGCAGGCGTGCTCGGCTTCGCGCAGCGCGTTCGATATGCGTCTGCAACATTTTCGAAATTGAAACTTTTCTGATTGGTATAGCAGCACCTGCGTGCACATCATGGCGCGCCACCGACAACGGGTGGCACGGGCTTGCAATCCCGTTAGGTTGATGTGTTGTTTACGCTTGCCTGTCGGCGTCGCGCTTTCCTTGTTGGGCGGCGTCGGCAGGCAATCCGTCCGCGCCCTATGGCGGGCGGTGCGTGGGGGTCTCGTACCCGCCGGCGTTTCTACATCAACCTCCGGTATTGCAACCACGCACCGTCCGCCGCCCTCGCCCAGCGCGAGGGCGGCCCCTTGCTCCGCACTCAAGGACGCCGCCATGACTTCTTCGCTCTATCCCTATCTGTTCGCCACACTGGGCGACGCCGTCGAACGCTTGCCGGACGATCTGGCCAAAGCACTGGAAACCACATTGGGCAGCACAATGCGCGCCCACGCCGACGAAGGCATCACCCTGCTCGGCTGCCTGCAGCGCATCCGCCACGTGGACGCTGCAGGCGGCCAACCGTGGCCGGACAAGGGACGCAAACAGTGCTTTGGTTTCGCGATGGCACGCATCGACCGCGCCAATGCCGGGCTGACCTTGCTGCTGGAACTGCTGCACGCCATCGAACGCGTGCGCGTGGACGGCGATGCCGACCAGCAGGTGGGCGATGACGTGCGCGAAGGGCTGCTATTGGCCTGCCGTGGGCTGGCCGAGTATGTGGATGTGCAGTTGCGGGTGGCGTAAGCAGGGCTGCTGCACGCGCCGGCCCTGCCCTTGGTAGCTGCCAACCTTGGTTGGCATGGCCGCAAGGCCATATGCAGGACGAGACGGCGTGCCAACCAAGGTTGGCACCTACCGGAGCAACACGGTAGCGCCGGGCCATGCCCGGCGTTCTGGTAGGCGTCGACCTTGGTCGACGCAGCATTGGCGCGCAACCCTGACACATCCGTACCAACCAAGGTTGGCAGCCACCAGGACAACACGGTAGCGCCGGGCCATGCCCGGCGTTCTGGTAGGCGTCGACCTTGGTCGACACAGCGTCGGCACGAAGGCCTGACACATCCGTGCCAACCAAGGTTGGCACCCGCTAGAGCAGCGCGGTAGCGCCGGGCCATGCCCGGCGTTCTGGTAGGCATCGACCTTGGTCGACGCAGCATTGGCGCGCAACCCTGACACATCCGTGCCAACCAAGGTTGGCACCCGCTAGAGCAGCGCGGTAGCGCCGGGCCATCCCCGGCGTTCTGGTAGGCGTCGACCTTGGTCGACGCAGCATTGGCGCGCAACCCTGACACATCCGTGCCAACCAAGGTTGGCACCTACCAGAGCAACACGGTAGCGCCGGGCCATGCCCGGCGTTCTCATGTGTCAGGCGAAATGCTCGTATCCGCTCGGGCCGTCGTGGCCTTCGGTGTGCACGCCCTGCCCTTCCATGATGCGGCCGATGCGGGTAATCGGCACGTCCAGCGATTCGGCGACGTAGTGCAGCGCGTCGCGCTGGTCGGCGGCGGCGGTGAAGCACAGTTCGTAATCGTCGCCGCCGTGCAGCGCGCAGTCACGGGCGCCATCGCGGCCGAGCAGTTCGCGCAGTGCCGACGACATCGGCAATGCATCGGCGTCGACTTCGGCGCGTACGCCGCTGCGTGCGGCGATGTGGCCCAGGTCGGCCAGCAGGCCATCGGAGATGTCCACGGCGGCATGCGCGAATGCACGCAGGCGCAGGCCCAGGGTGACGCGCGGGGTGGGACGCAGCAGGCGCAGGCGCAGGGTTTCGTAGTCAGCCAGCAGGGTGGCGGCGGTGACGTTCAATGCGCCCTGCTGCCACAGGCGCAGCGCACCGGCAGCATCGCCGAGGGTGCCGCTGACCCAGATGTCATCGCCAATCTGTGCGCGATCACGACGCAGGGCCTGGCCGCGGGATACCTGGCCCATCGCGGTCACCGACAGCGACAGCGGGCCACGCGTGGTGTCACCGCCGATCAGGGCGATGTCGTGCTGGTCGGCCAGGGCGAAGAAACCATCGGCGAAGGCATCGATCCAGTCTTCGCTGGCCTCGGGCAGCGACAGCGCCAGCGTGCACCAGGCCGGGCGCGCGCCCATCGCGGCGAGGTCGGACAGGTTGACGGCCAGCGTCTTCCAGCCGATGTCGAACGCCGGGGTCTCGGCCGGGAAATGCACGCCGCTGTTGAGCGTGTCGGCGGTGACCACCAGTTGCTCGTTCGGGCGCGGCTGCAGCAGCGCGGCGTCATCGCCGATGCCGAGCACGATGTCGTCGCGCTCGACGGTGCGGGCGCGGATGCGGTCGATGAGGGCGAATTCGGCCAGGGACATGGGGCGCTCCCGCGTTTGTACGTGCCGCGCCGTGCGCGGTGGGCGGTAGTGCCGGCCGCAGGCCGGCAACCTCAGAATCCCTGCAGTTGCCGGCCAGCGGCCGGCATTACCACAGGTGGGTCAGTGACCCGATTCGACCTTGCGCCATTCCACGGCGGCACGATCCAGCACGCCGTTGACGTAGGTGTGGCCATGTTCGGAACCGAAGCGCTTGGCCGATTCGATGGCTTCGTTGATCACCACGCGGTACGGCACGTCCAAGCGGTAACGCAGTTCGTAACCGGCCAGGCGCAGCACGGCGCGTTCGATCGCGTCCACTTCGTCGATGCCACGGTCCAGGTACGGGCCGAAGGCTTCGTCGATGTCGCGACGGTTGTCGAGCACGCCATGCACCAGCGCTTCGAAGTACGCCAGGTCGGCGATTTCGCGGGCCTGTTCGTGGGCGAACTGGGCGATCAGCGACTGGCCGTTGCCGCCGGAGATCTGCCAGGCATAGATGGCCTGCACGGCACGACGGCGCGCGCGCGAGCGCAGCACCGGATCGATGCCATCGCGGCGGACGGGTTTACCGGAGGGCTTGCCCTGGGTGTTCTTGTTCATGGCAGCTGCTCCAGAAGGTTGACCATTTCCAATGCGGCGAGCGCGACTTCCTCGCCCTTGTTGCCGTGGCTGCCGCCTGCGCGGGCCTCGGCATCTTCCACGCGTTCCACGGCCAGCACGCCGTTCAGCACCGGCACGCCGAAGTCCAGCTGCACGCGCATCAGGCCTTCGGCACAGCGGTCGGCCACGTGTTCGTAGTGACGGGTGTCGCCACGGATCACGCAGCCCAGGGTGAGGATGGCGGCGTGTTCATGGGCGGCGGCCAGGCGCGCGGCGACCAGCGGCAGCTCCCAGGCACCCGGCACGCGGATCACGTCGATGTTGGCTTCGGCAATGCCGTTGCCGGCCAGGCTCTGGCGGGCGCCAGCAACCAGCACATCGGTGATGCGGGCGTTCCAGCGGCTGGCCAGGATGGCGAAGCGCGCCGATTCGGGAGTGCGAAGATCGCCTTCGTAGTGGCTCATATGCGGCTTGGGATTCGATTAAGGGGTAATTCTACCGTGGATGGGCCCCGGCCGTGGCTGGCGGGGGCCCGGGGCGTGCCGGCCAACGGTCGGCACCCACCAGCTGCAGTGGGCCGCCCCTTTGTGGGTGCCGACCGTTGGTCGGCACACCGAGCGGGTTACGGGGTGACCGTCTCCACCACTTCAAGGCCGTACCCGGCCAGTCCGATCTGGCGGCGGGGCGTGCCCAGCACGCGCAGCTTGCCCAGGCCCAGGTCGGACAGGATCTGCGCACCGGCACCGTTGCGGCGCCACTGGCCCACATCCTTGTCCTTGCCCGGCACCACCGGCGCCGGCTGCTGGCGCAGGCGGGCCAACAGCGCTTCGCCGTCGCGCGGGGCCGACAGCACCACCATCACGCCACTGCCTTCCGCGGCGATCGCGCGCAGGGCATCGGTGGCCGCCACGCCGAAGTCATCGCGGCGCCAGTGCAGCAGGTCGGCCAGCGGGTTTTCCACCTGCACGCGCACCAGGGTGGGCGTGTCCGCATCCGGGGTGCCGCGGACCAGGGCGAAATGCAGGTCGTGGGCGATGCGGTCGCGGTAGGTGACCAGCTTGAACGGGCCGAACTCGGTGTCGATATCACGCTCGTCCACGCGCTCGACGGTCTTTTCGGTGGCCAGGCGATAGGCGATCAGGTCGGCGATGGAGCCCATCTTCAGGCCGTGCTCGCGGGCGAACACTTCCAGCTCCGGGCGGCGCGCCATGCTGCCGTCCGGGTTGAGGATCTCCACCAGCACACCGGCCGGTTCCAGCCCGGCCAGCATGGCCAGGTCGACGCCGGCTTCGGTGTGGCCGGCGCGGGTCAGCACGCCACCGGGCTGGGCAATCAGCGGGAAGATGTGGCCCGGCTGGTGCAGGTCCGACGGCTTGGCATTGGGCTTCACCGCGGTGCGGATGGTGTGCGCGCGGTCGTGTGCCGAGATGCCGGTGGTCACGCCCTCGGCCGCTTCGATGCTGACGGTGAAGTTGGTCTGGAACTGCGCGGTATTGGCCTGCACCATCGGCGCCAGGCCGAGGTCGGCGGCGCGGGTGCGGGTGAGCGGCAGGCACACCAGGCCGCGGCCATGGGTGACCATGAAGTTGATGTCGCTGGCCTTGACCAGCTCGGCGGCCATGATCAGGTCGCCTTCGTTCTCGCGGTCTTCGTCATCGACGATGACGACCATGCGGCCGAGGCGGATGTCTTCCAGGATGTCGGGAATGGGGGCGAAGTTCATGCGCGGGCTCCTTCACCCAGCAACCGCTCGACATAACGAGCGACCAGGTCGATTTCCAGGTTCACCGCGCTGCCCACGCCGGTGGCGGAGAACGCGGTATTGGCCACGGTGTGCGGGATCAGCGCCACTTCAAAGCCTTCCTCGTCCACTTCGTTCACGGTGAGGCTGACGCCGTCCACGCAGATCGAGCCCTTCTTGGCGATGTAGCGGCGCAGGGCGGCCGGCGCGGCGAAACGCCAGCGCTGGGCACGCGCATCTTCATGGATGGACAGGACCTGGCCGAGGCCGTCGACGTGGCCGCTGACCAGATGGCCGCCAAGGCGGTCGGTCGGGCGCATGGCACGTTCGAGGTTGATGACCGCACCTTCGGCCAGTTGGCCGAGCGTGGTCAGGCCCAGGGTCTCGGTGGACGCATCGGCCTGGAAGCTGCCGGCGTCGAACGCGATGACGGTGAGGCAGACGCCGTTGATGGCGATGCTCTCGCCCATCTGCACGTTGTCGAACGGCAGGCTGCCGACGTTGAAGGTGAAGCGGACATCGCCGCCGATGGATTCGCGTGCGGCCAGACGGCCGACGCCTTCGATGATTCCAGTAAACAAGTAACGTTCTCCGCGAAAAGTGAGCGAAAAACGCCGCAAGGCAAACAGGCGGGCGCAGGGCCGCAAAGGCCCTGTGGCACCGTCTTCTTTCATCCGGACTATGACCGTCGGCTCCGGCATTGGACCGGATCTGCTGACCCCCGACGGTAAGGCCGGGGCGCTCGCGGGCTCGTGCTTGCGCACCTACCGCCGGTGGGGAATTGCACCCCGCCCTGAAGACGTTTGTGTACCGGCGAACCGGCCCGCCAAGTGTAACAGCCCGGGCTGAACGGGGCCGAATGCCCCCGGGGGTCGGACCCCTTTCCGCAGGAAAGGGCTCTGCCCCCACCCGGGCGCGTCCAGGCCTGTGACGGCCGTCGCTCGCATTTCGTAAAACTTTCATTAAAATCGGCGGTCGGACGACATGAGGTCGCCACGGACTGCCGCACAGGTGGGCCGCCAATGGACTGAAATTCACAGGAATTCCCATGCGCAAGATCCTGATCGTGGCCGCCCTGCTGGCCGCTGCCCCGTTCTCGGCCTCCGCCGACGCCCTGAGCTATACCTACGTCGAAGGCGGCTGGACCCAGGTCAAGACCGACGACGACGTGTTCAACGACCCGAAGGTTGATGGTGGTTACGTGCGCGGTTCGATCGCGCTGGCCGAGCAGGTGCACGTGTTCGGCGGCTGGAACTACGGCAGCAAGTCGTACGACTACGACTACGGCTCGATGAAGCTCAAGCTGAACCAGCCGGAGCTGGGCATCGGTTACCACATGCCTTTCAGCGACCGCGTCGACTACACCGCCGACATCGCCTGGGTCCGCCAGCAGGCTGAAATCACCGTCAAGGACGTGGACTACGGCCGCTTCAGCGTGAAGGACCACACCAACCTGGTGCGCGCCACCATGGGCCTGCGTGGCAAGCCTTCGCGCATGACCGAAGCCTGGATCAAGGCCGGTTACATGGACGGCGGCAATGAATTCAAGGGCACCTGGGTCGGCACCGTCGGCGGCCAGATCAACTTCACCCGGACCTGGGGCCTGGTGGGCGAGATCTCCGGCTACCGCGACGTCACCCAGTACTCGGCCGGCGTGCGCGCCAGCTTCTGATTGCCCGATCCTCGTCGTGCGATCGAACGGGCTCCGCAAGGGGCCCGTTTTTTGTTGGCCGTCGCGCGCAATACGCTTGGCTGCGGCACGCCATCGAATGCAATGACAATTGCGCTAGGCTTGCCGCCCTCTGGAACAGGAACACCGTCATGAAGACCCCGATCCGCGGCCTGCTGGCCACCGCACTGCTGTGCGCCCCGATGTTCGCCGCGGCCGCCCCGGCGCAGCTGACCCCCGAACAGACCTTCGATCTGTACGCACGCGCATTGCTGGAAGACGATGCCGCCGCCACGCGCACGCTCAACGATGCATTGAAGCCGGCCTTCGACGGCCAGGATTCGGTAACGCCGGTGCCGGGCATGATGGCCCAGGCCCTGGCCGAGCCGTGGCAGACGGTGCTGGCCGTGGCCGGAGTGAAGGGTGATCCCGCAGCGGCGGAAGCGATGTACGCCAAGGCGCTGAAGGCCTCGCAGTGCCGTGCCACGCGCAGCACGGTGGAAGACAACGAATTCGTGGACGACCAGAAGATCGCCAAGGTCGATTTCAGCTGCCAGCTGGCCGACCTGGGCAGCGTGCAGCCGTTGTTCCTGGCCAGCCTGACGGGTGAGGACAAGGCTCCGCGCGCGCGCTTCACCGAGGCCTATACCCAGGCCCTGCAGAGTGGCCCGCGCAAGGCCGTGACCGGCACCCTCACCCTGTACACCGCCAAGGACAAGGGCTACTGGTACAGCAGCAACTTCGATGATCTGGTGGGCCCGGTGCTGGATGCGCTGGCGCCGTTCGATGGCTGGATGCAGGACGTTGAAGCAGCCAAGGCACCGAAGGTGACCGGCGTGCCGGCCTGCGATCTGCTGCTGCAGCAGCACCGCAGCTGCGTGGCGAAGATCGCACCGGACCAGATCAGCGGTGTGGATGCGATGACCGAAGAGTTGAAGGCCAAGACGCAGGTGATGTCGGCCGAGGAAATGACGCAGGAGTGCAAGGCACTGCGTCCGATGGCCGAGATGATGTGGACCGACGAATGCGCCTGAGAGGGTCATGTTGAAGACATGGGGGCTGGCAGCGCTGCTGCTGGCCTTCAGTAGTGCGCGGGCAGGTTCTGCGGCATTGCCGGACGCGCAGATATTCGACCTGTTTGCGCAGGTGATCGTGCACGGCGATGCGCCTGCACAGCGTGCGTTGGCGCAGTACATGCAAGGCGACAAGGGTGTGGCCATCGCTGCGGCCCTGGCCGGTGTGAGCCACCTGGACGACGCACCGGAAATGGCCGATTGGCCGCAGGCGGCGGCCGCGCTGCGTGCGCGGCAGGCCTCGGTACGATGCACGACCGACAGCGTGCAGTACCCGCACGGGCCTGACGGTGACAGTGCCTTGGTGGACTACCGTTGCACCCTGCCGGATCTGATGGCGCTGCTGCCCGTGTATCGGCAACACCCGGTGCCGTTCAATGGCCCGCACCCGCCACAGATGGCGCCGGCACTGGCGGCGGCGTACACGCAGCTGCTCGCCGATGCGCCGGATCGGGAGCGGAATGTCACGCTGGCCTTCGAACGCGATCGCGGCGGTCGCTGGCGGGCAGACCCCTCGCCGCTGATGGGGACACTGGCCGATGCCTTCCTGCCGTTCTTCGAGTGGAACGAGCACCCGCCCGGCGAGGATCGTTGAACTGACGAAGGGGACGGAGAGGATTATGTCGTTTGTGGCAAAAAAGAACTTAATTCCCTCCGCCCCCTTTTTCATGGCCGCAGCAGCAGGCGCAGGTCGTCGCCCACTTGGCCGCGCCCGATCACCGCGATGATGTGGAGCGACCCGTGCGTACACACTTGCAATACCGGACGGCGCCCAGCGATTCCGCGCCATCGTCATTCTTCGTCATCATCATCTGGATCCTCGCCGAACTCCGGTCGATACTGCAGGTACTCACAGCCATGCAGCGTTTTGCCGGGCCTCCAATCGCGCGCGATGCGTGCGCGGTTCTCCAGCCAGCCATCGGCGGCAGTGTCGGTATCGTGGAAGCCGACGAAGGCGACGTCGTCCCAGCCCTCATACGGAGGGAGATCCCATTCGCCTGCCAGGTCCCCGGCAATGTTTCCATCAAGTTCTGCATAGAGGGTCTGACCGACCTTCATGAAACGCGAGACAGGCCTGCCGGCGATCATGACCGGCGCCGGCGGCGTCCACCAGCGATGGCCGTCCTCGTCCTCCCCATCCTTCCAGCCTTTGAAGCGCGCGTCAGAGGTATGTGCAGACATGCCCACCGCCCAACCGGCAGTGTAGTTGCGCAGCGCATCGGCCTTGCAGGTCAGCACATCGTCCAGCTCGGTGGCGATGTCCATGCCCGGGGCGAACACCACATCTGGCTCCTTGCCACGCCTGCGCAACTGCTCAGCGCGCGTGTCGAAGCCCTCTTCGCACCCAACCAGGATGGCGTCCGGATGCGTGGATATCCGCGATGCCACCAACAAGCGCGTATGCAGTCCGCCATCACCGCTATTACGCAGCGACAGAGTCCTCTGGCGAATATGCGGGGCCATACTGACGCTTAGCGGGTGCAGCTCCAACTGCCGCGATATTTCGTCCAACGGTATGCCATCGATGATGGCCATCGTGGCGCCAGAGAGGACGGCGATGCGGCGGATCGAATGGCCGAAAGCAGTAATGGGGGCCGGCAGTTCCACTTCGTGCAATGAAGGGTTGGCCTGCTTGCCTACCTCCCAGTCGCGAAAGGCCGCCTGCGGAGGTTCTCCACCCAGTGCGACCCGCCACAGGTTGCGACGCACAGGCTTCTTGACCGCAGCCGGCGCACGGCACTCGATGACGGCTACCAGATCATGCAGGGCCTGCTCAACGGTCAGTTCATCAAGGGGTTCTTCACGGTCGTCATTGGCCAAGGATGTCGCTGGAACCAGAAGGGCCAGAGGAAGAAGCACAGACAACGCGAGGACTCGATATGAACGCGACAATGCACTGGCCTGCAAAAAACGGCCCACCACTGTGCCCGCCGGCTCCGCGTAGAAGAATAGGAAAGTTTTCAAATCTTCTCGGCGGCGTGCTTCGGAAGCATGGGTCCAGTTTTTCAGACTAATTGCATGGACGCAGGAACTGCTCCCCGAGATCCTCGGGCATCGTTCCGATCGACCAAGTGCTGACATGTTGAAGCCGATTCTTGCCCTGCTGCTGGGCACTCCCCTCGCGGCTGCTACCGCGGCGCCCGCCGCACTTTCGCTGGAAGATTCCTTCGATGCGCATGCGCGCGTCATTACCCAGAATGATGAGAAGGCCAAAGCCGCTCTGCGCAACAGCCTTCGCACGGCAGATGCAAGCGACATCGCCGACATCGTCGACGAGCTGTACGCTTTCGAAAATCTGGCGGCTGGTTTCGAGGAGCCTGCAGCCAGCATCATCAGCGCACGTCGCAAGACCATCCACTGCCTTGCCGACAGAATCGAAAAGAGCAACTCGTCCGAACGCGGCATCGTGGACTACCACTGCACGCTTCCCGATGTTTCCGCTGCGTTTGGGGCCTACCGTGACGCCAAGGCACGACATCGCTCAGGAGAGCAGAGCTTGGAGGGGGCCAAGGCATTCCTGCAAACGTATGCAGCCATTCTGCGCGATGCGCCTGACACCAGGTACGAGGCGCGAGCGGAATTCTCGCGCGTTGGCGACAACGGACCATGGGCCAGTATCGACATGGGCCTTCTTGGGCTGGAGCTCTTGAAACAGCTGATGCCCTTCCAGGCATGGGACGAGCGGATCGAGGCGGAAGCGGTCACCGCGTACTCTGGCATTCCCGTATGCGACCTGATGTTGGATGCTCAACTGAAGTTCGCCGAACGCTATGATCCGGATAGCCCGCTGCAACGTGGCACCACCCTGCAGGATGCCGTGGAAGAAAAGGTGAGAACGCTGGGGCCGGAGCTGGCCGCTGCCTATTGCCGGGGAACCCATGAACGGAACCGCGCGCTGTGGGAAGGCTATCGCAGTGAGCCGCCTGCGGGGCCGGTGACCGAGTGAATCTGCGCAGCACGGTTCTTCTGTCTGCGCTGGCCGGACTGGGCGCATGCGCACCGCCACCCGCCGGCGGAGTCGGGCCCGAGCAGACCCAGAGTCGCCTGCAGACCGAGAAGCCAGGTTGCAGGGAAGACGACGACGTTGTGACTTGCCTGCAGCGCTTTGCCTCAACGCCGACCCGGACCTTCACCGCACGCGCCGACTGCAGTGTATTCACCGAGCGCGGCGACAGCGTCTCGATCGAGCCCACCACCCGCGCTGCGCGCCGGGTTGTTTTTCCCGTTAGGGCTCGCGAAAGCGGCATGGTGCGCCTGCAGATGCAAGTAGACGCGGGTGGCCGCCTTCTGGATGTTCGTGTGGTGCAGTCCAGTGGCAATGCCCTGCTGGAAGCTGCCGCGATGGACGCCGCACAGGAGTGGTGTTACCTGCCCGCACACCGTAACGGTCGCGATGAGGGCGGCGCCGTTGAGGCGGTGTTTCGCTTCAACGTGATCCGCGGAGCCAAACGTGACAACGAATCATCCAAGCAGACGCACTGATGGCGGCAGGAGCAACGAGCGGTCGATTGGCAGCGCCGAGGAGACACCTGTGCTTCCTGCTGGGCGTTCTGTGGTGGAACACATCTGCTGCTGCTCCCTCGCCCGAGCAGGCATACACCCTGCAGGTGCTGGCGGGGCTGCTACCGCTGGATGTGTGGGACGCACGCGGGGTGGATGAGGATACCTCTGAACTGTGCAGATTCCGCTGGCAGAGTGTCCGGGCACTTGAAGCAAATGCGCCGACCAAGGTCGGCATCTACCAGGGCAAGGTGGATCCACGTCATGCGTGGATGAACGTCTCGCCTTACACCCGCAACAGCAACCTCAGATCATCCCCCACTTGGCGCTGGTCGACCACATGCAATCGACGCTGTTGGTCCATCACGTCGATGCCGAGGTCGGCCAGCAACGGGCGGCCGCTGTCGCCCAGCAGTGTTGGCGCCTGGTACATCAGCAACTCGTCCACCCAGCCACCACGCACCAGCGCGCCGGCCAGGGTTGCACCGGCTTCGGTGTGCACCTCGTTGATGCCGCGCTCGGCCAGCAGTGCCAACACCGCGCCCAGATCAAGGCGACCGTGGCGGACGGCTACGCTGGCAAAGGCCGCGTCGGCGGCGTCGGGCGGGCTGATCATTGCATCGTGCAGGTACAGCGTGGGCGCCCCACCCTCGCGCACACGGCTGCATTCCAGCGAGCGCAGGCGTGAATCGAGGACGACGCGCAGGGGCGGCATGACTTCAGTGTCAGCCAGGCGTACGGTCAGCATCGGGTCGTCGGCGATCACGGTGTCGGCGCCGGTGAGGATCGCGCCAGCGCGCGCGCGCCAGTGCTGCACATCTTCGCGAGCGGCGGGGCCGGTGATCCACTTCGAGCTGCCGTCGGCCATCGCGGTACGGCCATCGAGGCTGGCGGCCAGCTTCACCCGCAGCCACGGACGA
The DNA here is from genome assembly GCF_056395105.1 of Stenotrophomonas sp. 10L48. Classification (NCBI taxonomy): domain Bacteria; kingdom Pseudomonadati; phylum Pseudomonadota; class Gammaproteobacteria; order Lysobacterales; family Lysobacteraceae; genus Stenotrophomonas; species Stenotrophomonas sp. 10L48. The sequence goes on along the minus strand of NZ_JBFTIX010000019.1, from coordinate 31,651 downwards.
CCGCGCTCCACGCGCGACAGGAAGCCCTTGTTGAGTTCCCGCGCCTGTGCCGCCATCAAGCCCTCGGCGACCTCGATGCCGGCGTCGCGCAGCAGGTCGAAACCACCGCCATCGACTTTCGGGAACGGGTCGCGCATCGCCGCGACCACGCGCGACACGCCGGCCTCGATCAGCGCCAGTGCGCACGGCGGCGTACGGCCGTAATGCGCGCAGGGTTCCAGGGTGACGTAGGCGGTGGCACCGCGCGCGTCGCCGCCCGCTTCGCGCAGGGCGAACACTTCGGCATGCGGGCCGCCAGCGCGCTGGTGCCAGCCCTGCCCGACCACGCGCTCGCCATGGGCGATCACACAGCCGACCATCGGATTGGGACGGGTGGTATAGGCACCGCGTTCGGCAAGCCGCAATGCGGCGGCCATGTGCAGGTGGTCAAGGACGGTGAACGATATGCTCATGCCGCCATGGTACCGCCGTCAGCACGGTGCCAGCCAAGGTTGACAGAGCCCAGTAGATCCACGCCATGCGTGGATGGGCGGCACGGCACCAACCAAGGTTGGCAGAGCCCAGTAGATCCACGCCATGCGTGGATGGGCGGCACGGCGCCAACCAAGGTTGGCAGAGCCCAGTAGATCCACGCCATGCGTGGATGGGCGGCACGGCGCCAACCAAGGTTGGCGGCTACCGAAGCAGAGGCCGTCAGCCCTTCTTTTTCTTGGTGAGGGCAATCACATCGCCCAGCAGTTGCAGTTGCTCGGTGCTGGAAGGCAGGTCGCGTTCGAGCTTCTCGATTTCTTCGCGGAAATCGGCCACGTCCTCAAAGCTGCGATAGACCGAGGCGAAACGCACATAACCGACATGGTCAAGCTTGCGCAGTTCGTTCATCACGAACTCGCCCACTTTGATCGACGGCACTTCGCGTTCGCCGCTGATGCGCAGCTGATGCACCACTGCGCGCACCGCCGCTTCAATCTTCTCTTCCGGCACCGCACGCTTCTGCAGCGCACGGTCGAAGCCGGCGCGGACCTTGCGGGCATCGAATGCTTCGCGGGTGCCATCGCTCTTGACGATGGCCGGCAGCTTCAGTTCAACGGTTTCCAGGGTACTGAAGCGTTCGCTGCACGCCTCGCACTCACGCCGACGACGAATCGTCGCGCCGTCTTCGGAGACGCGCGAGTCGATGACCCGTGTATCGGCATGCTGGCAGAAGGGGCAATGCATTGAACGCCTGGCTCAGGGGAATACCTGCTGCCACGGTCGTGGCAGCGTCGCAACGGTACCTGAGAAGGGGCCAAGCAGCAAACTCCGTTTTTCTTCACTCGCGCCCGCTGGCTTTCGACAGCCATCGGAAGTGGCAGGCGAGGCTGATCCAAGGAGCCCCCCAACCGATTGCCAGTATCAGCAGTATCGGATCCACTCCAAAACTTGAAACTGTTATCACCGACGCGGACACAGCCTGAGCAGCTGACACTAGAAACAGCGTCCCCAGCACCGGCGCGGCGGGCTTCAATCCATCCGGTCCGCGCATCTGCCACGTGTTTGCGAGCTGGAAAACAAGCGGGATCGCCGTCACAGAGAGCAGACCCCACATCGCAAGCAATGCAAGAAGTGCGCTGTTGTCACCGCCGTGCGCCCATACCCATAGGAACAGCAGCGAACCCAACAGGCCAGCCAACGCGCAGGGAATGGAGAAAAGAAGGCTGTGGAGAAGCAGGTAGAGGCCGTGTCGGCGGCGCGAGGATTGCATCGGGGGCTCCTTCCAGTAGGTCGGAAGACCCTAGTCCTGACACCTGCGGCACACCATGCAATTTCTCTGAAACTTCCAACCGCCAGTCACACAGCGTCGGTCGCACCCCGCCGCAGCCACACCAGATGCGCAGTCGGCACCAGCAGCGGCACGCCCAGTACCAGATAGCCCAGTACCTGCCAGGGGCTGCCGGCAAACAAGCTGAAAAGCACCACGCCGATCACCGCCAGCGCCGCCATGGCGCCCAGCGCCAAGCCGATCCAGGGAATACGGGCGGTGTGCCGCAGGCCATCGCGCCCGCGCTTCAAGTAGCAGATGCTGAGCCACAACCAGGCCAGCAAGCCGATCACACCCGCCAGCGCCCACAGCAACAGCACCGCACCTTCGTCGCCGCGCATCAGGCCGTGGCGGGTCAGGAAGGTGTAGATGCCGAAGCCGGCGACGCCGCCACCGGCCACCAGTGCAGGCAACCCCAGCAGCAGGCATTGGGCGATATACAGGCGTTTGTGCAGGCGCTCATCCATGCGTTCGAATCTCCTTGCTGGCTGCTTGCTTCACGTGCGTGGTCGCAGCCACAACAGCATGGCGGCCGGGACCAGCAACGACGGCCCCAGCAGCAGCAGACCGAAGCCTTCGCTGCCGTGGGTGATGCCCAGCCACAGCCCCATGCCCAACAGCGGCAGCGCCGCCAGCATGCCAAGCAGCAGCGCGCCCCACTGCGCCCGGCTGCGCGCATGCAGTGCGCTGCGCCCTGCAAACAAATATCCGCAACTGAGGTCCAGCCAGGCGATGCAACCGGCGAGTCCGGCCAGGCCCCACAGCAGCATCAATGCCTGCCCGGGCAGGTTGACGGTGCCGTCGGCAAGTGAAAGCACGCTTCCGGCCATGGCCAGTACCGCCATCGCCCCACCAAACAGCACGCTGGGTGCGCCCAACGGCACAGCCAAGGCTGCATAGAGATACCTGAGGCGGCGCTCATCCATGCGCGGGTACTCCGGTGCCGGGGCCAGAACCCTTCCCGCAGGGAAGGGCTCCGACCCCAGTGCCCGATCAACCGTAGACCGGGTACTTGCGGCACTGCGCGCTGACCGCATCACGCACGCGGGCGATCACGGCCTCATCGGCCGGGGCGTCGAGCACGTCGGCGATCCAGTTGGCCAGGTCCACGCAGTCCTGTTCCAGGTAACCGCGGGTGGTCACCGCCGGGGTGCCCAGGCGCAGGCCCGAGGTCACGAACGGCGAACGCGGGTCGTTCGGCACCGAGTTCTTGTTGACGGTGATATGGGCCTTGCCCAGTGCGGCTTCCGCGTCCTTGCCGGACACGTCCTTGCCGATCATGTCGACCAGCATCAGGTGGTTCTGGGTGCCACCGGAGACGATCTTGTAGCCGCGCGCGATGAGCGTGTTGGCCATCGCCTGCGCGTTCTTCACCACCTGCTGCTGGTAGGTCTTGAAGCCCGGCTCCAGCGCTTCCTTGAAGGCCACGGCCTTGCCGGCGATGACGTGCATCAGCGGACCGCCCTGGATACCCGGGAACACGATCGACTGCAGCTTCTTGACCAGGTCCTCGTCGGCGCCCTTGGCGACGATGATGCCGCCGCGCGGGCCGCGCAGGGTCTTGTGGGTGGTCGAGGTGACCACGTGCGCATGTTCCAGCGGGCTCGGGTAGACGCCAGCAGCAACCAGGCCGGCGACGTGCGCCATGTCGACGAACAGGTAGGCACCGACCTTGTCGGCGATGGCGCGGAAGCGCGCCCAGTCGATCACCTGCGAGTAGGCCGAGAAGCCGGCAACGACCATCTTCGGCTTGTGCTCCAGGGCCAGGCGCTCGACTTCGTCGTAATCGATCAGACCCTGGTCGTTGACGCCGTACTGCACGGCGTTGAACAGCTTGCCCGAGGCGTTGACCTTGGCACCGTGGGTGAGGTGGCCGCCGTGGGCCAGGCTCATGCCGAGGATGGTGTCGCCCGGCTGCAGCAGCGCGAAGTACACGGCCTGGTTGGCCTGCGAACCGCTGTGCGGCTGCACGTTGGCGTAGTCCGCATCGAACAGCTGCTTGAGGCGGTCGATCGCCAGCTGTTCGGCGATGTCCACGTATTCGCAGCCACCGTAGTAGCGCTTGCCCGGGTAGCCTTCGGCGTACTTGTTGGTCAGCTGGCTGCCCTGGGCTTCCATCACCGCCGGGCTGGTGTAGTTCTCGCTGGCGATCAGCTCGACGTGGTCTTCCTGGCGCTGGGTTTCGGCGGCGATGGCCTTGGCCAGTTCGGGATCGTAGGTTTCGATGCGGACGTCACGCGGGAACATCGGTTACTCCAGGCAGGGAGGGAACAGCGGGGCCTGCGATTGTAAGCGGGCTGGAGGGCCCGGGCGACCGCAGCGGAAGGGGCTTGGGCATTGCGCTGTGGCATGATGTGCTGGCGCGCCTGCGTGTGTAATCCGCAGCGGTGTTGGGCAGCGACTCCATTCCCGGAATATCCGGAAGTGTGACCCGCTTCCTTGCAACTCTGAATTGTTTATATTCAGAAACCTAAAGCCCTCCCCTGCGCGGCCGATACGCCCTGTCCATACAGGGGAAAATCCGCGTGACCCATTCGCACCAAGCTTCGCCGGCAATGACGCTGGCACCGCGTCGCACTTCCGGCGCCTCCCGTACTCTTTCCACCAGTCTGCTGGCCCTGGCGATCGGCCTGGCCATGAGCGGCCCCACCACGGCGATTGCTGCGACGGTCACCGTGCGCGATCCGAGCCAGCTCGATGGCAACTGGTATGTGCCGGGTGCGTGGAGCAACGGCGATCCGAACCTGACTGTCGAGAACCACGCCTACATCGACAGCGTGACCCCGGTCGTGGTGGATGCGATCAGGGCTGATTCGTGGCGCGTGGACATCGGCCATGGCGGCAGCGGCGAGCTGTTCATCCAGAACGGCGGCGTACTGGAAAGCACTGCCATCTTCATTGCGACGCTGGCCGGCTCGACCGGCAAGGTCACCGTGACCGGCGCCGGTTCGCAGTGGATCGGCAACAACAGCATCGGCGTCGGCCATGAAGGCAGCGGCTTCCTGGACGTGCTTGATGGCGGCCAGGTGATCAACGCCCAGGGCACGTGGGTGGCCTCGGAAATGGGCAGCAGTGGCGTGCTGACCGTGTCCGACAAGGATTCGCGCTTTGCCACCGACCAGATCCACGTGGGCGCGCAGGGCATGGGCACGGTGAACGTGCGTAACGGTGGCAGCTTCCAGACCGGCATCGCCCGTCTGGGCAGCTACAGCAGCGTGGCCCGCGGCGAAGCCACGGTGACCGGCAAGGATTCGAGCTGGTTGAATAGCAGTGACCTGCTGATCGGCGTTTCCGGCACCGGCACGATGACCGTCGCCGACGGCGCCACGCTGACCGTGCAGGGCAGCACCCTGCTGGGCCAGCAGCGGCACACTCCGGGCGTGCCCGATGGCGTGCTGGTGCTGACCGGCGCGGGCACCACCGCCACCACCGGCTTCATCGCCGTGGGCCAGAACGCGGTGGCCGAACTGAATGTCTTCGACGGCGCCGCACTGACCGCAGGCAACGTGGGCGTGGGTGAGAACACGCAGGGCGAAGGCAGCTTCCGCGTGGCCGACGCTGGCAGTTCGGCCAGCATGGGCCGCCTGACCGTCGGCAATCAGGGCAACGGCAGCGTGTCGGTGTATGACGGCGGTGCGCTGACGGTCAACGACGCGCTGGGCCTGGCCGGCGCCAGCGGCAGCCGTGGCTCGCTGACCATTGGTCGGCAGGGCACGTTGAACCTGGCCGGCGGCCTGATCTACCAGGGCGCCGGCACGGCCAACGTGCTGATTGCCGATGGCACCCTGCACCTGACCAGCAAGGCCTTCACCAGCAACGTTGAAATGGCGCTGGACGGTGTCGCCACGGTGGACACCGACCAGGTCGATGCGATGTTCAGCGGCCGCCTGACCGGCACCGGCGCACTGCGCAAGACCGGCAGCGGCACGCTGACCACCCATGCCAACAACAGCTACAGCGGCGGTACCCGCATTGAACAGGGCACCCTTGTGCTGGCTGGCAACGGTGCGATCCGTGGCGCGGTGGACGTGGCATCGGGCGCGACGCTGCAGCTGCAGCGCAATGGCCAGACCCTGTTCAACAACGTGCTGTCCGGCGCGGGCGATGTGGTCAAGCTGGATGCGGGCCTGCTGAGCCTGTCGGGCGACAGCAGCGGCTTCACCGGTACCACGCGCGTGCAGGCCGGCGCGCTTGACGTGCATGGCCGCCTGGGCGGCCTGGCCGACCTGGGCACTGGCACCGAGCTGAGCGGTGACGGCCAGCTGGGCAACGTCGTCATCCGCGACGGCGCCACCCTGGCACCGGGTTCGGCCACGGCCTTCGGCATGCTGTCGATGACCGGCAGCCTGCTGATGGAGAACGGCTCGCGCTACCTGGTGGACCTGGGCGCCGATGGCGCCGGCGACCGCGTGCAGGTGGGCGGCGGCGCAACGCTGCAGGGTGGCAACACGGTGGCCATCGCCAGCGAGGGTGACTGGCAGCCACGCAGCCGCTACACCATCCTGAGCGCGACGCAGGGCGTGCAGGGCACGTTCTCCGGCGTGAGCAGCACGCTGGCCTTCCTGACCCCCACGCTGGACTACGACGCCAGCAACGTCTACCTGACCCTGGCCCGCAACGATATCGCCATGCCGGATATCGATCTGGCCTTCCCCGATGTGGTGGTGAACCCCAACCAGAAGGCGGTGGCCGGCGCGGTGGAAGCGCTGGGCAATGGCAACGCCGTGTATGAGGCGGTGGTACGGCTGGACCTGGCCGAGGTGGTGCCGGCCTTCGACAGCCTGAGCGGCGAGATCCATGCCGCGCACCGCGGCGCACTGCTGCAGAACCGCTTCCTGCACGAGGGCATCGACCGCCATCTGGACGGTGCCACGATGGGTGCCGAGATCGCCCCGGGCGTGCACGCCTGGATCGGCGGCAACGCCGGCCAGCGCCGCACCGATGCCGGCGCGGACAACACCGGCCTGCGTTCGTCGCAGCACGGCGTCATGGCCGGTGCCGGCTGGCGCCTGGGTGAATCGCTGGAAGTGGGCGTGGCCGCCGGCCAGCAGCAGCTGGTCAGCCGCCTGGCCCAGCGCGATGCACGCAGCGAAACCGACAGCACCGAGTACGGCGTGTACGGCCAGTACCGCTGGCAGGGCCTGAGCCTGCGTGCAGGTGTCAGCCGTGCCGACTACCGCACCGACAGCACGCGCACGGCACAGGTCGGCACCCGCCTGGACGAAGGCCTGTCCGCCCGCGAGGACGCCACCGGCACGACCGCGTTCCTGCGTGCCGGCTGGACCTTCGGCGGCGCGCGCCTGCAGCTGACCCCGGAAATCGAAGTGGCCCAGGTGCGCCTGGAAAGCGACGGCAGCCAGGAACACGGCGGCCACAGTGCCCTGCAGTGGAACAGCGGCAGCGCACGTTACCGCACCGGCCTGGCCGCGCTGCGCGCGGACTGGGACATCAGCGGTGGCCAGCGTGATCGTGCGGCGCTGACCGCGCGCGCAGGCTGGCAGGTGGCTGGCGGCGATCGCCTGCCGCAGGTCGATGCACGCTTCGTGGAAGGCACGCAGGGGTTTGCGATCAGCGGTGCGCCGCTGGCCCGCCGCAGCGCGCTGGCCCAGTTCGGCGTGGCGGTGAGCCCGACCGACAACAGCCGCGTGGCGCTGCAGATGCAGGGCCGCCGTGGCGATGGCCAGCGCGATGTGGGGGCGCAGCTGGACTGGTCTGTGGCGTTCTGACCGGGAGGTTGGCCGGTTGAATGAAGAAGGGCGCCTTGTGGCGCCCTTCTTTTTTTTTTCCGATCAGGTCAGAGCCCTTTCCGTTGGAAAGGGATCCGACCCCGGCGCTGCATCAACGGTTGTTGATGATGTAGTCGGCGATGATGCCGGTTGCCACGGCCACCAGCAGCATGTTGCCGCGGTCATCGCGGATCCAGTGGTGGCCGGACGGCGGGCGGCGCAGGTGGTAGCGCGGGTAGTCGTTCACCACGTAGATCGGGCCGCGGTAGTAATCGCGGTAGCGGTGGCCGCGCTGCCAGCCATAGCCATAGCCGGGCCGGTAGCCCGGGCTGTAGACCACGCGCGGCGGCGGCGGTGCCGGGCGGTAGTAGCCATGGTCGTAGCGGCGGTCGTGGCGGTAGTCACGGCGCGCTTCACGGCGGTCGCGTTCCCAGTCGCGACGGTCGTGGCGCCACTCGCGGCGATCTTCGCGCCATTCTCGGCGGTCGTGGTCGCGACCACGGTGATCGTTGTCGGCGAAGGCCGGGGCGATGGCGCCCAGCGCCAGTACAGAGGCCACGGCGCCGGCCATGAGTCGATGGATGTGCATGGGAGACCTCTGCTGGGTGGGTGGTGAGCCCATATTGCGCATTCGATCTGAACCGTTTCCGGCTGGAAACGCTTCCCGCTGCGGGACTGTGACGGCCCATTCAGTCCTCGGCCAGCCCCGGGCGCTGCGGACGGCGCGGGGCGTAAGCGGTTCCGGCTATAATTGGGGGTATTCCATTCAGTCTGTGCCCGCTGCCGCAACGGGAAGTTCCCCGTGACGGACCGGGCGCAGGGTCGCGCCTACGGAGACCTCATGTCCTCGCAATACATCTACACCATGAACCGCGTGTCCAAGGTGGTCCCGCCCAAGCGGCAGATCATCAAGGACATCTCGCTGTCCTTCTTCCCGGGCGCGAAGATCGGCCTGCTGGGCCTGAACGGCGCCGGCAAGTCCACCGTGCTGAAGATCATGGCCGGCGTGGACACCGATTTCGAGGGCGAAGCCCGTCCGCAGGCCGGCATCAAGGTTGGCTACCTGGCGCAGGAACCGGAGCTGGACCCGACCAAGACCGTGCGTGAAGCGGTTGAAGAAGGCGTGGGCGAAGTGCTGCAGGCACAGGCTGCGCTGGATGCGGTCTACGCCGCCTATGCCGAAGAAGGCGCCGATTTCGACGCGCTGGCCAAGGAACAGGAGCGCCTGGAGGCGATCCTCGCCGCCGGCGATGCGCACACGCTGGAAAACCAGCTGGACGTGGCCGCCGATGCGCTGCGCCTGCCGCCGTGGGATGCCATCGTCGGCAAGCTGTCCGGTGGTGAAAAGCGCCGCGTGGCGCTGTGCCGCCTGCTGCTGCAGAAGCCGGACATGCTGCTGCTCGACGAACCGACCAACCACCTCGACGCCGAGTCGGTGGAATGGCTGGAACAGTTCCTGGCGCGCTACACCGGCACCGTCGTGGCGGTCACCCATGATCGCTACTTCCTGGACAACGCCGCCGAGTGGATCCTGGAACTGGACCGTGGCCGCGGCATTCCGTGGAAGGGCAACTACACCGACTGGCTGACCCAGAAGGATGAGCGCCTGAAGCAGGAAGACAACCAGGAAAAGGCTCGCCAGAAGGCGATCCAGAAGGAACTGGAGTGGTCGCGCCAGAACGCCAAGGGCGGCCGCACCAAGGGCAAGGCCCGTCTGGCCCGCCTGGAAGAGCTGCAGTCGGTCGATTACCAGAAGCGCAACGAGACCAATGAAATCTTCATCCCGCCGGGCGAGCGCCTGGGCCAGGCGGTGATGGAATTCAAGAACGTCTCCAAGAAGTTCGGCGACCGCCTGCTGTTCGACAACCTGAACTTCCTGGTGCCCTCGGGCGCCATCGTCGGCATCATCGGCCCCAACGGTGCCGGTAAGTCGACCCTGTTCAAGATGATCACCGGCCAGGAAAAGCCGGACACCGGCGAGATCGTGGTCGGCCCGACCGTGCAGCTGTCCTACGTGGACCAGAGCCGCGACGCGCTGGAAGGCAACCACAGCGTGTTCCAGGAAATCGCGGGCGGCCTGGACATCCTCAACATCAACGGCATCGAGATCCAGTCGCGCGCCTATATCGGCCGCTTCAACTTCAAGGGCCAGGACCAGCAGAAGATGGTCGGTTCGCTGTCCGGTGGTGAGCGTGGCCGCCTGCACATGGCCAAGACCCTGCTGCAGGGTGGCAACGTGCTGCTGCTCGACGAACCGTCCAACGATCTGGACATCGAAACCCTGCGTGCGCTGGAAGATGCGCTGCTGGAGTTCCCGGGCAACACCTTCGTCATTTCGCATGACCGCTGGTTCCTGGATCGCATCGCGACCCATATCCTGGCGTTCGAAGGCGATTCGCACGTGGAGTTCTTCCAGGGCAACTACCGCGAGTACGAAGAAGACAAGCGCCGCCGCATGGGCGACGACGCTGCGCCGAAGCGCCTGCGCTTCAAGGCGCTGAAGTAAGCAAGAACGAAAGGCCGCGCTCGCGCGGCCTTTCTCTTTTCGGTAGGTCACCACCGTTGCTGGTGACGAAAGGCGTACCGACCAACGGTCGGTACCCACGTTCTGCATTCGGGTAGGTCACGAACCTTGGTCGTGACACCTTATTGTCGTGAGATCCTCCATGTCCCTGTTCGAACGCCTGTTCCAGCTGCAGCAGCACGGCACCACCGTGCGCACCGAACTGCTGGCCGGTGTCACCACCTTCCTGACGATGTCCTACATCGTCTTCGTCAATCCCGAGATCCTGGGCACCACCGGCATGGATGCTGGGGCAGTGTTCGTGGCCACCTGCCTGGCCGCGGCGCTGGGCTCGGTGGTGATGGCGCTGGCGGCCAACTTCCCGGTGGGCATGGCCCCGGGCATGGGCTTGAATGCGTTCTTCGCCTTCACCGTGGTCGGCGCTGCCGGGCTGCCCTGGCAGCAGGCGCTGGCGGCGGTGTTCATTTCCGGCCTGGTGTTCCTGGTGCTGTCGCTGACCGGCGTGCGCGCGTGGCTGGTGTCGGGCATTCCGGCGTCGTTGCGGTCGGCGATCGTGGCCGGCATCGGCCTGTTCCTGGCCATCATCGCGCTGCAGAAATCCGGCGTGATCATCGGCAACGAGGACACGCTGGTGGCGCTGGGCCCGCTCAATACCGCGCCGCCGCTGCTGGCACTGGGCGGCTTCCTGCTGATCGCGATCCTGGAAGCGCGGCGTGTGCGCGGTGCGATCCTGATCGGCATCCTGGCGGTGACCGCGGCCGGCTGGGCGTTGGGCGATCTGCAGTACCACGGGCTGGTGTCGTTGCCGCCGAGCCTGGCGCCGACCTTCCTGCAGCTGTACCTGCCCGGCCTGCTGCACCACAACGGCGGCGCGCCGATCGCCGTGCTGCTGCAGGTGGTGCTGGTGTTCGTGCTGGTGGAAGTGTTCGATGCCACCGGCACGCTGTATGGCGTGGTCGGCCGTGCCGGTCTGCTGAAACTGCCGGGCGCGCAGAAGCGGTTCGGCCGCGCGCTGCTGGCCGACAGCACGGCGATTGTGGCCGGCTCGCTGCTGGGCACCAGCAGCACCACCGCCTTCGCCGAAAGCGCCTCGGGCGTGCAGGTGGGTGGCCGTACCGGTTTGACCGCACTGGTGGTCGCTGCGTTGTTCCTGGCCGCGCTGTTGTTCTCGCCGCTGGCGGCAATGGTGCCCGGCTATGCCACCGCGCCGGCCCTGCTGTTCGTAGCCGGACTGATGCTGCGCGAACTGGTGGAAGTGGACTGGAGCGACCTGACCGAATCCGTACCCGCCGCGCTGTGTGCGCTGGCGATGCCGTTCACCTATTCCATCGCCAACGGCCTGGCCTTCGGCTTCATTGCCTATGCTGCGCTGAAGGCCGGCACCGGCCGCTGGCGCGAGGTGCACCCGGCGGTGTGGCTGGTGGCGGTGTTGTTCGTGCTGCGTTACGCGCTGGAGTGATCCGGCGGGCGCATGTTCATCGTGCGTGGCCCGGTTCACCCGTTGCGAACGGTGCTCTGGGATGATGACTGCATGTCCACGCCCCTGCTGCCTCCCGATCCATCTTCGCCGCTGCGCCGGCGCCTGCTGCGCGCTGCCCTGCTGGCGCCCGTTGCGGCGGCATTGACCACCCTGCCCGGCTGTTCGCTGCCGGAACAGGTGGACGGCACCTTCCTGCAGCCGTGGCGCAGCCACCTGCAGTGGCGCATGGCCGATTGGCAACGCTCGCTGCAGCTGGCACGCCGACTCGGCTGCAGGCAGCTGGTGCTGCAATGGAGCGGCATCGTCGGTGGCGCCGAGGGTGATTGGCAGCTACCCGATACCAGTGTGCGCATGCTGTTCACCGCAGCCTCGGAAGCCGGTATCGCGGTTCGCGTCGGCCTGCCGTTCCAGCAACGCTGGTGGCAGGCCATCGGCGGAGACGACGCCGCACTGCAGGCCTTCTTCGCCGACAGCCTGACGCAGGCGCGGGCCTGGCTGGCACAGGCGCCCTGGTCTCGCCTGCAGGCATTCAATGGCTGGTACATCCCCTACGAACTCGAGCAGTACCACTGGGCCGATCCCGCCCGTCAGCAATGGTTGGCGCAGTGGCTGCACGGCATCTCCCAGGCGGCGGTCGAGCGTGGTGGCGACTGCGCGATCTCCTGCTATTTCAGCCGCCTGCAGACCCAGGGCGACCTGGTAACCCTGTGGGATGCCGTTCTCGCGCAGGCATCGGTCAGACCCATGGTGCAGGATGGCGTGGGTGTTGCCGGCGCCGGCAACGTACAGCAGCTGCAGCCGCTGCTGCAGCATCTGCGCACGCGTGGCGTGGCCTTCGATGCCATCGTCGAACTGTTCCGCGAGCTGCCCGGCGAGAACAACGACGGCACCCAGTTCAAGGGCGAAACCGCTGATGCCGCCCGTATCGAGCGACAGCTGGCCTGGGCGCGCGACAGCGGCGCCGAGCACGTGCTGGTGTACGCGCTGGACCCTTGGCTGTCGCAGGACACGCCGGAAGCGGCCGCATTGCGCAAGCGCTGGGGGATCTGACCCCGGTACCGACGCGCAAGAAGCGTTACAGCGTGCGGCCGATGATGTCGCGCAGGATCTCGCTGGTGCCACCGAAAATCCGCAGTGCACGCGCGTCGGCCCAGGCACGCCCTATTCCATATTCGCTGCTGTATCCGTAGCCGCCGTGCAGCTGCAGCAGGTCGTCCAGCACCTTCCCTTGGACTTCGGTGGCGTTGAGCTTGGCCATCGCCGCGCGGGTGGGATCCAGTCGGCCGCTGATCTGCTCGCCCAGGCACTGGTCGAGGAAGCTGCGCAGCATCGCCAGCTGTGCCGTGGCCGAGGCCAGCACGAAGCGCGTGTTCTGGTGGTCGATCAGCAGCCGACCGAAGGCCTTGCGCTGCCGCACGTAGGCCACCGTCTCAGCCAGCATGCCTTCGGCCGAGGCGGCCGCGCGCAGCGCGATGGCCAGCCGTTCGGCCGCCAAATGCTCTTCCAGGTAGGCGAAGCCACTACGCTCCTGGCCCAGCAGGTGATCGGCAGGCAGGAACACGTCTTCGAAGAACAGTTCGGTGGTGTCCTGCGCATGCTGGCCGATCTTGGCCATCGGGGCACCGCGGCTGACACCGGCAGCGGCCAGGTCCACGCAGAACAACGTCAGGCCGCCGGCACCGAGTTCCGGGGCGACAGTGGCCACCACCACGGCGACGTCGGCATTGCTGCCATTGGTGATCCAGGTCTTCTGCCCGTTCAATCGATATCCGCCGTCCACTACGTCGGCACGGGTGCGGATCGTCTTCAGGTCACTGCCGGCGCTGGGCTCGGTCATCGCGATCGCACCGATCGCTTCACCCCGTGCCATCTTCGGCAACCAGGCATCGCGCACGGCTGGCGTGGCGTACTGCATCAGGTAGGGCGCGACCATGTCCGAGTGGATCGAGAAGCCGATGCCCAGATAGTTGGCGCGTGCCAGTTCTTCGATCACGCAGGCGGCGTGACCGTAGTCGCCTCCCATGCCGTAAGGCTCGGGCAACTGGCAGTTGAGCAGGCCGGCCTCGCCCGCCGCGCGCCACAGCGCACGTGGCGTGATGCCATCGCGCTCCCATTGCGCGTACCCGGGCGCGATCTGTGCGTCGATGAAGCGACGGACCTGGTCGCGGAACAGTGCGTGGTCCTCGCGGAATACCGGCCGGTCTGCCATCGGATCAGCGGCCCACCGCGTCGGTGCCACTGAGCTGGCCCTGCAGCACCGGTGCGTTGGCGGCGCCGGTCAGGAACAGGCTGTAGTGATCGCCGGGCTGCAGCGCGGGAAGTTCGAGTGCGGGACTGTCCTTGCCACCGCAACCGGCCACCAGCCGCGCCTTGACCGGATTGATGCCACGCGCGGCGCTGCGGCCAGCGGCAACCGCCGGGAACACCACTGCGCCCTTGTCGGCCATTGCCAGCTTGCCCTGGGTGCAATTGCCGGCGAGGTTGTAGAAGCGGATCTCGGCCTTGAGGGCGTCACTGCTGCCACCACCGTCTTCGAGCACGTTGAAGGGCTTGGCCGCTGCGCCGGGATCCAGCACCAGGGTGGTGAAACTGCCGGCGGCCACCGCTGGCTGCGTGCGGGCCTTGCCGGCCACGCGCACGCTGAACGGCTTGCCGCCTTCAACGATCGCATAACGGGTAGCGCGTGTTGCCTGCCCGACGTTCTGGTCGGCGCCATTGCCGATACCGGCCTTGAGCACCGTGCTGCCCGGGTTGAGCACGCGCACGAAGGCAGAGCCAGCGGGCGGGCGCGCGGCATACAACTGGGCCAGGCGCCCTTCCGGTGCGCCTTGGGCGAAGGCTGCGCACGGCGACAGCAGCAGCGCGGTGGCGACCAGCGATTTCAGGACAGTGTTCATGCGGGTTTCTCCGTCGTGCGGAGCGTGCGCGCCAGGATCTGGTAGCGCTGCTCCAGTTGCTTGCGATCCACCTTGTTGCTGATCGTCTGCGGCAGGGCATCCACGGCGAACAGCTCGGAAGGAATCATATAGGGCGGCATGTAACGTTCGAGCTGGCCCTTCCAATCTGCCAGGTCCGCTGGCGGACGCTGCAGTGGGCCGGTCTGTGGCTGCGTGGTTTCGACAAAGCCGATCATCCGCACCAGGCTGCCATCGGGCCGCCGCAGTACCACGGCGGCTCCTGCGACCACGCCAGGCAGGCGGGCCAGGCCGACATCGACCTCGGCCAGTTCAATGCGGTAGCCATTGAGCTTGATCTGGTCGTCGCGGCGGCCACGGAAGTAGAACCGGCCCTGCGCATCGACATCACCGAGATCACCGCTGCGGTACGCACGCTTGCCGTTGTGTTCGAACAACACGCCGGCATCCAGGTCCGGGCGCTCGAGATAACCACGCATCACATGGTCGCCGGCCATGCAGATCTCACCATCATCGAGGAACACCTCGGCATAGGGCTTGCCGATGCCGATCGGGAACGGGTTGGGTGCCGCCGCACGCAGGGCCGGATCGATCTCCACCCATGTGGTGGAACAGGTCGCTTCGGTCGGCCCGTAGGAATTGATGATGCGCACCTGCGGGAAACGCGCCCACAGTTCTTCAGCCACGCGCGGCGTGAGTGATTCGGCACCGAACACGAACACCTGCAGGTCGGGCAGGTGCGTGGCATCGAAACGCGGATTGAGCATCTGCTGGCGCACGAACGAGGGCGTGGATGCCCATACGGCCACGTGCGAATCGCGCAGATGGTCGACGAAATGCTCGCTGCTGGCGATCACCTCGCGCGGGCACAGCACGCAGCAGCCACCCAGGCCCAGTGCACCACACAGGTCGAACAGCGAGAAGTCGAAGCTGAAGAGCATCTGGTTCATGAACGCCGGCGCCGGGCCCAGCGCCAGGCAGTCGCGGATCCAGACGGTGAACAGGGCAACACTGTCGCGGCCGATCTGCACGCCCTTGGGGTCGCCAGTGCTGCCGGAGGTGAACATGATGTAGGCCAGGTCCGGCACCGCCAGCGCTCGTGGCGCATCGGCACCAGGCAGGAACGCATCGACGGCCGCATCGTAGATCGCACGCGCATGCACCAGCGTGGTGATGCGCTGCAGGCGGGCTGGCGGGTTGATGGTGTCCACCGGTACGTAGGTCACACCCAGGCAGAGGCAGCCGAGCATGGCCACCACGAAGGCCGATTCCTTGTGCCCGGAGATCACCAATGCGTCACCGTGCACCAGGCCGGCAGCACGCGCACGGTCGATCCACTGCTGGGTGGCACGATGCAGCCCGGCCCAATCAAGTACCCCATCGGCCGCGTGCAGGGCGGGAGCCTGCGTGGCGACATCCAGGTCGGCGAATCGGCATTGGTCGAAATCGAAGTACATCGTGCTACCTCCGGTGCCCGCGGGCGATCAGCTGGGGCGGTGCTCGGCCACGTAGTCGGCCAGCACCTGCACCGAATCAACCAGGGCGTCGATTTCATCCACCGGCAGGGTGACGCCAAGACGGTCCTTGACCTCGACCATCAGTTGCACCTTGGACATCGAATCGAAGAACGATTCCATGTATTCGTCCGGCTGCACGCGGGTACCAATCACCGCCTCGACGATATCGATGAGCTGGTTCTGGATTGTCTGCTTGTCCATGTTGGAATCCACCTTGTCAGAACTGGAAGTAAAGGAAACGGGTTTCTTTGTGCAGGTTCAGCAGGCACAACGTCAGCAGCACCAGCATCACCAGCAGCCAGGCCCAGTTGGGCTGCCAGCGCATCCACGCGCGCGGTGCCGGGCTCGGTTTTGCCAGCGCGGGAGAGTACACACCCATGATCTGGTGCGCGTTCGGTGCCAGCCAGACAATGGCCAGTGCCAGCAGGATGTACAGCAGCTGCAGGTGATGGCCCAGCAGCAGGCGCGCACCGTCGGCCAGGCCCATGCCCGCGACATGGCCCAGGTTCTCCATGCTTTCCCAACCGCGCACGCCGAACATGCCCTGCACCAGCTGCCACGCATCGTGCACGCCATCGGCGCGGAAGAACGCTTGCGCCACCAGCACCGCGCCGAAGGTCAGCAGCAGGTAACCGGCGTGCTGGAACGGATTGAGTTTTCGCATCGCGGCCGGCTTGCGACCGCCGACAAAGACCCGCCACGCATGGTTGATGACCAGATAGGTGGCATGCAGCAGGCCGAAGATCAGGAACTGCATGCCGGCGCCATGCCAGATGCCGGCCAGGCCCATCGCCCACACCGTGGGGAGCACGATCATCGAGAAGAAGCCGCCGGCCGATGCCACCGCAGTGGGGCCGGTGGCACGGCCATGACGGGTACGCCAACGGGTCACGGCCATCGCTACCGGGTAGTACAGGTAGGCGGTGATGTAACGGGTGAGCGTCATGTGCCAGCGCGCCCAGAAGTCGATGATGCTGGTGGCCTTGTACGGCGAATTGAAGTTCAGCGGGAAGCGGATGCCGAACATGCGGGCCAGGCCCAGCGCCATGTCCGAATAACCGGAAAAATCGAAGTACAGCTGCAGCGCATAGCTGAGCGCAGTGGCCCATGCGCCCCAGAACTGCACATCACCGGTGGAGGCGAAACCGGCATCGGCATACGGCGCGATGCTGTCGGCGAGCAGGACCTTCTTGGCCAGGCCGATGACGAACAGCATGCCGCCGATGGACAGGTTCTCGGCCTGGAAACGATAGGTCTCGCGCTTGCTGAACTGCGGCATCATCTCCTTGTGGTGGAGGATCGGGCCGGCAATCAGGTGCGGGAAGAAGGTCACGAACAGGACATAGCTGAGCGGGCTGCGGTCGTTGACCACGCCGGCACGGCAGTCCAGCAGGTAGCCGATCTGGGTGAAGGTGAAGAAGGAAATGCCCAGCGGCAGGATCAGCGTGTCCATCGGGCCGACGTTGAAGCCGATGTCGTGGACGAAGTTCACCATTGCCGCGAAGTACTTGTAATGCACCAGCAGCAGGATGTCGGCGGCCACGCCCAGCGCGGTGGCCAGCAGCTGCAACCGGGGACGCTTGGCCAGCGACAGGATCACCAGGCTGACCAGGTAGTTGAAGATGATCGAGCCGGCCAGCAGGATCACGAACTGCGGATTCCACCAGCCGTAGAACACGATGGAGGCCACGCACAGCCACAGCGCGGCCAGCCGTGGCCTCAGCGCGCCCAGCAGGTAGTGCACGCCCAGCGCGATCGGCAGGAAAATCAGCAGGAACAGGAAAGAGTTGAACAGCATGGTCGGTCGGCGCTCAGTCGATACCGGCCAATGCCTTCTGCTCGCCTTCGGTCAGCGGCAGGGACAGGGCCATTTCGGAAAATTCCCAGATCACCAGTTTCACGGTGGGTGGCCACGTCGACTGCTGCGGCAGCGCCGCCAGCAGTGCGCCGGAAAACTGGCCGCCGTCCATGCTCTGGTTCCACACTTCGCGCCCCAGGCCATGGCCCAGGCGTTCTGCGAACAGGCTGCGGCGGCCGTTGGAGCTGCCCAGCAGCAGCACCTCCACCGGCGGGGTGTCGTCCAGCAGTCCACCGCTGCGCAGCGGCGTGATGACCTGCTCCGGCTCCAGGTCCAACGGCGGCCGCCATGATGGCGGCGCGTGTTCCAGGCCTGCCAGCACGATCAGGTCGCCCATGCGTGGCTTGGGCGTGCCCGGCGCTCCGACCTCGAATGCCTGGCTGCCCTGCCCGCCCAGCAACGGCAGTGCCACCGCGCTCACCGCGTCGGCGGCACGCTGCGCGCCGATGCGGTTCATGTGCACGTCGGTGCGGAAGAACACCGGCGCGTCCTGCCCGGACAACACCGGCAGCAGATCGACACTGGGTACCTTCGCCGCCGCCAGCGCCTGCTGCCACTGCCCGTAGCGCGCACGCATCGGTTCGGAATAGCGCAGGCCACAGGTGTGCGCCTGCTCGATGCGCGACTTGTCCGGCACCACCACTACCAGCAGCTTCGCACCGGTGGCCTGCAACTGCTGCGACCAGTGCTGCATCAGGCGCACGCGATCGTTGAATACCTTGGCACCGGCACCCGGCTGCGGACGCAGGCCATCGCGGTAGAACAGCCAGTCCGGGCACCCCAGCGCCACCTGCTCGCCAAGATCGCCCAGCAGGCGATAGCGCACGGCGGCCCCCAGCAGGTCGCCCTGGGCCTGGATCGGCAGCCGCAGGGCCTGGTTGATCGCCTGCCCGGCTTCGCCATCTGCCCAGCGCGAGGGCAGCAGTTTCTCGGCCGGCAGCTTGGCGTTGGCCAGCATCCAGGCACCGGCGCAGACGCCGATCAGCAGCAATGCCGATACCACCACGGCGGTCAGCCGATGGGCACGCGGTGGGGCAGCAGGTGGCAGGGGCGCGGGCGCCCCGGGACGGGCATTCATCGGATCACTGCCCCAGCGCCTTGTGCAGGCGTACCTTCCATTGTTCGGGGGTCATGATCGAGGCGTTGTCCCACTGGCCACGTGCATCCGGGCCCTGCGGGTAGGACGGTTCGAACATCTGCCAGACCAGCACCTGCGGCTTGTTCTGCTTGAACGCGGGTGATTCCAGGTACTCCAGCAGCATCACCCAGTGGCCGACGTTGCCGGGCTTCCAGTTCACCGATACCGGGCGGTCGATCAGGTTGGACAGCTTCTGCGGGAAACCGAAATACGGCTGCACCATGCTGTGGCCGGTCACGTGCACCGGCGCCGGTGCATCATCCAGCAGCGACTGCTGTTCGGCCTGGCGGCGCACGGTGAAGGTATCGCGGCCGATCGCCCTGCGCTGTTCATCGGTAAGGAACAGCTCGGCCAGATCGCCGAAGCGGCGTTCCTTGATCTCGCTGCCCAGCGGCATGCCGCTGCCGGCCTGCCCGGCCAGGGTCGGCACCTGCTCTTTCACCTTCGCGGCGACGGCAGCGGCCACTGCGTCGGCGGCCGGCTGGGTCCAGTGCTGATCGCTGCGATAGAACACCTCCTGGCCGCCCTGCTTGACCTGCCGCATCGCCTGCAACGCATCGACAGCCGGCACGTGCGCATTGACCAACCCCTCCAGTTCCAACGCATAGCGGCCACGCACCGCATCGCCCAGCCGCTTGCCGTCGGGCAGCTTGTCTTCATAGAACAGGGCCTTGTCCGGCAGCACCAGCACCTGCAGCTTGACCCCGGCGGCGGCCAGCGTGCGCTGCGCCTCGGCGATCAGCGCCGTGTTGCGGGCGACGGCGGCACTATCGACCTCGGTCAGGCTGCCCCAGGCCGGGAACAGCCAGCCATCCTTGCCGGTCAGCACGATGGACGAGTCTTGATTGGCCGCGGCAACGGGCGCGGCAGGTGCCTGCGCCTGCAGGGGACCGGCAGCGGCCAGCGCGCACACGGCGGCCAGCAGCAGCAAGCGCGGTCTACGTGCGGACGGTACGCGGAGCGTTGCAGAGAAAACTGATTTCATCGGCAGATCCTTCATGCAGCATCAGTAGTAAAGGGTGGCAGTGGCGAACAGTCCCTTGGCCCGCTGGGTATCGCCGCCGCCGATGGCGAAGCGGTAGGACACCGACAGGTCCAGGTAGGAGCGCGCCGCGTTGTAGTGATCTTCGCGGAACCAGTAACGGACGCCGACGCCAGGACCGGCCCCGAGCGACCAGCTGCGCTGGGTGTCGGACAGGTTGAACGACTGCGGCCCGATGCCGGGATAGTCGATGCCGCGCACCCGCGAGCGCTGATCCTGCCAGTCCGCACCCAGCACCAGGTACGGGGTGACCAGCCAACGGGTCTGGTCGGCACCGAAGCGATAGTTGCGCCCGGCGCGAAGTTCGGCTGCGGCAAAGGCCTGCTGGCGACGCAGGCGGCCGTTGGATTCGCTTACGCGCTGGGACGGGGCGCCGTTGGCATCGAGCGCATCGACGGTGAAGTGGGCGCGGTTGTCATCCCAGCTCAGGCCGGCCTGGGCATAGCCACTGACCGTCCACCACTGGCTGACGTCGGTGCGCACGCCGGTGCCGTTGTAGAACCCGTAGGTGGCGTAGGTCATCCAGCCACCGGCGCTGTCGTTGAGCCGGTAACGGGCCAGCAGGTTGGCCTGCAGCGGGCGTTCGGATTCGATCTGGATCTGGCAGCGCATGGCGGCGGAGTCGGCATAGATGCCGCCGCGCCGGGTCGCGCTGCCGAGGAACTGGCGGCGTTCCAGGCCGACGCTGAGGCCGGTCTGGCCGAAGGCATAGCGCACGCCGAACGAACCGACGGTGGACGGCCAGCCGGCGATCGAACGCGAACGGCTGAGGCGCTCGGCACGTTCACGGTTGTCCGGCGTCGCCTGCCCGGTGCAGGGGTCGGTGAACAGCAACGATTCGAACGTACCGCCTTCGTCGTACAAGGTATTGGCGATGCGCGCGTAGGCTTCCAGCGTGCCGTGCTGGTTGTTGGTGGCCTGCGGCCGCCAGAAGGCTTCCAGGGTGCTGAACACCGAAGCGCCGGGCGTGCTGATCGATGCCCCGCCCAGGTTGGTGGCCGCCTGGCGCGACCCACGGTAGCCGGCCGAGGCGGTCACGCCCCAGTCGCGCGAGTAGCCGGCGATGGCACTGCGCGTGTTGTAGCGCTGCGCCTTGTCCAGTGGCAGCTGGCCGGCGTCGGCAGCGTCGATCGCGCCGCGCAGCAGGGTCACGGCCTGGCGGTGATCGCCGCTGGCGGCACTGGCATAGGCCTGGTCCATCATCACCGTCTTGGGCGCCTTGCCGGTGGCCTCGGCGGCTCGGAAGTCAGCCAGCGCCAGCGCCGGTTCGCGCGCCGCCTGATGGAGGTAGCCACGCTGCATCAGCAGGCCCGCATCATCGGGGTGGGTGGCCAGCGCGCTGTCCAGGCGCTGGCGCGCCTCGCCCTGCTGGCTGCGGTTGCCGGCGGCCAGGGCCGTGGTCAGCAGCCCTTGCAAGGTCGCACTGTCCGGAGTTTCCTGCACGGCCTGGCGCGCTTCGCTGATGGCCTGCTGGTAATCCTGCCGGCCATAGGCCGCATAGGCGCGCTGTGCCGGGCCGACTTCGCCCTGCAGATCGGCGGGCATCAGTTCGCACTGGGTACCGTAAGGCGTATCGCGGCACTGCTGGAACGGCGCCGGATAGGACTGCAGCGTCAGGGTCTGGCCGGCGCGTGCGCCACGGATCGCCTTTTCGCGCTGGGTCACCGCCTCGCGGATGCCCTGCCGTGAGGACGCGTCTACGTCGTCCAGGGGATCGGCCTGCAGCGGCGCCAGCAGCGCGGTGGCACGGTTGCGATCACCGGCAGCCACCGCGGCGTCCACCGCCAGCAGGCGCACGTTTCGGCGCTGCTGGTCATCGAGCCAGTCCTGCTGCAGGGCCGCGTCGAAATCGGCGTTGGCCTGGGCAGTGTTGCCCTGGCGCTGGCGCAGATAGGCCCGCATCACCAGGGCGACGGTATCGTCGGCATCGTTGTCCAGGGCCTGGTCGGCGGTGCGCTCGGCTTCTGCCAGCTGCCCATCGAGCAACTGCGTGGTCATCAGCAGCAGGCGGTGCGAGGCGACGTCGGGCGCACGTGCCACCGCTTCGCGGGCGAACCCGACGGCGGCCCGGAAATCCTGCGATATCAGCGCCTGGTAGCCTTCCTGTGCCGGTTTCACTGCACGCTGACGGCCCAATGCCACGCGCTTGGCGCGTAGATCTGCCACATTCGGTGCGCCCAGCTGCAGTGCTGTAGCCGCCGCAGCGTCGGCCTGCTCCAACTGCTGCTGCGCTTCCAGCGAGGCGACCCACAGCATCGCCCATGCGCCCTGCTGCGGCTGCTGACGGAAGGCCTGTTCGGCCTTGCTGGCGGCCACCACCATCTGGTCGTTGTTGTAGGCGGTATAGGCTTCGGTCGCGATGGCGAATGCCTGCTGGTAAGCGCGCTCAGCCGGCGTCTGTCGTGCCGCCGGCACGGCGCGGGTACCACCGCCGCTGGCAGCAGCGGCCGCCGGCGCGGTGGCCAGCCCCGGTAATGCCGGATCCTTCAGCCCCGCATCCAGCGCACGCCGCGCCTGCTGGCGTGCCTCATCACTGCGACCGAGCTTCTGCAGCGAATAGATCTGCAGCAACCGCAGGCGCACCACATCCGGCCGCAGCCGCGATGCTTCGCCGGCCTGTCTCAGGGCCGTGCTGTAATCGCCACGCTCGTAGGCGGCGAACGCCTGCTCGGCCATGCGGTAGGCGGGCCCGGACAGCGGCAATGGCACGTCGGCCTGCGCGTATGCCGGGGCAGCGGCCGCCAGGGCAACGGCGATGACGGTGGACAGCAGCGAGGTCTTCATACCGTTGCAACTCCGGGAGGCGGCGACTGCAGCATCGCCGCGCGGCGGCGTTGTTCTTCCATCGCCTGGGCGATGGCGTCTTCGGTGGCGATGCCCCGCTTGACCAGGTAGTCGCCGATGCGTCCATCACGCTGGGGCTTATACTCATCCAGTGCGATCTCGAAATGCGCATGGTCGATCAGGCGCATTTCCACCAGCAGGTCGCCCAGCAACGGCACGGTATCGATGCGCCAAAGCTCGGCGCCACTGATCATGCGCAGGCCAGCGTTGATCTCGCTTTCGCGGGCAATGCTCTGCTCGACCTGGGCGTTGCCGGTTTCCTGCTTCAACAGGTCCAGTGCGGCCTCCGACAGTGGATTGGCCACGGCCAGCCGCAGGGTACCTTCCTGCAGGGGCGGCAACGGCAGCATGCGCCACTGCACGCAGGCGTCGACGCTGACCGGGAACCCGCCCCGGCCCAGATAATCGACGTCGATCACCGCACGCTGCAGGTCGCCCTGGAAGGCAATCGCCTCGGCCAGCGTTTCATCATCCAGCCAGCCCTGCGACAACAGGATCCGGCCCAGAGGCTGCTGGCGCCCGCCTTGCTGTTGCTGCAGCGCCTGTTCCAGGCGCTCGGGCTCGACGGCCTGCCAAGTGGTCAGCAGTTCACCCAGGCGCTTGCGGGTCTGCACCAGTGCTGCGGCATCGGGGAAATCATGCATGGTCTTGTCCCAGACCATGCGCTTGCCGAAAAACAGATAGGCCAGGAACATCCGCCATGCGCGCGCGGTGGCCATGAAATTGACCATGTTGCCGACCACCATGCGTGGGATCGACATCAACGCGTGTTCCCAGCCATACAGCCGGTTGACGAAGTAGAAGCGCTGCACCACGCGGGTGGCCAGGGCAGCGGTGGTCAGCAGCGCCACGTTCATCTGCCAGCTGCCCGCCTGGAACACGCTGGGGTACTGCAGGTTCCACACACCGGTCATCTTCAGCAGCCAGAACAGCAGCAGCTGCAGGAAGATCAGGTAGGCGATGATGCTGACAAAGGAGGTGATGATGCCCTTGCGATCGCGCGCCAGCAGGTACTTGGTCGCCAGCGAGCCGCGCCAGCCCAGCGTTTCCCAGCTCTGCAGGCCGATACCCAGTACCCAGCGCGCCTTCTGCCGGTAGGACGCACGGAAGTTGTCGGGAAAATACTCGCGTACGCACAGCGCCATCTGCTGGGTGCGCTCACGCACCGGCCCCCAGCCGAACCAGGACGGTCGCCGCACCAGGAACTGCACCGGGAAGCGGGCGAAGATCGAGTGCATTCCCATCGTCGCCAACCGTGCGCCGACGTCATAGTCTTCGGTCAGGCTGTCTGTATTGAACGGCTGGTTGCCGGTGGCCTCGCTCAGCGCCAGCAGCGCACGTCGCGAGAAACAGGTGCCCACGCCCGCCGACGGCACCATGCCGGACACGCTCTCGCGGACCACCAGGTCCTTGGCATGCCATTCGGCGAACTCATCCATGTACACGCCCGCCACCAGTTCGTACCACTCGCGGTCCAGCGAGGTCACCGGCAACTGGATCATGTCCTTGCGTGGCAGCAGGTAGTTGAAGAAACGCAGTTCCATCGGGTGCAGCACGTCTTCACTGTCGTGCAGGATGACGCCGGCGAACTCCATGTCGTGGCGCTTTTCGTAGTCGAAGATCGACAGGATCAACCAGTTCAGGCAATCGGCCTTGCTGGTGGGGCCGTCATGCGGCACTTCCACGCGGCGCAGACGCTTGTAGCGCCGGCGCATGCGCTCGACTTCGTCGATGGTCTGCTGGTCGTTGGGATAGGTCCCGACGAATACGATGTACTCGCGATAGTCGAGCACATCGATCATGTTCTCCACCATCTGCGCGATGACGTCGTATTCCATCCACGCCGGCACCATGATCGCCAGCGGCTGTTCCGGCCGCTGCAGCAGGTCCTGCTGGGTCAGCGGCTTGTACTCACGGCGCTTCTTGACCGTCAGCGTGCGCCAGCTTTCGCGGACCCAGTACCAGACGTCGATGAACAGGTCATCGAGGCTGGAAATCAGGATCAGCACGGCCACCGCCGCTGCCACTGTCTCCAGGGCAGCGTAGTAGTTGGCCAGCTGGATGTTCCAGAACAGACCGTCCACGTCCGGTCAATGCCCGACGTTGGCAGACTTGCGGCGACGGCGGACCTGGGTAATGCGGGCAGCGGCCAGTGCGAACACCACCACGCCGACCAGCAGCAGCAGCCACACCATGTGCTGTTCCCACTTCGACTGCGGATTGCCTTCCTGGGCGATCCGCGAACCATAGGGGTCCTGGCTGTCGAAATCGCGCACGACGTCGCTGCCATCGATCACCGCCAGGTCACCCCGCAGCAACCGGAACGGCGCAGCCAGCACCGGTCCCTCGGTGCCCAGGTCGCTGTACAGCACACCGATCTGCCCGCCTGCCGAGGCGACCTGCACGGCGGCCGCCCGCTGCAGGCCGCTCAGATCGAGCAGCGGCTGCGGCTTGCCGGCAATCACCAGCTGGCCATTCTTCAGGCCCGCCAAGGAGACACCGGACGGCGCCAGGGCGAAGGCCAGGTAAGGCCTGGTCGGACTGATCGCCGCGCCCGCATCCACTACCTTGAGGCTGGCCGCTTCCGGCGATGCCCCCACCGCGCTGGCAATGGCGATGACCTTGGCCAGCGAGGCCGGTGCATCCTGCAGCCAGGTAGCCGGCACGAACACTTCATTGGCATGCGCCAGCTGGCTGGCCGCGCCGATGAAGTCTGCGCCAAGCGTGCGCTTGGCCAGCTTCAGGTGGCTGCTGGGCAGGATCGACACCGGGAACGCGGTGGCGGGATCATGGCAGTAAGGCCGCGCCGGCTGGCGCAGGAAGCTGACCCGCACTTCATTGCGGGCCGACAGCGCGTAGGTGGGTACCTTGGCAACCAGCCGCTGCGGTTTGCCATCGGCCGACAGCACCTTGGCCCCCAGCAGGTAGTCGTTGAAGTAGATCGTCGCAACCGCGCCCTGCCCGGCCGCATTGGGCGCAGCCGATACATCCAGCACCACTTCTTCCGGCAACCGGCCATCGGCCGACAATGCACCCAGTTCAAAGGTGGCGCTGCGATCGCCACGAGTGACGATGTCCTGCGTACCGGCGATGTTGCCCAGCCGGCTCAGCAGTACGCGATCCCCTTCCATCGCGGGTGCGACCGCCTGCGTGACCTGCAGTGAACGCCCCAGTGCATAGTTGCGCCACTGCTCGGACAGCAAGCCTGCCACCTTGCCCCCGGCCGCGGGGTCGACCACCAGGGTCGGCCGTCCGGCAACAGTGGTCACGCTCACCGAGGCATTGGTCACCGGCTTTTCCAATGCCGCCATGTCGGCCGCCCGCCAGGTGCTGAATGCACTGGCGGCATCGGCGCCGCTGGCCCCGACCTGCGCGGCCAGCGCATCCAGTGCAGCGCGTACGCCATTGCGCAGCGCATCGCTGCCGATCATCACATCGGCGGCGAGCGGGCCGCTGTCACGCAGCGACAACAGCGCGCCGACTTCGGCCAGATCCTTGATCGCGTGCGCGCGCTCACCGGCCGCCAGCGCCGCATAGGCAGGCACGCCCTGCAGGCTGGCGGGAATGTTGATGCCGGTCAGGTCCACGCTGTCACCGACCTTGGGCAGCGCGACCACGTCAACCTGCTTGCCTCCGGTCTGCAATGCTGCACCGATGCGCCACGCCGCATCGTAGGTCGATGCCTGCAGCGCCTTGCCCTCCACCAGCAGGCGCACGCGCGGCGGCAGTGCGCCCCAGGCCTTGGCCACGGTGTCCACCGCACGTCCATCGAAGCGATAGCTGAAGCGCGAATCCGGCGACAGCCGCAGCACGTTGGCTGGCGCGCTCTGGTCCGCGCAGCGGTAGTCGGAAACGATCGACCACCAGCCCACGCCGACGCGGACGAAGCCGTTCTCGCGGGGCTCGCCGTCAATGGCCAGCAGCTGGCTGGCGTCGCCCTGCGCATCGGTGATCGAACGTGCCGCCATCGGATCGCCATCGACCGACCATAGCCCGGACGTGCGCCCGGTATGGCCACGCACATAGCGGCCATCGAGCTGCAGCTGCGCATCGCGGGTCGGCACGCCCACAGGTACGGGCAGGTAGACCTCGCGCTGGCTCTCCTGCCCGCTGAGCACCAGCGGCTGGCGGAAGCCAAGCTGGCGCAGCGTCATCTGCCGGCTTACCGTGCTGTCCCCGGTCCATTCGGTGAACTGGCCGGCAGCGCTGTCGGCAGCGCCAGCGGCAGCGGAGCTCGCCAGGGCCAGCACGGAGGAAACAACGAGGAAGCTACGTCGGCCGGTCTGGGTCATGGCGTCACTTCTTGTAGAGGGGTGGGAACGGGGCCGGCACTGCGGTGGCCGGTAGCAAATTCGGGCAGTGGATGTCCGCGCAGGGCCGCCACGATGCGCGCACTGGCTCGGCCATCACCGTAAGGACTGGCGTCGGGGTCGAAACGGGTTGCATGTGATGGTTGTTGCAACGCGGCGTTGACGGCATCGACGATCCGCGTCGGCGCCGTGCCGACCAGCTTCACCACCCCGGCATCGACCGCCTCCGGGCGCTCGGTTACATCGCGCATCACCAGCACCGGCTTGCCCAGCGCTGGCGCTTCTTCCTGCACACCGCCGGAGTCGGTAAGGATCACGTCGGCGCGTTGCATCAGGCGCACGAAGCTCAGGTAATCCTGCGGCGGCACGAGGTGCACGTTGCCCAGATGGCCCAGCTCGGCATTCACCGGGCCCTGCACGTTGGGGTTGAGGTGCACCGGATAGAGCACCTGCAGGTCTTCGCGCTGGGCCAGCTCGGCCAGTGCGCGGCAGATGTCCAGGAAGCCCTGGCCGAAGCTCTCGCGGCGATGGCCGGTGACCAGCAGCAGGCGACGCTCGGGATCAAGCATCTGGAAGGGCGCATCGGCGCGGGCGCGCAGTGCCGGGTCGCGATCGAGCTGCTGTACGGTCTGCTGCAGGGCGTCGATGACGGTGTTTCCGGTCACCAGGATCCGGCCGCCGAGGTGTTCGCGTTCCAGGTTGGCGCGGGAACTTGGTGTGGGGGCAAACAGGAAATCAGAGACGACATCGATGACGCGGCGATTCATCTCTTCCGGCCACGGCCGGGTGATGTCGCCGGTACGCAGGCCCGCTTCGACGTGTCCCACCGGAATGCGGTGATGGAAGGCAGCGACTGCAGCGGTCATCGCCGTGGTGGTATCACCGTGGACCAGCACGCGATCGGGTCGCACCTGCGCATACAACGCATCCAGGCGCTCGAACAGCTTGGCGCACAGGCCGTTGAGGGTCTGGTTGGGAACCATCACATCAAGATCGTGATCGGCGGTGATCTCGAACAGCGACATCACCTGGTCCAGCATCGCCCGATGCTGGCCTGTGGTGCAGACGATGGATTCGATATCCGGCGCCTCACCCAGCGCCTTTACCAGCGGCCCCATCTTGATTGCTTCAGGACGGGTACCGAAAACAGAAAGAACCTTCACCGCAGAACTCCCTCAAGACCTGCAAACATCCTGTACGCGGATCGTAAGCGATCTCGTGAAGTTCGGCCACGTAAATGTGATACGCATCACAAAGACGCGCAGCAAGCCGGATGAAGCAACTGACGCAGAGCGTCACTATGTGACGCTAGGGCCCGTTTCAGGAGGCAGTTCGAACACTTGCCGCAGGTAGGACAGGTAGCCCGGGTCATCGCACATGCTCTTGCCCGGCGAGTCACTGAGCTTGGCCACCGGCTGGCCGTTGCAGCGGACCATCTTGATGACGATGTTCAGCGGGGTCGGCCCCAGATCGTTGGTCAGGTGGGTGCCCACGCCGAACGCCACCTGGCAGCGGCCACGGAAGTAGTCGTACAGGCGCATCACCTTGGTGATGTCGAGCCCATCGCTGAACACCAGTACCTTGCTGCGCGGGTCGACGCGGCGCAGCTGGAAGTGGGCCAGCATGCGGTCGCCCCAGTCGAACGGGTCGCCGGAATCATGGCGCACGCCGTCGAACAGCTTGCAGAAATACATGTCGAAGTCGCGCAGGAACGCATCCAGCCCGACCACGTCGGACAGGGCGATGCCAAGGTCGCCGCGGTACTCGCGCGCCCACGACTCCAGCGCCGCCACCTGCGAATCGCGCAGGCGCGGGCCCAGTGCCTGGAACGCCTGCAGGTACTCGTGGGCCATGGTGCCGTGCGGCGTCATGCCGTACAGGCGCGCGAAGTGCACGTTGCTGGTGCCGACCAGCTGTGGGCCCAGCGCATCGCGCAGCAGCGGCAGCAGGCGGGCATGCCAATCGCGCGAGTAGCGGCGGCGGCTGCCATAGTCGGCGATGCGGCACTGCTCGAAACCAGGGGTATCGCGCAGCAGCGCGGCCTTGGCCTGCAGGCGGCGTTCGCCTTCGGCGAAATCCGCCGTGGTGGTGTTGCGGAACCACACTTCGTTGATGATCGCCAGCAGCGGCACTTCGAACAGGATCGTGTGCAGCCATGGACCGGTGATGTCCAGTTCGATCTCGCCGGGCACCGTCTTCGACGCGCGCAGCTGGATGTATTTGCGGTCCAGGTGGAACAGGCCGAGGAAGTCGGCGAAATCGGGCTTCACAAAGCGCAGGCCACGCATGTAATCCAGCTCTTCATTGCTGAAGCGCAGGCTGCACAGGTGGTCGATCTCCTCATCGATCTGGTCGATGTAGCGGGCCAGCTCGATACCGGGGGTGCGGCATTTGAAACGGTATTGAACCTGCGCGCCGGGGTGCTGGTGCAGCACCGCCTGCATCATGGTGAACTTGTACAGGTCGGTGTCGAGCAGGGACTGGATGATAGGCATGGGGGAATTATGCGCCCGTTCGGGTGAACCGGGGTCCGTGCTGGAGGTGGCGCCCTCACGCGCTCTGCAGTCGATCCACGCCATGCGTGGATGATCCTGTGGCAGCGCGCTACAGCGACCTGCGCAGCAACCTCGGCACCTGCACCAGTGCATGGGCCCAGATCGCCCCCCACACCGCCACCCGCACCGGCAACGACCGCTGCGGCGCTTCGAACTTGCTGAAATAGCGCCATAGCCCGCGGTGCTTGTGCCATTCAACGAAGAACGGGCGCGAGCGGCTGGACACCCCGCGCACGTGGGTCACCTTCAGGTCGTTGGCGATGGCAACCACGCCACCGGCCTCACGCACGCGGCGGCACAGGTCGAGGTCTTCGGCGTGCAGCCGGTAGCCGGCATCCCAGCCGCCGATGCGATCAAACAGGGCGCGGGGCATCAGCAGCAGCGCACCGGACAACGCCGGCACCTGCTGCAACGGCTGCGCCGGGTCGCGGGCAATGGCCAACCGCGCGCCACGACCGGGCGAGCGCAGCATGGCAAGGAAGTCCGGATCACGGCGCCGTACCGCTTCATCGGCCTGGCCCTGCTCGTCCACCTGCTCCACCCCCAGCAGACTGTCGCCCACCGCACCGGCGCGGTCTCGCAGTGCGGCGAGCGTATCGACTTCGACCATCAGGTCGGGGTTGATGAAGGCCAGCCACGGGCTGCGTGAATCGGCAACGCCCTGGTTGTTGGCTGCGGCAAAACCGGGGTTGTCCGGGTTGGCGATGAAACGTACACGCGGATCATGGCTGGCGTGGCGCTGCACGACTTCCAGGGTGTCATCCAGCGATCCATTGTCGACCACCCGGATCTCGGCTACGTCCTGCGCCTGGCGCAGCCGCGACAGGCAGGCATCGATGGTACTGCCGCTCTGGTAGGTGACGACGATGGCGGCAATGGCGGAATTCAAACAGGCGGCTCCAACGGTGATGGCGGGACGAACAGGTCGCCCTGCCCGCGCGGCATTATCGCCTGCTGCAGGCCGTGCTGCAGGTCCTGGCGCAGCGTGTGCAGCGGGTCGTGCATCAGGAAGTCAGCCAGCCGCGGTACCCAGCCCGGCCAGCGCGCGGCCAGTGCTTCCAGATCGCCGTCGCGGCTGGGCGCTTCACTGGCACGGCTGACGAAGGCGTTTTCG
Source organism: Stenotrophomonas sp. 10L48 (assembly GCF_056395105.1). Classification (NCBI taxonomy): domain Bacteria; kingdom Pseudomonadati; phylum Pseudomonadota; class Gammaproteobacteria; order Lysobacterales; family Lysobacteraceae; genus Stenotrophomonas; species Stenotrophomonas sp. 10L48. Next base: position 830 of record NZ_JBFTIX010000019.1, on the reverse strand, counting down.
CACAACACGTTGCGCCAACCGAGACCAGCCATGCGCAGGCTCAGATCGACCAGCGCCGCGTTCCAGCCCAGGTAGCTTTCTGTATCCAGGCCACCGGCGCGCCGCCGAGCATTGGCGCGAACCAGCACGGCGTGGGTGACCGCCGAAGGGAGTTCAGGATGCAGGTTCGGCAGTGCGGCGCAGACATGTGCCAACAGCGCCGGGTCGCCCGGTTCGGGGTTGAGCTCGCCCAAGCGCGGCCACGCCGCGGTTTCGCCCACGTTGCACCACGGCGTGGCCGTGGCAATGGCCGCGTCGCGTGCAAACGTGGCCTGCAGCTGCTGCAGCCATCCCGGCGCAGGTACGCTGTCCGGGGCCAGCACCGCCACGTCCAGGCCATCGCAGGCACGCAGCATTTCGTCCAGGTGGGCAACCTCGCCCAGCGGCCGCGCGCGGCGGGTGTATTCGGCCTGCAACGGCGTATGTGCCAGCCAGTGTTCGACCACCGCCTGTGCACGTGGCCCAGCCTGTGCGTCATCGGCCAGCCAGATCGATGTCCCCGCTGCGGTACCGGCATCAAGCGCGGCCAGGCAGCGGTCAAGTACCGCGTCGTCCACGCCCAGCGGCAACAACACGATCGCCCCCATCCCGCCTCCGTGGTTGTCGGTGGCCACAGCGTAGCATCGGGTGGGTGTCGGCCGGGTTGCACCCGGCACCCGCAGAGGCCGCAGCAACGGCAACAGCAAAAGCTGGCTTCCTGGGAATGGCGGGGTGGGTCCGGTGGCGGGGGACGCCGTGAATCCATCCCTGGAGGCTTGGCCGCGGCATCCATGCCGCGGACACCCCCGCGC
>NZ_JBFTIX010000018.1:54879-148047 GCF_056395105.1 Stenotrophomonas sp. 10L48 | reverse complement strand
CGGTTGCGGGGGCGTGAGCCGCATGGATGCGGCGACCGAGCTTACATGGACGTACTTGCAGCGTCCCCCGCAACCGGACCCACCCCGCCATCCCACAGGAAACCAGCTTCTGCTGTTGCTTCGGCCGTTGCCGTTGCCGTTGCTGTTGCCTCTGCGGGTGCAGGGCACAGCCCTGCCGATAACCCCCATTGAGCATTCCGCGCAGTGCTTTGAGCGCCGCACGCACGCGCAACACGGCACGCTGTGCGCAACGGGCCTGCCCATCACTCACCGAGAAGAACCGCCATGACCCTGCGTCATCTGCCATTGCACGCCGCCCTCCTGCTGGCCCTGTCCTCCCTGCCGCTGGCCGCGCTGGCCGAGGCCACCTCGCCCGCCCCCACCCAGCAGGTGCCGGGCGTGCATCACCAGCGCATCGGTGCGCTGCAGGTCACGGCCCTGTTCGACGGCGTGGTTGCGCTCGGCCGGCAGGAAGTGGTCGACGTGCCGCCAACGCTGGTCAGCCGCCTGCTCGAAGGCCGCTATGTGCCCGAAGACAAGAAGGGCCTGCAGACCGCGATCAACGCCTTCCTGGTGCGCCAGGGCAAGCACCTGACCCTGGTCGATGCCGGCACCGCGCAGTGCTTCGGCCCTGACCAGGGCCAGGTGCTGGGCAACCTGCGTGCGGCCGGCGTAGACCCGGCCGAGATCGATGAAGTGCTGCTGACCCATGCCCATCCCGATCATCTGTGCGGGATCCTCGATGCACAGGGCAAGCCGGCCTATCCGAATGCGACGGTGTGGCTGTCCAAGGCCGATGCCCGCTACTGGCTCGACCCGGCCAGCGAAGCCACGGCACCGCAGGGCGTGCGCTTTGCCTTCGCGCTGGCACGCAACGCGATCGCGCCGTACCAGGCCGCCGGTCGCCTGCACACCTTCCAGCCTGGCGACGCCCTGCCGGGGCAGGCGGTGGCGATGGATACCCACGGCCACACGCCGGGGCATGTGTCCTACCGATTCGACAGCCAGGGCCAGTCACTGCTGGTGTGGGGCGATGTGCTGCATTTCCATGCGGTGCAGTTCGCACACCCGGAAGCGGCATTCGAGGCCGATTCGGATCGCAAGGCGGCTACGGCCAGCCGTCGCAGCCTGTTGCAGGAAGCCACCGCCAAGGGCTGGTGGGTTGCTGGCGCGCACCTGCCCTTCCCCGGCCTGGGGCACGTGCGCAGCGAAGGCAAGGCCTATGCATGGGTACCGGCGGAATATTCGCCACTGAAATGATGTGCCGCCGGGCATGGCCCGGCGCTACCGCATCGCGGTGACGGAAAACATCAGGGTAGCGCCGGGCCATGCCCGGCGAGCGCAGCGGAGCGCCTTATTCCAGCCCCAGCCAGCCGCCGATGATGCCGCGGGCTTCATCCACGCCGGTACGGGCCGAGCCGGAGAACACCTGCACACTCACCGTATCGCCGAACGACGAATGCAGTTCCTTGCGTACCTTCTGCAGGGTCTGCATCTGCTGGCTGCGGCTGAGCTTGTCGGCCTTGGTCAGCAGCGCATGCGCCGGCAGGCCACGCTGCACGGCGTAGGCCAGCATCTGCCGGTCGTAGTCCTTCAGCGGATGACGGATGTCCATCACCACCACCAGCCCCTTCAAGGCCTCGCGGGTGCGGAAGTAGCGGTCGATGAAGGCCTGCCAGTGCGCCTGCAGGTCCAGCGGCACCTTGGCGTAGCCGTAACCGGGCAGATCGACCAGATGGGCGTCCGGGGTAACCTGGAAGAACACCAGCTGCTGGGTCCGGCCAGGCGTCTTGGAGACCCGAGCCAGGCTGTTCTGGCGGGTCAGCGCATTGAGCGCGCTGGACTTGCCGGCGTTGGAGCGACCTGCAAAGGCCACTTCAGAACCTTCATCGGGCGGCAGCTGCCCCATGTTGTGGGCAGAGAGGTGGTATTGGGCGCGTTCGATGAGCAATGACATGCGCATAGGATCGCATGTTGCGGCGCCGCGCGCCCGGCCCGGGGCCTTCCAGCGGGAAAATGCTGCACTGCTGCGTTGACCGTGCAAGGAAACGGCGTTGATAATCCGGGCGATGCCGGCCGCCGCCGCCCGGCCGGTCCATACGGAGCTTCAGCATGCGCCACGCTCGCGTTCTTGCCGTATCCGCCCTTGCTACTGCCGTTGTTGCCGCTGCTGCCTTTGCGCAGACCACGCTGACCCCGCTGCCCGACAACGGCCCGATCAAGACCGCCTCGCTCGAGGTGGATTTCAGCAAGACCACCTGGGGCGACGCCAAGGCCGGCCAGACCAAGGCCACCGCGTGTGCCGCCTGCCATGGTGCCGATGGCAATTCCACGGTGGAGATGTATCCCAGCATCGCCGGCCAGAGCGAGCGCTACGTCGCCCAGCAGATGGCCCTGATCGCCAATGGCCAGCGCAGTTCCGGCGCCGCCGTGGCGATGGTGCCCTTCGTGCAGAACCTCACCCCGCAGGACATGCGCGACATCGGCGCGTTCTTCGCCACGCAGAAGGCCAACGCCGGCATCGCCGACGACACGCCGGTGGCCGAGGGCCCGTACAAGGGCATGAAGTTCTACCAGATCGGCCAGCAGCTTTACCGCGGCGGCGATGCCCAGCGCGGGCTGCCGGCCTGCATGGCCTGTCACGGCCCCAGCGGCGCCGGCAACCCCGGCCCGGCCTACCCGCACATCGGCGGCCAGCACGCCAGCTATGTCGCCCGGCGCCTGCAGGAGTACCAGGCCGGACAGACCAACGAGACCGACAAGGCGCACTTCCAGATCATGGCCACGGTGGCGCAGAAGCTGACCGAGCAGGAGGTGCAGGCCCTTTCCAGCTACCTGCAGGGCCTGCACAACAAGGCCGACGATCTCGCCGCCGAAGGCGCTTCGACGCGACCGGCTGCCGCCCCCTGACCGCCACTGGTCGGCGCCGGTCGCCACGACGGCCCGTCGCTGCGGTATGTTTCCTTCACGCCGGCGGCTGCGCCGGCGTTGTCATTTTCAACGGAGATGCGTGTCGATGAGGTTGATTCCCCGCCTTCTGCTGTCCCTGCTGGTGCTGCTGCCGTTGGCGGCCTGCGCCGCCACCCCCGCCAACGCCCCGCTGGTCGAAGGCAAAGACTACGAGCGCATCGCCCAGCCTGGCCCGTTCCAGCCGCTGGCCGGCAAGATCGAGGTGGTCGAGGTGTTCGGCTACACCTGCCCGCACTGCGCCCATTTCGAACCGCAGCTGGCCGCCTGGGCCGCCAAGCTGCCGGCCGACGTGCGCTTCACCCCGGTCCCGGCCGCCTTCGGCGGTGCCTGGGATGCCTGGGCACTGGCCTACTACGCCGCCGACGAAGTGGGCGTGGCCAAGCGCAGCCACGCCGCTGTGTTCAAGGCCCTGCACGATGACGGCACGCTGCCGATGCAGAACGTCTCGGCCGATGAGCTCGCCAACTTCTACAAGGCCTACGGCGTGGCCCCGGAGCGCTACACGCAGGCCCTGCGCGGCGAGGCGGTACAGAAGAAGGTCGATGCCGCCCGTGCCTTCGCCCAGCGCACCCAGGTGCCTGGCACCCCGGCCATCATCATCAATGGCCAGTACCTGGTCCGTGGCAAGAGCTTCGACGACCAGCTGCGCATCGCCTCGGCGCTGATCGCCCAGGCCCGCGCCGCCCGCGGCCGCTGAACCAACACACACCATCGACACGGCGCTGTCGCCGCCGCATGTCATCATTTCCCTCTGGCCGGCGCCTGACGCCGGCCCCACCTTTCCAGATGCTGGAGACGCTTCCATGAAGACCCGTTTCGCCGCCCTCGCCCTCGCAGCGCTGCTGCCGATCCTGGCGGCCTGCAAGGCCGACGATGGCACCACCAACACCTCCGCCCCGGCAGAACCGGCAGCGACCCCGGCCAGCACCGAACCGGCCGCGCCGGCCGCAGGCGGCGAAGCCGCTGCACCGGCTGCCGAAGGTGACAAGACCGCTGCCAGCGCTGCACCTGCCCCGACCACCGCCGCGCTGACCGGCCCGGCCCCGGTGGAAGGCGCCGACTACCAGCTGATCCCGAACGGCCAGCCGTTCCAGCCGGCCGCCGGCAAGGTCGAAGTGGTCGAGATCTTCGGTTACGTCTGCCCGGCCTGCGCTGCGTTCCAGCCGCTGGTCGGCCCGTGGAAGGCTGGCCTGCCGAGCGATGTGAACTTCGTCTACGTGCCGGCCATGTTCGGCGGCACCTGGGACAACTACGCCCGTGCCTTCTACGCCGCACAGACCCTGGGCGTGCAGGAGAAGACTCACGAAGCGCTGTACTCGGCCATCCACTCGCAGAAGACCCTGAAGGGCGAGCGCGGTGCTGATTCGGTCGATGACATCGCCAAGTTCTATGGTGCCTACGGCGTGGATCCGAAGCAGTTCGCCGCCACCATGGGCAGCTTCGCGGTCAATGCCAAGACCAACTCGGCCAAGCAGTTCGCCCAGCGCAGCCAGATCAGCGGCACCCCGTCGATCATCGTCAACGGCAAGTACCTGGTGAAGGGCAAGAGCTTCCCGGACATGCTGCGCATTGCCGACCACCTGATCGCCCGCGAACGCGGTGCGGCCCAGGCTCACTGATCAAAGAGACGTTTTCCCGGCCGTGACTTCCCCCACAACACGGACCCTGCGCTTGCTGACGGCCAACATCCAGGCCGGCTCAAGTACCCGCCGCTACAGCGACTATGTGACCCGCAGCTGGTCACATGCGCTGCCGGCGGGTCGCAAGCGCAGCAGCCTTGACGCGATTGCCACTTTGGCGCGCGGTCATGACATCGTCGGCCTGCAGGAGGCCGACCCGGGCAGCCTGCGCTCGGGCTTCACCAACCAGACCCATTACCTGGCCCAACGCGCCGGCTTCAATTACTGGAGCCACCAGCCGAACCGGCGCATGGGTGGCGTCGCCTCCAGCGCCAACGGCCTGCTGAGCAAGCTGGAACCGGTGGAAGTGCAGGACCACGCCCTGCCCGGCCGTATCGGCGGGCGCGGCGTGCTGCTGGCCAAGTTCGGCGATGGCCGCGATGGCCTGGCCGTTGCGGTAGCGCATCTGTCCTTGGGCGCCGGTTCGCGGATGGCCCAGCTCGGCTTCATTGCCGAGCTGTTGTCCGACCACCCCAATGCGGTGCTGATGGGCGACTTCAACTGCCTGGCCGAACGTCCGGAAATGCAGGTGCTGTACCAGAAGACCCGGCTGCAGCCGCCCGGCTGCATCGTGCCGACCTTCCCCAGCTGGCGCCCCGACCGCGCCATCGACCACATCCTGGTCAGCAGCGGCCTGCAGACCCGCACCGTGGAAGCGGTGCCCGCTGCGTTCTCCGACCATCTTGCCTTGGCGATGGCAATCGACGTCCCGGCCGACGCCCTGCGCTGAGCCCTGCCGCTGCGCTCGCCGGGCATGGCCCGGCGCTACCGCCCCTGGTAAGGGCCCAACCTTGGTTGGAAAGCTGCCCTGGTGGTGCGGACCCCGTTGGCAGGCTGAGCTGGTGGGTGCGGACCGTTGGCAGGCTGACCTGGTGGGTGCGGACCGTTGGTCCGCACGCTCTCCGCCGGGCATGGCCCAGCGCTACCCCGCCTGCGCCACCGGCACCTTCAACCGCCGTGCGGTCATCGTGCTGCCCACCGAGGCCAGTACCGTGCAGCCGATGGCCAGCCACTGCAGGCCATGCAGGTGCTCATGCAGCAGCAGCATCGCCCACAGCGCGGCCACCGCCGGTTCCATGCTGATCAGGATGCCGAAGGTCTCCTTGGGCAGGCGCTTGAGCGCCATCATTTCCAGTGACATCGGGATCGCGCTGGACACCAGCGCCACCACCAGCCCGGCCAGCAGGATCTTCGGCTCCAGCAACGCCGCGCCGGCATGCACCACGCCCACCGGCACCACCACCAGCGACGCGGCCAGCAGCCCCAGCGACACCGAATGCCCGGCGTGCAGGTGGCCGGCGCGCTTGCCGAACACGATGTACAGGCCCCAGCACGCTGCCGCCCCCATGGCGTACAGCACGCCCACCGGGTCCAGTGCCGGGCCGCCGCCGATCGGCAGCAGCAACAGCAGCCCGACCGCCGCGCAACCCACCCACAGGAAATCGATCGGCCGCCGCGACGACAGCATCGCCACCGTCAACGGGCCGGTGAATTCGATGGCCACCGCGATGCCGAACGGGATCGTGCGCAAGGCCATGTAGAACAACAGGTTCATCAGGCCCAGGGTGAGGCCGTAGCGCAGGATGGTGACCGCATCCACGCGGCTGGTCTTCCAGCGCCATGGCCGCCAGAACAGCAGCAGCAACAACGCCGAAAAGCCCACGCGCAGCGCGCTGGTGCCCTGCGCGCCGATCAACGGAAACAGCTGCTTGGCGTAGGAGGTACCAATGGCCAGTGCGGTGACCGAGCCGAGCACCGCCAGCGCCGGCAACATCGGCGCGATTCGAGAAGTCTGCATGCCGCCAGTCTATTGCGTCGGCGGCGAGCACTTGGCTCAATTGACGGCCCGTCCGTGCAACTTCTGCTCACCATGGCCACCGCCCCCGTGCTGGACAGCTTCGACCGCGCCATCCTCGCCCTCCTGCAGCAGGACAACACCCTGCCGCAGCGGCAGATCGCCGAAGCCGTGCACCTGTCCACGCCGGCGGTGCAGCGGCGGATCAGGCGCCTGCAGGACAGCGGGGTGATCGCCGCCAACGTGGCGGTGATCGACGCTGCGAAAATCGGCCGGCCATTGACCATCATCGTCGAGGTGCGCGTGGTCAGCGAACAGCGCGAGAAGGTCGCCCCGTTCCGCCGCCGCGTGCAGGACGACCCTGCCGTGCAGCAGTGTTACTCGATCACCGGCGACGGCGATTTCCTGCTGCTGCTCTCGGCGGCATCGATGGAGGAATACGAGGCGATCACCGAGCGCTTGTTCGGCGGTGATGACAACATCGAGCGCTTCCGCACGTCGGTGGCGCTGGGCACGTTGAAGCGCGGGTTCGACGTGCCGCTGACATGACGCAGATGCCGTCGAGCCTGTCCTGCTCCTACACTGGTGACGCATGAACACCGCTTCCCCCTCCAACGCCAGACGCCTGCGCCGCTGGTTGCTGCGTGGCGCCTTCCTGCTGATCCTGGTCATCGCGGCGATGGCCTTCTGGAACAGCCCGTGGGCTGCCGCACCGAAGATGCTGTGGACACTCTCGCGCATGCCACCGGCCACGCAACTGCCGGTGCCGGTGGACGGCGTGCGGCCCCGGCAGATCGCCGATACCTTCGGCGCACCGCGCGGGCGCGACCGCACGCACGCGGGTATCGACATCTTCGGCAAGCGCGGCACGCCGGTGCGCAGCGCTACCCCCGGCGTTGTCGCCGACATCCGCGACAGCGGACTCGGTGGCCGCCAGGTCTGGGTGATCGGGCCGGGACGCGAGCGCTATTACTACGCGCACCTGGAAGACTGGGCCGATGGCCTGGCGCGCGGCCAGGTGGTGCAACCCGGCGACCTGCTCGGCCATGTTGGCGACAGCGGCAACGCCAAGGGCACGCCGCCCCATCTGCATTGGGGCATCTATGGCGCCGACGGCGCGCGGGACCCGCTGCCGCTGCTGCAACCGCAGAGCACCCGCTGACGGCAACCGAGCCGAGCCGCGAGGCCGCACGCGTTTGCTCATGATTTGTAAATAGGAATAGTTCGTATTACCATTTCTTTCGTTTCCGGTGGTGCCAGGACGGCCTGCCCGCCCTTCCCCTACCCGTAGCGCCTCGACTCCTGGATGACGGCCGAACGCGCGTGCCCGTTGCAGGAATCCGCATGATCCGTCCCGCCTTCCGTACCCCGCAGCCGCAGCGGCTGTCCGTTGCCGTGCTCGTCGCGCTCTGCGCCGTCGCACCCACCGCTTTCGCCGAAACCGCCACCGACCCGACCACCCTCGACAAGGTCGTAGTAAAGGGCGAGCGCGCCGAAGGCTATTCGGTGCGCCGTACCTCGGCCGGCACCCGCTTCGACCTGGCGCCGCGCGAGATCCCGCAGTCGGTCAGCATCATCAGCCACCAGCGCATCGAAGATCAGCAGCTGGACGACATCATCGACGTGCTGGGCAACACCACCGGCGTCACCAGCACCCAGTCCGACAGCGAGCGCACCGAGTTCTATGCGCGCGGCTTCTACATCGATGCGTACCAGTTCGATGGCCTGCCCACGCAGATGGTGCAGAACTGGAGCTACGGTGACTCCGGCCTGGACCTGGCCCTGTATGACCGCGTGGAAGTGGTGCGTGGCGCCACCGGCCTGCTCAGCGGCGCCGGCAATCCTTCCGCCTCGGTGAACCTGATCCGCAAGCACGCCGACAGCGCCGAACTGACCGGCAGCGTGTCGGTCAACGTCGGCAGCTGGGGCCGCACCCGCACCACCGTGGACGTGGGCAGCGCACTCAACGCCAGCGGCACCGTACGCGGCCGGGTGATCGGCAGCTACCTGGACACCGATGGGCAGATGGACCGCTACAACCAGCGCAAGACGCTGGGCTATGCGGTGATCGACGCCGACCTGACCCCGGATACCCAGCTCAGCGTGGGCTACGACTACCAGCAGAAGCGCGCCAACGGCGCGACCTGGGGTGGCTTCCCGATGCTGTACTCCGACGGCAGCGCGACCCCGTACGACGAATCGTTCAACGCCAGCCCGAACTGGACCTACTGGGACACCACCAGCAAGCGCGCGTTCGCCACCCTGCAGCACGCCTTCAGCAACGGCTGGAAGTTCAAGATCGGCGCAACGCATGACCAGACCAAGGCCGACGACAAGCTGTTCTACCCTGCGTACAACGATTGGACCACCGGCGCCTCGAACTTCGACAAGACCACCGGTGCAGGCATTTCGCCGTCCGCAGGCTTCTACAACACCGAGCGCAAGGTCACCGGTGTCGATGGCTATGTTGATGGTCCGTTCCAGCTGTTCGGCCGCGAGCACCAGTTCATGGCCGGGCTGAGCTACAACAAGCGCGACTACGCCAACTACGGCGACTACCAGGTCGGCGGCGCCGGCCAGAGCTGGGACCCGTTCGCCAGTTACCTGAACTGGACGGGCAACATCAGCGAGCCGAACTGGAACCCGCTGGCGCTGGCCAGCGAGGGCACCATCACCCAGAAGGCCGGCTATGCCGCCGCACGCCTGTCGCTGGCCGATCCGTTGAAGCTGATCATCGGCGCGCGCTACACCGACTGGAAGAGCGAGGGCGAAGGCGCAGATCGCGAGCACAAGGTGACCACGCCGTATGCCGGCCTCGTGTTCGACATCAACGACACCTACTCGACGTACACCAGCTACACCGAGATCTTCCAGCCGCAGACGTTGAAGGACCGCAACGGCAGCTATCTGGACCCGGTGGATGGCAAAAGCTACGAAGTGGGCGTCAAGGGCGCCTGGTTCGACAACCGTTTGAATGCCTCGCTGGCGGTGTTCCGCATCGAACAGGACAACGTCGGCCAGATCACTGGCGAGCCGGTGCCCGGCAGCCAGAACGAATTCGCCTATCGCGCCGCACGCGGCACGGTGAGCCGTGGCTTCGAGTTCGAGCTCAACGGCGAACTGGCACCGGGCTGGAACGCCACGTTCGGCGCCTCCCGTTACGTGGCCAAGGATGCCAACGATGCCGACATCAACACCAACCTGCCGCAGACCGCGCTGAAGCTGTTCACCAGCTACACCCCGCAGTCGCTGCAGGAACTGACTGTCGGCGGCGGTGCCAACTGGCAGAACCGCATCTACTACCCGGTGCCGGCCTATGGCCGCATCGAGCAGAGCGGCTACGCACTGGTCAGCGCCTTCGTGCGCTACCGCATCTCGCCGGAGTTCAGCGTGCAGGCCAACCTCAACAACCTGCTGGACAAGAAGTACCTCTCGCAGATCAATGGCTACGGTGCGTATGGCGATGGTCGCAACGGCTCGCTGACGTTTACCTGGTCGTTCTGAAGAAAACGTCGCCGGGCATGGCCCGGCGCTACCGCGGCAACAGCAGCGCCGGAATCTCTCCGGCGCTGCTGTACCCACATCAGAACCGCAGGTCCGCGCGCAGGTACCAGTAACGGCCACGCGGGATGTCGTAGGTGGAGGCGTCATAGCCGTTCAACGAACACGACAGGCAGATCGGCGGGTCCTTGTCGAACACGTTGTTCAGGCCCGCCGTCAGCTGCAGGCCCTTCATCCAGTCGATCTTGTAGCCCACCTGCATGTCATGGAAGGTGGTGGCCGACAGCGTGTTGGTGCCGGCGGCCTGGTTGCTGCACACCGGGAACGCCACGGCGTCACCGCAGTCTTCGGTCAGTTCGGAAATGTGGCGTACCGTCCAGTTGGCGCTCCAGTTGTCCAGCGTCCAGCCGATGCTGGCGTTGCTGGTCCATTCCGGAATCGAACTGTCAGCCACTTCCACGCCGGGCTTCTGCGGCTGCCGCTGGCCGGCCGCACCGGTGGCCTCATAGCGACCGACGAACGTGTTCTTCCAGCCCAGCTTGAACTGGCCGATCGAGCTCTGCGGCAGGGTCCAGAACAGATCCACATCCCAGCCGTCGGTCTTGATTGAACCCAGGTTGGTCAGGCGGTTGTTGAAGCTGCTGACCGCACCGGTGCTGGCACGCGTGATGCCGTCGCAGTAGATCGGGTCCAGGGTATCCACGCACAGGTCCAGCTGTGTCTGCGCGTTGATCGCCTGGATCGCGCCATCGATGTTGTGGCGGTAGAACGTCACTTCCACGTCGAAGCGCTCCGACCACGATGCATCGTTGCCGAACCAGGGGCTCCACACGAAACCGGCACTGAAGCTGCGCGACCGCTCCGGCTCCAGCTCGCGGTTGCCGCCGGTGGTCACCGAGATCTGCGAGTTGGCCTGCTGGAAGCCGGTCGGCACGCCCAGCGATGCGCAGTTGGCCGCACTGCCACGTGGCGGTGTGCCACCCAGGCCCACCGAGCAGGGATCGAACAACTGCAGGTCAGCACGCGCAGCCGAGCCGTACAGCTCGCCGATCGACGGTGCGCGGAAGCCTTCGGCGTAGGTGGTACGCAGCACGAAGTCATCGGTCACCTGCCAGCGCAGGCCGTACTTGGGCGTGAACTCGCCACCGAAGGTCGAGTAATCCGAGTAGCGGCCAGCCAGGCTCAGGTCCAGCTTCTTGCCCAGTGCCGAGTCGGCGAAGATCGGCACGCTCAGCTCCAGGTACGCTTCGTTGACGTCGTAGGAGCCGGACGTCGGCTGCGACGGTACGCCGTTGTAGTGGCCGATCACCGTCAGCGGGTCAGGCTGGTACGAACCTTTGTACTTGCGATGTTCGAGACCGGTGGCGAAGGACACCGGGCCGGCCGGCAGGGTGAACAGATCGCTGGACAGGTTGGCGGTGAACAGGCTCAGCTCGTTCTGGCTGCGGTCGCGCACCACCGGCTGGATCCAGCGCAGCATGTCCGGGGTGATCGAACCGGCGCCACCGAAGATGTTCAGCGGTACGCAGCCCGGCGTGGCCGCGCACACCGCAGGATCGCCCAGCGCCATGTTGACGTTGTAGATGTCGTAGCTGCCGTAGTTGGTCTGCTCGGCCTTGTTCTTGCTGTACATGCCGTTGACGTCCCAGTACCAGCTGCGGTCAGCGGCCTGGAAGTTGCCGACCAGGCCGGTGGCGAAGTACGTGGTATCCACCTGCTGTTCGAATACGCGCGCGCCGCCTTCCACCGGGCGGCGGCCGATCAGGCTCATGTTGCCCGACGACACCAGGTCGAAGCCGAACGGGTTGTACGGGTTCAGTGCCGAGACGACGATGTTGTCGGCCAGCGGATTGCCGGTGGCGCCATCAGGGCCGAAGAACAGCGGCTCCGGGCCGGCCTGGTTGGTCGACTCGCGGCGGTTGCCCAGTGCCTTGACGTACCACTGCACGTTGTCGGTGATGTCGAACCGGAACTGGCCGAACAGGCCCTTACGCTCCGACGGTGTCAGCACCATGTTGTATTCGGCGAAGTTGAAGCGATCGGCGCTGGTGAAGCAGTGGTAGTCGTCGGTGCGGTTGCAGCCGGCGCTGCCGTCGTAACGCGGGCTGCTCACGCCGGTGTTGGGCACGATGTCCTGTTCGGCACCGGTGTTGGGATCGACGAAGGCGAAGCGCCCCTGCGGAATGCCGCCGCTGCCGAAGGCCAGGCCGGTGCCGGGGATCGGGAAGCGCGACTGCTCGCGGTCCTTCGCATACACCGGGTCCTGCTTGGTCCAGCTTGCCCCCAGGAACAGGCTGTAACGGTCGCCGCTCTTGCCCCAGGCCAGGTCCACGCCCTTCTGCGTGCCATCGCCCTTGCCATACTGGCCGTAGTTCATCGTCACCTGGCCGCCATCGAAATCGCGGCGGGTGATGATGTTGACCACACCGGCGATGGCATCGGAGCCGTACAGCGACGATGCGCCGTCTTCCAGCACTTCGATGCGCTCAACGATCGCCAGCGGGATGGTGTTGAGGTCGGTGGCCGAGCCCACGCCCGAGGCCGAGGATTCATTGACCCAGCGGATGCCATCGACCAGCACCAGTACACGCTTGGCACCGAGATGGCGAAGGTCCACCTGCGCCGAACCCGCGCCGACGCCGCTGCCGTCGGGTGGGAAACCGAAGTTGCCCGACGAATTGAACTTGGCATTGAGCGCCGAGCCCGAGCCGGTGAGCTGTTGCAGCACTTCACCGATCGAGGTCAGGCCGGTGCGTTCGATGTCGGCGCGGTTGAGCGTCTGGACCGGCACCTGGCCTTCCACTTCAGCGCGCTTGATGCGGGTACCTGTGACTTCGACGCGATCCAGGTCGGTGGTGGCCGATTGGGCAGCAGCCCCCAACGGGGCCAGTGCGGTCACGCACAGCGCGACGGCAACCGCCAAGGGGCGGTGATGCAGGTAATTCATTCGCTCTCTCTCCAAAGGAATGTCGGGACATGGACTGCCGCGCTCCCCCCTGCATGGCGGCAGCGTCTCCTTTGTAAACAAGCGGTAAACATCGCGGCGTGATGCCCGACACTCTTTCACGCGAATTTGACGATTCTGAAAGCAGATAACGTCATTTGCCTACGTATTCACCAGAATGCGCGTACGACAACATCGCCGTAGCGCTGGCTCATTCCCGCCGGGGTCACGGTAGCGCCGGGCCATGCCCGGCGAAGTGTCGAAGAGGTCTCTGCCAAGCCCGGCGCGCATCGCAGGTCTGCCGCCGGGTATGACCCCGCGCTACCGGTACACGTGCGGCCTTCCCTTGGGAAGGCCGCACCCGTGATCCACTCACTGCACGAACGCGATGCGTTGCATGCCGGTGGCTTCGGCGGCGGCCAGGATCTTGGCCATGCCGTCGTACTCGGCCGACGGATCGGTGCTGATGCGCAGCTCCGGCAGGTTACCGGCATGCTCGCTGGCCTGCGCCTGCAGGCGCGACTGCAGATCACCGATGGCCATCGGCTGCCCGTCCCAGCTCAACTGACTGGACGCATCCAGGCGCAGCTCGATCGGCGGCGGCGGTTCGGGGCGATCCACCACGCGATCGGTGGCCTGCGGCAACTGCACGTTGATCGGCCGCGACAACATCGGCGCGGTCACGATGAAGATGATCAACAACACCAGCATTACATCCACCAGTGGCGTGACGTTGATGTCCGCCAGCGGGCCGCTTCTTCCTGCGCTACTGAATGCCATGTGCCGCTCCCTGCAGCAGGGCCGGTCGCCCCAGCCCAAACCTACGCCGCACAACCGCCCTCGCGGCAGTGCGGATCCCACCATCATTCAGCTGTCGTTGCCGTCTTCGGCCGTGTACACAATGCGAAACTGAATTCAGCCACTGCCCGCTATGCTGGTCGCCATGACCCGACGATCTTCGACCGCCCTGTCCCTGCTCCCGCTGGCCACCACGCTGCTGATCGGCTGCGCGAGTGCCCAGTCCCTCGATGCCCAGAACGCCCAGCTGAAGGCCGCCATCGCCGCCGCCGAACGTGGCCAGTTCGATCCCGGCCAGGCCGCCGCGCTCAGCCGCCATCCCGCGTATGGCTGGCTGGAGTTCGCCAACCTGCGGCGCAACATCGACACCGTCGATACGGCGCAGGCACAGGCCTTCCTCAAGCGCTATCAGGGCCAGGCCGTGGCCAACAGCTTCCGCAGCGCCTGGCTGCCCTCTGTCGCGCGCCGCCAGGACTGGCCGACGCTGCTGGCCAACTGGGCTCCCACCGACAACCTCGGCCTGCGCTGTGCGCAGCTGACAGCGCGCCAGGCCACCGGCAAGCTGGACCCGCAGTGGATCGGTGAAGCCCAGGATCTGTGGCGCAAGAACGGCAAGTCGTTGCCCGATGCCTGCGACGCCGTGTTCGCCGTGCTGCAGGCGCAGGGTGGCATGAGCGATGCGCTGCGCTGGGAACGCATCGATGCCGCTGCCGATGCACAGCAGCCGGCGGTGATGCGTTCGGCCGCGCGCGGCCTGCCGGCCAGTGATCTGGCCTTGGCCAACACCTACGCGGCCTTCGTCGACAAGCCCAATGCCAGCGCCCTGAACTGGCCGCGCAACGAGCGCAGCCGGCGCATCGCCACCGACGGCCTGGCCAAGCTGGCCAAGGCCGACCCGGATGCTACCGAACAGCAGCTGCCGCAGTACGCGCAGGCGCTGGGCCTGAGCGCCGAACAGCAGGGCCAGGTGCGTTACCAGATCGCCCTGTGGACGGTGGCGTCGTACCTGCCCGACTCGGCTCGCCGTTTGAATGCCGTGCCCGATGCGGCCTATGACGAGCGCCTGCACGAATGGCGCGCGCGCGAAGCGATGTCGCGCGGCGATTGGCCGGCGACGCTGGCGGCGATCCGCAAGATGGGCCCGACCCAGCGCAACGATTCGCGCTGGCGCTATTTCGAAGGCCGCATGCTGGAAAAGACCGGCCAGGCACAGCAGGCGCAGCCGCTGTTCCGCGAAGCCGCGCGCGCACCGACCTTCCATGGCTTCCTCGCTGCGGACAAGCTGCAGCAGCCCTACACGCTGTGCCCGTGGAAGCCCAACGACAGCGCGCAGGCGCAGGCTGCGGTGGCCCGCGATCCGGCCATCCAGCGGGCGATGGCGCTTTACCAGATCGACCGCGCCGGCTGGGCGGTGGCCGAATGGAACAATGCGCTGTCGCGCTTCGATGACACCCAGCGTCGCCTCGCCGTGCGCGTGGCGCAGGACAACGGTTGGTTCGACCGCGCGGTGTTCGCGCTCGGCAAGCAGCCGCAGGAGCAACGCCTGTACGACCTGCGCTTCCCGCTGCACCACGACGCCACGATCCGCCGTGAATCAGCACGCAATGCCATCGACCCGGCCTGGGTGGCCGCCGAGATCCGCGCCGAAAGCACTTTCACCCCGCGCGCGCGTTCGCCTGCCAATGCGATGGGCCTGATGCAGGTACTGCCGGCGACCGGCGCCGGCGTGGCCAGGTCCATCGGCCTGACCGGCTACGGCGGCGCTGACAGCCTGTACGACCCGGACACCAACATCGCCATCGGCACCGCGTACCTGCGGCAGTTGATGAACAAGTACGACGGCCTGCCCTACGTGACCATCGCCGCCTACAACGCGGGCCCGACGCCGACCGCACGCTGGCAGACCCAGCGCCCGGGCTTCGATCCGGACCTGTGGATCGAGACCATCAGCTACAAGGAAACGCGCGAGTATGTCGCCCGCGTGCTGGCCTTCAGCGTGATCTACGACTGGCGACTCAATGGCGACGCATTGCCGCTGAGCGACCGCCTGATGGGCCGCCTGGTGGACAAGCGCAAGGCCTTCACCTGCGCCGCCAACGCCGACCAGGGCGGCGATTGATCACGTGGTATCGGTAGCGCCGGGCCATGCCCGGCGAACGCCATGTGTTCCGCCGGGCACGCCCGGCGCTACCGTGCCATCATCCCCCCATGAAGATCTATCTTGTCGGCGGCGCCGTGCGCGACCGCCTGTTGCAGCGCCCTGCCGGCGACCGTGACTGGGTCGTCGTCGGCGCCACGCCCGCGCAGATGGAAGCGCAGGGCTACACCGCCGTGGGCCGTGATTTTCCCGTCTTCCTGCACCCGAAGACCGGCGAGGAATACGCGCTGGCCCGCACCGAACGCAAATCCGGCCGTGGCTACCGCGGCTTCGTGGTCGATGCCGATCCGGCGGTGACGCTGGAAGAAGACCTGCAGCGCCGCGACTTCACCATCAATGCCATCGCCTGCGATGAAGACAGCGGCACGCTGGTCGATCCCTATGGCGGTGCGCGCGACCTCGAGCAGCGCGTGCTGCGCCATGTCGGTCCCGCATTCGTTGAAGACCCGCTACGCGTGCTGCGTGCGGCGCGCTTCATGGCCCGCTTCGCCTCGCTCGGTTTCACCGTCGCGCCGGAAACCATGGCGCTGATGCGCGAGGTGGCCGCCAGTGGCGAGCTCGACGCGCTGGTACCGGAACGTGTGTGGCAGGAACTGCGCAAGGCATTGGTGTGCGAGCGCCCATCGGCGTTCCTGCGCACCCTGCACGACGCGCACGCGCTTGGCCCGATACTGCCAGAACTGGAAGCGCTGTACGGCGTACCGCAGCGCGCGGAATTCCATCCGGAAGTCGACACCGGCATCCACCAGGAAATGGTCAGCGACATGGCGGCAAAGCTGGCGCCCGGTGATGACCTGGTCGGCTTCGCCGCACTGACCCACGACCTCGGCAAGGGCCTGACCCCGGCCGAGGAATGGCCGCGCCACATCATGCACGAGCAGCGCGGCATCAAACCGCTGAAAGCACTGTGCGCGCGCCTGAAGATTCCGACCGAGCACCAGCAGTTGGCCGAGGCCGTCTGCCGCGAGCATCTGAACGTGCATCGCATCGACGAACTGCGCGATGCCACCGTGCTGGAACTGCTGGGCCGCTGCGATGCGTTGCGCCGGCCGGAGCGGGTGGCACGCATCGCGCTGTGCTGCGAGGCCGACAAGCGCGGCCGGCTCGGTTTCGAGGACAGCGACTACCCGCAGGGCGAAACACTCAAGCGCCTTCACCGGGCGGCGCTGTCAGTGCAGGCGCGTGACCTGGACACCACACACCTCAAAGGCCCGGCCATTGGTGAGGCGCTGGCCAAGGCGCGTGTACGGGCGATCGCCGCCGCCCGCTGATGCTTATCCGGCACTTTTACCGGTAGTGCCGGCCGCTGGCAGGCAACCACAGCGCTATCAGTGCGCCTTCCCGCGGGTGATCGCCGCCGCGCGTTGCTTCAGCTGCTCCACCGCATCGGGGATCATCTCCATGCCCACGTCCAGGCCGGGGTTCAGCACCAGGCCGACGCCCTCACCGATGCCCGACAGCAGTGCATGCACCGCGATGGGCATGGCGTGGGCAAACTGCGGCAGCTGCTCGTGCCAGATCTCCGCGCGCTCGGGCGCGGTGAACACCGCAAACATCGGCTCGCCGCTTTCGCTGGTCAGCACCAGCGGCGAAATGCTCTCGTCCCAAGCGCCGTCTTCACCGATGGCCTTGTCCAGCAGCACGAACACCGGCGCGGTCAGCAGGCCGTCAAGGAACTGCGAGGCCGTGAGGGTTCCATCCTGGGCCTGCAACAGGCGCACTTCCAGGTCGTTGGCGGGTTCGAACGGCGTTTCGTGGTCCATGGTCGGTTCCGGTACGTGGTTGCTGGCTGCAACTTTAGCAGGCCCGGCATCCGGCTACGTACACCTCGTTCCGCAGCGGAATCGACCTCAGCGGCCGATCAGGCTTTCCGCCGGAATGCCCAGGTTGCGGTGCAGATTGCGGATCATCTCCAGGGTCCAATCCGCGCTTGCGATTCAATACCTCATATACGCGGTTGAGCTGACCAATCGAGGGCACCAGATCCTTGACGGTCAGACCGCCCTGCTCCATGCGGAAGCGGATCGCTTCAATCGGGTCCGGCAGCTCGATCGGATAGTGCTTCGCTTCGTAGGCCTCCACCAAGGTGGCGAGAATCTCGAAACGATCTCCCTCTTCGCTATCCAGCGCAGGTTCGTTCTCGAAATAGGCCTCCAGCTCGCGCAACGCGTTCTGGTAGTCGACTTCTGTGCGAACAGGACGAATGTTCATGGAAACTCCGCAGTACAAGCGCCAACCAGATCATAAGCCGCACGCAGCACTTCAGTTATACGGTCAGCCCCCACCGTGTCCATGCCGCCACATCCACCCCGCCACCGCCAGCCCGGCCACCACCACCAGCATCACCGGCAGGCCGAAGCGGTGCCGGAACGGGATCGGCACCCCGCCGAGCTGCTGGTCCATGCTTTCGGTATCCAGCACCCAGCCGTGCTCGCAGCCGGTGCAGGCCAGCTCGTAGCGGCGCTGGTAGACGAAGCCGAACAGCAGGTCGATGCGCGCCATCCTGTAGCGCAGCTGCGGGGCGAATTCGGTTTCGGTCTGGCAGCGCAGGCAGTGGTGCGATTCGGTGGGGCCGACAATCAGCACCCGTTCGTGTTGGCCGATCAGCAGCAGGTTCAGCCCTCCTTGCAGGCGGGCTGGGCCAGCAGCCAGGCCTCGGCCGCCGCCACCGTGGCGGCATCGCCGACGGTGGCCTGGTCCGGCGCGATCTTCCGCCCGTCGCCATTTCCATTGCGATCGCGCATGACGCTGGTGGTCAGCACCAACGCGCTGCCGTCCACCAGCCGGCGCACCACGTTGGCCGTCGATACACCCGCCGTGGGCTGTCCGAAACTGCGGGTCTGCGCCCGGCCTCGGAACGCCAGTACGGTCGCTTCGCCGGAACTGGCGGTGCGCGGGCCGGTCAACACCGCCACCGGCGCGCCAACCTGGCGGGGCAGATAGCCGGGCTGGCCGAAATCCAGGCGCGTCGCCTCGCCCATGCGCACGCCACTGGCAGTGGTCTGCCAGCGTACCGGACCGTCGGCGGTCTCGAATGAGCCCACGTCCTCGATACCCATCGCCGAAGTGCGCAGCAGCGGCGCAACGCCCAGCAGCATCGGCCACATGTTGCCGCCGGTGTTGTCGCGCAGGTCGACGATCCAGCCACAGCGAGGCGTGCTGTCCTTTTCACGGATGGCGTTCTGCCAACGCACCGCACGCTGGATGTTCTGTTGCTGCAGCTGCTGCGGCGGCGCACCGGGGTCTGCCGCATAGCCCTCGATCAGCACCTGGCCGATACGCGGGTCACGTGCGCGAGTGGCGTCGCTTTCGCTGCGGGCAGCAGCGGTGGCGTTTTCGCGGGCGAAACGCTCCACGCGTTGCTGCTGTCGTTGCGGGGTCATCCAGCTGCCGTGACCGCCTGAACTGCGACCGATGGCCTCGGCCAGGACGGTCCGGACCTTGGCCGGATCGCCCTGCGCATCCTTCAGGCGCGTGCGCGTGGCAGGCCAATCGACCCTGCCTCGGTACAGCGCCTCGCGTTCAAGCATGTCCAGCAGCTGTGCCTGTGCGGCGGGTGATGGAATCTCGATGGCGTCAGCCGCAGTGGCGGCGGTCGTTGCCAGCAGCGCGGCGATGAGGAGGGCACGTCCCGGCAATCCTTTGCTGTTCCGCATCGACATCTCCCTGTCGTTGAATGAAGGCGAAGCATAACGCCTTGGCCGCCGCGCGGCGTGTCGCATCAGGCACGTCAGGATCGGACTGCGATTTACAACTTTGCCCATGTCGGCACGCTGGCAAACGCGCGAAGGTCGCTGTGCCGGCGCCACCTGCGCCGGCCGGGATTGGCGTCCTGAATCAATGAGCAAAGATGACCGATTGCCTCGATGCAGGCACTCGCGACAATGCACCACCTGCCGGTCCATGGCGGGCGGTGCGTGGGGACCCTTGGGTCCGTCGGCTTCTTCTTTGCTCTTGACCGGCACGCCAACCCGCACCGCCCGCCACCTTGCATTCCGCAGGTGGCCCAGCCCTGTGAGGTTGTTGCCATGACCACGCTCCACCCCACCTATCCGCGCCTGCACACATTGCTGGGCGATGCCCTGCCCGACCTGCAGCTGCCCAACGCCACCGCCGAGGCGCTGGAAGACGCGCTGGCCGAAGCCGATGAAGCTGCTCCCACGCCCGCCTTCTTCAAGCGGCTGCGCGACGTCACGCGCTGCCACGCCGCTGACGGCGAGCCGTGGACGGAACTGCGCATCACGCCGGCACGGGCGCGCGATCTGGCCTGCACCACGCGCTGCCTGCTGGCGTTGTCGGCGCTGGGGGGTGTGCTGCTGGCGACGCAGGCAGCGCGTGAACTGGACGACGCGGAAGCGCAGTGCCCGCCGCTGACGGAGGAAGGGCTGTTGCACGCGGTGCAGCTGCTGGCCGATCACGCGGGCGCGTTGCTGGGGCGTACGCCGTTGTAATACAGCGGCGTTGGGATTGCTTGATTGGTAGCCAGGGCGTGTCGACCGAGGTCGACACCTACCAGAGCAGGTCATGGCGCTGGAGGGATTCGTGCCGACCCAGGTCGGCACCCAACAGAGCGGGTCATGCCGCTGGAGGGATTCGTGTCGACCGAGGTCGACACCTACCAGAGCGGATCATGGCGCCGGGGGGATTCGTGCCGACCTGGGTCGGCACCCACCAGAGCGGGTCATGGCGTCGGTTGGATTCGTGTCGACCAAGGTCGACACCCACCCAAGCGGAGGTCGTCACCAGTCCGCGCGCAGGCCGATGTTGCCTTCGATGATGCGGCGCTTGCCGTTGTCGCTGCCACCAACCTCGCGGGTGTAGTCGGCCACGGCATACGCGCTGATCGTGCGGTTGAAGCGCCCGACCACGCCGACACCGGCCTCCACAGCACGCGAGCGCTGCGAATTGATGATCGCGTCGCTGTCGAACAGGATGCGGTCCTCGCCCGAACGGCCATGCCAGTAGTTCAACTTGAAGTACGGCTGCCAGCCGTTGTCGGCCAACTGGTAATCGCCCGCCAGGCGCAGGCCGACGCGGCCGGTCCAGGCGTTGTCGTTGTCGAAGGAAACGGTGGACACCAGATCACGCTGGTCATCCAGTGAACTGCGCTGCCAGATGACCTGCAGCTGCGGTTCCAGCCACCACGATGACTGCCCGAACTGCAGCAGTGGCTTGCCCGCTTCCAGCGACAGCGTGGTGCCGTCGCCCTTGAGGTCGATGCCCAGCCCGCGCGAGGAGCGCGTGCGGCCGTCGTAGCGGCTCTGCATCGCCACCGCGTCGATGTAGCCGCCGCTGCTGTCGGTCAACGTCCAGTACAGGCCCACGTGCTTGTCGTCCAACCGGCTCTGGCCGACCAACACGTTGTCCCAGCCCACGGCCAGGCCGGTGATCCTGCCATCGGCGCGGGTGCGGCCGACGAACACGCCGATCTGGTTGCGGTGGCTGTCACCGCTGGCAGCCCACACATCCAGGCCTGCCTGCACACCCATCACGTCACCATCGAAGCCGGGCCGTGCATCGCCTTTCCAGTGGATCTCGCTGCTCTGCCCGACCAGCCGTCCCCATGCCGTGCGGAAGGCGCCCTGGTTGTACAGCAGGCGCTGTTCGCCCTGGCGCTCATGGAAGGTCCCCAGGCTGGCCAGCGAGGTCTCGCGCAGCAGCGGTGGCACCACGGCGTAGGCCGCGGTCTCCAGGCGGTACAGCGGCACCAGGCCGTTCTCGTTCGGCGCGGCGGGCCTTGCCCCCGCACTGGGCGGCGGCGAACCGGTACCGGGCAGGCTGCCACCGGCCACCGGCACGTCCGGTACGGGTGGATCACTGGGCGGCGCTACGGGCGCAGGTTCCGGCGGCGGTGGCGGCGGTGCCGTCTCGCCTGCGGTCAGGTCCGGATCGATGGCACCCTCTGGCGGCGGTGGGGGTGCCGGGGGAATCGGCGGCGGTGGCGCCACCGGTGGCGTCGGCGGTGGCGGCGGCAGTACTTCGCCGCCGCCGTTCGGCGCGGGCGTCGGCCCGGCCGCCAATGTCGAACGCAGGTACCAGTTCTCGCCGGTGCCGGCGCTGACGCCACCCTTGAACAGGAAATACTCGTAGGCACCGGCCGAGACCGGTGCGAACAACGAGAACGCGCCTGGCGCGGTGGTTGCGCCGTTCAGCGCCTGCACCACCAGGATACCGTCGACCAGCGTGGCCGCTCCTCCGCCACCGGTGTTGATGATGCCCAGGCCGGTGCTGCCGGTGGCGCTGCCGCCATCAAAGACCAGGCGGTCGCTGGCTGAGTCGTCTGCACCCAGCACGGTCTGCAGGTACACGCCACCGCCGTCGCCGCGGTAGTTGCCACGGATGGTGAAGGCATCGCCGGCGCCGCTGTTGTTGGTCAGATCAATGCGTCCGGCGTTGACCATGTTCACCAGCGCAGCTGCCGCGAAGGGACGGATCGCATGGTTGCCGCCACCGCCGAACAGCGTGCTGGTCTCGTCCACGTTCAAGCTGCCGGTGCCGGTGGCACTGTCGCCCAGCACCAGGTCGCCATCGAAGGTGAGCTCGGTGCTGCTGGCCAGGCTGATCGCTTCCCAGTTCTGGAAGCGTCCGACGCCAGCGGTCTTGACGTTGTTGAAGCTGAGGCGATCGCTGCCGGTGYCACCATCGAACAGCGGTACAGCGCCCAGGTTGGCCTGGTTGAGATTGCCCAGGGTCGCGACGTCATCGTCGGGGCCCATGTCGATGGCGCCGTAGACAATGCCGCCGCCATTCCAGTTGAAGGTGTCGTTGCCGGTGCTCAGCAGCACCTGGCCACGCACCGTGCCACCGGTGATGGTGACGCTGTCGGCGCCGCCACTGACGCTGATGTTGCCGCCGATGTAGGCGTCGTTGGAGATGATGATGGTGTCGGTGTCGAAGCCGGTGACCACGTTGCCGTCGACGGTGCCGCCGGACATGTCCCACAGGTTCTTGTCCAGTTTCATGTTGACGCGGCCGATGCGGCCGCCGGTCATCCACGCCTGGTCGCCATCTTCGAACGCGCCGACGATGCGGCCACCGCTCATGCGGAAGGTGTCGATGTTGTCGCCCTGCTGCAGGGCGCCGATGGTGCCGCCGGTCATGACGAAATCATCGCGGCCACTGCCCTGCGTCACCAGCCCGGTGATGGTGCCGGCGTTGACGGTCAGCTGGTCATCGCCATTGCCCTGGTCGAGGCTGTCGATGGTGCCGCCGCTGAGCAGCAGCACGTCGTTGCCATCGCCCTGCTGCACGCCGCCGCTGATGCTGCCGGCCAGCATCTGCAGACGATCGTTGCCGGCACCGAACTGCACGCCGCTGCTGCCACTGATGGTGCCGCGGTTGACCAGTTCGCTGTCGCCGGCACCGCTGAACTGCAGTGCGATACCGCTGCCGGAACTGATGCTGCCGGTGTTGTCGACGCGGCTACCGCCGCCAAGCTGTACCGCGGTACCGCTCGCCGAGCTGATGGCACCGAGATTGGTGAGCACGTGCCCGCCAGCGCCGAGCAGGGAGACGGCGCTGCCCGCGCCGGCCTGCTGCAGCTGCGCGCCATTGCCAACATTCACGGTGATGCCCGTCGCGCCACTGGCGCTGATGGCTGCTGTCTCGGGATTGGGGGCGGTGCTGCTGCAGGTGACGGTCTGCCCGGCCACGGGAGCCGTTGCATCGCACCCTGCCCAGGCGGCAGGGGCGGACAGGGCGAGCAGCGAGGGCATCGCCAGGATCTGCAGCAGGGAAACGGTCAAGCGGTGCTGGCGGAACCCGCGCGGGACGACATGGGACATACAGCACTCCTGGGTCGGGGGATCAGGAACTGCGGATGCTCTGTACGACACTGCTGATGCAGTCTGCCCTGCCATGAATGGTTTCGATAGGTGAACTTATCGGCAGTCGGTCACGCTTTCGTTGTGAAACCGGGAAGCAGTCACGCAGCCCGCATGTCGATGAACCGATTCATTTCCCATCGCCCGGATGGAACATCCACGCATGGCGTGGATCTACAGCAGACATGCCACGTGTGGATGGGCCATGGATCCGCGCCACGCGTGGATGAACCGTGGCGCCACACCACACACGGATGGGCCATGCCCAGTAGATCCACGCCATGCGTGGATGGGCCGTTTTCCACGATCTTCGTCCGCGCTCAGATCTTCAGATAAATGCGACGTCGGTCCAACCACCACGCCACGCCCCACCACAGCGCGACGAACGCCAGCGCCTGCAGCATCGAGGCCAGCTCCAGCGCCTGTGGCATTGCTGCGGCCAACTGTTGCCAGACCCAACTCCAGGCGCCGGTGGCCAACAGGATCACCGACATCACCGAGGCACCCAGATAGGCGGTGATGGCATTGACGCCGAAGCGCCGGCCCAGTGCCGGCCATCCCTTGCGGTCGATCAGCAGGTGGCCCAGCCACAATGCCAGCGCGGCCAGGCCACCGGTCCACAGCACGTAGCTGGGCGTCCACAGCTGCTTGTTGAGCGGCAGTACGGTTGCCAGCAGCAGGCCAAGCACGGCGGTGACCGCACCCAGCGCGGCCAATGCACCGGCGCGGCCACTGCGCAGCAGGCCACCTGCCAGCAGGCCCAGCACGGTGCTGGCCAATGCGCCCAGACTGCTCAGCAATCCTTCCGGGTCATGGCCCAGACCGGTATCGGCCTGCCATTGGTAGATCCATGGCGCGAACAAGGTGGTATCCAGGCGACTGGCCGGGTTGGTCCACGGCGCCAGGTCACCCACGCCCAGCAGCAGCGCGGCGTAACCCACCAGCAGCGCCACCAGCGCGGCCGCCTGCACGCGCGGGCGCGCATACACCGCCAGCACGCCCACCACGGCCGCGCACAGCGCAATGCGCTGCAGCACGCCCCAGATGCGGAAATGGTGCGTGTGCAATGCCCACCACACCAGCAGGTGCAGCAGCACACCGGCAACGGCGATGCGCAGCGCGCGTTCCAGCACGCCACGTGCAAGCGCAGGCCGTGCGGCCGCATCCAGCGCGCGCGGTGCCACGCTGAAGGCCATCGACACGCCAACAAGGAACAGGAAGAACGGGAACACCAGATCGGTCGGCGTACAGCCGTGCCAGTCGGAATGGCGCAGCGGTGCGAACACCGCGCTCCAGTCGCCTGGGTTGTTGACCAGCAGCATCGCCGCCACGGTCATGCCGCGCAGGGCGTCGATCGAGCCCAACCGGCGTGGCGGCGCGCTGCTCATCGTCAGGCCGCCTCGTACTGGCCGGCGATCCACGTACCACGCACCTGCAGCGCGTCGTCCAGCAGCACCAGGTCGGCCTGGTAGCCCTCGGCGATGTAGCCCAGGCGATCATCGACGTTGAGGAACTGCGCCGGATAGGTCGATGCCATGCGCGCGGCTTCGGCCAGCGGCTGGCGCAGCAACTGCACGGTGTTGCGCACGGCAGTGGCCATGTCCAGCGCCGAACCGGCCAGCGAGCCGGCCGCGTTGCGCACCACGCCGTCGATGGCAGTAATGGTTTCGCCATACAGCACGTAGCTCGGATCGTCGGCACCGACCGGCGGCATCGCATCGGTCACCAGCAGCAGGCGGCCACGCGGCTTGGCCGCCAGCGCCACCCGCAGGCTGGCCGGATGCACGTGCACGCCATCGACGATGATGCCGATCCAGCTGTCGCGATCTTCCAGTGCCGCGCCGACTGCGCCGGGTTCGCGGCCCTGCAGCGGTGACATCGCGTTGTACAGATGGGTGAAGCCACGCACGCCGGCATCGAGGCCGGCACGGATCTCTTCATAGGTGCCGGCTGTGTGGCCAGCGGCGACGATCACACCGCGCTCGACCAGCGCACGGATGGTCTCCAGCGGCACGCGCTCGGGCGCCAGGGTCAGCAGGGTCACGCCGTTGTCCAGCGACGACGCCAGTTCGATTTCCTGCTCGTCCGGCACGCGGAACTTGCTGGCATCGTGCGTGCCCTTGCGCGCCGGTGCGATGTAAGGGCCTTCCAGGTGGATGCCGATCACGCCGGGCACGCCCTGTGCGATCGCCTGGCGCATCGCGCCGATCGCCTCGCGCATCACGACCACGTCGTCACTGATCAGGGTCGGCAGCATTGCCGTGGTGCCGAAGCGGCGATGCGCACGGGCAATCGTACGCAGCGACTCGACGTCGGGCGTGTTGTTGAACAGCGCGCCGCCACCGCCATTGACCTGTACATCGATGAAGCCGGGCAGCAGCCAGCCACCGCCCAGATCCACCTGCTCGTCGGCCGTACCCAGCTGTGGCGCCGCGTCGGGCAGCAGCGCGCTGATGTGGCCGTCTTCGATCACCACCGCAAGATCATCGCGGAACTCATCGCCGGCAAGAATGCGGGCATTGCGCAGGACGGTTGCCATCACACCGTCTCCGTCACCTTGTTCAGATGCGGCGGCAGATCCGGGTTGAAGCCGCGGCGCAGCGCCAGTGCATTGATCGCGCGATAGAAGCTCTGCACCGTCAGCAGCGGCGCGCACAGCGGATGCGGCGCGGCAGCGACCGGCAGGTTGCCGCCGGCACCGGCCAGCCACACCTTGGCGCCACGTGCGGTGAACTCTTCAGCCACGGCACGGGTACCGGCGCCGGTCTCATCGGGCTGTGCAAAGGCCAGCACCGGGAAGCCGCGATCGACCAGCGCCATCGGACCATGCTTGACCTCGGCCGAGCTGTAGGCCTCGGCATGCAGGCTGCAGGTTTCCTTGAACTTCAGCGCCGCTTCCTGCGCCGCGCCCAGGCCGAGGCCACGGCCGAGCACGAACAGGTTGTTGGCCTCCACCAGGCCATCGGTCACCGCGCTCCAGTCGCATTGCCAGGCCTCGCGCATGGCATCGGGCAGCAGGTCCAGAGCGTTGCGCAGCGCGCTGTCCTGCTTCCAGTACGCGGCCAGCTGCAGCAGCGCGGACAACGAAGCGAGGTAGCTCTTGGTCGCCGCCACGCTCTTCTCCACGCCGGCATGCAGCGGAATGACCGTGTCGGCCAGTTGTGCCAGCGGAGAATCCTCGACGTTGACCAGCGCCACCACGCGCGCGCCAGCGGCCTTGGCCGCTTCGGCATTGCGCAGCAGGTCCGGGCTCTTGCCGGACTGCGAGATGACAATGAACAACGCACCGCGCAGCTGCAGCGGTGCGGCGTAGACCGAACCCACCGATGGCGAGGCCGAGGCAACGACCAGGCCCAGCTGGGTTTCCAGCAGGTACTTGCCGTAGGTGGCGGCATGGTCGGAGCTGCCACGTGCGCAGGTCACCACGAACGGCGGCGGCGCAGCGCGCAGGCTGGCTGCCAGCGTCTCCATCACGGCGTGGTTGCGGGCGAACTGGCGGGCAACGACCTCGGCCGCTTCGGCGGCCTCGGCGAACATCAGGGTGGCGGTGGGATCGGACAGCGACATGGCAGGCTCAGGAAGGATCGGAAGGAAGGGGGCGCGCGGCGGCAGGACGCATCGGTGCGGTCGAGCCGCGCACCACCAGTTGCGGCACGAAGCCCTGGTTGTGCAGCGGCGCCGGCGCATCGTCGTAGGCATCGCTGCGCAGCTGTGCGATCAGCAGGCGCGCGGCATGGCGGGCGATGTCTTCGGTGGCCTGCTTGGCGGTGGTCAGCGGCGGCCACGACTGGCGCGAGAACGGACTGTCCTCGAAGCCGGCAATGGACAGGTCGTAGGGCACGTTCATGCCGGCCGACTTCGCTGCGGCCAGCACGCCGGCGGCGATTTCATCGTTGGAACCGAAGATGGCGGTGGGCGGTTCGCGCAGTGCCAGCAGGCGCCGCGCACCGCGGAAACCATCGTCGAAGGTGTAGTCGCCCTGCACCACCAAATGCTTGTCCACGGTCATGCCGTAGTCCTTCAGCGCGGCCTCGTAACCGGCGTAGCGTTCGCCCGAAGAACGGTGCGAGGTGCCACCCCAGAGGAAGCCGATGCGCTGGTGGCCCAGCTGGATCAGGTGCTCGGTGATTTCATAGGCGGCTTCGCGGTCGTCGACGAACACGCAGGCGCCATCGGCCGGATCTTCGGTAGCGGCGATGATCCGCACCAGCTTGATGCCGCGCGCGGTGAGCGCCTGGACCAGGTCGCGACGTTCGGACATCGGTGCGGTCAGCACCAGCCCGGCCAGGCGCGAGCGCTGCACCCAGTCGGCCAGTTCATCGGCCAGCAGCGGCGAACTGGAATCGCACGGATGGATCTGCAGGCCGAAGCCGGTTTCGCGGCAGGCCGCGAGCACACCGTTCTGCACGCCGATGATGTGGTACGGGTTGGGGTTGTCGTACACCAGCCCGATCACGAAGGTGGTGCCGCTGCGCAGGTTGCGCGCCGACGGATCGGGTTCGTAGTCGAGCTCGGCAATGGCACGCAGCACCCGTGCACGAGTGGCCTGCATCACCGAGGGCTCGTTGTTGATCACCCGCGACACCGTCTTCAGCGAGACCTTGGCCTTTTCGGCAACGTCCTTGATGGTCGCTCTGCGCATCGGCTTTTCCTGGGGTTGGCTGCCGTCCATCATCGCCGATCAGACCTTGTCCTGCGGCAGGCCGACGCGATGGCCGACCACCGAGTAGAACAGGATGTACAGGTAGCAGGGCACCATCAGCAGCAGGAACACCAGCTGGAAGTCGATGTGCTGCTTGAGCACGGCAAACAGCTGCGGAATGATCGCACCGCCGGCGATGCCCATGACCAGCAGCGCCGAACCGGTTTCGGTGAAGCGGCCCAGGCCACGGATCGCCAGCGGGAAGATCGCCGGCCACATCATCGCGTTGGCAAAGCCCAGCAGTGCCACGAAGGCGACCGACACATAGCCGTGGGTGAAGAAAGCGCCCAGGCAGAACAGCACGCCCAGTACCGCCGAGACGGTCAGGTAGCGCGACTGCGAGACCACTCGCGGGATCAACACCAGGCCGACCACGTAGCCGATGAGCATCGCAAACAGGGTGAACGCGGTGAACATCTTGGTCTGGTCCAGCGGCAGGTCGAAGCCATGACCGTAGGTACCGATGGCATCTCCGGCCATCACTTCCACGCCGACGTAGACGAACAGGCAGAGCACGCCCAGCCAAAGATGCGGGAACTGGAAGATGCTGCTGCGCTCGGCCTTGCCTGGCACGCCGGCCGGTGTGGCATTGGCCTCGGAGGCCTTGATTTCGGGCAGCGGCGAGAACAATACCGCCACCGCCAGCAGCACCAGCAAACCGGCCATGGCCAGATACGGCGCGTGGATCTTGGCCGCGAACTGGTTGAGCAGCGTGGCCTTGGTGGCCGCATCGGCGGCCTGCACCTGGGCGTCGAGATCACCGATGCCATGCAGCACCAGGGTGCCGATCAATATCGGCGCAAGGATGCCAGCGATCTTGTTGCAGATGCCCATCATCGCGATGCGCCGTGCGGCGGTTTCGATCGGGCCGAGGATGGAGATGTACGGGTTGATCGCGGTCTGCAGCAGCGCAAGGCCGCTACCGATCACGAACAGGCCGCCCAGTGCACCGGGATACCAGCGCTGGGTGGCGAATTCACCGAACAGCGCCGCACCACCGGCCATCACCAGCAGGCTCAGGCTCAGGCCTTTTTTCATGCCGGTGCGGCGCAGGATCCACGACGCCGGCAGGGCCAGGAAGAAGTAAGACAGGTAGAACACCATCAGCACCAGGAAGGCGCCGACCTCGCTCAGCTCGAAGGCGAGTTTGACGAAGGTGATCAACGGGCCGTTGAGCCAGGTGAAGAAGCCGATCAGGAAGAACAGCACGCCGACGATGGCGATGGACGAGGCCACGTTCGGGCGTGCGCTTGCAGCGGGGACGGCTGACATCAGGAAGGCTCCTGCGGCGACGGCCGCAGAACACGGCGTCGGAGAGTGGCTGGGAACAACGTTGTCACATTCTTTCGATGGACAGCGACCGTTTGTCAACTTCCATGCGCGGGTCACCACACCCCATGTTGCACTGCGCAAGCGCGTTGCACGGCCATCCGCTGAATGCGCTTGGCCCTTGAAGCCCCTTGCTGCAACGGTTCCGCCCGGGATGCAGTACTCACGCCATGTAAACGTTTACGGCGATCTGCATTCGTTGCGGCGCAGCAACGAAAGTGTCACGAACTCGTTGACATCGTTGTCAACGCGGTTACAGACTCCGCCCAATCGCCGGCTCCATCGTTGCCCTTCCCGGGGCCGGCCCCACCTGCAGCAGGAGCCCGCGTGACCGCCAGCCATCCCGCCCCGGCCCATGTCCTGTCCCGCGTCGCGCCCTCGTTCCTGGCTGCCGACGTTGGCGGCACCCATGTGCGTGTCGCCCGGGTCCAGGCCAGCGGCGACGATGCCCATCCGGTGCAGGTGCTCGATTACCGCAAGTACCGCAACGCCGACCACGCCGGGCTCAGCGCGATCCTCGCCGACTTCCTGGCCGAAGGCCCACGCCCGTCGCATTGCGTGGTCGCCACCGCCGGCTACGCCCGCGAAGACGGCACGGTGATCACCGCCAACGTGCCGTGGCCGTTGTCGGCGCGGCAGATCGAGGCCGACGTCGGCCTGCAGCGGGTGCACATCGTCAACGACTTCGAAGCGGTGGCCTACGCGGCCGCGCAGGTCGATGCCAGCGGCGTGCTGCACCTGTGCGGCCCGGAAACGGCGCCGCGCGGCCCGACCCTGGTGGTCGGCCCCGGCACGGGCCTGGGCGCGGCGCTGTGGATTCCCACCGCCAACGGCCCGGTGGTGCTCGCCACCGAAGCCGGGCAGCCGACCCTGGCCGCCAGCACCGAACTGGAAATGGCGATCGTCCGCCATATGCAGCGCGACCGCGCGCACGTGTCGATCGAACATGCCCTTTCCGGTCCCGGCCTGATGAACCTGTACCGCGCGATCTGCGCGCTGCAGGGGCAGGCACCGGCGCTGGCCAGCCCCGATGCGGTCACCGCTGCGGCGATGACCGGCACCGATCCGCTGGCGCGTCAGGCGCTGGATGTGTTCTGCGGCCTGCTCGGCAGCACCATCGGCGACATGGCCCTGTTCTATGGCGCCCACGGCGGGGTCTACCTGGCCGGCGGGATCCTGCCGCAGATCCGCGAGTACCTGCGTACCAGCACCTTCGTCGAACGCTACCTGCAGAAGGGGCCGATGGGCGAGGCGCTGGCACGCATCCCGGTGAAGGTGGTCGAGCACGGACAGCTGGGCGTGATCGGCGCTGCCAGCTGGTACCTGCTCCACGCCGACGCCTGAACCTGCAATCGGCTTCAACGCAATCGCAGCACGCAGTACGTGGCACGCCAATGCCGGGACATCGCCGCCGCCCCGCGCACGTCATCGCAACCGCAATCCCATATCGCCGCCGGCATCCAATCGAGTGATGAGGAGAGACATCATGAATACCCGCAAGACCTTGCTTTCGGCCGCCATCGTCAGCTGCATCGCCTTCAGTGCGCACGCGCAGCAGGCCGCCCCGACCGCCACCGATCTGGACACCGTCACCGTTACCGGTATCCGCGGTTCGATGGAGAAGTCGCTGGACACCAAGCGCGAAGCCAATGCGCGCGTGGAAGTGGTCACCGCCGAAGACGTGGGCAAGCTGCCGGCGCACAACGTCGCCGACACCCTGCAGCGCCTGCCGGGCGTCAACATCAGCTCGTCCAGCGCCGATGAGGGCGGCTTCGACGAAGCCGACCGTGTCAGCCTGCGCGGCACCAGCCCCAGCCTCACCCAGACCCTGATCAACGGCCACACCGTCGGTTCGGCCGACTGGTTCGTGCTCAGCCAGGGCAACAACGTCGGCCGCAGCGTCAGCTACTCGCTGCTGCCGTCGGAACTGGTCAGCTCGGTGGAAGTGAACAAGTCCTCGCAGGCCAAGCTGCAGGACGGTGGCACCACCGGTACCGTCAACATCATCACCCGCAAGCCGCTGGAGTTCTCCAAGCAGTTCACCGCTGAAGGCTCGATCGGCATGGTGCGCTCGGACCAGGCCAAGTCGAACGACCCGCAGTACTCGGCATTGTTCAACTACAAGAACGAAGAAAACACCTTCGGCGTGATGGTGCAGGGCTTCAGCCAGAAGCGCGAACTGCGCCGTGAAGCGCAGGAAATTCCGGGTGGCTTCTTCCAGATCGGTCCCAAGGATCCGGTGGCCCTGACCAATCCGGACCTAATCGGCGTCAACGTTCCCGGCCTGCTGGGTTCGACCCTGTTCGAACAGACCCGTGAGCGCAAAGGCGGCCTGGTCTCGCTGCAGTTCAAGCCGACCGACACCCTCACCCTGGGCCTGAATGGTTTCAGCTCCGAGCTGAAGGCGAACAACTACAACCGCAACTTCATGATGTTCGGCAACAGCTTCGCCAAGGTGCAGGCGCCGAACCCGGGCTATGTGGTCAAGGATGGCGTGCTGACCAACGCCACCTACGCAGGCGTGCCGGGCACCAATTACGCGGTGTACGACATGATCTACCGCGAGTCGAAGGCCAAGTCGAGCTACGTCACCTTCGACGCCGACTGGCAGATCAGCGACAGCCTGACCGCCAAGTTCCAGGCCGGCAGCACCAAGGGCACCGGTGAGACCCCGCGCCAGTACATCGCCGAGGTCACCGTGGGCAGCGGCGGTGGCGCCAGCTGGGCCACGCACGGCAGCGGCTCGCCGATCGACTGGAACGTCGGCGGCGACCTCTCGCCCAACGGCGTGACCAGCTTCGGAACCTGGGGCAACCAGCAGGTCACCGCCGAGGACAAGGAGAAGTGGGCCACGCTCGACTTCAACCAGTACTTCAACGACGGCGGCGTGCTGAGCTCGCTCGATTTCGGTGTGCGCTTCGCCGATCACAAGCGCGAAGCGCTGTCGCCGGAAGGCGCGACCCCGGGTGACATCTGGAGTGCACTGAAGAACGGCGCCACCTCCAACTACCCGAACGGTTTTGCCGGCGATATCGGCGGCACCTTCCCGCGCAACATCTGGTACTTCACCCCCGGTGCGCTGAAGGAGGCGGTGACCAACAACTCCACCTGGCTGGCGGGCAACGACGGTCCGACCGGTCGCCACAACTACGGTGCCGAGTGGCGGGTGAAGGAAAAGAACTTCGCCGGCTACGTGCAGGCCAATTTCCGCGGTGACTGGTGGAGCGGCAACCTGGGCCTGCGCTACGTCAACATCAAGCAGGACATCGATACCTACAACGCCGTCAGCAATGCTGCCGATGCGGATGTCAGCAGCCTGTTCGGCATGTGGGAACGCATGGCCTTCCAGAACAAGCGCAACCGCGTGCTGCCCAGCGCCAACATCAAGTTCGACCTCGACGACAACCTCGTGCTGCGCGTGGCCGCGTCGCAGACCCAGACCCTGCCGGACTACTCGGCACTGGGCGCGTCCTCGTACGGTTCCGACCTGAACCGGACCGGCGGCGGCGGCAACCCGAACCTCAAGCCGACCCTGTCCACCAACCTGGATGCCAACCTGGAGTGGTACTTCATGCCGCGCGGCCTGTTGTCGATCGGCGCCTACCACATGGACCTGAAGGACTACATCGCCTTCGACGTCGTCTCGCGCCAGCTGTACAGCGAACTGACCAACCAGCTTGAGACCTACCAGATCTCCACCCCGATCAATGCCGACGGCAAGGTCACCGGCGTGGAAGTGGCCTACGAGCAGCCGATCGGCGAATACTTCGGCGTCAACGCCAACTACACCTACGCCAACGGCACGACCGCGCACACCTGGTCCGATGGTTCGCACAACCTGCTGGGCACCTCGAAGAACACCTACAACGTGGGCGCGTACTTCGAGAACGAGCGCTTCGGTGCACGGGTCAGCTATACCCACCGTTCCTCGTTCCTGATCAGCCTGTCGGGCACCAACCCGTACTACCAGGATGACTTCGGCACGCTGTCGGCGTCGCTGAGCTTCAAGGCCACCGACTGGCTGAGCATCAGCCTGGATGGCCTGAACCTCAACAACCCGACCTACAAGTACTACCAGACCGCGGCCATTCCGACCTCGTTCTACAGCAACGGTCGCCAGTACTACCTGAACTTCCGCTTCAAGTACTGATCCAGCGGCAGCCTCATCGCCGAGTCGTGCACGCACGCCGGGCCTGGGTCATTCCGGGCCCGGCGTTTTTCATGTATAGCGAACATCGCACCCGATCCAAGGAGTCCTTCAGATGACGAAGCCCACCCGCGCCAGGATGCGCAGCCTTCTGTTGCTGGGCAGCCTGCTGGCCGCCCTGCCTGTGCTGCGGGCACTGGCCGCCGATGCCCCGGCACTCGATACCGGCCCTGGCCCGCAGCTGCGCGCC
Organism: Stenotrophomonas sp. 10L48; assembly: GCF_056395105.1. Classification (NCBI taxonomy): domain Bacteria; kingdom Pseudomonadati; phylum Pseudomonadota; class Gammaproteobacteria; order Lysobacterales; family Lysobacteraceae; genus Stenotrophomonas; species Stenotrophomonas sp. 10L48. The sequence goes on along the minus strand of NZ_JBFTIX010000018.1, from coordinate 113,951 downwards.
GGCAGCCTGATGTTGATTCCCGCACCGGCCAACGTGCAGCGCGGCAACGGCGCGGGCATCACCGTGGGCGCCGCTACCGTGCTGCATGCCGATGGCGAAGCCGCACAGCGCGTGGCCGCACAGTTCGCCGACCTGCTGGCGCGCAGTGGTGGGCCGCGACTGGCCGTGGCCAACGGCAAGGCCGCCGCCAAGGGCAACAGCATCCGCTTCCAGATCGTGCCGACCTTCCGCGACAGCGGCGAGGGCTACACGCTGGAAAGCACCGCGCGGGGCGTGCTGGTGCAGGCCGGCAACGAGACCGGCCTGTTCTACGGCGCCACCACCCTGGCCCAGCTCGCCACCGGCGGCAGCAACGGCGTGCTGCCGGCCGTGCAGATCCAGGATGCGCCGCGCTTCAGCTGGCGTGGCTTCATGCTCGACTCGGCGCGGCACTTCCAGAGCCTGGACGAGATCAAGCGCGTGCTCGATGCGATGGCAGCGCACAAGCTCAACACCTTTCATTGGCACCTGACCGACGACCAGGGCTGGCGCATGGAGATCAAGCGCTACCCGAAGCTCACCGAAGTCGGCAGCTGCCGCCTTCCGGCCGGTGATGGCGGCATCGATCCGGTCAGTGGCAAGGAACATCCGTACTGCGGCTTCTACACGCAGGACCAGATCCGCGAAGTGATCGCCTACGCCGCCAAGCTGCATATCCAGGTCATTCCGGAAATCGATGTACCCGGCCACGCCACCGCTGCCATCGCCGCCTATCCGGAACTGGGTACGATCGACACGCCGTTGAAACCGTTGAGCGAATGGGGCGTGTTCCCGAACCTGTTCAACGTCGAGGACGGCACCGTTACCTTCCTGGAGAACGTGCTGGAAGAAGTGATCCAGCTGTTCCCGGCCAGGTATGTGCATGTGGGTGGCGACGAGGCGGTGAAGGACCAGTGGGAAGCATCAAAACAGGTGCAGCAGCGCATGCGCGCGCTCGGCATCAAGGATGAGATGGCCATGCAGAGCCACATCATCAAGCGCCTGGAAACCTTCCTGGAACAACACGACCGTCGCCTGATCGGCTGGGACGAAATCCTTGAGGGCGGCCTGCCGCCGCAGGCCACGGTGATGTCATGGCGCGGCACCGAAGGCGGCCTTGCTGCGGCCAGCGCCGGCCACGATGTGGTGATGTCGCCGGTCAGCCACCTGTACCTGGATTACCTGCAGACGGCCTCGCCGAACGAACCGCCGGGCCGGCCGACGCAGGTGAACCTGGCCAAGCTCTACAACTACGAACCGGTGCCGGCCGAACTGGCCGCCGACAAGCGCGGGCACATCCTCGGCCTGCAGGCGAACATGTTCACCGAGCACACGCGCACCTACGCGCGTCTGCAGCACAACCTGTTCCCGCGCCTGGCCGCCGTGGCCGAGACCGGCTGGAGCACGCCGGAGCATCGCGATTTCCGCGACTTCCTGGCCCGCCTGCCCTCGCAGCTGCAGCGCTATCGGGCCTGGGGCCTGGCCTACGCGCAGACGCCGTTCGAAGTAGGCGTGGCCTACACCGATGACCGCGCGGCGAACACGGTGACCGTGTCGCTGGCCAATCCTCTGGGCTATGAAGTGCGCTACAGCAGCGACGGCAAGCCGGTGACGGCACAGTCGCCGCTGTACCAGCAGCCACTGACGTCCACGCTGCCGGCGACGGTGCAGGCTGCCGCCTTCTACCAGGGCCAGCCGCTGGCTGCGAAGCCGACGGTGGCGTCGTACACCGCGCAGTCGCTGCTGTCGCGGCACAGCGAAGCACTGCGCAGCTGCGTCGGCGAGAAGGGCTTGGTACTGCGCCTGGAAGATGATGGTCCGCGCGAAGGTGCGCGTGCGGTGTTCACCGTCGACATCTTCCAGCCGTGCTGGCGTTGGCCGCAGGCACAGCTGGATGGCATCGGCAGCGTGGAAGTGCGCGCAGGCCGCATTCCGTACTACTTCCAGCTGGCCCACGACGAGCCGAAGCGTCGCTTCGAAAAGGCCCGGAGCGCGCACGGCGAAATGCTGATCCGTCGCGGTGACTGCACCGGCAAGGTCCTGGCGCAGGTGCCGCTGCCGGCGCAGACCGATGCCGACGGCTTCGTGACCCTGCGCGCGGCTTTGCCGAAGGGCACCTCGGGCACGGGCGATCTGTGCATCAACTTCACCGGCGACACGCGCCCGGCGATGTGGGTGCTGGATGAGGTGACGCTGGGGAAATGACGGCGGACACGATGGCGTGGATCTACTGTAGAGCCAGGCCATGCCTGGCTGCCTTTGGTAGACGCCAACCTTGGTTGGCGCCGGCGAGATTCATCCACGCATGGCGTGGATCTAACGTAGAGCCAGGCCATGCCTGGCTGCCTTCGGTAGACGCCAACCTTGGTTGGCGCCGGTGAGATTCATCCACGCATGGCGTGGATCTACTGTAGCGCCAGGCCATGTCTGGCTGCCTTTGGTAGACGCCAACCTTGGTTGGCGCCGGCGAGATCCATCCACGCATGGCGTGGATCTACTGTAGCGCCAGGCCATGCCTGGCTGCCTTGGTAGACGCCAACCTTGGTTGGCGCCGGCGAGATTCATCCACGCATGGCGTGGATCTACTGTAGAGCCAGGCCATGCCTGGCTGCCTTGGTAGACGCCAACCTTGGTTGGCGCCGCCGAGATTCATCCACGCATGGCGTGGATCTACAGTAGAGCCAGGCCATGCCTGGCTGCCTTTGGTAGATGCCAACCTTGGTTGGCGCCGCCGAGATCCATCCACGCATGGCGTGGATCTACTGTAGAGCCAGGCCATGCCTGGCTGCCTTTGGTAGTCGCCAACCTTGGTTGGCGCCGGCGAGATTCATCCACGCATGGCGTGGATCTACCGCGGAGCCAGGCCATGCCTGGCTGCCTTACCCCCGCCAGCGCAGCAGCATGTCGCGCAGCGGGGTCAATGCGGTAGCCATCCCCGCCAACACGCCAACGGTGTTGGCCACCGCATCCATCGGATCGGCCATGCGGTTGCTGGTCAACGCGCCCTGCGCGAACTCGATGCCGACGCCCATCAGCACCAGGCCAGCACCTACCCACAGCAGCGGGCGGCCTCGTCGGAACAACTGCACCGCGCTGCCAGCCAGGATGAAATAAGCCAGGAAATGCTCGCCCTTGTCGCTGTTTTCCGGCAACGGGATCGGCGGCGGCGGAATCAGGCAGACCACGATCACCGTCAGCACCGCCAACACCCACAACGCGGTCCACAGTCGCGGCCGCCGCAGCGGCTTGATCACCGGCAACGCTGCACTCACAGGCGCCAGCTCAGGTCGCCCAGTTCGAAAGCCGGTTCGAAATCGACGTCGCGCTGCAGGCCAATGGCCTGGAAACGCTCGCCCATCTCCGTTGGCAGGGTCAGCTTCTTCACCTGGTCGCGCAACTGGATGCGGCCCACCTCATCGGTGCGCTCCTCGGCCAGGGTCAGTACCTGGTCCAGGCCGTTGCCGAGCAGGAAACTGGCCTGGCTGCAGTACCCGGCCAATTCAAATCCGCCATGCAGGCCGGCCTCGGCCATGGCAGTGAAATCGACCGATGCGGTGATGTCCTGCAGGCCCGGCCAACGATGGATCTCGTTGTGCACGTGGTGACGGTAGAACGCGCGCACGGTGCCGTCATCGCGTTCTTCCTGGTAGAACTCGCCCCGGTTGTAGCCGTAGTCCACGAACAGCATCGCGCCACGCCGCAGGCCACCGGCCACCGCCTGCAGCCAGTACGGCAGCTGCGGCAGCACTTCAGAACGGTAGCCGTCGGCAAAGGGCTTTTCCAGGTAGCGCTCGAGATGGCGCACCGCGCCGTTGAGCAGCAGGTCGGCCGGCTGTGCGCCACGGATGAAGTTGCCCTGCCCGTCCAGTTCGACGGTTTCCTCGTATACCTCGCCGTCCTTGATGAGGAAGCGCGGTGTCGGCAGCGCATCGATCACCTCGTTGGCGAACACCACGCCGTCCCAGTCGTCCTCGAACGGACGATCAAGCCATTCCACCCGGCCGGCCAGTTCGGGCGGCAGGTTCTGCTGCAGGCGCTCCTGCTGGCGCTGGCGCAGGTCCGCACTGGGTTCGAGGATCGCGTAACGGGCCGGCAGCGCCTCCAGCTCGGCCAGGCGCAGCAGCACCGCCTCGGCGAAGGCGCCGGTGCCGCCGCCCAGTTCCAGCATCCGTGCGTGCGCATCGAGCTGGCCGAACACCGGCGCCAGTGCATTGGCCACGCTGCCGGCGAACAGGCTGCCGAGTTCCGGTGCGGTGGTGAAATCGCCGCTGCCGCCGAATTTGCTGGCACCGGCGCTGTAGTAGCCCCAGCCCGGCGTGTACAGGCACAGCTCCATGAAGCGGGAGAACGGCATCGCCCCACCCTGTGCGAGGATCTCGGCACGCAGGGCGGCGGCCAGTTGATCGCTGTGGGCCAGGGCATCGGCTTCGGGCAGGGGGAAGGTAGGCTGCATGGCGTCTTCGAATGCGGTGACAATGGTGCACAGGATAGCCGAGCCTTGGAGGACCCTCGATGAGTGACACCGCCCCCGTGGCCCTGATCACCGGCAGCGCACGCCGGATCGGCGCCGCCATCGCCCGCCAGTTCCACGCCTGTGGCTGGTCGGTGGTGCTGCACGCCCATACCTCCAGCGCCGAACTGCAGCAGGCCGCCTTCAACCTGGACAACGAGCGCCCCGGCAGCGTGCTGGCGTTGCAGGCCGACCTGCGCGACGCCGATGCCCTGGCCGATCTGGTCGAGCAGGCGGTCACCCACTTCGGCCGCCTGGATGCGCTGGTCAACAACGCCTCCAACTTCTTCCCCACCCCGCTCGGCCAGGTCACCGCCGAGGCGATGGACGAGCTGTACGCGGTCAATGCGCGGGCGCCGCTGCTGCTGGCCCAGGCCGCCGCGCCTTACCTGCGCCGCCAGCACGGCTGCATCGTCAACCTGACCGACCTGCACGGCACCGACCCGATGCGCGACCACATCGCTTACACGATGGCGAAGGCCGCGCTGGAAATGGCCACCCGCTCGCTGGCGCTGGAACTGGCGCCGAAGGTGCGGGTGAACGCGGTGGCACCCGGTGCGATCCTGTGGCCGGAACAGGGCAAGGACGATTTCGCCCGCGAGGCGCTGCTGGCGCGCACGCCGCTGGCGCGGATCGGCACGGTCGAGGAAATCGCCGAAGCGGTTTACTGGCTGGCGGCCGAGGCCAGCTTCGTCACCGGCCACACGTTGCGCGTGGATGGTGGGCGTACGGTCAGCTGAAATGTTGCCGGCCAGCGGCCGGCACTACCGGTAGCGCCGGGCCATGCCTGGCGAGCGCAGCGGCAACAACAACCCGTCATTCGAGGTCCACGACCTCGAACGCTTCGCCAAACTGCTTGTGCGCCCGCCACAGCGTGGCCAGGTCCAGGCCGCTGACCGGATCGACGAAGCCCGGGGCGATGTCAGCCAGCGGCTTCAGCACGAAGGCATGCTTCAGTTCCGGGCGCGGAATGCGCAGATGGCCGGGGCCCTCCACCACCAGGTCGCCATAGAACACCACATCGACGTCCAGGGTCCGGTCGGAGAAGCGCGGGCCGCTGCGGTCACGACCATGCGCATCTTCCAGCGCATGCAGCCAGTCATCCAGTTCCTGCAGCGGCAGGTCGGTCTCGAGGGCAACGCCGTTGTTGAGGAAGGCCGGACCGTCGAAACCGACGGCAGCGGTGCGGTAGGCGGCAGACACCTGCAGCGCGCCAAAGCGCTCGCGCAGGGCCGCCACCGCAGCGTGGAGGTAGCGGCGGGGATGGACGTTGCTGCCCAGGCTCAGGAGCACGGTGGTCATGCGGTTCCGGTGACGGCAATCAGGTGGAGCGCGGGCATGCCATCGTCACAACGGCCTGCCTACAATCCGGGACGCATATGATAGGGCACCGACATGACCTATTGCGTTGGAATCGAGGTGGACGAGGGCCTGGTCTTCGCCGCCGACACCCGCACCAATGCCGCGCTGGACGATGTCCGCGTGCACCGCAAACTGCACGTGTTCGAATATCCCGGCCAGGCCGCCTATGTGGTGATGGCCGCTGGCAACCTGGCCACGACCCAGTTGCTGGTGTCGCGGCTGAAGCGCGATGCCGAGGAGCGGCGCACGCCGAACCTGCGCGACATGGCCCATCTGTTCGAGGCTGCGGCCTACGTCGGCTCCCTGCTGGTGGACAGTCAGGTACAGAGCCAGCACACCGAGCATGGCCACGACGGGGTGAACACCCAGGCGACGCTGATCTTCGGTGGACAGATTGCCGGTGAACAGCCCGGCCTGTACATGGTCTATCCGCTGGGCAACGCCATTGCCGCCTCGCCGGAGACGCCCTATCTGCAGATCGGTGAGTCCAAGTACGGCAAGCCGATCCTGGACCGCATCCTGACCCCGTCCACGCGCCTGGAAGATGCCGCACGCACGGCGATCGTCTCGCTGGATTCGACCATCCGTTCCAACCTGTCGGTGGGCCTGCCGGTCGACTTGGCGCTGCTGCGCGCCGGCGAACTGCGGATCAGCCAGCAGCTGCGGCTGGGCGCCGATTCGCCGCTGTATGCCGACATCCACCAGAACTGGTCGCGACGGCTGGAACAGGCGCCGCGGCCGGCACTACCCCTGATTTCAGCCCAGCGCGTCGGCCACCGCGCGGAAGACCTGCTGCATCTGCAGCGGCTTGCGCAGCAGGTGCACCTCGATGCCAGCGGGGAACACATCTTCGGGCATCTCCCCGGCAGCGTCTTCCAGCACCAGCGCCGGGCCGCGGTAGCCGAGCGTGGCCATTTCGCCCAGCAGCTGGCTGGCCGACAACAGCTTGGAGCCGGCATCGGCAATCACCAGCGCCGGCATCGCCTCCTGCTGCATCCAGCGCAGCGCAGCCGGGCCATCGGAGGCCAACTGCAGCTGATAACCCTGGCTGGACAGTGCATTGCCCAACAGCGACAGGCGGGTGGCTTCACCATCGACCACCAGGATCGACTGGCCACTGCCCAGTGCCACCAGCTGTTCGATCGGTTCGCCGCCCTCGGCGCTGGCATGCATCGGCAAGCGCAGCTCGAAGCAGGTGCCCCGCCCCAGCTGGCTGTCGACGTGGATACTGCCACCGGCACCTTCAACGATGCGCTTGCAGGAAATCAGGCCCAGCCCGGTGCCATCGGCCTTGGTTGTGAAGAACGGGTTGAACAGGTGCGACAACGTGTCCGCATCCATGCCGGTGCCTTCATCGACCACCGCGATGCGCAGCCAGTCCTCGCCATCGCGCTGGCCACCATGGCTGGCGGTCAGGCTCAGGTTGCCACCCTGGGGCATCGCCTGGATCGCGTTGAGCGCCAGGTTCAACAACACCTGCTGCAACTCGGTGTAGTTGGCATCGACCACCAGCCCCTCATCCTCGACCACCAAGTCCAGACGGACGCCATCGGGCACGTTGCTGCGCAACAGCAGCGCCACGGCCTGGAACAGGTCATCGATGTGGATGCGTTCGCTGGCCTTGCGCGAGCCGCGCACGAACGACAGCATCGATTCGGCCATCTCATGGCCACGGCGACCGCATTCGGCGATCACGTCGGCCAGGTGGTGCAGCTGCGGATCTTCGGTACGCGCCTTCAGCAGGTCCGGCATGATCAGCAGCGGCTGCAGGATGTTGCGCAGATCGTGGCTGAGCCCGGCGGCCAGCAACGACAGGCTTTCCAGCCGTTGCGCGCGCATCAGCTCGGTTTCCACCCGCGAGCGCTCGATGGCGCTGCGTGCCTCACGCACCGCGCGCGCCACGGCCGACGGCAGGCGCGCCGGCTGGTGCTTGATGATGTAGTCGTTGGCTCCCTTCTGCAGGGCCGCCACCGCATTCTCCTCGCCCATGGTGCCGGAGACGAAGATGAAAGGTACCTCCGGCAACGCATCGCGCACGATGCGCAGCGCGTCGTCGCCGGAGAAACCGGGCATGCTCAGGTCGGACAGCACGATGTCCGGCTGGAAGCGCGCCAGCGCATGGCGCAGGTCGTCCGCGCTCTCGACACGCTCGAAGGTGGCCTCAAGGCCTGCATCGAGCATCTGTTCGGACATCAGCTCGGCATCCTCCGGGGAATCTTCCACCAGCAGGATGCGCAATGCGCCGAGCGCGGGACCGGTCAGGGGCATGGGCCTACTCGATCTCCGGAGCCTGGTTGATCAGTGCCCAGAACTTGCCCAGGGTCTGCACTGCGCCGAAGAACTGGTCCACGTCCACCGGCTTGACCACGTACGCGTTCACGCCCATGTCCCAGCTGCGGGCCAGGTCGCTTTCCTCGCGCGAGGAGGACAGGATCACCACCGGCAACCGCTTCAGCTCATCGTGTTCGCGGATCTGCCGCAGCACTTCCAGGCCATCCATGCGCGGCATCTTGATATCCAGCAGCAGCACCGCCGGCAGGCCATCTTCGCGGCTGGCGAAGGCGCCACGGCGCAGCAGGTAATCCATCACTTCCACGCCGTCTTCGACGTGCACGATGGGATTGGCCAGGCGCGCTTCCTGCAGCGCATCGATCGCCATTTCGGCGTCGGCCGGGCTGTCTTCGGCCAGGAGGATGGTGCGCAGCGTCGTCATGCGATGGGGCCCTGTTTGTCCGTGTCGAGCACGGGGGGAAGATAGAAGTGGAAGGTGGCGCCGGCATCCGGTGCGGCTTCGGCCCAGATGCGGCCGCCATGGCGGGTCAGCACCCTGCGAACGCTGGCCAGGCCGATACCGGTGCCGGGATAGTCGCTGGCCTTGTGCAGGCGCTGGAATACACCGAACAGCTTGCCGGCGTAGGCCATGTCAAAGCCTGCACCATTGTCGCTGACCGTGAACTGATGACCGCCATCGGGCTGCTGCTGGTAGTCCACGCGGACCTTGGCCGGCTCGCGGTTGGCTGAATACTTCACCGCGTTGCCCAGCAGGTTCAGCCAGACCTGGCGCAGCATGTTTTCGTCGCCCACCACGATCGGCAGCGGCGCGATGCTCCACTCCACCTGATGGGCGTGGCCACTGCTCTCGGCTTCGCTCTGCACGTTCGCGTCGAGCATCGCGCGCGTATCGGCCACCAGCGACTGCATGTCCACGGTCTGCTGGCGCATCGCCACACGGCCCAGGCGCGAATAGACCAGCAGGTCGTCGATCAACGTGGCCATGCGCCGCGCTGAACCGGAGATCACCCCCAGGTAGTGCTGGCTCTTCTCGTCGGCAGCCTCGCCCAGATGGCGCGACAGCTTGTCCGAGAAACCGGCGACATGGCGCAGCGGCGCGCGCAGGTCGTGCGACACCGAGTAGCTGAACGCTTCCAGTTCGCGGTTGACCTCCGAGACCTGGGCAACCTTGCCCTCCAGCTGCCGGTTCAGTTCTTCAACACGTGTCTGCACCGCACGCTGCACGGTCACATCGCTGACGGTCAGCAGCACCACTTCATCGTCGGTGTCAGGCAGCGGCATGCGCCGGGCGTTGAGCAGCATGTAACGGGACATGCCGTCGACGGTGCGTTGTTCGTGTTCGAAATCCCACAGTTCGCGGCCGCGCAGCAACACATCGGCCAGACGCTGGCGCACCACCGGGTCACGCCACGCGCCCTCGCCTACGTCTTCCAGCAGCAGGCCGTCGGCGCGCTCATCCTGCAGCCCGTACAATTCGGAGAACGCGGGATTGTGCAGCTGCACGCGCAGCTCGCGATCCAGCAGCACGATCGGTTCGCGCACGGTCTGCAGCACCGACGCCGCGCGTGCCGCCGCGCGCTGCGACTGCCGCTCTGCCTGCAGGCGGCGGCCGATCTGCCGTTGCAGCAGCCACAGCACCAGGCCGAGCAGTGCCAGCTGCACCAGCAGCGAGCTCCACGACACGAAGTTGGTCTGCCGCTTCTGTCGCTCCGCCTGCGCGGTGCGCTGGGCCAGCAGCGCTTCCTCACTGGCCTGCAGCTCTTCCACCAGGCCGCGGATCGGGTAGCGCGTGCTCAGGTCCTGCACCAGCTCGCGCTGGTCGCTGTTCGGCTCGGACTTCGCCAGTTCACGCGCAACCCCCAGCCGGCCTTCCAGCATCGACTGGATGCGGCCGATGCGGATCAGCTGGTCGGGATTGTCGCGGGTCATCCGGCCCAGTTCGGCCAGACGCTCGGGGATGTCGTTGGCCTTGCCCATGCGCTCGCGCAGGCCCGGCGCGTCCACGCCCTTGGACAGCGTCAACGCAGCAGATTCGATGTCGCGCACGTCGGTCTGCAGCTGCTGCAGGGCCACGGTCACCTGCTGGGTATGGGTCACCCAGCCCATGGCCAGTTCGTTGTCCTGCTGCAGTTTGCGCAGGGTCAACCACGGGACCACGATGATGGCTGCCGCTGCCAGTGCCAAAGCAGGCAGTCGCCAGCGATCCCAGATGTCATCACTGAAAACCAGCGCCATAGTTCCTCGTCAGCTCAGCCGGGGAGTGCGATCCGGGCAGGACCGGCCACGGCGGAACCGGCAATATAGCGCAGCCGGTCACATCTCTGGGGCAATGGGTCATTCGGCGAGGCGCCCACCAGCACGTATCGAGCAGGCGCCACAGCACAAAACAGGGGCGCCCCCGTGGGAGCGCCCCTGCCGATAACCTGCGGCGTCGATCAACGCTTGGCGGCACTGACCTTCAGTGCGGCGGCATCAACGCGGGTCACGCCCTTGATGCCCTTGGCCGTGGCGATGGCCTTGTCATGCTCCGCCTTGGTGGCAACGGTGCCACTCAGGCTGACCACGCCATTGACCGTCTCCACCTTTACTTCGGTACCCGGCACATTGCTGCTGGCGAGCAGATCGGCCTTGACCTTGGTGGTGATCCAGCTGTCGGTGACCGGCTCGTTGGAATCATGGCGGTCTGCATGGGTCATCGCCGAATGATCGGTTTTCGGCGGGCTCTTCGCTGCGGCGTCCTGGGCGAATGCGGCCGAGGAGGACAGCGCCAGGCCCAGGGTGAGGGCGGAAGCCAACAGCGTACGGGTCGTGGTGCTCATCGTTTGGTTCTCCTACTGGTTGGTACGCCCAGTGTCGCCAAGTGCTTGTAGTGCAGGCGTGGCGCTGCGGTCACGCTCACGTGAATGGGCGCACCCGCAGCGGGAATGGTTCAGCTTCCGGGCGCGTAGTCATCTCGTTTACCCTGAGGTTCCTGTCCTGCACTTCACGATCTGCGCGGAGTCTTCCCATGCGCCCTGAGCTGCAACTGGCCCTGATCGGCTACGGCCTTGCCGGCCGCGTCTTCCACGCCCCGCTGATCCAGCACACGCCGGGGCTGGCCCTGCACAGCGTGGTCAGTTCGCAGCGCGATACGCTGCTGCGCACCTTCAGCGACGTCCACGTACGCGCTACCGCACAGGAGGTCTTCGATGACCCGGCAGTAGATGCGGTGGTCATCGCCACGCCGAACGAACAGCACGCGCCATTGGCCATCGCCGCGCTGGCCGCCGGCAAGCATGTGCTGGTGGACAAACCGTTCGCCGTGAGCGTGCGCGAAGCCGAACAGGTGCTGGCCGCAGCGCGCGATGCTGGACGCATCGCTACCGTGTTCCAGAACCGGCGGTTCGATGCGGACTTCCTGACCCTGCGGGCGCTGCTTGCCGACGGCACGCTCGGTGACATCGCCGAATGCCACGCACATTTCGACCGCTACCGTCCGCAGGTGCGCGAACGCTGGCGCGAGCAGGACGGACCGGGCAGCGGCCTGTGGTACGACCTGGGGCCACACCTGCTGGACCAGATGCTGGTGCTGTTCGGCTGTCCGCAGGCGATCGATGCGGACCTTGCGGTGCAGCGCGAAGGCGGCGCTGGTATCGACTATTTCCATGCGGTGCTTCACTACCCACGCCATCGTGCGATCGTGCATGCCGGTTCACTGGTCGCTGCGCCTGCCCCCCGTTTTTCCGTGCATGGCACGCGGGCCAGTTGGATCAAGCATGGCCTGGACGTGCAGGAGGGGCAGCTGCGTCGCGGCATCGCGCCAGGTGCGCCGGGATGGGGTATCGATCCGCGCCACGGCGAGCTGCTGCACTGCGATGCGGAGGACAACGTCCTGCGCAGCACCGTGGACAACCTGCCGGGCGACTACCGGCGCCTGTATGCCGACTTCGCGGCGGCGATGCAGGGTGAGGGCGAGCCGACGGTCAGCGCGCAGCAGGCGCTGCAGGTGATGCGGCTGCTGCAGGCGGGGATGGATAGCGCGCGCGAAGGGCGGCGGGTGCAGGTGGGGTGATCGGCAGGGCTGCGCCCTGCACCTGCCGAATCAACGTCAACGTCAACGTCAMCGTAAACCCATCCCTGGGGGCTTGGCCGCGGCATCCATGCCGCGGACACCCCCGCAACCGGACCCACCCCGCCTTCGACAGTTGTCCGCTGCTCTTGGGGGTGTCGACCTTGGTCGACACGGCATGGCCTGCTCTTGGTGGGGGTCGACCTTGGTCGACACGGCATGGCCTGCTCTTGGGGGGTGTCGACCTTGGTCGACACGGCATGGCCTGCTCTTGGTGGGTGTCGACCTTGGTCGACACGGCATGGCCTGCTCTTGGTGGGTGTCGACCTTGGTCGACACAGTAGATCCACGCCATGCGTGGATCTACATAAAACCGGTGCTTACGACTTCTTGATGGCGTGGCCGCCGAATTCGTTGCGCATCGCTGACAGCAGGCGGTCGGTGAACGAATTGGATTCGCGCGAACGCAGGCGTTCGAGCAGCGACAGGGTGATCACCGGGGCCGGTACGTCCAGCGCGATCGCTTCGGCGACGGTCCAGCGGCCTTCACCGGAATCTTCCACATACGGTGCGATGCCATCCAGCGAGGGATTGCGCTTGAGCGCTTCGGTGCTGAGGTCCAGCAGCCACGAACGCACCACGCTGCCGTGGCGCCAGACCTCGGCCACCTGGGCCAGGTCCAGTTCCATCTCCTGCTTGCGCTCCATCAACGCGAAGCCTTCGGCGTAGGCCTGCATCATTCCGTACTCGATGCCGTTGTGGACCATCTTGGTGAAGTGGCCTGCGCCGGAAGGGCCGACGCGCGCCCAGCCGCGGTCCTCGGCCGGTGCCAGCGTGCGCAGCAGCGGTGCGATCTGTTCGACCACCGCTGCATCGCCACCCACCATCAGGCTGTAGCCTTCCTGCAGGCCCCACACGCCGCCGCTGGTGCCACAGTCCACGTAGCCCAGGTCATCTTCGGCCAGCGCCTTGGCGCGACGGATCGAGTCCTGGTAGTTGGAGTTGCCACCGTCGATGACGATGTCACCTTCGGCCAGGTGCGGGGTCAACTGGCCCAGCGTCTGGTCCACGGTATCGCCGGCGGGCACCATCAGCCACACCACGCGCGGCACCGGCAGCGCGGCCACTGCTGCGGCCAGCGAATCAACCACCTCCAGGCCGGCCTCGGCGGCGCGCTGGCGGGCGCCCTCGCCCGGGTCGTAGCCGACAACGCGGTGGCCACCGCGGTGCAGGCGCTGGGCCATGTTGGCGCCCATCCGGCCGAGGCCGATCATTGCAATATCCATTGTTTCACCTTCAGTTGGGGTCTAGGGTCAGGCTGCCTGGCCTGCCGGTGGCTGCGCAATGGCGCAACTGCGCCTCGCGCCAACGCCGGTAGAGCGTGGTATGCAGATTGTGCAACGCTAGGTCGATGGAAAACGGCGTGCGCGGATTCCGGTCGAGCAGGCGAATGATGTGGTAGCCGACAGGACGTATACCGCGTGGGTGCGCGTAGATCACGAACTGCTGGTAGAACGGATCGTCCAGCAACTGGTCCATCTGCTGCACGACGTCACGATAGCGCGGGGCCAGCTGCGCACGCAGCGCTGGATCGCGTTCGTACAACAGCCGCTCGAAATAGCGTTGGCCGACACGCGGAATGCCCTGCGCCAGCTGCCACAGGGCACGGTTGCGCTGGTCATACCAGGCCAGGCCACCGTGCTCCGCCAGTGCCTGCGCAGCGCCTGCGCCCACCTCCACCACGACGAAGTTCTCCGCCTGGTTGCTCAGATCGTCCAAGGTGCTTTTGTCGAAGACGTGTTCGATGAAGCCCGGCAGCCCGACAAAGGCCTGCCGCCCCATCGCCGACGTGCGCACGGCCTTGCCGTCGGCCATGAACTGGCCGGCCTGCGCGCCCAGCAGGATGCTGTCGGTGTCGTGCAGGCCAAGGAACGTGCCGATGGACAGTTCGGCGGGCGCGAATTCCGCATCGAAGGCCGCATCGCCGTACAGCTCGCGCTGCGTAGCCAGCTGCGCGACTTGGCGGCCGACACCGCACTCGGCACGAACGTGGCCCGTATAGAACGCATCCAGTGCGCGGCTGTTGCTGGCGGCAGGTACATAGCCGCGGCCGAAGCTGCGCACCCGCTGCCAACCCTGTGCCGGGGCGCCGCGTGCGCCAAAGCCTATCCAGCCCAGCTGCACACCGGTGAAGCGGAAGGATTCATTGTCCTGCAGTGCCTGCGTAGCGCGTTGCACGGCGCCGCCCAGTTCAAAGGCGTAGGCGCAGACCGTGGCCGGGTCATCCAGCAACTGCTGCAACAGGGCCTTCCTGTCGGCCTCGGCCAGCGTTCCCGGCCAACGCACGCGCAGATCACCGGCCGCCTGCGCCTCGGCCAGCGAGGCACGCGTACACACCGGCCCACCCTGTACCTGTGGCGTGGTGATCGTTGCGGTTTCAAAGCGCCATCCCAGCCGCTGCAGCAGGCCTTGGCTGCACTCGGCTGTAGCGGCCAGCGTGCTCAGGGGCCAGCCCAGCAGCAGGGCCCACGCCATCACCCTGCCGCGCACGCTCAGCCCTGGTCCGTTGCTGCCGGCGCTGGTTGGGGCTCAGGCCCGGCAGGAGGCTGCGGCGACGCGGCCGGTTGCGGTTGCGGTTGCGGCTCTGGCTTCGCTGCCGCTGGCAGGTACTGCTGCAGGCGCTGGAAGAAGCGCCGATAGAACTCGGCATCGGTGATCGTGCTGCTGGCCACTTTCACCAGTGAGTCGTCATTGCTGCCGAACGGCAGCGACACCGAGCCCAGCGCGCCCACGCCAACACTGGCCGAGGTCGGGCTCTTCTTCAGTGCATAGCGGTCCTGCACGGCGCTGACGAACACCAACGCCTGGCTGCCACGCGGCGCGCACGAGATACGCAGCACCAGCTGCTCATGGTCGTCCTCGCGCGGCTGGAAGTTCTTGTTGCCTTCCACCTGCGCATCGTCCGAGCGTGCGATCGCATAGCCCTGGCTGAGCAGCGTGCGCCGGGCTGCTTCGCAGGCTTCGGCGGGACGGCCATCGACGGTGCGCGAAAAGGTGTCGCCGGAGTCGAAGGACTCCCGCAGCAGACTGCTGTCGGCGGCACGACCGCCACAGGCGGTCAATGCCAAGGCACTGGTGGCAGCCAGCAGGGAAGCAGAAAGAAGGGAGGCCCGCATGGGTACTCCTGCGAAGACGTTATCCCCGAGGGTAGCCCCGTGCCCGTGTGCGCCGGGTCGAAAACACCGGTCCCGTCCGCCACCGTTGTACCCGGTTCATGCAAAAAGGGGACGGAAGGATCAAGTCGTTTGTGCCACTAACGACCTGATCCCTCCGTCCCCCTTTTTCAGTCAATCAGTCGGCCCAGCGGCCTGCGGCGGTGGACTGCGGCAGCACCTGCGCCGACAGCGGACGGTCGGCCTCCAGCAGGTTCACCGCGTCGGCCAGGATCGAGGCCGATTCACGCAGCAACGGATCCGGACGCTTCTCGGCGGCCTTCTCGCGGGCGGCATCCTTGACGATGTCGCGCTCGTTGCCGGTCAGGCCGTCATCGCTGCTGTCATCGGCCAACGGGTCCAGGGCCAGGCCCAGTTCCTTGCGCACGATCTGGCGCTGCTTGCGCTGGGTGTCCTGGCGCTCGCGCTCGGCACGTCGGGTCGCTTCATTCAGCGAGACGTACTTCTTCGCCGCTTCAGTACGGAACTGCTCCACGTCCTCGTTCCACCACTGGAATTCCTTGTCGGTGGCGATGCGCGCGTCATGGCGCGTTTCCAGCTTCGGCAGCAACGGCGCGAAGTTGCCGTACTGGGTGTGCGGCACCGCGGCGATACGGGTCCACGGCAGGGCATTGTCGTAGGTGCTCTCGCCGAACTCGGTGGCATCGACGCTGGCCGGGAACGCCAGGTCCGGCACCACACCCTTGTGCTGGGTGCTGCTGCCGCTGATGCGGAAGAACTGGGCGATGGTCAGCTTCACCTGGCCAAAGCGCTGGGCTTCGCCACTCGGCCAACGGTCCAGGTCGACGATGTTCTGCACCGTGCCCTTGCCGAAGCTGGTTTCACCGATGACCAGGCCGCGGCCGTAGTCCTGGATGGCACCAGCAAAGATCTCCGACGCCGAGGCCGAACCACGGTTGATCAGCACGGCCAGCGGACCGTCCCATGCCACGCCCTGGTTGCGGTCGCTGTTGACGGTGACCCGGCCACCGGATTCGCGCACCTGCACCACCGGACCCTGCTCGATGAACAGACCGGTCAGCTCGATGGCCTCATCCAGCGAACCGCCACCGTTGTTGCGCAGGTCCAGCACCACGCCGTCCAGCTTGTCGGTCTTGAAACCGGCCAGCAGCTTGGCCACATCGCGGGTGGCCGACGCGTAATCGGTGGCGTTGCGACGACGGCCTTCGAAGTCCTGGTAGAAGGTCGGCAGCTTGATCACGCCAACCTTCCGTGCCGGCTCGCCATTGACGGCCGGAATGGTCATGGTCTCGCCCTTGGCGGCCTGTTCGGCCAGGCGCACCTTCTGCCGGGTCAGCACCAGGGTGTGGTGCTTGCCGTCGACGCCCGCTTCGGCCGGAATGAACTCCAGCTTCACCTGGGTGTCCTTGGCGCCACGGATCTTGGCAACGACATCATCGATGCGCCAGCCGATCACATCTTCCACCAGCCCGGACTTGCCCTGGCCGACGCCGACGATGCGGTCACCCGGCTTCAGCGTGCCGTCCACGGCCGCCGGACCACCGGCGATGATCTCGCGGATCACCACCACGTCGTCCTGGCGCTGCAGCTGCGCGCCGATGCCTTCCAGCGACAGCGACATCGCCTGGTTGAAGTTCTCGGCGGTACGCGGGGTGAAGTAATCGGTGTGCGGATCAACCGCGCTGGTGTAGGCGTTCATGAAGAACTGGAAGGTGTCTTCGCCCTTCAGCTCGTTGACCGACTTTTCCAGGGTGGCGTAACGCTTGTCCAGCGTCTTGCGGATGTCATCGGACTTCTTGCCGGCCAGCTTCAGGCGCAGCCAGTCATTCTTCACCGACTTGCGCCACAGCTCGTCGAGTTCGGCGTTGGACGCTGCCCACGGCACGTCCTTGCGGTCGTACTCGAAGCGCTCGTCGGTGGTGAAATCCGGTTCCTGCTTCAGCAGCTTGCGCGCATAGGCCACGCGCTCGCCGACGCGCTGCTTGTAGACCGCGAACACCTGGAAGGCCGGCTCCAGCTCGCCGCCGCGGATGGCATTGGCAATGCCGGCCTGGAACGGTGCGAAGCGGGTGATGTCGGCCTGGGTGAAGTACTGCTTGCCGCCGTCCAGGGTCTCCAGGTAGCGCTTGAACACATCCTTGGAGGTGGCTTCATCGAGCGCACGCGGGCGATAGGCGTAGCGGCTGTCGGACAACAGGCCGTATACCAGCTTGGAGGTGGTCACCTGATCGGCGGTAGCCGCCGCCGGCAACGCCGGCGAGTCGGCCTTGGCCGCCAGCGCCAACGGCGCGACCAGCGCCAGGGCCATCAGGAATGCGGGGGCTTTGAATTTCATTGACGTGCTCGAAGGCGCCTTGCCAAGGGGGAGACTGCAGGGTGTTCAGACACCACGACAGTGCCGAAAGTTGCCGGGTTTGTCACCCGTCCACTTCCAGTGGAAAACCAGCCTAGCGGGGCCGGTGTAGCAAATTGTGAATGGCTGAAGAGCGGCCCACCTTGCGGTGACGTCTATCAGGTTACGGAGGCCGTCGGGTTGCAAGCCCCCTGAGTCAGGGGGCGGCCGCGAAGCGGCGGGGGTGTGGGTGGTGGTAAGCCGGGGCCCACGGTGTGCGCAGCACACCGTGGGAAGCGGTAGCGCGCATCGCGCAACCGCTTACTGGACGCCGGCACCCTTGGCCTGTACGTCGGCGTGGTACGACGAGCGCACCATCGGGCCGGAGGCCACGTGGCTGAAGCCCAGCTCGTAACCGTAGACTTCCAGCGCCTTGTAGTCGTCCGGGGTCCAGTACTTCAGCACCGGGTGGTGGTGCGCGGTCGGCTGCAGGTACTGGCCGATGGTGATCATGTCCACATTGTGCGCACGCAGGTCGCGCATGGTGGCCTTGATCTGTTCGAAGTCTTCGCCCAGGCCCAGCATGATGCCCGACTTGGTCGGTACGTCAGGGTGCTGCGCCTTGAAGTTCTTCAGCAGGTTCAACGACCACTGGTAATCGGCACCCGGGCGCACGTTGCGGTACAGGTCCGGCACGGTTTCGATGTTGTGGTTGAACACGTCCGGCGGGTTCTGCGCGAGGATCTCCAGCGCGCGCTCCATGCGGCCCTTGCCGCGGAAATCGGGGGTCAGCACTTCGATGCGGGTGCCCGGCGATTTCTCGCGGATGGCGGTGATGCAGTCGACGAAGTGCTGGGCACCGCCGTCGCGCAGGTCATCGCGGTCGACGCTGGTCACCACCACGTACTTCAGGCCCATGTCGGCCACGGTCTGGCCCAGGCTGGCCGGCTCGTTGGCATCGGGCGGCTTCGGCCGGCCGTGTGCCACGTCGCAGAACGAGCAGCGGCGGGTGCAGACCTCGCCCAGGATCATGAAAGTGGCGGTGCCGTGGCCGAAGCATTCGTGGATGTTCGGGCAGCTGGCTTCCTCGCACACGGTCACCAGGCGGTTCTCGCGCAGCTTGGCTTTCAGGTTCTGCACGGCATTGCCCGAAGGAATGCGCACGCGGATCCAGGAGGGCTTGCGCAGCACCGGCACGTCGGCGAACTGCACCGGCGAACGGTTGATCTTGTCCCCACCCATCTGCTTGACCCCGGCCTGCAACGGCGCGGTGGACGGAAGCTCGGCCTGCACGATCTGCAGGGGAATGGTGCGGGCAGTGGTTTCAGTCATGGCGTTTCCGGGGGCGGTCAGGCGGCCGCAGAGAGATCAGGCAGTTCAGGCACGGGCTGCAGCAGCAGGCCGAACTGGCGGGCCAGGTGGTCCAGCAGCACCGGCTTGACGGCGTCCATCCCGGACGGACCACCCAAGTCTAGCACCGTGGTCACCTGCAACCCCTCGTAACCACAGGGGTTGATGCGGTGGAAAGGGTCGAGGTCCATGGCCACGTTGAAGGCCAGGCCGTGGAAGGTGCAGCCGCGCCGCACGCGGATGCCGAGCGCGGCGATCTTGGCGCCGCCGACGTAGACGCCCGGGGCGCCATCGAGCCGTTCGGCACCGATGTTCCATTCCGCCAGGGTGTCGATGATGGCCTGCTCGATGCGGCATACGTAGTCGCGCACGCCGATGCCCAGCCGCGGCAGCCGCAGCAGCGGATAGATCACGATCTGGCCGGGGCCGTGGTAGGTCACCTGGCCACCGCGATCGACGTGGACCACCGGGATCTCACCCGGCGCCAGCACGTGTTCGACCTTGCCGGCCTGGCCCAGGGTGAACACCGGCTCGTGCTCGACCACCCACAGCTCGTCCAGCGTGTCATCGTCGCGCTGGTCGGTGAAACGCTGCATGGCGTGCCAGACCGGCTCGTAGGCCTGGCGCCCCAGGTCACGGACCACCGCCGGGCGCGGCGGGCGCGCCTCGGGGGCAGCCGCTTCGGCAGCGCAGCTGACGGCTACACCGTCCACTTCACTTCCGGGTGGTCGCGCAGGGCCTGGTGGGCCACGTCGTACTGTTCACGGTTCTCGGCCCGGAAGACCAGGCGCACCGAGACGTACTTGCCGTTGGACGAATGCTTCCAGCTGATGCGCTCGTTCACCACGTCGACGCCAGCAGCCAGCAGCAGGCGGGGGAGTTCATGCTCCAGGCCGCGGTTGGCCGGGCCCATCGCGCTGAGCTCGAACTGACCGGGGAACTGGAAGCCGTGTTCGGGGTTGTCGGACTTGATTTCCATGCGCCCATTATCGGGCCGCAGGGCAACAAACCCAAGAGTATTCATGTAAGCCGGCGGCACTGCGGGCGGGCCGCTGCGTTGCAGCTGAACATCCATTCAGGCTGGGACCCAGCTCCCAGGGTGCCCCATCGCTGCGGCTTCACCTGCGGTAATCGATTGTATCGATCAGACAATGTTGTTTTCGGAACAGACAAGTGATCCCAGCGCGCTCGTTCCATCACAGCGCCGGGAGTACCGTGTCGTTGCATAAAACGACAGACAAAAGCCCCCTTCCCGATGATCATCCCATCCATGCGCTACCTCGCATCCTTTGGATTGTCCGGCCTGCTGGCCACCGCCCTCCCCCTTTCCGCCTACGCAGCCGAGCAATGCGGCCCGGACGCGATGCGCGAGCACCCGCCGCAGGTCAATTTCCGCGTCGACAACGACCTGTTCGGCGGCCGCCACCAGGACCAGGGCTATACCAACGGCGCCCAGCTGACCCTGGTCTCGCCCAACCTGGTCGATTACACCGACGACCCGTGCCTGCCGCGCCTGGCCCGCTGGGTGAACAGCCACCTGGAGGCACTGCACCCGGGCAGGTTCGAACAGCAGAACATGATCTTCAGTCTGGCCCAGGGGATCTTCACCCCCACCGATTTCACCCGGAAGGACCTGATCGAAGACGACCGCCCGTATGCGGGCGTGCTGGTGGCCAGCTTCGGCTACAACGCACGCAGCGGCGACCACCTGCAGACCACCCAGCTGACCCTGGGCGTGGTGGGCCCGTGGGCGCAGGGCCGGCAGGTGCAGAACGCGGTGCACGACGTGCTGGGTGATGAGAAATTCCAGGGCTGGGACAACCAGCTGCACAACGAACCGGTGTTCATGCTGACCCACGAGCGCATGCGCCGCTGGCCGGGCGATGCCAGCATCAATGCCGACGGCTGGGGCTGGGATGCGATCAGCCATTACGGCGGCTCGATCGGCAACCTGGAAACCAAGGCCAACGTCGGCGGCGAAGTGCGTTTCGGCTGGAAGCTGCCCGACGATTTCGGCAGCACCCCGCTGCGCCCGGCCGGCGAGAACACCGCGCCGACCCGGGGTGGCAAGCCCAGTGGCTGGTCGTGGCACATGTTCGCCACCACCGATGCGGCGTGGGTGATCCGCGATATCACCCTGGACGGCAACACGTTCCGCAACAGCCACAGCGTGGACAAGCGCCACGTGGTCGCCTACGGCGGTTACGGCGTGGCAGTGATGCGCGGCCGCTGGAAATTCGCGGTAGCCCGTTACCACAGCACCCGCGAGTTCAATGGCCAGCGCGAAGCCCCGGTGTTCGGCAGCTTCACCATCAGCCGCTCGCTGTAAGCGAGGGGCTGATGGTGAAGCGGGTAGGTGCCGACCGTTGGTCGGCACACCGGATTGAATCGCTCGCTGTAATCCGGGACTGCGTCCGCCGGGCCATGCCCGGCGGAATCCCACGAAAAAGGCCGGCATTCGCCGGCCTTTTTCATTCACCGCAGCAGGCTGCGGATCATTCCGATTCCCACCACATCCAGAAGCTGTCCCACAGGCGCTTGAAGAAGCCGGCCTGCTCGACGGCGGCCACAGCCACCAGCGGCGCTTCGGCCACCAGCTTGCCATCCAGGGTGACCTTGACGGTGCCGATCTGCTGGCCAGCGGTGAACGGCGCTTCCAGGGTCTTGGGCACGTCGATGCTCGGCTTCAGGTCGTTGTAGCGACCGCGCGGCACGCTGACCAGCATCGGCTGCGCCACGCCCAGCTGCACCTTGTCGGTGGTGCCCTTCCATACCTTGTGCTCGGCCACGGCCTTGCCCGGCTCGTACAGGCGGTGGGTCTCGAAGAAGCGGAAGCCCCAGTTCAACAGGGCCAGGCTGTCATCGGCGCGCTGCTTTTCCGACGCGCCGCCCAGCACCACCGCGACCAGGCGCTGGTCACCGCGCTGGGCCGAGCTCATCAGGCAGTAGCCGGCCTCGGAGGTGTGGCCGGTCTTGATGCCGTCCACGCTGCCATCGCGCCACAACAGCAGATTGCGGTTGGGCTGCTTGATGGTGCCGACCTGGAATTCCTTGATCTTGTTGTACGCGTAGGTTTCCGGGTAGTCGCGCACCATCGCGCGGCCCAGCAGGGCCAGGTCGTAGGCACTGCTGTGATGGCCCGGGGCGGTCAGGCCGTGGGCGTTCACGAAGTGCGAGTTCTTCATGCCGATCTTGGCGGCGTAGCTGTTCATCAGCGAAGCAAAGGCTTCTTCGCTGCCGGCCACGTGCTCGGCCAGGGCGATCGCGGCGTCATTGCCGGACTGGATCGCCATGCCCTTTTCCATGTCTTCCAGGCGCGCGGTCTGGTTGACCGGGAAGCCGCTGTAGCTGCCATCGGTGCCGGCACCACCTTCGCGCCAGGCGCGTTCGCTCATCATCACCTGGTCATCGGGACGGACCTTGCCGTTCTTGACCTCGGCGGCGATCACGTACGACGTCATCACCTTGGTGATGCTGGCCGGGGCCAGCTGTTCGTTGATGTTCTCGCCTGCCAGCACCTGGCCGGTGGCGTAGTCCATCAGCACCCAGGCCTTGGAAACGCTGGGTGCAGGCGCCGGCGGCGTGGCCACGGTGGCGGGGGCAGCAGCGGCGGCAGGCGCCGGGGTGGCCGGGGTCGGCAGCGGCGTCTGGGCGGAGGCCAGGCCCACCACCAGGGTGGCGGCCAGGGCAGTGGCGGCGGAACGGAAATTCATGGGACAGCAGGCTCCAGGGGACGGCCGGAAAATGAAGGATGGGGCGAGGTGGCCATTGTAAGGCCGAGGTGGCAAGGGCCGGCAGCACCGGCCCGAGCGGAATCAGTCCTTGACGATCTGTGGCGAGCCAAAGCCCAGACCCGAGATGCGCCCGGCAAGTTCCGCCGCGCTGGCATGGTCGCTGGCGGGAACCCGCAGGCGCCACAGGGTACGGCCGCCCGCAGCGATGTCGCTGATGGTGGCACCGACGATGCCGGCAGCGTTGAGCTGGCCCATCGCCCGGTTGGCGTTGTCGCGGTTGGAGAAGCTGGCGACCTGCAGCATCACCGCGCCCACCACCTTCTGCGACAGGCTGGGGCTGCTGGCCGGGGCCGGGCTGCGCGGCATGGCGGTGGCCACGACCGGCGCTGCCGGACGCGACGCGGGTGCGCTGGGCGGCAGGCTGCTGACCGCCACTTCCGGCATCGTGCTGACAGCGGCCTGGGTGGTAGCCGGCTGGCCGCGCTCGGGCGCGGCGTCGGCCGGCAGGCGCTTGACCAGTCGATCGATGTCGCTGTCGGCAACCGCACGTGCGGCGGGTGCGGGGCGTGCGCTGGCAACGGCAGCGGCAGCCGCTTCAGCAGCACGGCGTTCGCGGCGCGACGGCTTCTGCGCCATCAGGTTGGTTTCACCCGGCTGCACTGCGCGCACTTCCACGTTGCCGGTACCGCGCTGGGTGATGCCCAGGCGCACAGCGGCGGCGTAACTGAGATCGACCACGCGGCCATCGTGGAACGGGCCACGATCATTGACGCGCACGATCACCGATTCGCCGTTGTCCAGGTTGGTCACGCGGGCGAAGCTGGGCAGCGGCAGGGTCTTGTGCGCAGCGGTGAACTGGTACATGTCGTAGACCTCGCGGTTGGAGGTCAGGCGGCCATGGAACTTGGCGCCGTAGTACGAAGCGGTGCCGCGTTCAACGTAGTTGCGGGTGTCGTCGAGCACCTTGTACTGCTTGCCCAGCACCACGTAGGGCGACTTGTTGCCGATCGCCGAGCGGTCCTCATTGGTCACCACCGGCTCGGGAATACAGGCCACGTTGGGCACGTAACTGGGCGTGGTGTCTTTCACGCCAGGCTTGTACAGGCCACCGGCAGTGTAGTTGCCACGGGTGGACAGGTCCTCGGTGGCGGCCGCGTACGGCGAGCCCTCCGGACAATGCGCTGGACGCCCGCCCTTGCCCTGCACCACCGTGCCGGACGGCTTGCCACCGTGGCCGGCGGTCGCCGGCTTTTTCGGCGCGCTGCTGCAGGCGGCCAGCGCGAGGACGATCAATCCAGGGACCAGCCATCTGATGTTCATGCCGGGGGCAGCTCCTGTCCGGCAATGGCCTGCGACAACTGGAACACGGCCATCGCGTACATCTTCGAGAGGTTGTAGCGGGTGATTGCGTAGTAGTTCTGGAAGCCCAGCCAGTACTGCTTGCCGGTGCTGCCTTCAAGGGTGATCGGGGTGGCGGTGGCACCCGGCTGCACCGGCGCGCTGGGCTGGTAGCCGCGCTGGGCCAGGTCGGCCAGCGACCAGGTGGGCATCCACTCGGTCGGGTTGAACTCCTCGCGGCCGGCGGCGAGCGTGGCCGGCACGGCAACCTGGCCGCCGCGCACCCAACCGCCCTTCTTCACGAAGTAGTTGGCGATGGACGAGAACACGTCGTCGTAGCTGGTGAACAGGTCACGGCGACCATCGCCATTGCCGTCCACGGCGTAATCCAGGTAGCTGGAGGGCATGAACTGGCCCATGCCCATCGCACCGGCATAGCTGCCCTTGAGCGTGGTGATGTCCAGCTTTTCCTCGCGACCCAGCTCGAACAGCTTGGCCAGTTCATCGCGGAAGAACAGCTCGCGGCGCACTTCGCGCTCCAGCTTGGCCGGGTCGCCACTGCGCGGGTAATAGAAGGCCAGGGTGTACAGCGCATCGAGCACGCGATGGCTGCCGGCATTCTTGCCGTAGCTGGTTTCCACGCCAATGATCGCCACGATCACTTCCGCCGGTACGCCGGTGCGCTGCTGCACACGGTCCAGTTCGGCGCGATGCCGGGCAAGAAACGCCTTGCCGCCATCGATGCGTGCCTTGCTGATGAACATCGGCCGGTATTCGTTCCACGGCTTGACCCGTTCGGCCGGCCGCGACATGGCGGCGATGATCGGCTGGCGCACCTGCGCCTGGTCGAGCACGTTGCGGATCTCGTCGGGCTTGAGTCCGTAGCGCTTGGCGGTGTCGGCAATGAATCTGGCGCGCGCGGTCTCGAAGGGCACCGGGGTGAGATCGACCGGTGCTGCCGTGGCCGCGGTCGCTTCCGGCGCGGCCTCGGCCGGGCCGTGGGGCTTGGCAGCCGGGTGGCGCGGCGTACTGCTGGCCTGTGGCGAAGTCGGTGGGGACGTCGGCTGGGTCGCGCAGGCGACCAGGCCGAGGGTGAGCATGCAGGCCAGAGAACGTCGAATCATCACCGCAGGTTAGCAGGTCATGGATGAATTAAAACCCCTAACACCATGAATCACAACGATTTGCACGCGTTCAGTGCGAAATGTGAAGACGTTGTGATTGACCTGCCCCATTCAGGCAGAGGTTGCCGGTTGCGTCCCCATCCCCGCAGACGCAACCGGCCGCCGGACCCGGTCGGTACCTGCGCGGCTGCCGCTCCCCAGTGGCAGTGCTCCGCGCTCCCTGTACCCGTTGGATCAGTACTGCTTTCCCATCCGACGCCCCTCGCGCTGCATCAAAGACTGCGCGCCATGCCGAACGGGCCGCCATTGTGCAGGCCGATTGCGACAAGTCCATTGATCAGGATCAACGCGGCGTCAAAATGTGAATTGGCGCCCACTTTTAATGGAACTTCGTCAGCGGCGATGCTGCTGTGCGGCGTTGTGGGAACGATTACAGAAATGCGCTTGCGCAGATTCATGCGCGCATCGGCGGCGAAGGTCGGCCAACGGCGCAGCCCCTCGTGGGTGAGCGCTGAAAGCAACAGCCGTGGTTGGCCGGGCGGGTGGGGTTCGCGGGGGACTATCCACCCGCCCGGCCAGCCCTCAGCAATCCAGCTTTCCACGACCCGCCCGCCCCCACCCACGAGGGGCTGCGCCGTTGGCTGGAAACCTACGCGTGCACCGGCCGATGCCCCCGCACCGCCATCACCAGCCCGATCCCCGCCAGCAACGACACCGCCGAGGTGCCGCCATAACTGATCAACGGCATCGGAATGCCCACCACCGGCAGCAATCCGGAAATCATTCCGCCGTTGACCAGCACGTACACGAAGAACGCCAGGCCGAGGCTGCCGGCCAACAACCGCGCGTGCGTGTCGCGTGCCTGCACCGCGATCGACAGGCAACGCCCGACCACGAACAGATACAGGGCGAACACCACCACCACGCCAATCCAGCCGAATTCCTCGGCCAAAACCGAGAACGCGAAATCGGTGGTGTACTCGGGCAGGAAATCCAGCGTGGCCTGTGTGCCGTGGCCCCAGCCGCGCCCCTGCATGCCACCCGAGCCGATGGCGATGCGCGACTGCAGGATGTTCCAGCCGGTGCCCAACGGATCGGCAGCCGGATCCAGGAAGGTCAGCACGCGATTCTTCTGGTATTGCCGCAGCAGCCCGAACCACGCCAGTGGCGCAGCCACCGATACCGCACTCAAGCCGGCCACCACCCAGCGCCACTGCAGTCCAGCCAGCAGCAACGCAAACACGCCACTGGCCGTCACCAGGGTGGCGGTACCCAGGTTGGGCTGCATCAGGATCAGCACGGCTGGCACCCCGATCAGGACCGCTGCCGTCAGCACCGTGCGCGGCGATGGCGGCAGCGGCTGGCGGTGCAGATACCAGGCCATCATCAACGGCAGGCTGAGCTTGAGCAGTTCCGAAGGCTGCAGGTAGAACACGCCGAGGTTGAGCCAGCGCTGCCCGTATTTGCCGGTGCCGATCACGTACACCGCCATCAGCGGCAGCATCGACAGTGCATAGATCGCCGGCGTCCACGCGCGCAGGCGCAGCAGCGAAACCCGCGACAGCAGCCACATCGCTGCCAGGCCACCGGCAAAGCGCATCGCCTGCCCGTGCACCGGCCCGTTCACGCTGTGCAGCACCGCCAGGCCTGCGCCCATCAGGATCAACAACGCGATCAGCAACGGCAGATCGATCGTGCGCAGCGCCTCACGGCAGCCACCAAGCATTCGTTTCCATTTCACCCGCGGCACGGTAGCAACCGGCGCTTTCGCGAAGCTGTCAGCGCTGTTTGACGCTATCGACTCCTTCGGCGACAACTGCCTTGGGCGCCCGGATTTTTCGGGTTTCAAACAATTCTGATTGGAGCCGCAAGGGCCCCGTGCACATCATGTGCGGCCACCGACAACGGGTGGCACGGGACTCCAATCCCGTTTGATAGATGCGTTGTTTACGCTTGCCAGCCGGCGTCGCTTTTTCTTGTTGAGCGGCGTCGGCTGGCAATCCGTCCGTGCGTCTTTGGCGGGCGGTGCGTGGAGGGCCTCGTGCCCGCCGGCGTTCCAGCGTCTATCACCGGTATTGGAGCCACGCATCGCCTGCCACCCTCGCCTCCACGCGGGGTGGCCCTTGCCGACCGCACGAGGCCCCCGCCATGTCCGCTTCCACCTACCCGTACCTGTTCGCCACGCTGGGCGAGGCTGCTCACCAGCTGCCGCATGACATCGCCCGCGCGCTGGAAACCACGCTCACTGCAACGCAGGCCGCCAACGCGCCTGGCGGCCCTACCCTGCTGGACTGCCTGCAGCGCATCCGCCAGGTGGAAGCGGCAGATGGCCAGCCGTGGCCGAGCCAAGGGCGAACGCAGGCGCAGTGCATGGCGATGGCGCGCATCGACCGCGCCAATGCCGGGCTGACCTTCCTGCTGGAACTGCTGCACGCCAGCGAACGCGTGCGCGTGGACGGGGACGACACGCAGCACCTGCCCGACGACGCCCGCGAAGGCCTGCTGCTGGCCTGCCGAGGCCTGTCGGAATACGTGGCTGTGCAGTTGCAGGCCGCGTAATGCGCACGTCGCTGTGCCCTCGCCTGCCTCTCGTACAGCGCATGCCGGCCCTGAGCCGAGCATGGCTCGGCACTACAAAGAGCGAAGCGACCCGCTTCTGCTCTGCTTTATTTCTCTTTGCGTGGGTGGCCACCGCAGGAAACTGTCAGAGGCCGGGCGGGGTGGGTTCGCGGGGGTGTCCGCGGCATGGATGCCGCGGCCAAGCCCCCAGGGATGGGTTCACGGCGTCCCCCGCGAATCCACCCCGCCCGGCCAACCACGGCTGTTGCTTTCAGCAACCACCCACGAGGGGCTGCGCCGATGGCTGGAAACTACCCGTAACCGCCATGCACCGGATTGTGACGACGCACCGCCATCACCAACCCGAACCCCGCCAGCAGCGACACCGCCGACGTACCGCCGTAACTGATCAACGGCATCGGCACACCCACCACCGGCAGCAGGCCGGAAATCATCCCGCCGTTCACCAGTACATAGACGAAGAACGCCAGACCCGTGGCACCGGCCAGCAGGCGCGAGTACGAATCGCGCGACTGGCTGGCGATCCACAGACAGCGCCCGATCACCACCAGGTACAGCGTCAGCACCAGCGCCACGCCGATCCAGCCGAACTCCTCGCTCAGCACCGAGAACGCGAAGTCGGTGGTCTGCTCGGGAATGAAATTCAGGTGCGACTGCGAGCCTTCGCCCCAGCCCTTGCCGTCGAAACCGCCGGAACCAATGGCGATCTTCGACTGGATGATGTTCCAGCCCGCGCCCAGCGCATCCATTTCCGGGTCGAGGAACATCATGATGCGGTCCTTCTGGTACGGCCGCAGCAACCAGAACCAGGCGACCGGCGCCACCGCTGCCACGCCGCCCACGCCCAGCCCCACCCACCACCACGGCAGGCCCGCCAGCAGCAGCACGAACACACCACTGGCGGCGATCAGCACGCCGGTGCCGAAGTCCGGCTGCAGCATCACCAGCCCGGTCGGCACACCGATGATCACCATCGCCACCAGCACCGTGTTGAAGCGCGGCGGCAGCGGCATCTTGTGCAGGTACCAGGCCACCATCATCGGCAGGCTGACCTTGAGCAGTTCGGCCGGCTGCAGGTAGAAGAACTTGAGGTCCAGCCACTGCCGGCCGTATTTTCCCGTTCCCAGCGCGAACACCGCCAGCAACGGGATCATCGAGATGGCGTAGATCAGTGGCGTGGCCGAGCGGATGCGCAGGATCGGCGCCCGCGAAATGCCCCACATCGCCGCCAGACCCACGGCAAAACGCACGCCCTGCGCCATCACCAGGCCATCGCCGCCAGCACTCTTCAACGTTGCCAGGCCGATCACCATCAGCGCGCCCAGCGCCAGGCACAGCAGCCAGTCGAGGCTGCTGAAGAACCGCTGCAGCATTTCCCCGGCCCAGCGCAGGAAGGCGCTCATCGGCTGGCCTCCGCCGCGACGGTCGGGCGAGGACCGACGGGCAACGCCGCAGCAGATGGCGAACCCGGAACCGGTGCCGGCGCCGGTGGCGGTGCGGGCATGCCGATCAGCACCGGGTGCTCGCCCAGCTCGGCGGCGGCGGCGTCGCCGGCCGGGCGCGCGTTCACGTCCTCATTGTCGAAGGCGGTGATGCCGATGGCGGTGGTGCCGCGTTCGCTGTCCAGCGGCTGCATGCCTTCAGGCATCTTGCCCAGCAGCCAGGCATCGAAGATCTTGCGCGCGATCGGTGCGGCCGCCGCGCCGCCGTAACCGCCGCCTTCCACGGCGATGGCCAGCGCGATCACCGGCTGCTCGGCCGGCGCGAAGCCGACGAACAGCGCACGGTGGCGCAGGTGCATCGGCAGGCTTCTGGGATTGACCGCGGCCGTGCCCTTGCGGCTGACGACCTGTGCCGTGCCTGTCTTGCCCGCCATCGTGTACGGCGCGCCGGCCGCCATGCGTGCGGCGCTGCCGCCGGGAAGCATGGTGGCCATCATGCCTTCGCGCACGGCCTGAAGATTGTTCGGGTTGGGGCTGACCGGCTTGCTCGGGCCGGGCTCCGCCGCCACCCAGTCGCTGTCGAAACCAGCACGCTGCTGCATCACCAGATGCGGCGTGCGCAGCTGGCCATTGGCCAGGCCGCTGACACCACGGGCCAGCTGCAGCGGGGTAACCTTCCAGTCGCCCTGGCCGATGCTGATGTTCACCGTGTCGCCGGGATACCAGGCTTCCTTGCGGCTCTTCCGCTTGTAGGCCGGCGACGGCAGGATGCCGGAGATCTCGCCGGTCAGATCGATGCCGGTCGGCTGGCCGAAGCCGTAGTACTCCATGTAATGGTCGAACCGCTCGATGCCCAGGTCCAATGCCAGCCGGTAGTAGTACGTATTGACCGACTGCGCGATGGACTTGCGCAGATCGGTCCAGCCGTGACCGCCACGATGTGAATCACCCCAGCCACGCGAGGTGCCCGGCAGGTAGAACATGCCGGTCGACAGCACCTTGTCCTCCGGACGGCGGACGCCCGAATCGAGGCCGGCCAGGCCGATCAGCGGCTTCAGGGTCGAACCGGGGGCAACGCCGCCGAGTACCAGGCGATTGAACTGCGGGCGCGACGGGTTGTCGTTCAGCGCCTTGAAATCGGCATGCGAGATGCCGTTGACGAACAGGTTCGGGTCGTAGGACGGCAGGCTGACCATCGCCAGCACTTCACCGGTACGCGGGTCCATCGCCACGGCCGAACCTTCCTGATCACCGAAGGCAGCCACCATCGCCCGCTGCAGGTCGGCGTCGATCGACAGCCGCAGGTCGGCGCCGGATTGCGCAGCGACACGACCGATGGTGCGGATCGCGCGGCCCTGCACGTTGGTCTCGACCTGCTCGTAGCCGACCTTGCCGCGCAGTTCCTGCTCGTAATAACGCTCCAGGCCGGACTTGCCGATGTGGGTCAATGCGGCATTGCCCTCGCCGAGGATCTCCAGATCCTTGTCATCGACCCGGCCAACGTAGCCGATGATGTGCGCGAAGAGGTCGCCATAGGGATAGCGACGGGTCAGGTACGGTTCCAGCTCGACGCCGGGAAAGCGCCAGCGGTCCACCGCGAAGCGCGCCATTTCCTCATCGCTCATGCGCAGCTTCAGCGTGACCGGCAGGAACTTGCGGCGCGCCTTGCGCGACTTGTTGAACGCTTCCAGCTCTTCCGGGCTGATCTGGATGATCTTCGCCAGCCCTTCCAGGGTGGCGTCCATGTCCTTGACCTTGTCCGGGGTCACATCCAGGCGGAATGCCGGCACGTTCTCGGCCAACAACCGACCATTGCGGTCATAGATCATGCCGCGCCCGGGCACCACCGGCCGCGGCTTGATGCGGTTGGCTTCGGATCGGGTGGCGTAGATGTCGTGGTCCAGCACCTGCAGCTTGAAGTACCAGCCGCCCAGGCCCAGCAGGCAGACCAGCACGCCGAAGAAGCCCAACGCCGCACGGCGCCGGAACTGTTCGGCTTCGGCGTGCGGATTCTTGACCTGGCGGCGCGGCAGCATGGCTCAGCGCCCGCGCTTGCCGAAGCGCACCGCGTCCAGCAGTACGAACACCAGCGGCCATAGGCCCATGCCCAGCAACGGTGCCCACCAGTACGACCACGGCAGGGTCGGCTCGCCCACCAGGATATGGACCAGCGCGCTGACGATGCGATCGTTGAACAGCAGGCCGCCGATGGCCAGCATCTGCTGCGACATCGGGAAGAAGCGGATGCGCGCGCGGAAGCGCTGCAGGATGAAGGCCAGCATCACCAAGCGCAGCGCCTGCTCGCCCAGCACCCCGCCATACAGCAGGTCGGCGACGACGCCGCTGGCGAAGGCGATGCCGAGGCCGACGCGCTCGGGTGCTTCGATGACCCAGTAGGCCAGCACCAGTGCGAGCCAATATGGACGCAGCGGCTGCAGCAGCGCGGGCAACGGCAGCAGGCCCAGCAGCAGGGCCACCACCAGGCTGGCCGGCAGCACCCATCGGTTGTCGCGAAGGCGGCTCATCGCTGCGCCTCCGGCTGCGGTTGGGTGGGCTGCGGTTGGGTGGGCTGCGGTTGAGTTTGCTGCGGTTGCCGGCCAGCGGCCGGCACTACCGGGGAGGGCTGCATCGTCGAAGGCGCGGGGGCCGACGAGTTCGTCGCAGAAGGGGACGGCTGCCGGCCAGCGGCCGGCACTACCGGGGTAGCCTGCGTTGCTGCAGGCGCGGGGCCGGTCGGCAGCGCTGTGGCATCGGCCGGGCCACCGGGAGCGGCCTGTTCCATCTGCAGGCGCAGGTTCGGCGGAATGCGGATCGCAGCGCCGGGGCGCAGCAGCAGCACGTCGCGACCGCGATCAAGCTGCGCGGCCGGTTTCAGTTCGCCCACCAGGAAGGCATGGGTATCGTCCGGGCGCAGCCCGGTGATGGTGCCGACCGGGAATCCGGCAGGGAAGCGGCCACCGAGACCGGACGTGACGATCTCATCGCCCACTTCCACGCCGGCGCTGAGCGGGATGTCGCGCAGTTCCAGCTTGTCGCCGCGGCCGTAGACGATCAGGCGCACGCCATTGCGGGCCACGGTCACCGGCACCGCGTGGTCGGGGTCGGTCAGCAACAGCACGGTGGAGCTGCCCGCGGTCACGCTGATCACCTGGCCCATCAGGCCGCCGGAATCGATCACCGCCTGGCCGACGTGCACGCCTTCGCGGCTGCCGGCGTCCAGCACCAGGCGCTGTTTGACCGGGTCCAGGTCGATGTCCAGGATCGGCGCCAGCTGCACGTCCAGGCCACTGCGCTCGGCCACGTTCAGCAGTTCGCGCAGCTGCGCGTTGTCCAGTGCGGCGGTCTGCAGGCGGGTCAGGCGGGCGTT
Organism: Stenotrophomonas sp. 10L48; assembly: GCF_056395105.1. Classification (NCBI taxonomy): domain Bacteria; kingdom Pseudomonadati; phylum Pseudomonadota; class Gammaproteobacteria; order Lysobacterales; family Lysobacteraceae; genus Stenotrophomonas; species Stenotrophomonas sp. 10L48. The sequence goes on along the minus strand of NZ_JBFTIX010000018.1, from coordinate 81,260 downwards.
GGCCAGCAGCAGCTGGTTGCGCAGCTCGCGGTTCTCGGTCACCAGCTGGCCGTGGCTGGCGGCGGTGTCGCGCACCTGGCCGCCGAGCTTGCCGGGCAGGCCGGCCAGGGCCCACACCGGCTGCACCAGGCTGTTGGCCTGCTCGCGCAGACGCGCCAGCCAGCCAGCCTGGTCGTCGAGGACGATCAAGGTGATTGCCAGTGCGAGATAGGCCAGCAGCCGCAGCGGGCTGGCGGCATCACCGGATCGGGAAGCGACGGGAGGTCCGGCGTAGGGCGGCACGGCAGCGATTCAACTGGCAGAAGGCGGAAGGGAAACACGCGGGCGCCCCGCCGGTGCCGACCCGCCGATGTGGCGGGCCGCACCCCGGAGGGGCGCTGCGGGCGCAGGCAGCCGGGACGGCTTATTCCGGCGCAAAGAACTCGTTGCCGTGCATGTCGACCAGTTCCAGCGCACGACCGCCACCGCGGGCCACGCAGGTCAGCGGGTCATCAGCCACCTGCACGTGCAGACCGGTTTCCTCGGAAATCAGGCGGTCCATGTCGCGCAGCAGGGCGCCACCACCGGTCAGCACGATGCCGCGCTCGGCGACGTCGGCGCACAGTTCCGGCGGGGTCTGTTCCAGTGCCAGCTTGACCGCGCTGACAATGCCGGACAGCGGCTCGTGCAGCGCTTCAAGCACTTCGTTGGAGCTGATCTTGATCATCTTCGGCACGCCCTCGGCGAGGTTGCGGCCGGAGATTTCCATCTCGATCGCTTCCGCCTGCGGGTAGGCACAGCCCAGTTCGACCTTGATGCGCTCGGCGGTGGCTTCACCGATCAGCATGCCGTGGTTGCGGCGCACGTAGTTGGTGATCGATTCGTCGAAGCGGTCGCCGCCGATACGCACCGAGGCGGAATAGACGATGCCGTTGAGCGAGATCACCGCCACTTCAGTGGTGCCGCCGCCGATATCGATGACCATCGAGCCACGGGCCTCGGTGACCGGCATGCCGGCACCGATCGCAGCCGCCATCGGCTCTTCGATCAGGAACACGTCACGGGCACCGGCCTCCTCGGCCGATTCCTTGATGGCGCGGCGCTCGACCTGGGTCGAGCCGGCCGGCACGCAGACCAGCACGCGCGGGCTCGGGCGCAGGAAGCGCGACTTGTGCACCTTCTTGATGAAGTGCTTGAGCATCGCTTCGGTGTAGGTGAAGTCGGCGATGACACCGTCCTTCATCGGGCGGATGGTGGTGATGTGGCCCGGGGTACGGCCAAGCATCTGCTTGGCCTCGGCGCCAACGGCTGCCACCGACCGGGTACCACCAATGGCGCGATCCTGGCGCACAGCGACCACGGACGGCTCGTTCAGCACGATTCCCTGCCCACGCACATAGATGAGGGTGTTGGCCGTGCCCAGGTCGATGGACAGGTCATTGGAGAACATGCCGCGCAGTTTCTTGAACATCTGGGAGTTGATCCTGAGGGGTGTCGCGCCCAACGCGGGATGGCGAAAAAATGGGCAGAAATCGAGGTCGACAAGCCTAGCAACCTGCCTGCCGCCGAGCAAGGAGAAAACTAGCTGAACCCGCGCCTTCACAGGCTTTCGGCCTGATCGGGCATCACCCGGTTCTGGCCCTGAGCGGCACCAGCGGGTAACCTTTGCGCCGTCGGGCGCCCAAGGGCGCCGTTTGCTTGCCTGCCTAAGTGGGCAGGCCCACCCCAAAATTCACCGCATAGGCTTACATCGATGTCCGCTCTGATCTGTGGTTCTCTTGCCTTCGACACCATCATGGTGTTCCCGGACCAGTTCAAGAATCACATCCTGCCGGACAAGGTGCACATCCTGAACGTGTCCTTCCTGGTGCCGCGCATGCGCCGCGAATTCGGCGGCTGCGCCGGCAACATCGCCTACAACCTGCACCTGCTCGGTGGCGATCCGATCCCGATGGGCACGGTGGGTTCGGACTTCGGCCCGTACCGCGAGCACTTCGATGCCCTGGGCATCGACCTCACCCGCGTGCGCGTGATCGATGAGCTGTTCACCCCGCAGGCGTTCATCACCACCGACCACGACAACAACCAGATCACCGCCTTCCACCCGGGCGCGATGATGCGTTCCTACGAAAACCACGTGCGCGACGTGCCGGGCGTCAGCCTGGGCCTGGTCGGCCCGGACGGCCGCGAAGGCATGATCCAGAACGCGCTGGAATTCCACGAAGACGGCGTGCCGTTCATCTTCGACCCGGGCCAGGCCATGCCGCTGTTCAACGGCCCGGAACTGCGCGAGTTCATCGAGCAGGCCGATTACGTGGTGGTCAACGACTATGAGTCGAACCTGCTGCAGGAACGCACCGGCTGGAACGAAAAAGAGATCGTCAGCCGGGTCAAGGCCTACATCACCACCCGCGGCCCGAAGGGCGCAGTGATCCACACCCCGGAAAAGAGCTACGACATCCCGCCGGCGCACGAGCGCCGCGTGGTCGATCCGACCGGCTGTGGCGACGCGTTCCGCGCCGGCCTGATCTACGGCATCCAGAAGGGCTTCGACTGGCTGACCATCGGCCGCATGGGCAACCTGATGGGCGCGCTGAAGGTCGAGCACCCGGGCACCCAGAACCAGCGCTTCACCTTCGATGAGTTCAACGAGCAGTTCAAGCAGCAGTTCGGTTACGCGTTGAACGCGTAAACGAACTGCCCGCGCATTTCTCCTTATCCCCGCGCCTTCGGCGCGCCCCCTTGAACAACAAGGGGGCTCTCCACCCGAGGCGCTATCGGGAATGCTTCTGGCGGGAATGCCTCTGGTAGGTGTCGACCTTGGTCGACACTGCCGGCCAACGGCCGGCACCGCATCGCCGCCCCGCCCTTCCGGCTCAGGGCCTGGCCTTCGGCAACCGGTACAGCTCTTTTTCGTAGGCCAGCGTGCCCCACATCGCGTAGGCATGTGCGCGCCGTGCCAGTTCCGGCCGCAGCGGCTGCGGCTGCAGCTGGTCGCTGGCCGGGTCGTAGCGGAAGCCCTGCGCTGGCTTGTCCGGCTGCAGGATGGCCACGTCGTTGCCCTCCATCCACGCCAGATTGCGGTCGTACTGCATCAGCGCGCGTCCGGGCTGCAGCCGCTGCAGGTCGGTCAGGTCCTGGCCAACGGTGGGGGTGGCATCGGCAATGCCCAGCAATGACAACAGCGTCGGCGGCAGATCGATCTGGCTGACGATGCGGGCATCGCGGCGCGCCTCGATGCCGCCGCCAAGGATCAACCCGGGAATATGGAAGTTGCCGATCGGCACCATGTTCCTGCCGAACACCCGCGAATCATGGTCGGCCACCACCAGGAACACGGTGTCCTGCCAGTACGGTGAGGCCATCGCCTTGCGGAAGAACTCGCCCAGCGCGTAGTCGGCGTACTTGGCGGCGTTGTCGCGGGTCTGCTTCGGTTGCTCGTACAGGTCGATTCGGCCGTCGGGGAACTCGAAGGGATCGTGGTTGCTGGAGGTGAACACCAGGCCGAAGAACGGCGTGCCCTGCGCTTTCAGCTGCCGGAACTGCTGGTCGGCGCGAGCGAACAGATCCTCGTCCGACGCGCCCCAGGAGCCGACGAAGGCCGGCTTGCGGTAATCCTTGCGGTCCACAATGCGGGTGAAGCCATTGGCGAGAAAGAACTCGCGCATGTTGTCGAAGTGGCTTTCACCGCCGTAGTAGAAGCCGGTGTCGTAGCCATGCCGCCCCAGCACATCGGCCAGGGTGAAAAAGCGCTGGCGGCTGGCGGGCAGCTTCACCACCGATTCGGCCGGGGTCGGCGGGAACCCGGTCAGGACCGCCTCGATGCCGCGCACCGAACGCGTGCCGGTGGCATACAGCCGCTCGAACGCCCAGCCCTGCCTGCTCAGGCGGTCGTAGCTGGGCGACAGCGGTCGTCCGCCGAGACTGCCGATGAACTGCGCGCCCAGGCTTTCTTCCAGCACGATCACCAGATTGCGCGGCTTGCCCTGGTACTGCGGCGGACGCAGCGCCAGGCTCGGCAACGCGTCGGAGACGTACGCCGATGCCGGCAGGCCGCTGCTGGCGCGCAGTTCGCTGACCACCTCGGCAAGCGGCAGGTCACCGTAGACGCGAGAGGTTTCGCTGCGGGTCGCCAGTTGCCGCGCGGCATAGCCGACGGTGTACAGCGAATTCAGCGGCAAGGCGTTGATGGTGGGGTCGGTGGAGAATGCCACCAGCGCCGGATTCAAGGGCCGATGACCCAGGCTGGAACGCACGCCCAGCGCCGCCAGCAGCAGCACCAGCAACGCCAATGGCAGCCGCCATAGCCATCCGGCTTCGACTGCGAGCGCCGGGCTGTTGCCGACCCAGCGCCGCGACCCGCGAAGCAATGCCCAGAACAGCACGATCACAGCGGCAACTTCGATCACCACGGCCAGCAGATGGCCGCGCAGCAGCGTCATCCCGACTTCTTCGGGATAGATCAGATACTCCAGGAACAGCCGATTGGGGCGCAGGCCGTACTCGGCCATGAAGCTCGGCGTGGCCAGTTCCATGAACACCAGCAGCACGCTCGCCAGGATCAGCCACCACCGCAACAGATGGCGCCACGCGCGGCCCACGCGTCCCTCCAGCGGCAACAGCAGCGCCAGCACCGCAGGGATGCCGTACAGCAGGCACAGGGTCGACACATCCACCCGCAGCCCCTGCAGCAACACCGTGGACCAGCCGTCGGCAGCACTCACCCGCGCGGCATGCCACAGCGACAGCCCCAGCCGGGACAACGACAGGGCGACCAGGCCAAACAGGAAGAAGGCGGCAATCGGACACAGACGCCGGTACAGCGACACCCACACAGCTCGGAGCATGAAAGGAATCCAGAAATGGAGCAAAGGACACCCATGCCCCATCCCTGGCAGCGGGCCACACCGGACAACGTGTTACCCGACACAACCACCAGCGCAGCGAAACTTCCCGCCGGCACCTTCAGCATCCACCTCAGCTTCAACCGACCGCGCACAATACACTGTGATGACAGTCGGCAGTTGACTGCAGGTGCGGCCCCTGGCTACCCGCCAGCGCGCGCGCAGAGCACCGCGCTAGCCTCCCCAGCGCTCCAGCACCGCCCCGCAATCGGCCAGGTGCCAACAGGCCATGCCCGGCCACGGGTTCTCCGGAGCATTGACCAGAAGCGTACGGCTGCCCGCCGCCCGGCCGCATTCCAGATCGAAGCGGTAATCGCCCACCATCACCACCTGCGCGGGCTCAACCTGCCAGCGCTGCTGGAAGTACTGCAGGCCGGCCGGTGAGGGTTTCGGCTCGGCCTCGTCGCGGCCGATGATGTCGTCTTCGGCAAAGACGTCGCCCAGCCCGATCGCCTGCAGGGTGACCTGGGCCAGGCTGCGCACGTTGCGGGTCAGAATGCCCAGCCGGCAGCCGGCGCCCTGCAGCGCGCGTACCAGCGCCACCGCTCCCGTTGCCGGCTGGGAAGCAGCGGCCAGCGCACGCTCGTGCGCCAGCAGCCAGGCGTGCTTGGCGCTGGCCTCTGCGGCCGGCAACCCGGCCAAGTGGGTGAGTATGTCATCCTCCTGCGGAATCGCCAGTTCGCGCTTGATCCGCGCGAAATCATGCACCGCCACGGTCAGCGTGCCATCCATGTCGAACACCCAGTGGCGGATCGCCGACAGCGACGACGCAGCCGCCGGTGCCTGCACGGTCAACGCCACCACGCCGGCATGCGGCTGGCATCCACGCCACCGGTCTCGAACACGGCCGTGCGCGTGCCACCGGCCTTGACCGGGAACTCGATGCTGATCGACTTGCCCTTGGCTGCCAGCTTCCACAACGCCTTCTGGTCGGTGATGAACATGGCGATCGCCTCGTCGGTCTTCGGCCGCCAGGCCGCCATGGAGACCGGCTTGCCGCCGTCCACCGTGACCTTCACCGTGCACTGCGGGCAACGGAAATCGCCGGCCTGCAGCACCAGGTAGGCATGACGCTTCCATTCGGGGTGGTCGCGGAACACCAGCTGCACCGGCTTGGCGCCGCTGCCATCCACATCCACCCGCTCCTTGCTGAAGATCTGCGCCGACACCTGGTTGCCCTTGCTGCCAACCGGAATCTGGTTGTACTGCCACAGCGCCTGCATGCGGCGCAGGTCGCGCGCGGCATCGCCCTTGGCCTTGACCTCGTCGAAGCCGGCGGCGATGCGCTCGGCGGCGGCGGTGTCCTTGTACTGGTCCAGCAGCGAGGCGCCATGCAGGCGCGCACGCTCCCAGTCCTGCGCGGCCACGGCCATGTCGTACTGCTTGGCCACGTCTTCGGCCTTGGCCTCCTTCTGCGCCTGCACGGCGGCCGCGGCGGCTTCCTGCGCCTTGCGCTCTTCCTCGGGGTTACTGCAGGCGGCCAGGGCCAGGGTGCAGGCGGTGAGCAGGATCAGTCGTTTCATGGCGGAGTCCTTTACGGGTGCATCCCGATTCTATCGGCAGCGAAAAGCGGATACAGCAACGGCGGGTTTCCCCGCCGTTGCTGGTAAAGCAGTATCGGGTTGCCGGCCAGCGGCCGGCACTACCGTTTACTTGGCTTCAGCCTTGGCCAGCATGTCCTGCACCGAGGCGGTGGTGATCGGGTGGTAGCCCGGCTTGGCCTTCTCGAAGGCCTGCTTGGCCAGCTCCAGACCCTTCGGGGTCTTCACCAGTTCGGCGTAGATCGGCAGGATCAGCTTGCGACGGCCGACACGCTCGATGAACGCAGCGGCCGCTTCATTGGCCTGCTCGTAGCCGCTGCGGATGGTCAGCGGGTACCAGCGCATGGCGATCTCGCCATTGGGGGTGCCAGTGAAGTGGAACGCCTTGTCCAGCGTGGCCAGCTTGTCCAACGGCTGGGTGGCACCCAGGCCGTCGATGAAACGGACCCACTCCTGGGTGCTCCACTCGGCGATCACCTGGCTGCTCGGCACGGTGCCGGCGCTGGCGAAGGCGATGCGCGCGGTATCGACGCTGCTGAAATTGCGCGACTGCGCCTTGGCTGCGAACGCCGGAATGCCCGGCTCGTCCAGCCACGCCTTCAGTTCGGCCTCGGTCACCGCCGACGGATTCTTCGGCAGCAGGTTCTTCTTCAGGTACTCGACGAACTGGTCGGTGTTGGCGCTCTGGAAGGCGTGGTCATCGAACCAGCCGCGCAGGAACGGGTCGAAGGTTTCGCGGCCGAAGCGCTGTTCCAGGAATTCCAGGAACCAAGAACCCTTGACGTAAGCCACTTGGCTCAGGGCTTCGTCCGGGTCACGTTCGTTCAGCGGCGGCAGCGCCAACGCCTGGTCGGCCGGACTCATGTCCTTCACTTCGGCCAGCAGATCGGTCTGGTCGATCTGCTTTTCCATCTCGGCCATCTCCTTGCCGTACAGGGCTTCGGTGATGCGGCCCTGGACGTAGGTGGTGAAGCCTTCGTTGAGCCAGATGTCCTTCCAGCTTGCATTGGTCACCAGGTTGCCCGACCAGCTGTGTGCCAGTTCATGGGCGACCAGCGATACCAGCGACTTGTCGCCGACGATCACGGTCGGCGTGGCGAAGGTCAGGCGCGGGTTTTCCATGCCGCCGAACGGGAACGACGGCGGCAGCACCAGCATGTCGTAGCGGCCCCAGCGGTATTCGCCGTACAGCTTTTCGGCGGCACCGATCATCTTCTCGGTGTCTTCGAATTCCTTGGCGGCCTTGTTGACCATGGTCGGCTCGGCCCAGACGCCGGAGCGGCCGGAGATCGGCTCGAACACCAGGTCGCCGGCGGCGATGGCCAGCAGGTAGGACGGAATCGGCTGCGGCATCTTGAAGGTGTAGTCACCGTCACGCGCGGCCTTGGGATCGTTGTCGGCGCTCATCAGCACCATCACGTCCGGGCGCGAGACCACGTGCGCGCTGTAGGTGAAGCGCACGCTCGGGGTGTCCTGCAGCGGTACCCAGGAACGGGCGTGGATCGCCTGCGACTGGCTGAACATGAAGGGCAGCTTCTTGCCCTCGGTCATCGACGGCGCCAGCCACTGCAGGCCCGAAGCGGTCGGTGCTGTGTGGTAGGTCACTTCGACCTTGGCCGGCTGTTGCGGGGTTTCGATGGTCAGCTTGCTGCCGAACACCTTGTCGGCCGGGGCCAGCACGAACTGCAGCGAGCTGCGCGCGCCGTCAGCGGCGATCGCTTCGACCTTGGCGATGCTCAGCTCGCGGGTGTCCAGCACCAGCTGCTTGGCGTCCTTCTGCTTCCATTCCAGGGTGTAGGTGGCGGTGCCGCCGATCTGCTTCTGGTCGAAGTCCAGCTTCAGGTCCAGCGCGATGTCCTTGACGACGACCTTGTCCGGCTCGGCGTACGAGCTTTCATCGTGGCTGCGGTTTTCGGCGTTCACGGGGGCGGCGGGAGCCTTCTGGGCAGTCGGAGCGGCGGCGGGTGCGGCCGCCTCCTGGGAGCAGCCGGCGGCCAGGGCCACGGCCAGCGGAAGGAGCATCAGCGGATTGCGCATGAATCGGGACCGTTACGGGGAACAAACCCCAATGGTACCTCTCCCCCGACCGGGAAGCGTTGCGCGGTGCGGGGTAATGGCCGGCCCCGCGATGGCCCGGTAGGTGCCAACCTTGGTTGGCACGGATCCATCATCGCTCGCGCCACGTGCCGAACTTGCTGCTTCTGGCAGGTGCCAACCTTGGTTGGCACGGACCTGTCAGCGCTCGCGGACGGGCGTGTGCCAACCAAGGTTGGCACCTACCAGGACCGTGCCTGGACGTTGCGTGGTAGCGCCGGGCCATGCCCGGCGACCGTCAAGGCTTACAGCTTGTAGCCGGAGTGGATCGAGACGATGCCGCCGGTCAGGTTCTTGTAGTGGCAGCGCTCGAAGCCGGCCTGCCCCATCATCGCCTTCAGCTCTTCCTGCGGCGGATGCTTGCGGATGCTCTCGGCCAGGTACTGGTAGCTGTCCGAATCGTTGGCGAACAGCTTGCCCAGCTTCGGCAGGATCTTGAACGAGTGGAAGTCGTAGATCGGCTTGAACCAGTCGGCGGTGACTTCGGAGAACTCCAGCACGCGGGCCTGGCCGCCCACCTTCAGCACGCGGAACATCTCGCGCAGGCCAGCGTCCTTGTCGGTCACGTTGCGCAGACCAAAGGCGATGGTCACCAGGTCGAAGCTGTTGTCCGGGAACGGCAGGGCCTCGGCGTTGCACTGCACGTAGTCCAGGCCCAGCACCAGGCCGCGGTTGGTCAGGCGGTCACGGCCGACCGACAGCATGCCGGCGTTGATGTCGCCCAGCACCACCGAGCCCTCGGCACCGACGCGCTCCTTCAGCAGCGCGGCGATATCGCCGGTGCCACCGGCCAGGTCGAGCACGCGGTCACCCGGCTTCACCTGCGCGGTGGCGACGTAGTAGCGCTTCCATGCCCGGTGCACGCCCATGCTCATCAGGTCGTTCATCAGGTCGTAGTTGCGCGCGACCGACGTGAACACCTGGCCGACCAGCTTCTGCTTGTCCTTGGCGTCAACGTCGCGGAACCCGAAATGGGTGGTACCGGATTTGTAGGGGGATTCGCTCATGCCCCCGATTATCGCACCGCCGGGCCCCTGCGGGGAACGCTGGCCGTATCATGGCGCCCCACGACCTACCGGAGCCCCGCATGATCACCACGCCCGACTACCAGGCCCTGCTGCAGACCGCCATTGCCGAAGCCCGCCAGGGGCTGGCCGAAGGCGGCGTGCCGATCGGCGCGGCGCTGTACCACAACGACGGCCGCCTGCTCGGCTGCGGCCACAACCGCCGCGTGCAGGAAGGTGACCCGTCCGTGCATGGCGAAACCGATGCCTTCCGCAAGGCCGGCCGCCAGCGCCGCTACCAGGACACCATCATGGTCACGACCCTGGCCCCCTGCTGGTACTGCTCGGGCCTGGTGCGGCAGTTCAACATCGGCACGGTGGTGGTCGGCGAATCGCGCACTTTCCAGGGCGGCATCGACTGGCTGCGGGAAAACGGCGTCAACGTGATCGACCTGGACAGCCAGGAATGCGTGGACCTGCTTGGCGGTTTCATTGCGCAACATCCGGAAATCTGGAACGAAGACATCGGCGAATGAGCATCCGCCACGGCTGATGAGCCCGCCTTGATGAACGCTTCAGTGCCGGCACAGCCTTGTGCCGGCAGCGTCTGCACGCTTCAACGTGAACTGCTGCGCAGTCAGCTGCGTGCGGTCAACACGCGCCACTAACATCCTGCTGCGCAGCGACGTCTAGGGTGGAATGCAACCGGGCCCCCGCCCCGGATTGGAGCCGACCATGCAAGCGCATGCCGTACGTCCTCGCAGTGACCCGGCCCTCGCCGCGATCTGGAGCCGACTGCAGCAGCAATACGCACTGCACCAGCGCAGTGCCCCTTTCTGGAGCGCCTACCAGGACATGCAGCAGGATCTGCTGCACGACCATCCCCGCGACTTGGTGCGCCTGTGCAATGCGATGGCCGCCATGGCCGAACGCCTGGGTGCGGTTGAACACGCACAGCTGCTGCGCCATCGCCACGCTGGCTGCACATCACGCTGACGCGGCATGCACCGCCGCCCGGGCCACACTGTAATGGGCCCCCACTCCCTTCACCTCCAACCGATTGGATCGTCATGCACGCTGAAGTTCCCGCCATTCCCCCTGTCATCAATGTCGATGCGGAGCTGGATTACTGGCGCCGCCAGCACGCCGATGGCGCACTCGCGCACACCTCGTTCGGCACCTATGTCCCGTGGATCAAGTTCGCCTGTGATTCGCTGATCACCCAGCCACGCGCCAGCAACGCCCAGCGCGATGAGCTGTTCCAGACCCAGTACGCCCTGCAGATCATGCCGCGCCTGAGTGAAGCGCAGGCCCGCGAATTCGTCGAACGCTGCTGGCAGCACGTCTACCTGGCCAGCCCGGTGCGCAGCCAGGAAGCACCGCGCCTGCGCGCCTGAGTCCACGCCTGCTGCACGGCACCTGCACGGCCATGTGCCGATGATCGTCGCCATTCCCGTGGAACGATGACGATGAGCGCAAGGAACCTGTTCAATACGATCGCCAAGAAGGCCGCGGCCGCCACCGGCTCGCCGTGGACCTTCCTGGCCGCAGTATCGATCGTCGTGCTGTGGGGCATCAGCGGCCCCATATTCAAGTTCAACGACACCTGGCAGCTGGTGATCAACACCGGCACCACCATCATCACCTTCCTGATGGTGTTCCTGATCCAGCACACGCAGAACTCGGACACCGCGGCGATGCAGATCAAGCTGGACGAGCTGATCCGCGCCACCGCCGAGGCCAACAACGAGCTGCTGGACCTGGAAGAGCTGGACGAAGAGCGCCTGGAAGAGATCCGCGCCGAGTACGAAAGGATGGCGCGCGAAGCCGGCGACGCATTGACGCGGGTACGCGCCTGCCGCACCGAGCGGCGCGACGACGAAGCGGTGTAGCCCTGCTCATTGACCGGTAGCGCCGGCCGCTGGCCGGCAACTGCACGATCCCTGTTGATCCCGCGCGCTGCCGGCCAGCGGCCGGCACTACCGGTCTGCGCGCTTACCCGCGCTCGTGCCAGCCGCCGCCCAGCACCTTGTACAGCGTGATGCGGTTGGCCTGCTGCGCAAGCTGCGTCTGCAGCTGGCTCTGCTGCGCGTTGTAGGCGGTACGACGTGCATCCAGCAGGGTGACGAAGCTGTCCAGGCCCGCGTCATAGCGCGCCTGCGACAGGCGGTTGGCCTGCTCGGCCGCTTCCACCAGGCGCTGCTGCGAGGCCGCCTGTTCATCCAGGCTGACATTCAATGCCAGCGCATCGGCGGTTTCGCGGAAACCACTCTGGATCGACTTTTCGTACTGCGCGAGTGCGATATCACGATCGGCGTTGGCCACGGCCAGGTTCGCGCGCAGCTTGCCGCCCTGGAAGATCGGCAAGGTGATCTTCGGCAGGAAGCTCCACACCCGCGTACCGCTGTCGAACAGGCCGGACAATTCACCCGAACCACTGCCGATGCTGCCGGTCAGCGAGATGCTGGGGAAGAAGGCAGCGCGTGCGGCACCGATGTTGGCATTGGCCGCCAACAGCTGATGCTCCGCCGCCATGATGTCCGGGCGCTGCAGCAGCACGTCGCTGGGCAGGCCAGCCGGCGGTGGTGCCAACGCAAGCACCTGCGGCGCGATGCTGTCCGGCAGCAGCGCCGGATCCAGCTGGCCACCGGCCAGCAGCGCCAGCGCGTTGCGGTCCTGGGCCAGCTGCCCACGCAGGCGTGCGGCATCGGTACGCGCAGTCTCGACCAGGGTGCGGGTCTGGGTCAGTTCCAACCCCGAACTGCCACCGCGTTCATGGCGTGCTTCGGCCAGGCGCAGCGAATCCTCATAGGTCTTCACCGTGGCTTCGGCGATTTTCAACTGTTGCGCGTCGGCACCGTAGGTCAACCACGCGGTGGCGGTCTCGGCCACCAGGCTCAGCTGCGCGTTGCGGCGGTTGGCGGCTACAGCGAAGTACTGCTGCAGCGCGGCTTCGCTCAGGTTGCGCACGCGGCCGAACAGGTCCAGTTCGAACTCGGCCACGCCGACGCCCGCGCTGAACTGCTCGGTGACCGGCACGTCGCCACCGCGGCGGTCCATCTGCCCGGTCACGGCCACGCCCGGCACCCGGTCTGCGCGCTGCACGCGATACTGGCCACGCGCCTTTTCGACGTTGAGCACGGCCACGCGCAGGTCGCGGTTGTTGTCCAGCGCCTGGCCGATCACCTGCTGCAGGCGCTCGTCGGTGAAGAAGTCACGCCAGCCGACCGCGGCCGCATCGGCCACTTCGCCCTGCGCGGCTTCGGCCGGCCACTGCGACGGAATGGCCGGGGCCACTGCGGTGTTCTTCGGCGCCAGGGTGCCGCAGCCGGCAAGCGCCAGTGCCGCAGCGATGGAGAGGAACAGAGATGCACTTTTCATTGGAATGACTTCCATCGGTACTGCCGGATGGCAGGAGGTAGTGCCGGCCGCTGGCCGGCAACCTCATTGGATTCGCATCAAGCGATCAGCAGCTGCCGGCCAGCGGCCGGCACTACCGTTTCAAATCAGCTGGTGGCGTTGCGCTTCTTGAACACGCGCTGCACCACGACGAAGAACAGCGGCACGAAGAACACGCCGAGTACGGTGCCGACCACCATGCCGCCGAGCACGCCGGTGCCGATCGCCTGCTTGGCGCCGGAGCCGGCACCGCTGGAGATCGCCAGCGGCAGCACGCCCATGCCGAAGGCCAGCGAGGTCATGATGATCGGGCGCAGACGGTCGCGGACCGCGTGCATCGTCGCTTCGATCAGCCCCGCGCCCTTCTCCAGATGCTCCTTGGCGAACTCGACGATCAGGATCGCGTTCTTGCTGGTCAAGCCCACCGTGGTCAGCATCGCCACCTGGAAATAGATGTCGCGCTCCATGCCACGGAAGGTATTGGCCAGCACCGCACCGAGGATGCCCAGCGGCGCCACCAGCAGCACCGAGGTCGGCACGCTCCAGCTTTCATACAACGCGGCAAGGCACAGGAACACGATCATCAGCGACAGGGTGTACAGCAGCGGCGTCTGCGAGCCCGCCTGGCGTTCCTGGTAGGACATCGCCGTCCACTCGACGCCGAAGCCCGCCGGCAACTGCTTGGCCAGCTGTTCGATCTCGGCCATGGCATCACCGGACGCCACGCCCGGGGCCGGTTCGCCCTGGATTTCGGTAGCCGACACGCCGTTGTAGCGTTCCAGGCGCGGCGAGCCGTAGTCCCAATGCTTGCTGGCGAAGGCGCTGAACGGAACCATCTCGCCCTTGTCGTTCTTCACCGACCAGAGATCGAAGTCCTCCGGCACCATGCGGAACGGCTGGTCAGCCTGCACGAACACGCGCTTGACGCGGCCGCGATCGATGAAGTCATCGATGTACGAGCTGCCCCACGCGGTGGCCAGGGTGGTGTTGACCTGGTCGATCGACAGGCCCAGCGAGCTGGCCTTGGCCACATCGATATCGATGCGGAACTGCGGCGTGTCCTCCTGGCCGTTCGGTCGCACGTTGGCCAGCTTCTTGCTGCCGGCCGCCAGGCCCAGCAGCTGGTTGCGGGCCGCCAGCAATGCCTCGTGGCCCTGGCCGCTGTTGTCCTTCAGGAAGAAGGTGTAGCCGGAGGCCGTGCCCAGTTCCGGAATGGCCGGCGGCGGGAAGGCAAAGATGAAGGCATCCTTGATCTGCCCCAGCGCGGCCATCGCGCGTCCGGTGATCGGCATCACACCGTTGTCGGCGTCACGATCCTTCCAGTCCTTCAGCTTGACGAAGGCCATGCCCGCGTTCTGGCCCATGCCGGCGAAGCTGAAGCCCTGCACCGAGAACACCGACTCGACGGCACCCTTCTCGTTTTCCATGAAGTGCTTTTCGAGCGCGGCGATCGATTCCAGCGTGCGCTCCTGGGTTGCGCCCACCGGCGCCTGCACCAGCGCCATCAGCACGCCCTGGTCTTCGTTGGGCAGGAACGAGCTGGGCAGGCGCACGAACAGCACGCCCATCAGCAGGAACAGCGCGGCCACGATGCCCATGAACCGCCACGGGCGATGCAGAATGCCGCGCACGCCGCGCTGGTAGCTCTCGCTGGTGCGGTCGAAGCCACGGTTGAAACCGTTGAAGAAGCGACCGGCGAAACCGCGGTGGGCGACATGGTGCTCACCCTTCTTCAGCGGCTTGAGCATGGTGGCGCACAGCGCTGGCGTCAGCACGATCGCGACCAGCACCGACAACGCCATCGCCGAGACGATCGTCGCAGAGAACTGCCGGTAGATCACGCCGGTGGAGCCGCTCATGAAGGCCATCGGCACGAACACCGCCGACAACACCAGGCCGATACCCACCAGCGCGCCGGTGATCTGGCTCATCGACTTGCGGGTGGCTTCCAGCGGCGACAGGCCCTCTTCGGACATGATGCGCTCGACGTTCTCCACCACCACGATGGCATCGTCCACCAGCAGGCCGATGGCCAGCACCATCGCGAACATGGTCAGCATGTTCACCGAGAAGCCCAGCACCGACAGCACGCCGAAGGTACCCAGCAGCACCACCGGCACGGCGATGGTCGGGATCAGGGTGGCGCGGAAGTTCTGCAGGAACAGGTACATCACCACGAACACCAGCACGATCGCTTCGAGCAGGGTCTGCACCACGCCCTTGATCGACACGCGCACGAACGGGGTGGTGTCGTACGGGATCTCGGCCTTCAGGCCGGCCGGGAAGAAGCCTTCCAGTTCCTTCAGCGTTTCATCGACACCGGCAGCGGTATCCAGCGCGTTGGCGCCGGTGGCCAGGGTGACCGCCAGGCCGCTAGCCGGCTGCCCGTTGTAACGGGTGACGAAGTCGTACGACTCGGCGCCCAGCTCGACGCGGGCTACATCGCCCAGGCGCAGTTCGGCACCGTCCTGCGCACCGCGCACGATGATGTTGCGGAACTGTTCCGGGGTCTGCAGGCGCGACTGCGCGTTGATGGTGGCGTTGAGCTGCTGGCCCTTCACCGACGGCGCACCACCCAGCTGACCGATGGCCACCTGCGCGTTCTGTGCCTTCACCGCAGCGACCACTTCCGGCACCGACATGCCGTAGGTGTGCAGCTTGTTCGGGTCCAGCCAGATGCGCATGGCGTACTTGCCACCGAACACCTGGATGTTGCCCACGCCCGGAACGCGGCTGAGACGGTCCACGACGTTGGAACCGACGTAGTCGGCGATGTCGTTGGCATCCATGCTGCCATCTTCGGACACGAACGCGATGACGTTCAGGAAGCCCGAGCTGGACTTGGCCACGTTGATGCCCTGCCGCTGCACTTCCTGCGGCAGCAGCGGCATCGCCAGCTGCAGCTTGTTCTGCACCTGCACCTGGGCGATGTCGGGGTTGGTCCCGCTCTCGAAGGTCAGGGTGATGGTGGCCTGGCCGTTGGACGAACTGTTGGAGGAGAAATAGATCAGGCCATCAAGGCCCTTCATGTTCTGCTCGATGATCTGCGTCACCGAGTCTTCGACCACCTTGGCCGAAGCACCCGGGTAGCTGGCGCTGATTTCCACCGCCGGCGGTGCGACGTTGGGGTACATCGAGATCGGCAGCTTGAACAGGGCCAGGCCGCCGGCGAGCATGATGATGATCGCGATGACCCACGCGAAGATGGGTCGATCGATGAAGAAACGTGCCATGGAGTTCTCCGCTTACTTCGCGCCTGCGGCCGCAGCTGCAGGTTGGGCGGCGGCCGGCTTGGCCGGGGCGGCGCCCTGTTCGGTGGCATTCACGGGCATGCCCGGGCCGATCTTCTGCAGGCCTTCGACGATGACCTTGTCGCCGGCCTTCAGGCCGTCCTCGACCAGCCACTTGTCGCCGACGGTGCGGCTGACCTTGACCGGGCGCACTTCGACCTTGTTGTCCTTGCCGACCACCATTGCACTGGTATCGCCCTTCGGATCGCGGGCGATGCCCTGCATCGGCACCAGCACCGCATCGCTGCGCACACCGCCGCCGATCACCGCGCGCACGTACATGCCCGGCATCAGCAGGCCATCGGGGTTGTCGACCCTGACCCGCAGCGCGAAGCTGCCGGTGGCCGGATCGACGCTGACTTCGGAGAACTCCAGCGTGCCCTTGTGTTCGAAGGTGCTGCCGTCTTCCATCAGGATGCTGACCGGCGTCTGCTGGTTGTCCTGCAGGCGGCCGGCGGCCAGTTCGCGGCGCAGCTGCAGCAGCTCGGCCGAGGACTGGGTCAGGTCGACGTAGATCGGGTCCAGCTGCTGCACGGTTGCCAGCGCCGTGGCCTGGCCGGCGCTGACCAGCGCGCCCTGGGTGACGCTGGACTTGCCGATGCGGCCGCTGATCGGCGCGGTGATGCGCGCATAGCCGAGGGTCACGTTGGCGGCATCCAATGAGGCCTTGGCGGCGCCGACATCGGCCTCTGCCTGCTTCTGCGCAGCCACGGCGTTTTCCAGATCCTGCTGGCTGACCGCGTCGACCTTGGCCAGCTCGGTGATGCGCTTGGCGCTCAGCCGCGCCGCATTGGCGGTGGCTTCGGCGCGGGCCAGCTGTGCACGCGCACTGTTGGCCTGGGCGCGGTAGCTGGCGTCCTCGATCTGGTACAGCGGCTCGCCGGCCTTGACCATCCCACCCTCGGTGAACAGGCGCTTGGCGACGATGCCGTTGACCTGCGGGCGCACTTCGGCCACCAGGAAGGCGTTGGTGCGGCCCGGCAGCTCACGGGTCAACCCGACGGTCTCGGACTTCAGCGTGACCACGCTGACCTGGCCCGGTCCCTGTTCGGGTGCCTGGGGTTGGCCGCCACAGGCAGCGACGGTGGCAGCGATCGCCAGCGACAACGCGAAGGGTCGGATTCGGCTCAGCAACATGATGGGAATGGCTCTTGAAGGGAGGGATCTCAGCAGGTGCTGATACGACGGACCCTCCCCTTGCAGGAGTAAGTCCGCGCGAACAGCGCCCACCCGCGTGAAGTGGGAGCCAGGACGGGCCTGCCACGCACACGACGGGAATGATGGGACGGAAATATACATACATGCGTGTTTGTTTGTAAAGCAGTACAATTCAGCCACGTTTCACCCGCACTCGTACCCGCTCATGGCCCGCAAAACCAAAGAGGACACCCAGGCAACCCGCGAAGGCATCCTGGATGCCGCCGAAGCCTGTTTCCACGAACACGGCGTGGCCCGGACCACGCTGGAGATGATCGGTGCCCGCGCCGGCTACACCCGCGGCGCCGTGTACTGGCATTTCAAGAACAAGGGCGAGGTGCTGACCGCGATCGTCGAACGGGTGCACCTGCCCTTCATGCAGGAGCTGGAGCGCACCTCCACCGACCAGCGCGACACGCCGGTGCATGACCTGCGCGCGGTGATGATCCACTCGTTCATCGAGCTGTCCGAGGACGAGCGCCTGCGCAAGACCATGGAGATCATGCTGCGCAGCGATGCCTCGGCCGACACCAGGGTGCTGACCGAACTGCAGCAGAGCGGTTTCCGCGATGCCCTGGACCGGATGGAACGCGCCCTGCGCCGTGCCCAGGACCTGGGCCAGCTGCGCGACGGCGCCGACCCGAAGATCGCCGCGCGCATGCTGCACGCCACCGTGCTCGGCGTGCTGCACGGGGCGATGGTCGAACCGGACCTGATGGACCTCAAGCGCGACGGCATGCTGGCGCTGGACATGACCCTGGCCGCCTACGTGAAGGAAGGCGTGTTCGTACCGGGTTCGGTGCCCGAGCCGCTGCCGGAGGCGTGACGGCGCCGCCGGGCATGGCCCGGCGCTACCGCAGATTCGGCCACAAAGGTAGCGCCGGGCCATGCCCGGCGAGTACGTAACGGGTCGGAGCCCTCGCCATGGCGAGGGATCCGACCCTGCATAACGAAAAAGGCCGCCTTTCGGCGGCCTTTTCGCATTCCCGGTTACAGGATGTAACGGCTCAGGTCCGGGTCCTGCACCAGTTCACCCAGGTGCGCATCGACATAGGCACTGTCGATGGCCAAGGTTTCACCATCGCGGTCCGGTGCTTCGTAGCTGAGCGAATCCAGCAGGCGCTCCAGCACGGTATGCAGGCGGCGCGCACCGATGTTCTCCTGGCGCTCGTTCACCTGGAAGGCGATCTCGGCCAGGCGGTCGATGGCATCGGTGGTGAAGCTGACCTTGACGCCTTCGGTGGCCAGCAGCGCTTCGTACTGCTTGGTCAGCGCAGCCTTCGGCTCGGTCAGGATGCGCACGAAATCAGCCTTGCTCAGCGCACCCAGCTCCACGCGGATCGGGAAGCGACCCTGCAGTTCCGGGATCAGGTCGCTGGGCTTGGCCAGGTGGAACGCACCCGATGCGATGAACAGGATGTGGTCGGTCTTGATCGTGCCGTACTTGGTGGACACGTTGGAACCTTCCACCAGCGGCAGCAGATCGCGCTGCACGCCTTCGCGCGAGACATCGCCACCGCCCACGTTGTCACCCCGCTTGGCGACCTTGTCGATCTCGTCGATGAACACGATGCCGTGCTGCTCGCAGGCCTCGATCGCGGCGGTGCGGATGTCATCCTCGTTGACCAGCTTGCCGGCCTCTTCCTCCTGCAGCAGCGGACGCGCGGCCTTGATGGTCAGCGTGCGCTTGTGGGCCTTGGCGCCACCACCGAGGTTGGCGAACATCGACTTCAGCTGCTGGCCCATTTCCTCCATGCCCGGCGGGGTCATGATGTCCATGCTGACGTTGGCAGTCAGGTCGAGCTCGATCTCGCGATCGTCCAGCTCGCCGTTGCGCAGCATCTTGCGGAACTTGATGCGGGTCTCGTTGTCCTGCGCCGACGGTTCGTTGCGCGCAGCCTCCGGGTCGAAGCCGATGCCACCGCTGCGGCGCGGCAGCAGCGCATCGAGGATGCGGTCTTCGGCGCGCTCTTCGGCCTGCGTGCGCACGCGCACCTTGGCCTGCTCGCGGTACAGCTTGACGGCGGTATCGGCCAGGTCACGGATGATCTGCTCGACATCCTTGCCGACATAGCCGACTTCGGTGAAGCGGGTCGCTTCGACCTTGACGAACGGCGCGTTGGCCAGCGTGGCCAGGCGGCGCGCGATCTCGGTCTTGCCGACGCCGGTCGGGCCGATCATCAGGATGTTCTTGGGCATGACCTCGTTGCGCAGCTCGGGCTGCAGCTGCATGCGGCGCCAGCGGTTGCGCAGGGCGATGGCGACCGCGCGCTTGGCGTCGTGCTGGCCGACGATGTGCCGGTCCAGCTCCTGCACGATCTCGCGCGGGGTCATGGTGGCGGAGGAAACTTCGATCTTGTGCGGCATGGGTGTGCTCACGAATGCGTTGTCGGTAGCGCCGGGCCATGCCCGGCGGATCAGGAATGTGTGTGACGGTTCCCCGTCACAACTCCTCGACCACCACGTTGCGGTTGGTGTAGATGCAGATGTCGCCGGCGATGTTGATCGCTTCGCTGGCGATGGTGCGTGCATCCAGTTCGGTGTGCGCCATCAGCGCGCGTGCAGCGGACAGCGCATACGAGCCACCGGAACCGATGGCGATGATGCCGTCCTCCGGCTCGATCACGTCGCCGGTGCCGCTGATGATCAGCGAGGTTTCCTTGTCGGCCACCGCCAGCAGGGCTTCGAGCTTGCCGAGGCGGCGCTCGGTGCGCCAATCCTTGGCCAGTTCCACCGCGGCACGCTGCAGCTGGCCATGCTTTTCCAGCTTGGCTTCGAACAGCTCGAACAGGGTGAAGGCATCGGCGGCGGCACCGGCAAAGCCGGCCAGTACCTGGCCATCGCGGCCAAGGCGGCGGACCTTGCGTGCGTTGCCCTTCATCACCGTGTGGCCGAGGGTGACCTGGCCGTCGCCGGCAATGGCCACGTGCTCGCCGCGACGAACGCAGACGATGGTGGTGGCGTGGAAAACGGTGGGATTCTGACTGGGGTCCATGCGGCCTCCGATAGCTGTTCACGGGACATGGGGACAGCCGCCGAAGCGATCAAGCCCGCACCGATAGCTGCCGTTCAGCGCTTGGCATGCGATGGCCGGCCCGGATTGGGTTCAATGCCCCACGCCACGTACCAGTCCTCACCCTGCGTCTCGATCGGGTGCTGGGTGCGGCCCGAGCCGTTGCCACAGGCCAGTGCGTCGGCAGCGCAGTAACGGTCGCAGCCCCAGCAGATACGCTCGGGGTGCTTGGGACGCAGCGGAATGGGCTTTGCCATGGTCGGTATCTCGTCGTGGCCTGCGGCCACGATGCACCGGCGACCACTGCCCCGCCCTGATCCAGATCAAGCGGCGGCCGTTCCGGTAGCACCGGGCCATGCCCGGCGAGCGCGCAGCGCGGGCGGTGTCGCGTACACGACACATGGATCGCACAGCCGCCGGGCATGGCCCAGCGCTACCCCACCGTGTCGGGCGGGTCTTTGCGACGTTTCGCGCGCGGATGCGCGGCATCGTAGACCTTGGCCAGATGCTGGAAATCCAGATGGGTGTAGATCTGCGTGGTGGCGATGTCGGCATGGCCGAGCAGTTCCTGCACACCGCGCAGGTCACCGGAGGATTCCAGGATGTGGCTGGCGAAACTGTGCCGCAGCATGTGCGGGTGCACGTGCTTGAACAGGCCCTGGCGCTGCGCCAGCTGGCGGATGCGGATCTGCACCGCGCGCTGGCTGATCGGCCCGTTGCGGCCGGGGAAAACCGGTGTGGCGCCACTACCACCGCTTTCGCTGCGCCAGGTCAGCAGCGCTTCGCGTGCCGGCTTTCCGAAGGGGACGCGACGTTGCCGGTTGCCCTTGCCCATCACGTTGACCAGGCCACTGGCGAAATCCAGATCGCGCCAGGTCAGCGCACAGACTTCGCTCAACCGCAGGCCGGAGGAATAGAACAGTTCCAGCAGCGCGCGGTCACGACGACCCAGCTCGCCTTCCGGTTCCAGTTCAACCAGCTGCACGGCTTCATCGGCGTCGAGCACCTGCGGCAGCCGTCGCGGCGCACGCGGCGCCTTCAGCGTCGCTGCCGGGCTGGCCTCGATGCGGCCATGCTTGAGCAGCCAGGCATAGAAGCTGCGGCAGGCCGACAGCCGGCGTTGCAGGCTCTTGGCCGACAGGCCACGGCGGTGTTCATCGGCAACGAACTGGCGCACCGCGTCGGTATCCAGCGCCTCCACGGCCACCCCGCGGGGTTCGGCCCACACCGACAACGCATCCAGGTCGCGGCGGTAGGCGTCGAGCGTATGCGCCGACATCCGCCGCTCCACCTGCAGGTGCTGCAGGAACGCCTGCACCGCGCTCATCGTCGTCGTTTCCCGCTCAATCCGCGAAGCGCTTGAGCCCGGTCACCAGGGCCTCGCCCATCATCCGCAGGAACAGCGTGCCCATGCCGGGATAGAAGCGGTTCGGATCATGGCTGCCCACCGCGATCAGGCCAACACCCGGCAGCGGCAGCAGCGCGGTGGTCTGCACCTCCTCGCTGCGCGCGCCGTACAGCACCGCGTTCTTGTCGCTGTGCAGGCGGCCGCAGATCGGCTCACCATCCTTCAGGCAGTCGCGGAACGGGCCCAGCTGCGCATCATCGGCAGCCAGCACCTGCAGCCACTCGGCCTGCTCCAGCCCGGCCACCGGCGCATGCACGACCAGCCGTACCAGATCGCCGGCGAAATCTTCCTGCAGTGACGCCGCCATCGCGCGCAGCGTGTCGGCGGCGTTGTCCTGCTTCATCAGGGCCAGGGTGAGCTGATGCGTGCGCACCGCCAACCGCTCGTTGACCTGCGCGGTCGCGCCCAGGTCGGCCAACCGTCGCGCCAGCTCGCGGTTCTTCTCGCGCAGCACTTCCAGCTGGTAGCTGGCCAGCGATGCGGTCGGGCCGTCATCGCGTGGCACCACCAGGGTCAGCGCCAGGTCCGGGAACTGCTTGAGGAAACCCGGATGGCGCCGCAACCAGGCGGCGACTTCATGGGCACCGAGCTTGTCGACGGTCTCAGTCATGCGATCCACTCCCCTTCGAAGACGAATGCGGTCGGGCCCGCCATCACCACCGGCTGGCCATCGCCCGGCCACTGGATGCGCAGGTCGCCACCAGGCAGGCTGATGCGCGCATCGCGCTGCAGGCGGCCGCGATGCATCAGGGTCACTGCGGCCGCGCAGGCGCCACTGCCGCAGGCCAGGGTTTCACCCACGCCGCGCTCGAACACGCGCAGGCGCACATGTTCCGGGCCCATTACCTGGGCGAAGCCCACGTTCACCGACTTCGGGAACGAGGCATGCTGCTGCAGCAGTCCGCCCACGCGCTCGACCGGTGCGGCATCGACCAGGCCCACTTCAATCACCGCGTGCGGATTACCCATCGACACCGCCGCGAAGCGCACGGTCTCACCCTGCAGTGGCAGCAGGTACTCCTCGCGCGGGTGGGCGAAGCCGATCAGCGGCACCTGCGCCGGATCGAACAGCGGCACGCCCATCGCCACCGCGTACTGGCCATCGCCGAGGACATCCACGGCATGGCTGGCCAGCGGGCTGTCGATGACGAAGCGGTCGCCCTGCGCACTGCCCTCGCGCACCAGCCAGGCAGCGATGCAGCGCGCGCCGTTGCCGCACTGCTCGGAATTGGAACCATCGGCGTTCCAGATGCGGTAAGAGGCGACGGAGCCTTCGGCGCGCGGCGGCTCGATGGTCAGGATCTGGTCGCAGCCGACGCCGGTATGGCGGTCGGCCAGGCGCGCGGCCAGTTCCGGGGTGGGCGGCGGGGTGCCGTCGCGCAGGTCGATCACTACGAAATCGTTGCCCGCGCCGTGCATCTTGCTGAAGCGCAGGCCGTTGGTACCGGCCTTACTCATTCCCGTCGTCCACCTTCTTGGCCGGATCAGGAGTGACGGACGGACTGCCGTCGCGCGGGGCCTGGGTGGCAGCAGGCGTGGCGTCGGCATCAGCGGCCGGTTCGACGGTTTCTTCCACCGGCACCGGCTTCTGCGGCAGCACCAGCGGGCCCTTGTTGCCGCATGCGGCGAGGAACAGCAGCGAGGCCGCTGCCAGCGGAATCAGGATGACATTGCGATGGGGGATGTTCATGCCCCGAGTATAGCCATTGGCGGCTGAGCGGTTGGTGCAGGGTGCCGCACCACGCATCCGCCGGGCATGGCCCGGCGCTGCCGCAACCCGGCACCGTGGCAACGCCGGGCCATGCCCGGCGGGAGAGATCAATCGGCCGGCGGCAGCGGCCGGGTCCACAGCCAGATCGCCACCACGGTCATGCTGCCGATGGAGAACCACTTCACCCAGGCCACCGGCACGCACCACAGCATGATGCCGGCGCACACCGCCATGGTGATCGTGGCCATCCATTTGCCGTACCGGCTCACCGCACCATGTGCCTGCCAGTTGGCGATGGCCGGGCCGAAGCGCGGGTGCTGCAGCAGCCAGCCGTGCAGGCGCTCGGAGCCGCGCGAGGCGGCCCAGGCCGAGATCAGGATGAATACGGTGGTAGGCAGCCCCGGCACGAAGATGCCGACGATGCCGGTGCCCAGGCTGGCATAGGCCAGCAGCCACCACGCCCAACGGAACCGCACCGGCCGGGCGGGCGTTGGCAGGTCCTTGGTGGCGGGCGGTTCGGGCGGGCGCATCGCGCAAGGATACCGAGCGCAGGTGGCGGCGGCGATATCACCGCCGCCACGATGCGTCATTCCGTCGCAGCACCGGCCGCGGGCGTTTCGATGCCCAGCTGCTGCAGCACGAATGCATACGACTCGGACAGTTCGCGGTAACGCTGGAAGCGCCCGGACTTGCCGCCGTGGCCGGCTTCCATGTTGGTGCGGAACAGGATCGGGAAGGTGCTGGTGTTGTCATCACGCAGCTTGGCCACCCACTTGGCCGGTTCCCAGTACTGCACCTGCGAATCCCACAGGCCGGTACCCACGAACAGCGACGGATAGGCCTGCTTTTTCACGTTGTCGTAGGGCGAGTAGGACAGCATGTACTCGTAGTACGGCTTCTGTTCGGGGTTGCCCCACTCGTCGTACTCGTTGGTGGTCAGCGGGATGGTCGGGTCAAGCATGGTGGTGACCACGTCCACGAACGGCACCTGCGCCACCAGCACGCGGTAGTCCTGCGGCGCCTGGTTGGCGATGGCGCCCATCAGCAGGCCACCGGCGCTGCCACCGGACGCGGCGACACGGTCCTTCGCGGCCCAGCCCTGTGCCACCAGGCCACGGGTGACGTCGATGAAGTCGTTGAAGGTGTTCTGCTTGTGCAGCAGCTTGCCGTTCTCGTACCAGTCGCGACCCATTTCCTGGCCACCGCGGATGTGGGCGATGGCGTACACCACGCCACGGTCGAGCAGGCTCACCGCCGTCTGGTTGAAGTAGGGGTCCATCGACATGCCGTAGCTGCCGTAGGCGTACTGGAACAGCGCGCCGGTGCCATCCTTCCTGTAGCCCTTGCGATAGACCAGCGACACCGGCACCTTCACCCCGTCGCGCGCGGTGATCCACACCCGGTCGGTCTCGTACTTCGAGGCGTCATAGCCGATCACCGGCTGCTGCTTGAGCTGGCGACGCTCGCCGGTGGCGGTGTTCAGTTCGTACACCGTGGTCGGCGTGGTCATCGAGGTGTACACGTAGCGCAGCCACGTGGTGTCAGCCTCGGTGTTGTCGCCCAGGCCCATCGAATAGGCCGGTTCGTCGGCCTTTACGTAGTCGTTGCGACCGTCCTTGAACAGCAGGCGGATGCGCTCCAGGCCTTCGGAACGTTCGGCGATGGCGGTGTAGGTATCGAACAGTTCGAAGCCTTCGATGAACACCGCATCGTCATGGGCGATCCAGTCCTTCCACTGCGCACGCGAGGTGGCATCGGTCGGTGCGGTCACCAGCTTGAAGTTCTTCGCGCCATCGTTGGTGCGGATCACCCAGCGGCCATCATAGTGGTCGGCGTCGTACTCCACGTCGCGCTGGCGCGGGGCGAGCACGGTGAACGTGGTCGGGTCGCTGGCCGGCGCGTAGCGCTCTTCGGAGGACACGGTGCTGTGCACGCCGATGGTGATGAAGCGATCGTCGCGGGTGCGGCCGATGCCCATGTAGAAGCTGTCGTCCTTCTCTTCGTAGACGACGGTGTCGGCGCTGGCCGGGGTGCCCAGCACGTGCTTCTTCACCCGCACGGTCAGCAGGGTTTCCGGATCGTTCTCGACATACAGCACGGTGCGGTTGTCGTCGGCCCAGACCAGGTCGCCCGAGGTGCCGGTGATCGTGTCCGGCAGCACCGCGCCGGTGCGCAGGTCCTTGAAGCGGATGACGTACTGGCGGCGGCCCACGTCATCGTCGGCCCAGGCCAGCAGCTGGTTGTCCTGGCTGACCTCCATCGAGCCGACGCTGAAATAGCCCTTGCCGGCGGCCATCGTGTTGACGTTGAGCAGGACCTCTTCCGGCGCGTCCATGCTGGCCTTGCGGCGCGCATGGATGGGATAGTCCTGGCCGGTCTCGTAGCGGCTGTAGTACCAGTAGCCGCGCTCGCGCGCCGGCACGCTGGCATCGTCCTGCTTGATGCGGCCGACGATCTCGCCGTACAGCGCATCCTCCAGCGGCTTCAGTGGTGCCAGCAGCTGGTCGGCGTAGGCGTTCTCGGCCTGCAGGTAGGCCAGCATGGCCTTGTCCTCGCGCTTGTCGTCGCGCAGCCAGTAATAGTCATCGTTGCGGGTCGCGCCGAACGGCGCCTTGACCACGTGCGGACGCTTCTCAACATCCGGCGGAACGGGCGGGGTGGCGGCGGTAGCGGTGCTGGTCATCAGGCTCGCAAGCAACAGGCAGAGAATGGATTTCATGAAATAAGGCTCCTTGATCGGCAATGCAATGGCGTCCTTGCGTCTGAGTCTGGGTGGCAGGGGGGCTGCGGGCAACCCTGCGGATCGTCATGGGTGCGCGGGGGTAGTGCCGGGCGCCGGCC
>NZ_JBFTIX010000018.1:0-54855 GCF_056395105.1 Stenotrophomonas sp. 10L48 | reverse complement strand
AGACTGTTCATCCCGAGGTTGCCGGCCAGCGGCCGACACTACCGGGACACCCGGCGTACCATGTGGGGCATGAGTACCCTGCCCCACACGCCGGGCTACAGCCGGCGCAGCCACGAAATCGCTCCCTTCCATGTGATGTCCCTGCTGGCCCGCGCACAGGCGCTGGAACAGGCCGGTCACGATGTGATTCATCTGGAGATCGGCGAACCGGACTTCACCACCGCCGAACCGGTCGTGCGTGCCGGCCAGGCGGCGTTGGCCGCCGGCCACACCCGCTACACCGCCGCACGCGGCCTGCCCGCCCTGCGCCAGGCGATCAGCGGTTTCTATCGCAGTCATTACGGCCTGGATATCGACCCCGAACGCATCCTGGTCACGCCGGGCGGCTCCGGCGCGCTGCTGCTGGCCAGCAGCCTGCTGGTCGACCCCGGCCGCCACTGGCTGCTGGCCGATCCCGGTTATCCGTGCAACCGCCACTTCCTGCGGCTGGTGGAAGGCGGCGCGCAGCTCGTTCCGGTCGGCCCGGAAACGGCCTACCAGTTGACCCCTTCGCTGGTGCAGCAGCACTGGAACGCCGACAGCGTCGGCGCGTTGGTGGCGTCGCCGGCCAATCCCACCGGCACCGTGCTGTCAGCCGATGAACTTGCGGCCCTCTCGGCTTCACTGCATGCGCGCGGCGGCCACCTGGTGGTCGACGAGATCTATCATGGCCTGACCTACGGCCTGGATGCAGCGAGCGTGCTGCAGGTCGATGACAGCGCGTTCGTGCTGAACAGTTTCTCCAAGTACTTCGGCATGACCGGCTGGCGACTGGGCTGGCTGGTGGCGCCACCGGCGGCGGTACCCGACCTGGAGAAGCTGGCGCAGAACCTGTACATCAGCGCTTCGAGCATCGCCCAGCACGCGGCCCTTGCCTGTTTCAGCGACGAGGCGATGGCGATCTTCGAGCAGCGCCGCCAGGCCTTCCAGCAGCGCCGCGACTTCCTGCTGCCGGCGCTGCGCGAGCTTGGCTTCCGCATCGAAGTGGAGCCGCAGGGGGCGTTCTACCTGTACGCCGACGTCAGCGCGTTCACCGATGACGCGCAGGCGTTCTGCGCACACTTCCTGGAAACCGAGCATGTGGCGTTCACCCCGGGCCTGGATTTCGGCTTCCATCGATCGAACCAGCACGTACGCCTGGCCTATACCCAGGAAGTGCCGCGGCTGCAGGAAGCGGTGGAGCGTATCGCGCGCGGGTTGAAACGATTCCGGTAGCGCCGGGCCGTGCCCGGCGGAATTTTGCCGCGCGACGCGGCAAAGGAGCCGCCGGGCACGGCCCGGCGCTACCGTTCAACGAATACCCAACGAAAAACGCCGCCCGAGGGCGGCGTTTTTCATTTCATCATTTACCGCCCAACCGCTCCCACAGGAAGCTGTAGGCCAGTGCGGACATGTGCGCGGCCTGCGCGTTGTTGGCTGCACCGCCATGACCGCCTTCGATGTTCTCGTAGTAGGTCACGTCCTTGCCGGCATCGATCATCTTCGCGGCCATCTTGCGGGCGTGGCCCGGATGCACGCGGTCATCGCGGGTGGAGGTGGTGAACAGCACCGGCGGGTAGCTCTTCTTCGCGTCGAACAGGTGGTACGGCGAGAAGGTCTTGATGAACTCCCAGTCGCTGGTGTCCGGGTTGCCGTACTCGGCCATCCACGAGGCGCCGGCCAGCAGGTGGCTGTAACGCTTCATGTCCAGCAGCGGAACCTGCACCACCACCGCACCGAACAGCTCCGGGTACTGGGTCAGCATGTTGCCGGTGAGCAGGCCACCGTTGCTGCCGCCCTGCACGCCCAGGTGCTTGGCAGAAGTGATCCTGCGGGTGACCAGGTCCTGGGCAACCGCGGCCATGTCTTCATAGGCCTTGTGACGGTTCTGCTTCAGCGCCGCCTGGTGCCAGCGCGGGCCGTACTCGCCACCACCACGGATGTTGGCGACCACGTACACGCCGCCCTTCTCCAGCCAGGCGCGGCCCATGCCGCCCGAGTACGACGGGGTCAGCGAAATCTCGAAACCACCGTAGCCGTACAACAGGGTCGGGTTGGAGCCGTCAAGCTTCATCGCCTTGTCGTGCACCACGAAGTACGGCACGCGGGTACCGTCCTTGCTGGTGGCGAAATGCTGCTCGATCACCTTGCCGTCGGCATCGAAGAACGCCGGCATGGTCTTGAGCACTTCCGGTGCCTTGCCGATGTCGGCGATGGCCAGGGTGGTCGGGGTCAGGTAATCGGTGGCGGTCAGCCACACCGCATCGCTGTCATTGCTGTCGACCGCACTGACGCCCAAGGTGCCGAAGGCCGGCGCGCCGACGAAATCGCTCTTCTGCCAGCCCTTGGCGGTCGGAGTCAGCACCGACAGGCGGTTCTTGACGTCGTCCAGCACGTTCAGCACCAGGTGGTTCTTGGTCCACGAGGCACTGGCCAGCGAGGTGGTCGCGGTCGGGGTGAACAGCACCTCGAAGTCACGCTTGCCGGCCAGGAAATCATCCAGCTTGGTCACCAGCAGTGCGCCGGAGGCGTAGGTCTTGCCACCCACGGTCCACGGATCGCGCAGTTCCAGGGTCAGCCACTGCTTGTGCAGGCCCTTCTCGGCCGAGTTCGGCGCATCGATCCTGGTCAGCTTGCCATCGTCGCCGCGCAGGTAGATCTCGTTGTTGTAGAAAGCCAGCGTACGGCTGACCAGGTTGCGCTCGAAGCCCGGGGTGTCATCGTGCATCGCCGCGATGTACATGTCTTCCGGCTTGCCTTCGTAGACCACGCTGGCGGCGGACATAGGCGTGCCACGCTTCCACAGCTTGGCCACGCGCGGGTAACCGGAGGTGGTCATCGAGCCGCTGCCGAAATCGGTGTAGACGAACACGGTGTCGCGGTCGATCCAGCTCAGGCCGCCCTTCGATTCGGGACGGAAGAAGCCGTCCTTGATCCAGCTCTTGCTGGCCAGGTCGAACTCGCGGGTGACATCGGCGTCGGCACCGCCGCGCGACAGCGCGATCAGGCAGCGGCTGTAATCCGGACGCAGGCAGTCAGCGCCGTGCCAGACCCAGTTCTCGTTCTCGGCCTTGTTCAGCGCATCCAGGTCGAGCACGGTTTCCCAGGTCGGCGAGGCCTTGCGGTACTCGGCCAGGGTGGTGCGACGCCACAGGCCGCGCTCGTGCTGCTTGTCCTTCCAGAAGTTGTAGTAGTAATCACCGATCTTCTGCACGCCGGGAATCTTGGCGTCCGAGTCGAGCACCTCGCGGATGCTGCTCTCCATCTGCTTGAAGGCCGGGGTCTGCGCCAGGCGCGCCTCGGACTTTGCGTTCTGTTCCTTGACCCAGGACAACGGCTTGTCGCCGGTGACGTCCTCCAGCCAGGCGTAACGGTCGGTGTCTTCAGCGGCCACGGCGGTACCCACCGAGGCAGCGGTCATCATGCCGGCCAGCAGGCAGGCGGAAGCGAATCGTGACATTGCAGCTCCAGGCAGTCATTAGCTGTGAAACGCTAGCATGGATCACCGGGGCCGCCCCCGTGTCGAAGGTCAGGCCGTGGCGGTGTGCGCCTTGCGCGTACGCGTGGGGGAGCGCCGCCGGGCCTGCCCATGGTCGCGTCGCAGCGAGCGGAGCGCGGCCAGCGTTGGCAACGGGCAGCGCAGCAGTGCCCACCAGGCCGCCAACGGCATGCCGACCAGCCACAGCGGCAACCAGCCCAGCCAGGCACTGCTGCCGCGCGCGGCCGGCCACACCAGCACCACGGCCAGGCCAGCGAGGGCGAGCTGCGGCACCACCCGCAACAGGCGCGGATCGGCGCGTTCGCTGACGCGTTCAGTTGGCGGGCGGTGGCGGGGACGTGTGCGCATGCGGATTCTCCGGTGGTCGATGGCGGTCAGCTTGGCTGCGGGGCTTCTCACCGGCTGCGACACCATTGACGGATGGCGTGCACACAGTGACCATGCGCGGGCAAGCCCACTGGAGCCCGCTCCCGCATGACCTCGATCCGCCCGCTCTGCGCTGTGTTGCTGGCCCTGTCCCTGGGCGGTCCGGCAGTGGCTGCCAATTCTCCACCGTCGTCCCACAACAGCGCCGCGGAAGCCTCTGCAGATGGGGCGATCGACCTGCAGCGCTTCATGGGGACCTGGTACGTGATCGGCCGCGTGCCGAACTTCATCGAGCGCGGCCACGTCGCCAGCGTCAACCAGTACGAGCTGCGCGAGGACCACAAGGTCGCCATCACCTATCGCTACCGCGATGGTTTCGGTGAACCGCTGCAGGAAATCCGTGCGCGCGCCAGCGTCGATCCCGACAGTGGCAACCACGGCTGGCGCACCTGGTTCTACCGGGTCGTGCCGACCCATTCGCGGGTACTGGAAGTAGCGCCGGACTATTCCTGGGCGCTGATCGGCTACCCGGGCCGCGAGATGGCCTGGATCTTCGCCCGCACGCCTGACATGGACAAGGCCCTGTACAAGGACCTGGCCGAACGCCTGCGCGACGAGTACGGGGTCAACACCGACAAGCTCAAGCGCGTGCCGCAGCACGCCGAGCAGGTCGGCAAGCTGGGCTACGAAGTACCGAACGTGCGTTGACTGCACACGGTGGTAGTGCCGGCCAGCGGCCGGCACCACCCTGAACGATGCCGGGCGCCGCCCGGCATTCTGTTATCTGCGGCTGTAATGCGCGACCAGGCGGTCGCCCAGCATCTGCAGCAGCTGCACCAGCACCAGCAAAAGGACCACCGTGACCAGCGCCACGTCGGTGTGCGAGCGCTGGTAGCCGTCGCGGAAGGCCAGGTCGCCCAGGCCACCGGAACCGATCGCACCGCCCATCGCGGTGAAGCCGATCAGGGCCACGGTAGTCACCGTGGCACCGGCAATCAGGCCCGGCCGTGCTTCGGGCAGCAGCACGCGGGTGACCAGCTGCCAGGTGGTGGCACCCATTGCCTGGGTCGCCTCGATCACCCCGCGGTCCACTTCACGCAGCGCGGTTTCCACCAGCCGCGCATAGAACGGCGCAGCGCCGATGACCAGCGGCACGATCGCGCCACGCACGCCCAGCGAGGTGCCCATCATGAACAGGGTCACCGGGATCAGCACGATCATCAGGATGATGAAGGGCACCGAGCGCAGCAGGTTCACCACCAGCGCCAGCACGCCGTAGGCAACCGGCCGGCGTTTCAGCTGTGGCGCACCGAACAGGTACAGCAGCACGCCCAGCGGCAGGCCGATGGCCAGGGTCAGCGGCAGCGAACCGGCCAGCATCAGCAGGGTGTCGATGGTGGCCTGGCCGATGTCGGCCCACTTGCCCGCATCCAGGTGACGGAAGAAGCCGCCGGCGGTGGCGATGATCATCGACGCAGTTCCTCAACATGCACGCCGGCAGCCACGAATGCGGCCTGCGCGGCGGACTGGTCACCGCCCACCAGGGCGACGATCAGCTGGCCATACGGGGTGTCCTTGATCCGGTCGATACGCCCGGACAGGATGTTGTAGTCGACCCCGGTCTGCCGCGCGACGCTGCCGAGCAGGGGTTCGTAGGTGTCGGCGCCGAGGAAGGTCAGGCGCACGACACGGCCACCGACCGCGTCGAAGTCGCGGTGCAGGGTGCCCTCGTCCACCTGCTCCGATTCGCTGACGAAACGGCGGGTGGTCGGGTGCTGCGGGTGCAGGAACACCTTCGTTACCGGGCCGGTCTCGACCAGCTGGCCGGCATCGAGCACGGCCACGCGGTCGCAGACGCGACGGATCACGTCCATCTCGTGGGTGATCAGCACGATGGTCAGGCCCAGTTCGCGGTTGATCTTCGACAGCAGCGCCAGCACCGACGCGGTGGTCTGCGGATCGAGCGCGCTGGTGGCCTCGTCGCACAGCAGGATCTGCGGGCGGGTGGCCAGTGCGCGGGCGATGCCCACACGTTGCTTCTGGCCGCCCGACAACTGCGCCGGGTACTTGTCCGCATGCGCCTGCAGGCCCACGGTCTGCAGCAGCTCGGCGACGCGCGCATCGATCTCGGCCTTCGGCGTACCGGCCAGCTCCAGCGGGAAGGCGACATTGCCGGCCACCGTGCGCGAGGACAGCAGGTTGAAGTGCTGGAAGATCATGCCGATCCGGCGGCGCAGCGCGCGCAGGCCTTCCGGATCCAGCGCGGTGACATCTTCGCCGGCGATCAGCAGGCGGCCACCACTGGGCTCCTCCAGGCGGTTGATCATGCGGATCAGCGTCGATTTGCCCGCACCGGAATGACCGATGATGCCGAACACCTCGCCGGCCTCGATGGTCAGGTCCAGCGGCTGCAGCGCGCTGACCGCGCGGCCGGCAACGGCATAGGATTTGTGCAGGCGCTGGAACTCGATCACGGGATCAGCTCACCGGGAGGGCGATGGAAGGGGCGTGCAGCCTACCAGCGCTGGCGCTCGCGCGCCCGCGCCATGGGCCAGAATGTTATTCCTTTTGGTTCTAAGACGCCCGCATCGGCATATCGGCGGCCCCGTCCCCAGCCAGATCGGTTCAGGGATGGTCCAACGGTTTCGGCGGCTCCTGCCGGTTCACCCGTTCGCGGTGCAGCAGGTACAGGCCCGAGGCGACGATGATTGCCGCGCCCGCCCAGATGTAGCCATCGGGCAGCTGTCCCCAGAAGGCCAGGTCCCAGCCGATCACCCAGACCAGGCCGCTGTATTCGAGCGGTGCGATCATCGATGCCTCACCCAACTGGAAGGCCTTGGTCAGCGCGATCTGGCCCAGCGCCCCGGCCAGGCCCATGCCGGCGATCAACGGCGCATGCGCCATCTGCAGCGGCACCCAGCCGGGGATAGCCAGCAGCCCGGCGCCGATGGCCATGATGACCAGGAACCAGACCACCATCGACTGCGAGGTATCGGTGCGGGTCAGCAGGCTGACGGTGATCGCGGCGATGGCATAGGCGGTGGCGGCGGCCAGCACCATCAGGCCCGGCACCGAGATGAAACCGCCCACGCCCGGCCGCAGCACCACCAGCACGCCGACCAGGCCGATGCCGATGGCGACCCAGCGCCGCGGCCCGACCCGCTCGCCCAGCAGCGGCACCGACAGTGCGGCAATCAGCAGCGGCGCGACGAAATAAATGGTGTAGGCGGTGGACAGCGGCAGGTCGCGCAGGGCGAACACGAAGCAGCCGATCATCGCCATGCCCAGCCCGCCGCGCAGCAGGTGCAGCCCCCAGCGGCGCGGGATCAGCGAGCGTGGCCCGGCACTGGCCAACACCCAGACCAGCACGAAGGGCAGCGACGCCGCGCCACGCAGGAAGGTGACCTGCAGCGAGGGATAGCCAGCCGAGAGCTGCTTCATGCCGGCGTCCATCAGCGAGAAACAGGCGACAGCAGCGACCATCCAGGCCACGGCGCGCGAAGGGGAGCGTTGCACGTTCATGGCCCATTATCGCCGACCACGGGCGTTGCCGCCGCGACCGGCGCGATAGAATGGCCGCCACTGATTTCTGCGGAGTAACGCCCATGCCTTCCTTCGACGTTGTGTCCGAAGTCGACACCCACGAACTGACCAATGCGCTCGACCAGGCCAACCGCGAGCTTGCCACCCGTTTCGACTTCAAGGGCGTGGACGCCAAGTTCGAGCGCGACGGCGAAGTGATCACCCAGTCCGCACCGAGCGAGTTCCAGCTCAAGCAGATGAACGACATCCTGCGCGCTCGCCTGGCCGCCCGCAGCATCGACGTGCTCAGCCTGGAATATGGCGACGTGGAAACCAACCTTGCGCAGGCCCGGCAGAAGATCACCGTCAAGCAGGGCATCGAGCAGAAGATCGCCAAGAAGATCGCTGCGGCGCTGAAGGAAGCCAAGCTGAAGGTGGAAACCCAGATCAACGGCGACAAGCTGCGGGTGATGGGCAAGAAGCGCGACGACCTGCAGGACGCCATCGCCGTGCTGAAGGCCGGCAAGTTCGAACTGCCGCTGCAGTTCAACAACTTCCGCGATTGATCGACACCGCGATGTAGCGCCGGCCTACGTGGCCGGCCTCACTCGCGCAGCAGTTTGTACAGCGTTGTCCGCGAGATGCCGAGCTGGCGTGCGGCGAGGCTGAGGTTGCCTTCGGCGGTATGGGCGGCTCGCCGTGCCGCATTGCGCTGCTGGTCACGCAATGGTGCCGCCTGCACGGGCGCTGCGGCCGTAGCTGGTGAACGTGTCCGTGCGGCGCGCGGTGCCTGCAGATGCTGCAGATGGACCGCACTGCCCTCGCCCAGTCGCACCCGATGCGCAGGGCCGGGCTGCAGCAGTCGACGTCGCTGTGCTGCGCTGGCGCCGGCAAACAGCGTGTCCAGCGAAAGCAGCGGCAGCGGCCCACGCCGCGGCAGGCCGAGCAGGCGCCGGGCGACGCGATTGGCGCAAAGCAACTGGCCGTCTTCCTGCACCGCCAACAGGCCCTGCAGCGGTGATGCCAACCAGCGCGGATCATGCTGCACCGCCAGCAGATGCACATCGCTGAGCGTGTGCATCAAGCGGTTCTCGATGGCCAGCGCTGCCTGCCGGAAATAGCCCTGCAGCAACGCCGGATCGCGTTCCCCCAGCCCAGTGATGTCGATCGCACCGCAGACCTTCCCCTGCAGGTCATGCAGCGGCTCACTCAGGCAGAACACGGGGGCGAACCGCTGCAGATAGTGTTCATTGCCGCGTACCAATGCGGGCAGGTCGTCGGCCAGGCTGACCGCAGGCGCGGTGGTACCGATCTCGGCCTCGCCCAGCCGCCGGCCCACCTGGATCGGCCGCAGCAGCGCTGCATCTTCCAGGCCATGGGCGCGATGCACGATCACCATGCCCTCGCGGTTGGCGCAGAACATCGTCCAGCCACGCGCACCGAACGCGGCCCACAACTGCTCCAGTTCCGGCTGCACGCAACGCGCCAGGCGGCGGTCATCGCGGGACTCCAAGCGGTGTCCGTTGCCCTGCAACGGCGGGTAATACGGCTCCTGCCCGGGGCGCACACCCGCCGCATGCGAGCGCTGCCAGGACTGCTGCAACGGCAAGGGCAGCATCGCCAGCGACTGCACGTCGCCTTCGGCGAAGGCGGCCCTAGCCGCCACCAGCTGCTGTTGCCCGACTGTCGTGGCCATCATGCATGCAGCGTACACCCACACACGCCATGCCCGCGTTACGTGTCAACAACGGAGCGTTTCCATTTCGTTGGGCATTCATCCATGCATGGCGTGGATCTGCGTGTCGACCAAGGTCGACACCCACCAAGAGCAGCCCATGCCGTTTCGACAGATCGCGGGAACCCACGATCACCCCAGCACAGCGCCAAGCCGGGAAATGCGCTTCCATTCTCGTCCGGCATTCATCCACGCATGGCGTGGATCTACGTGTCGACCAAGGTCGACACCCACCAACAGCAGCGTGGTCGACACCCGCCAACAGCCGCGTGCCGACCAACGGTCCCCACCCACCAACAGCAGCGGGAACCCGTCGAAGGCGGGGTGGGTCCGGTTGCGGGGGCGTGAGCGCCATGGATGGCGCGATCGAGCTTACATGGACGTACTTGCAGCGTCCCCCGCAA
Organism: Stenotrophomonas sp. 10L48; assembly: GCF_056395105.1. NCBI lineage: Bacteria > Pseudomonadati > Pseudomonadota > Gammaproteobacteria > Lysobacterales > Lysobacteraceae > Stenotrophomonas > Stenotrophomonas sp. 10L48. The sequence goes on along the minus strand of NZ_JBFTIX010000018.1, from coordinate 45,311 downwards.
CCGGACCCACCCCGCCATCCCACGGAATGCCCGCTTTTGCCGTTGCCGTTGCCGTTGCCGTTGCCGTTGCCGTTGATTCGGCAGGTGCAGGGCGCAGCCCTGCAAACCCACCCCACCCTCACCTCACGCCGCGATCCGCAGAATCGGCTTCAGCGTAATCCCCCGCGTGCTGTCCTCGGCCGCCTGGTTGATCTGCTCCAGCGGATAGAACTTCACCAGCCTGTCGAACGGGAAGCGCCCCTGCTGGTACAGCGTCACCAGCTGCGGAATGAACACCTGCGGCACGCTGTCACCCTCGACAATGCCACGGATGCTGCGGCCACCCAGCAGCAGGTTGTTCACATCGAAACTGGCAGTGGTGCCCAGCTTCGGCGCACCGACCACGCCCATCATGCCAAGCCCGCCGAGCGCTTCGATGCCGGCCGACAGCACTTCCGGGCGCCCGGTCGATTCCAGCGCGAAATCGGCGCCACCCCCGGTGATCGCGCGCACCGCCTCGATCACGTCGGTCTCGCGGCTGTTGACCACATGGGTGGCGCCCAGCTCCATGGCCAGCTGCAACCGCGAGGGCACCACGTCGATGGCGATGATGGTGGTGGCCCCGGCCACCTTGGCCGCCATCACCGCGCTCAGGCCGACCGCACCGGCGCCATAGCTGGCGAAGCTGCTGCCCGATCGCACCTGCAGCGAGTTGAGCACCGCACCGGCACCGGTCTGGATGCCGCAGCCCAGCGGGCCGAGCAGCTCCAGCGGCGCATCGTCAGGCACCTTGATCGCATTGATCTCGCGCGCCAGCGCAAACGTGGCGAACGACGACTGTGCAAAGAAGTGATCGTGCAGCGGTTGGCCCTGTGCATCGGTGATGGCGGTATGGCCGTGGCCATCATCACCACCGAAATTCAGCGCGAAGAAATCGCGGCAGTACGCACCGTGGCCACCACGACAGGGATTGCAGTGGCCGCATTGGCCGTAGGTCAGCACGACATGGTCGCCGGCCTTCAGTTCGCGCACGTTGGGGCCGACCGCCTCGACGATGCCCGCACCCTCATGGCCCAGCACCGCCGGCAGCGGCACCGGATAGTACTGGTCACGCACGATCAGATCGGTATGGCACAGGCCGGTCGCTACGATCTTCACCAGCACTTCGTCGTCCTGCGGGCCGCGCAGGCGCGCCTGCTCGATGACAAAGGGCTGTTCCTTGCCGCGCACCACCGCTGCGGTGATGTCACGCGATCCACTGTTGCTGCTCATCGTTGCGTTCTCCTCGATCAGATGGGATAGGCCGGGGCTTCGCCCTTGACCGTCATCCATTGCCACTGGGTGAATTCCTCCACGTTGGACGGGCCGCCGATGCTGGTGCCGTTGCCGGACGCCCCTACCCCACCGAAGGGATTGATGACCTCGTCGTTCACGGTCTGGTCGTTGATGTGCAGCAGACCGGTGCGCAGGCGCTCGCCCAGCTTCAGCGCGCGGCCGACATTGCGGGAGACGATCGCCATCGACAGGCCGTACTCGCTGTCATTGGCCAGGCGCACGGCTTCGTCGTCGTCATCGAACGGCACCACCACCGCTACTGGCGCGAAGATCTCTTCGTTGAACGCCGGATTGTCGACACTGACGTTGCCGAGCACGGTGGGTGCGAAGAACAGGTCCTGGTGGGTGCCGCCGGTTTCAAGCGTGGCACCCGCCTTCACCGCGTCGTCGACCACACGCGCTGCATGGTCGCGTTGCGCGGCATTGATCAGTGGACCCAGCGCAACATCCTCGCGTGCCGGGTCACCCACCTTCAGCGACTTCGCCTTGGCCACCAGCTTCTGCAGGAAGGCCTGGTGGATGCCGCGCTGTACCAGCACACGGCCGGTGGCCATGCAGATCTGGCCCTGGTGCAGGTACACGCCCCAGGCGGTGTTGGCCACGGCCAGGTCGAGATCCGCATCGTCAAGGATGATCAGCGCGTTCTTGCCGCCCAGCTCCAGCGACACCTTTTTCAGGTGCTTGCCGGCGGCTTCGCCAACCTTGCGTCCGGCCGCCGTCGAGCCGGTGAACTGGATCATCGCCACATGCGGGTCGCTGGTCAGCGCGGCACCGGCGGCGCCGTCGCCGGGCAACATCTGCAGCACACCCTGCGGAAGACCAGCCTGCTCGAACAGGCGTGCGATCACCGCACCACCACACACCGCCGTGCGCGGGTCCGGCTTGAGCACCACGGCATTGCCGAGCGCGATCGCCGGCGCCACCGCGCGCATCGCCAGGTACAGCGGGAAATTGAACGGAGAGATCACCCCCACCACACCCAGCGGACGGCGCCGCGCCAGGTTCAGCCGCCCAGGTTCGGACGGCAGGATCTCACCCACGCTGCGCGAAGGGAGCGCGGCGGCCTCATGCAGCGCCTTGATGGTCACCTTGGCCTCGAAACCGGCCTTCAGGCGGGTGGAGCCACTTTCACGGACCAGCCAGTCGATCAGCGTATCGATGTTTTCTTCGGCCAGGCGTGCAGCCTTGCGCAGCACCTCGGCGCGCTGTTCGTACGGCGCTGCCGCCCATGCCTGTTGCGCCTGCGCCGCAGCGGCCGCCGAACGTGCGACCTGCGCCGCATCGGCCAGGCCGATTTCGCCAAGCGAGTGCCCGGTGGCGGGCTCGATCACCGGCTGGCGCTGTGCAGCGGCGCTCCATTGACCGTCGAAGAAGGCGCCTGACCAGAGTGCGTCCGGCAGCCATGGGGAAGATGCAGTCATGAAAAGTCCTCCTGTGTCGTGCCGCCATTGCACGCCTGGCCCGCAGCGTCGGCAATCGGCCATTGGCGTGATGTCGGCAAGGGATTGAATCAATGGGAATTTCCAGCATCGCCGTTGTCCAGTTCCTGCACAGTGAACGGCGCCCCTGCAGCGGCCCGCCTACAATGGCCACCCCCGCCAGCCGATGCGCCCGCCATGACCGACACCCCCCTGCCCACCGATGACCCGATCGCCGCCACCCGCCTGTGGCTGGAGCGCATCGTCATCGGCCTGAACCTGTGCCCGTTCGCCAAGGCGGTGTACGTGAAGGACCAGGTCCGCATCGTGCTGAGCGACGCGACCACACCCGAAGCCCTGGTGGAAGAACTGGCCGAAGAACTGGTGCTGCTGCGCGACACGCCGGCCGAGCAGATCGATACCACCCTGATCGTGCATCCGCAGGTACTGACCGACTTCCTCGACTACAACGACTTCCTCGACAACGCCGATGCGGCGATCGAGGCGCTGGACCTGCAGGGCATCCTGCAGGTGGCCAGCTTCCATCCGGACTACCAGTTCGATGGCGTCGCCGCCGATGACGCCAGCAACTACACCAACCGCGCGCCCTACCCCACCCTGCACCTGCTGCGCGAAGACAGCGTGGCACGCGCGGTGGATGTCTACCCGGACCCGGACGTGATCGTCGAGCGCAACATCCAGACCCTGGACCGGATCGGTGTCGAGGGCTGGCACCGTCGCCTGCGCGGCGACGACCTGTCATGAGCACGGTGCCGCCGATTGCCACCTGGCCGACTGCGCCGCTGCACGGCAGGGTGGTGCTGGTCACCGGCGGTGCCAACGGCATCGGCCGCGGCATCGCCCAGGCGGTGCTCGGTGCCGGCGGCCGTGTGCTGATCGGCGATCTGGACGTAGAGGCGGGCCAGGCCTGCCTGGCCGAATGGCAGCGCAGCGATGATGCCGCGTTCCAGCGGCTGGACATCACCGACGAAAGCAGCGTGCGCGACTTCATCGCGGCGGCCCTGCAACGCTTCGGGCGCATCGACGGCCTGGTCAACAATGCCGGCATCGCCGGGCCGCACGGCACCCTGCTGCAGGACATGGACTGGGAAGAATGGCAGCGCCGGCTGTCATCGCTGCATGGCGCGTTCCTGTGCAGCAAGCACGCATTGCCGGCGTTGTCGGCCGACGCAGGCGCGATCATCAACATCGCATCGACGCGCGCCTGGCAGTCCGAGGCCCACAGCGAAGCCTACGCTGCGGCCAAGGGCGGGCTGGTGGCCTTCACCCACGCTCTGGCCATCAGTGCGGGACCGGCGGTGCGGGTGAACAGCATCAGCCCCGGCTGGATCAGCACCGATGCCTGGCAGGCGCCGTCACGCCGGCACGTGCCGCAGTACTCGGCCACCGACCACGCCCAGCATCCGGTTGGCCGCGTCGGCGAACCCGAGGACATCGGCGCACTGGCGGTGTACCTGCTTTCCTCGTTGTCCGGCTTCAGCACCGGCCAGGACTTCATCGTCGACGGCGGCATGACCCGGAAGATGATCTACGCCGATTGAAAGCGGGACGCCCCGGTAGCGCCGGGCCATGCCCGGCGGCTTTCCTACACCGCGCTACGTGCTCGCCGGGCATGGCCCGGCGCTACCGGAGCGCTGCCCTTTTTTGCGTTTACGCCATGCCGGAGCATTCCGGTAGCTCCACGCCATGCGTGGATGGCGGCAACCTGCTTACGCCATGCCCGAATGGCGCAGCAGCGCGTCGATCTGCGGCGCACGGCCGCGGAAGGCCTTGAAGTTCTCGGCAGCCGGGCGACTGCCGCCGCGCGACAGCACCTCGTCGCGGAAACGCGCGCCGGTCGCGGCCAGCGCCTGCGGCGCTTCCTCGAACGCGGCGTAGGCATCGGCGCTCAATACTTCGGCCCACTTGTAGCTGTAGTAACCGGCGGCATAGCCTCCGGCGAAGATATGGCTGAACTGGTGCGGGAAGCGATTCCAGCTCGGCGGATGGTTCACCGCCACTTCCGCACGCACCCGCTCAAGCAGTGCCAGCACGCTGTCCTGCGCCGCCTCGAACTGGCTGTGCAGCAGCATGTCGAACAGACCGAATTCCAACTGGCGCACGGTGGCCATGCCGCTGTGGAAGTTGCGTGCGGCCAGCATGCGCTCGTACAGCGCGCGCGGCAGCGGCTCGCCGGTTTCCACATGCGCGGTCATGCCCTGAAGGTGGTCCCATTCCCAGCAGAAGTTCTCCATGAACTGGCTGGGCAGCTCCACCGCATCCCACTCCACGCCGTTGATGCCGGCCACGCCCAGTTCGCCGATGCGGGTCAGCAGCTGATGCAGGCCATGGCCCATTTCATGGAACAGCGTGGTCACTTCATTGTGGCTGAAGGTTGCCGGCTTGCCATCGGCACCACGGCCGAAGTTGCACACCAGGTACACCAGCGGCGTCTGTACGCTGCCATCGGCGCGCTCGCGGCGGTTGCGGCAGTCATCCATCCACGCGCCGCCACGCTTGCCCTCGCGGGCGTACAGGTCCAGGTAGAACTGGCCCACCAGGGCGCCCTGCGCATCCACCAGGCGGAAGAAGCGCACGTCCTCATGCCAGACCGGCGCGCTGTCTTCCTGCACGCGCAGGGCGTACAGCTGCTCGATCACCGAGAACAGGCCGCCGAGTACCTTCGGTTCGGTGAAATACTGCTTCACTTCCTGCTCGGAGTAGCTGTAACGCGCCTGCTTCAGGCGGTCGGCGGCGAACGCCAGATCCCAGGCCTGCAGGCTGTCGATACCGAGATGCTCGCGGGCGAACTGCTCCAGCTCGGCGCGGTCCTTGGCCGCGAACGGCTTGGCGCGCGCGGCCAGGTCACGCAGGAAGCCCAGCACTTCGGCGGGGTCGCTGGCCATCTTGGTGGCCACCGAATAGTCGGCGTAGGAATCAAAGCCCAGCAGCGCGGCCAGCTCGGCACGCAGTGCAAGGATGCGATCGATGTTGCCGCCGTTGTCCAGCGCATCGTCGCCGAACTCGGAGGCGCGTTGCGCGCTGGCGCGGTACAGGATCTCGCGCAGGTCGCGGTCCTCGCCCCAGGTCTGCACCGGCAGGTAGCACGGCATCTGCAGGGTCAGCTTCCAGCCTGCCTTGCCGTCTTTTTCCGCAGCGGCGCGTGCAGCAGCCTTCACATCGTCCGGCACGCCGGCCAGGCGCGCCGGGTCTTCGACGATCAGCGACCACGCATCGGTGGCGTCGAGCACGTTCTGCGAGAACTTCGCCGACAGCGCCGACAGTTCCTCCTTGATGGCGGAAAAACGCTGCTGCGCGTCCGCATCCAGTTCAGCACCGCCGAGGCGGAAATCACGCAGGGTGTTGTCCAGCACCTTGCGGCGCGCCTCATCAAAACCGGCCGCTTCGGTGCTGGCCGCCAGCGCCTGGTACTGGCGGTACAGCGTCAGGTTCTGGCCCAGCGCACTGGCAAAGCGGGTCACCCGCGGCAGGTTGCTGTTGTAGGCCTCACGCAGTTCCGGCGTGTTGACCACGCCCTGCAGGTGGCCCACCAGGCCCCAGGCGCGCCACAGGCGTTCGGTGGCGTCGTCCAGCGGGGTGACGAAGGTCTGCCAGGTTACCGGCTGCACCTGCTCGGCAGCGCTGACCGCCGCTTCGGCCTGCGCCAGCAGCACGTCCAGCGCCGGCGCCACATGCTCGGGGCGGATCGCCTCGAAGCGCGGCAGGCCGGAAAAATCGAGCAGGGGGTTGGCAACGGTCACGGCAGGTCTCCAGAGTACGGGCCCGGCAGCGCGGGCAGCCAGATCGATATGGCGCTGGCCGGGCCGGCAGACAAGGGGCGGCGGGCCATTGTTCACGTCGGCCTTACGGCCGCCGGCTGAAGCTTGCAGCGCGGGGGAGACCGCAGCGGAACGTGTCGAGGAGGCCCCACATGGAAGGTCTGGCTCCAGCTCCATCCGCAGTACGTTCACCAACGCTGGCGCTGTCGGCCAGCCCGACTGAACTGGCCTGGATCGCCGCGCTGTGCGATGCGGGCGATGATGCGCCGCGCCACCTGCAGCAGTTGCAGGCACTGCAGCGCCAGGGCGGCAGGTTCAGCGATGAGCAGGAATGGTATCCGTTCGAAGTGATCGAGCGCGGTGCCAGCCAGGTGCGGCTGGGCCACGAGCGCGAATTCGTCATCTGCGTGCTGCTGTGGCTGCAGGCCCTGGCCCAGGGCCGGGCCAGCAGCCTGGACCCACGTCTGCACCTGGACGACCGCGCCGTGGAGATCGAGGCCCTGCCCGACGCGCTGCGCGATGCGGTACTGGAGGCCTTCATGGCCGCGGGGTATTGAGCGCGATCCAATGCGCCGCTGCGCTCGCCGGGCATGGCCCGGCGCTGCCGACCTGTCCTGTGGTAGCGCCGGGCCATGCCCGGCGGATGCCTGACGGGCTTACAGCGCTTCCAGACTGCACCACGGCAATCCAGGCAGGCCCTGCCCGGCCACCGCCGCCGCTACCTGCGCGTCGGCAGCGTCCACATCGATTCCCTGCCGCACATACCAGGCCGGGTCGTAATAGCTGTGCGCGTAGCGATCACCGCTGTCGCACAGGATGCTGACGATGCTGCCCTGGCGGCCGGCCTCGCGCATCCACTGCGCGGCCTGCAGCACGCCTATGAAGTTGGTGCCGGTAGAGCCACCGACGCGGCGCCCCAGCTGGCGGCTGACATGACGCATCGCAGCCAGGCTCAAGGCGTCGGGCACCTTCACCATGGCATCGACACTGGTCGGGATGAAGCTGGACTCCACCCGCGGCCGGCCGATGCCTTCCACCCGCGAGCCGCCGTTGCAGGTCATGCCGCGCCACTCGTTGCCGCCGGCCAGTGCAGCCTGGTAGCCATCGTAGAACACCGAGACTTCCGGGTCCGCACACAGGATGCGGGTGTCATGCCGGCGATAGCTGACGTAGCGCCCGAGCGTTGCTGCGGTACCGCCGGTGCCGGGGCTGCACACGATCCAGTCCGGAATCGGGCTGGGCTCCTCGGCCATCTGCTTGAAGATCGATTCGGCGATGTTGTTGTTGGCACGCCAGTCGGTGGCGCGCTCGGCATAGGTGAACTGGTCCATGAAGTGGCCGCCGGTTTCGCGGGCCAGCTTTTCCGAATCGCAGTTGAGGTCGCAGGCGCGCTCGACCAGATGGCAGCGGCCACCGTGGAACTCGATCGCGGCAATCTTCTCCGGCGACGTCGTGGCCGGCATCACTGCGATGAACGGCAGGCCGAGCAGGCGCGCGAAGTAGGCCTCGGAAACGGCGGTGGAGCCGCTGGAGGCCTCGATCACCGGCCGCCCTTCACGCAGCCAGCCGTTGGCCAGCGCATACAGGAACAGCGAACGCGCCAGCCGGTGCTTGAGGCTGCCGGTGGGATGGCTCGATTCATCCTTCAGGTACACCTCGATGCACTCGAACCCGGGCAGCGCCAGCGGGATCAGGTGGGTATCGGCGGAACGGTTGAAATCGGCTTCGATCTTGCGGATGGCGGCGGCCACCCATTCACGCTGCGACATGGCGGGCAATGGTCATCAGGACGGAACGGTGCGATCCGGCCATTGTACGTCGCGGTGCCGTCAGCTGCCGGCCCGTAGAATGACACCCATCCGGCCGGCAACGGCCCTGTCTGAAGGACCTCCCCCATGACCATTCCCGCCCTGCGCGATGTCCCCGGCGTCGCCGCCCAGGCCCCGGCCGAGACCACCGGCTTCGTCTTCAACCACACCATGCTGCGGGTCAAGGACGCCACCGCCTCGCTGGACTTCTACACCCGCGTGCTGGGCTACCAGCTGATCGACAAGCGCGACTTTGCCGAAGCCCAGTTCAGCCTGTACTTCCTGGCCTACGTACCGGCCGGCACCATGGTGCCGGAAGATGACAACACCCGCCGCCTGTGGATGGCCGGCCTGCCGGGCGTGCTGGAACTGACCCACAACCATGGCACCGAGAACCAGGAAGGCGCCGTCTACCACGACGGCAACAGCGACCCGCGCGGCTTCGGCCACATCTGCGTGTCGGTGCCGGACATCGAAGCGGCCTGCCAGCGTTTCGAAGACCTGGGCGTCACCTTCCAGAAGCGCCTGACCGACGGCCGCATGAAGAACCTGGCCTTCATCAAGGACCCGGACGGCTACTGGGTCGAGATCATCGCCAACGCCTGACCCAGAAAGGGGCACAATTCCGGTAGCGCCGGGCCATGCCCGGCGGCCTTGAGCAGGCCGCGCTGCGCGCTCGCCGGGCCCGGCCCGGCGCTACCGACTCCGTCCCCCTTTTTTGCGAGGTTCGTATGGAAACGATGGAACTGCACCGTGGGCGATTGATCGACCACATCCAGCTGGTCGTACGCGATCTGGCCGCCAGCCGCCGCTTCTACCAGGCGGTGTTCGACACGATCGGCATCCCGGTGGCCGGCGAAGGCGATGACTACTTCTGGGCCGACGAACTGTTCATTTCCAGCGCCAGCAGCGAGGCCGCTGCCGGCCAGTTGACCGGTCGCCACCATCTGGCGTTCCAGGCACGCGATACCGCCACCGTCGATGCTTTCCACAGCGCTGCGCTGGCGGCTGGCGGCAAGGACAACGGCGCGCCCGGCGAGCGCCCGTACCATCCCGGCTACTACGGCGCCTTCGTGCTCGATCCGGATGGCAACAACATCGAGGTCGTCTACCACGGCCCGGCGAACTACAGCGCCGATTCGGTGAAGGTCAGCTTCTGATTCCTGCGCTACGCGCTCGCCGGGCATGGCCCGGCGCTACCTACGAAGAAGCCGGGCAATGCCCGGCTTCGTTTCATCACACAGCGCAGGCCTCAGTGGGCCGCCATGTAGATGTCCTGCAACACGGCCTTTTCCAGCTCCAGCTCGCCCAGCAGGTTCTTCACGATGTCACCCAGGCTGAGGATGCCGACCAGCTTGCTGCCGTCGGTGACCATCAGGTGGCGGCGACGCGAGTAGGTCATCAGGGACATGGCCTGCTTCAACGTGGCATCCGGCGCAATGCCTTCCAGGCCGGTGGACGGCAGGCTGGAAATCACCCGGCGACCGGCCTGCGGGCCATCATCGGCCAGGCTGCGGACGATGTCCTTTTCGGAAATGATGCCGACCGGCGCATCATCCTTCATCACTACCAGTGCGGCGATTTTATTCGCGCTCATCTTGTGCGCGGCGGCACCGATCGTGTCTTCCGTGTCGATGGTGATGACAGCTTCTTTCTTGGATTGCAGGAGCTCGCGGACGTTCATTCTTGTTTCCTGGTGCAGGTCACTCAAGTCAAAAAAGTGTGCTCTGCCGATTCGCCCCCTCCCCGGGAACAGACCTTTCAGTGCACGTCTGGCGCACCCACCTGCCGCTTGGAATGGATCGGCAGACGTCGTGCTGCAACACGAACGAGGGGGTTCAACGGCTCAACCCGGCTCTCGGTCAACTCGATTCTACGACTGCGACCATCGGTCACTAGCGGCATCGATGGGACAGTTCGTCGTAGGAACCAACTGACGATCCAGAGAATGGCACCGCGGCTGAAACCGCCGCTGAATACAGGCGATGTCGCGCATTAAAGATTGATTGCCTGCTGCCGACTGCGGACAGAAAACCCGGCAGCTGTCCCACTTGGCAGCGCCAGCGTCGTAAACAAAAGGGGCCACGTGGGCCCCTTTCGCATGCAGCATCCAATGGATCCGAGTGTTACTCCACCGTAACGCTCTTGGCCAGGTTACGCGGCTTGTCCACGTCGGTGCCGCGCGCCAGCGCGGTGTGGTACGCCAGCAGCTGCACCGGGATGGTGTGCACCACCGGGCTGAGCACGCCGGCATGGCGCGGGGTGCGGATCACGTGCACGCCTTCGGACGCGTTGAAGTTGCTGTCCTGGTCGGCGAACACGAACAGCTCGCCGCCACGCGCGCGCACTTCCTGCATGTTGGACTTGACCTTCTCCAGCAGGCTGTCGTTGGGTGCGATCACCACCACCGGCATGTCCTCGTCCACCAGCGCCAGCGGCCCGTGCTTGAGCTCGCCGGCCGGGTAGGCCTCGGCGTGGATGTACGAGATTTCCTTCAGCTTGAGCGCGCCTTCCAGGGCGATCGGATAGTGCAGGCCACGGCCGAGGAACAGCGCACTGCTCTTGCGTGCGAAACGCTCGGCCCATGCGGCGATCTGCGGTTCCATGTTCAACGCATGCTGCACGCTGCCCGGCAGGAAACGCAGCTGCTCCAGGTAGTCCGCTTCCTGTGCGGCATCAACGCGGCCATGCAGCTTGCCCAGCACCACGGTCAGCTGGAACAGCGCGGCCAGCTGGGTGGTGAACGCCTTGGTCGAGGCCACGCCGATCTCGGCGCCGGCACGGGTGTAGCAGACCAGTTCGCTGGCGCGCGGAATCGCGCTTTCCGGCACGTTGCAGATCGACAGCGTGTGCGTGTGTCCCAGCGATTTGGCGTACTTCAGCGCTTCCATCGTATCCAGCGTTTCGCCGGACTGGGAGATGGTCACGATCAGGTGCTTGGGATTGGCATACGCGGCGCGATAGCGGTATTCGCTGGCGATCTCCACGCTGCACGGCAGGCCGGCGATGGCCTCGATCCAGTAGCGCGCGGTCAGGCCCGAGTAGTAACTGGTACCACAGGCCAGGATCTGCACGCCCTCGATTCCCGACAGCACCGCTTCGGCATTCTTGCCGAACAGTTCGGCCGGGAAGCCACCAGCGTCGATCGCCGCTTCGATGGTGTCGCCCAGCGCACGCGGCTGCTCGTGGATCTCCTTCTGCATGAAGTGGCGGTACGGGCCCAGCTCCAGCGATGCCAGCGAGACATCGGAGAGATGTACATCGCGCTCGATCGGCTGATCGTTGCCATCGAAGATGCTCACGCCATCCCGGCGGATCTCGGCGGTGTCACCCTCTTCCAGGAAGATCACCTTGCGCGTGGCCGACAGCACGGCCGACACATCGGACGCCACGAAGTTCTCGCCCTCGCCCAGCCCGACCAGCAGCGGGCAGCCCATGCGGGCGCAGACGAAGCGTTCCGGCTCGGCACGGCTGACCACGGCCAGCGCATAGGCACCGGTCAGTTCCTTCACCGTGTGCTGCAGCGCGACCAGCAGGTCATCGCCATTCTTCAGATGGTGGTGGATCAGGTGGGCGATCACTTCGGTGTCGGTCTGCGACTCGAAGGTATAGCCCAGCGCGCGCAGCTTCTCGCGCTGCTCCTCATGGTTCTCGATGATGCCGTTGTGCACCAGCGCCACGCCATGGCTGATGTGCGGATGCGCGTTCGCCTCGGTGACACCACCATGGGTGGCCCAGCGGGTGTGGCCGATACCCAGGTTGGCGTTGAAGCCTTCAGCCTCGGCAGCAGTGGCCATCTCCGAGACACGACCGGTGCGGCGTACGCGGCGCACCTCGGGCCGTTCGGCCTGATCGATCACGGCGATGCCGGAGGAATCGTAGCCGCGGTATTCCAGTCGCTTCAGTCCTTCGATCAGCAGCGGCACCACGTCGCGCCCGGCGATCGCACCCACGATTCCACACATGTCACGCATTTCCTTGAAGACGGTCGCCGCATTCTAGCCTGCGTGTCCGCCAGCCCCCTCCTGTCCGCTTAATGAAAGTGTCCGGAAAGGTGTCCGCGGACACCCGGACAGTAGCGACACATGTTCAACTCATTGATGGAAAAGGAAATAAAGTTGGCACGCTGTGTGCTTTGTCCTTGACACCACTCTGGCACCACCGACAGGCACGAACCCGATGATCCGCGACACCTCCGCCCAGGACCAGATCGTTTCCTCCGCTTCAGCCAGTGCCCCCAAGGCCGCATGGCACCGTTACCGCTGGCCGGCCCTGGCGGGTATCGCGCTGCTGGCCGGCATCGGCTGGGCCGTGCATGCCTGGTCCAATGCCAGCAGCTCGTTCAACAGCAGCCGGGTGCGCATCGCCGAAGTGCAGCGCGGCGACCTGGTGCGCGACATCGCCGCCGACGGCCGCGTGATCGCCGCCAACAGCCCGGTGCTGTACGCCATCTCCGCCGGCACGGTGGACCTGAAGGTGGTCGCCGGTGACGTGGTCAAGAAGGGCCAGGAGCTGGCGATCATCGACAGCCCCGAGCTGCGCAGCAAGCTCGCCCAGGAGGAGGCCACCCTGGCCGGCCTGGAGGCCGAGGCCAGCCGCGCCAACCTGGATGCCACCCTGGCCCGGGCCAAATCGCGCAAGGAAACCGACCAGGCCAGCATCGAGCGACAGGCCGCCGACCGCGACCTGCAGCGCTACCAGCGCGGCTTCGATGGCGGCGCGGTGCCGCAGATCGATCTGGCCAAGGCCCAGGACACCCTGAAGAAGGCCGACATCAGCCTGGTCAATGCCACCACCGATGCACGCCTGCAGAGCCAGGGCGCGGACCTGGACGCACGCAACAAGCGTTTGCTGGCCGACCGCCAGAAGGCCGTAGTGGCCGAAGTGCGGCGCCAGGTGGACGCACTGACCCTGCGTGCACCGTTCGATGGCCAGGTCGGCCAGGTGCAGGCCACCCAGGCCACCAACCTTGCCGCCAACGCGCCGGTGCTGGGCGTGGTCGACCTGTCCAAGTTCGAAGTTGAGATCAAGGTGCCGGAGAGCTTCGCGCGCGATCTGGCGATCGGCATGCCGGCGCAGCTGACCGGCGGCAATGGCCAGCCGTTCCCGGGCGAGATCAGTGCGGTGTCGCCGGAAGTGGTCAATGGCGAAGTCAACGCACGCGTCCGCTTTGCCGCAGCCCAGCCTGAAGGCCTGCGCCAGAGCCAGCGGATGTCGGTGCGGGTGCTGCTGGATACCCGCAGGAACGTCATGAAGGTCGAGCGCGGCCCGTTCGTGGAACAGGGCAACGGTGTGGCGTACGTAATGGATGGCCGCACCGCGGTGCGTCGTCCGATCGAACTGGGCGTCAGCAGCCTGGGCGAAGTGGAAATCAAGTCGGGTGTGCAGCCGGGGGACCGCATCGTGGTCTCGGGCAGCGACCTGTTCAAGGACGCCGAACGCGTCTCCGTCAACTGACAACTCATACATCCTGGAGAGAGGACACCCCATGTACATGCTCGAAATGCGTTCGGTCGCCAAGGTCTTCCGTACCGAACAGGTGGAAACCCACGCGCTGCGTTCACTGGAACTGCAGGTCAAGGAAGGCGAGTTCGTCGCCGTCACCGGTCCGTCCGGCTCCGGCAAGACCACCTTCCTCAACATCGCCGGCCTGCTGGAAACCTTCACCAGCGGCACCTACATGCTTGATGGCCAGGACGTCAGCAAGCTCGGCGATGATGCCCGCAGCCGCCTGCGCAACCAGAAGATCGGCTTCATCTTCCAGGGCTTCAACCTGATTCCGGACCTCAACCTGTTCGACAACGTGGACGTGCCGCTGCGCTACCGCAAGATGAGCGCCGGCGAGCGCCGCGAGCGCATCGAGAAGGCGCTGAGCCAGGTCGGCCTGGGCTCGCGCATGAAGCACTACCCGAACGAACTCTCCGGCGGCCAGCAGCAGCGCGCGGCAATCGCCCGTGCCCTGGCCGGCAGCCCGCGCCTGCTGCTGGCCGACGAACCGACCGGCAACCTGGACACGCAGATGGCGCGCGGGGTGATGGAACTGCTGGAGGAGATCAACGCCGCCGGCACCACCATCGTGATGGTCACCCACGACCCGGAACTGGCCGCACGCGCGCAGCGCAACGTGCACATCGTCGACGGCCAGGTCACCGACCTGGTGCGCGAGCCGGTGCTGGCCACCCCGCGTCGCATCGTCGCCGTCAACGAGTGAGGGCACGACCATGTTCGCCTACTACGCCCGACTGGCGGTACGCAGCTTCCGCCGCAACAAGGTACTGACCGCGCTGATGGTGGTCGCCATCGCGCTGGGCATCGGTGCTTCGATGACCACCCTGACCGTTTTCCACGTGCTGTCCGGCGACCCGATCCCTGACAAGAGCGACCGCCTGTTCTACGTGCAGGTCGATCCGCGCCCGCGCTCGGGTTACCTGACCGGCGAAGAGCCGGAGACCCAGATGACCCGCTTCGATGCAGAGACGCTGCTGCGCGAGAAGCGTGGCGAGCGCCAGGCGATGATGAGTGCTGGCGCCGTCACCGTCGAGCCGGAAGGCAGCACGTTGAAGCCGTTCAACATCGACACCCGCTGGACCTCGGCCGACTTCTTCCCGATGTTCAACGTGCCGATGCTGTATGGCCGTGCCTGGACGGCCAGCGACGATGACGGTCGCGCCCGCGTGGTGGTGCTGTCCAAGGTGATCAATGACAAGCTGTTCCAGGGCGCCGACAGTGTCGGCCGCCAGATCCGGGTCGAGGGCCATTCGCTGCGGGTGATCGGGGTGATGGACACCTGGAATCCGGAACCGCACTTCTTCGACCTGACCGTCGGCAACTACGGCCGCGAAGAGGACCTGATGATGCCGCTGTCCACCGCGATGGACCTCAAGCTCGGCAGCAACGGCAACATGAACTGCTTCCGCGACGGCGCACCCGATGACGACAGCAATTCGATCAACGCGCCGTGCACCTGGATCCAGTACTGGGTGGAGCTTGACCCGTCCAAGGCCGAGGACTACCGCCGCTACCTGGTGAACTACTCGGACCAGCAGCGGGCTGCCGGCCGTTTCGAGCGCCCGGCCAACGTGCGCCTGCGCACCGTGATGGAGTGGCTGACCTTCAACAACGCGGTACCCAGCGACGTACGCCTGCAGATGTGGCTGGCCCTGGGTTTCCTCGGTGTCTGCCTGGTCAACACGGTCGGCCTGCTGCTGGCCAAGTTCCTGCGCCGCAGCGGTGAGATCGGCGTGCGCCGCGCACTGGGTGCCAGCCGCGGGCAGATCTTCCTGCAGTGCTTGGTCGAGGCGGGCGCGGTGGGCGTGGTTGGTGGCGTGCTCGGCATCGGCCTGGCACTGCTGGGACTGTATGCGGTGCGCCAGCAGCCGGTGGACTACGCCAAGCTGGCCCACCTCGACGGCAGCATGCTGCTGCTCGCCCTCGGCCTGACCCTGCTGGCCAGCATTGCTGCCGGCTTCCTGCCCGCCTGGCGCGCGATGCAGGTCACCCCGGCCATCCAGCTCAAGTCGCAGTAAGCACCAGAACGAGGACTTCCCATGGACATCCGCCCCATCCTCAGCACCCTGCGCCGGCACAAGACCGCAGCCGCATTGATCGTGCTGGAAATCGCCCTGACCTGCGCCATCGTCTGCAATGCCCTGTTCCTGGTCACCCAGCGCGTGGAAAAGATCAGCCAGCCCAGCGGCCTGGCCGAGAACGAACTGGTCATGGTCCGGGTCAGCGGCATCGGCAAGCAGGCCAACGCCATGGCCCGCACCAACGAAGACCTGGCATCGCTGCGCGCGATTCCCGGCGTGACCAGCGTGACCAAGGTCAACCAGCTGCCATTCCGCCGCAACTCGAGCAACACCAGCATCTCGCGCGAACGTGACCAGGAGCGCCCGACCGCCTTCGTGTCGTTGTACATGTTCAGCGAGAACGCGTTGTCCACGCTCGGCCTGCAGCTGGTCGCCGGCCGCGACTTCCTGCCCAGTGAATACATCGACTATGAGGAAGCCCAGAAAAATCCCAAGCCCGACCGCGCCGCGCCGGTGATCATCAACCAGCAGGTCGCCGCCAAGATGTATCCGGACCAGAGCGCGCTGGGCAAGACCTTCTACATGGGCAACCAGGCCCTGCACGTGGTCGGCGTGGTCGCCCATCTGGCCACCCCCACCGACTACAACGACAACAGCACCCTGTCGATGATGCTGCCGGTGCGTACCGACTTCACCCGCGGCCCGTACATGCTGCGCACTTCGCCGGAACGCCGCGATGAAGTGCTGAAGGGTGCGCTGGCCGCGCTGGACCACAACGATCCCAACCGCCTGGTGCGCGAGAAACTGACCTATCAGGAACAGCGTGCCGACTACTTCAAGAACGACCGCTCGATGGTCGGGCTGCTGGTGACGGTCTGCGTGGCGCTGTTGGTGGTCACCGCCCTGGGCATCGTCGGCCTGGCCAGCTTCTGGGTGCAGCAGCGCAGCAAGCAGATCGGCATCCGCCGCGCATTGGGCGCCACCCGCGGGCAGATCCTGCGCTATTTCCAGACCGAGAACTTCCTGCTGGCCACGCTGGGCATCGTGCTGGGCATGCTGGCGGCGTACGCCATCAACCTGGCCCTGATGAACATGTACGAGCTGCCGCGCATGCCGCTGCTGTACCTGCCGCTGGGCGCAGCGCTGCTGTGGCTGCTGGGGCAGATCGCCGTGTTCGGCCCGGCCCGCCGCGCCGCTGCGGTGCCCCCGGCCGTCGCCACGCGGGGGGCGTGAGATGCGCGCCAGCCTGCTGGTGCTGTTGCTGGCCCTGCCGCTGCCGGTACTCGCCGGCAGCAGCAGCGCGCAGACGCTGGAGTGGCGACAGGACGATGCGCGGCTGGCGCTGCGCTCGACCGAAGGCGTGGTGAGGGTGGATGCGGCCAGCCCGGAGCCGCGCTTCGGCGTGCGCCATGGCGACCGCATCCTGCGCGTGGACGACTCGCCGGTGCGGCAGATCGAACAGCTCGCCGACGCAATACGGGCGGCATCGACGCCCACCGTCTACCTGCTGCTGCGCCGCGATGGCCGGATGCTGACCGTGCCGGTGGCGGTGTCGGCGTGGCGGGCGGCGCTGAACCCGCCAGCACCGCCGCCACCGCCGCCGCCACGGCGCTGAGTCGGGACGCCCCTGCGCTACCGCTGGTTTCGCTATATTGCAGAGCGGCCCGGTAGCGCCGGGCCATGCCCGGCGGTTCCAGCCGCTGCAACTGCACCCGCCCCGCCGGGCATGGCCCGGCGCTACCCTCTTTGCGACCCATGCCTGCGATCCTGATCATCGACGACAACGCCAGCGTGGGTACCGCGCTGGACGTGCTGTTCTCCCTGCATGACATCGACACCCTGCTGGCGCAGAGCCCGGCCGAAGGGCTGGCGCTGCTGGAATCGCAGCCGGTGGACCTGGTGATCCAGGACATGAATTTCAGCGAGGACACCACCTCCGGTGAGGAAGGCGAGGCGCTGTTCGCACAGATCCGCGAACGCCACCCCGATCTGCCGGTGATCCTGCTGACCGCCTGGACCCACCTGAGCAGCGCGGTGGACCTGGTCAAGGCCGGTGCCGCCGACTACCTGGCCAAGCCCTGGGATGACCGCAAGCTGCTGACCACGGTCAACAACCTGCTGGAATTGTCCGAAGCGCGGCGCGAACTGGACCAGCGACGCCAGCGCGAACAGCGCCAGCGGCATGCGCTGGAAGACAAGTACGCATTGTGTGGTGCAGTGTTCGCCGACCCCGCCAGCGAGCGGGTGATCGCCCTGGCGTGCCAGGTCGCGCGCTCTGAGCTGCCGGTGCTGATCACCGGCCCCAATGGCGCGGGCAAGGAGAAGATCGCGCAGATCATCCAGGCCAACTCGCTGGTGGCCAAGGGCCCCTTCGTGGCGGTGAACTGTGGCGCCCTGCCCTCCGAACTGATCGAGGCCGAACTGTTCGGTGCCGAGGCCGGCGCCTATACCGGCGCCAACAAGGCGCGCGAAGGCAAGTTCGAGGCAGCCGACGGCGGCACGCTGTTCCTGGATGAGATCGGCAACCTGTCGCTGGGTGGGCAGATGAAGCTGCTGCGTGTGCTGGAGACAGGACGTTTCGAACGCCTGGGCTCCAACCGCGAACGCCAGGTCAAGGTGCGCGTGGTCAGCGCGACCAATGCCGACCTGCCGGCGATGATCCGCGAAGGTACGTTCCGCGAAGACCTGTACTACCGGCTCAACACGGTGGAACTGACGCTGCCGCCGTTGGCCGACCGCCCCGGCGACATCGTGCCGCTGGCCGAGCATTTCCTCAGCATCGGCAAGCCGCTGTCCAGCACGGCGGCCACCGCACTGCAGCGCCACCTGTGGCCGGGCAACGTGCGCGAGCTGCGCAACGTGATCCAGCGTGCCGAGCTGCTGGCCACCGGCAACCGCATCGAAGTGGCCGATCTCAACCTGCCGCGTGCACCTGCTGCACCGCGCCCGACGCCAAGCGCCGGCAATGATCCCGATCGCGCACGCATCGAAGAAGTGCTGGCGCGCAATCACGGCGTCATCGCACAGGCGGCCAACGAGCTTGGACTGAGCCGGCAGGCGCTGTACCGGCGCATGGACCGTCACGGCATCCCACGCGAATGAAGCGACGCTCCTTCACCTTCCGCCTGTTCCTGCGCCTGCTGCCGGTGCTGGCGCTGGCTGCCGCGCTGCCGTGGCTGCTGGCCTACTGGATGGACCATGGCTGGGTGGTGACCACGGTCTCCACGATCATCCTGCTGTCATTGATGTGG
Organism: Stenotrophomonas sp. 10L48; assembly: GCF_056395105.1. Lineage (NCBI taxonomy): Bacteria > Pseudomonadati > Pseudomonadota > Gammaproteobacteria > Lysobacterales > Lysobacteraceae > Stenotrophomonas > Stenotrophomonas sp. 10L48. The sequence continues at coordinate 26,212 of NZ_JBFTIX010000018.1, read as the reverse complement.
TGGACGCTGCGCCGCGCCACCGCACCGGTGCGCTCGTTGATGCGGGCGCTGTCCGGGACCACCAGCAGCTACCGCGACGGTGAGTACAACTTCGGCATCTACTGGCCCGGCAATGATGAACTGGGCGATCTGGTGCAGGCACACCGCGAGCTGGGGGAAGTGCTGCGCGCACAACGCCAGGGCCTGGTGCAGCGCGAACTGCTGCTGGACACCATGGTGCAGAACACCCCGGTGGCGATGCTGCTGATCGCCGCCGGTGGCGATGGCATTTCCCGCGTGGTGTTCTCCAACCTGGCCGCGCGCAAGCTGCTGCACAGCGGCTGGAAGCTGGAAGGCCAGCGCATGGAAGACGTGCTCGAGCAGCTGCCGGTGGAACTGCGTGATGCCATCGGCCGCGGCGGCGACAGCCTGTTTGCGGTGAAGTCGGAAAGCGAAGACGGCGTGGAAGGCGACGAGGACGACGAACAGGTCTATCACCTGTCGCGGCGCGCGTTCCAGCTCAACGGCCGCCCGCATGACCTGCTGCTGGTACGCCAGCTCACTGCCGAACTGCGCCGGCAGGAAGTACAGACCTGGAAGAAGGTGATCCGGGTGATCAGCCACGAACTCAACAACTCGCTGGCGCCGATCGCATCGCTGGCGCACTCCGGCGGCGAACTGGTCAAGCGCGAACGCTTCGACCGGCTGCCGGAGATCTTCACCACCATCGAAGACCGCGCCCGCCATCTGGAAGGCTTCATCCGAGGCTACGCGCGTTTCGCCAAGCTGCCGCAGCCGCAGCTGCAGACCGTGCACTGGGCGCCGTTCCTGTCCAGCCTGTGCCAGCAGATTCCGTTCACGATGGAGCGTGCACCTGACGAGGAACTGAGCAGCCGGATCGACATCGCCCAGTTCGGCCAGGCCCTGCTCAACCTGCTGAAGAATGCACACGAGGCCTGCGCCGAAGCCGATCCGCCCAACGACGACGTGCAGGTGCAGCTGACCCGGCTGCCGCAGTGGCTGCGGCTGGATGTGCTGGACCGCGGCAAGGGCATGAACGAGCAGGTGCTGCAGAATGCGCTGATGCCGTTCTATTCGACCAAGCGCAACGGCACCGGGCTGGGGCTGGCCCTCACCCGCGAGATCGTCGAGGCGCACGGTGGTCGCGTGTCACTGCAGAACCGCACCGACGGCGGGCTGTGTGTGTCGATCCTGTTGCCGGTGGGGTAGGTTTGTTCTTCCTTCCTCTGTTGATGGCTGAAGGTTGAGCATTGTTCATGGGTGTCACTTTTCTTTGTACGCAAAGAAAAGTAACCAGAAGAAGCGTTCCGCCGACCGCGAGCCGTCGTGCTGCGCATCGGTGCTCGGCTCGCTTCAAGACGGACTCGAGAAGCAGAGCAAAAGCATCCACGCATGGCGTGGATCTACTGGGTGCAGCTGTGGCCTTTGACTTGGGTCCGCCTTGAAGCGAGCCGAGCACCGCAGGGCCGGCGAGGGCGAAGAGGCGCGGGTGTCTGAGCGCAGCGAGTTCCCGCGCCGTCCCTCGACGGACCGAGGAACGCAGGGTACCGGCGTGCGCAGCACGACGGCTCGCGGACTGGCGGCGCGTTTCTTTTGGTTACTTTTCTTTTCGCGCGAAAAGAAAAGTGACACCCATGAACCGTGATCAACCTTCAGCAATCAACAGGAGAAGCAAAACTAAAGCACCCGTCGCATCGCCACCCGCAGGTGCATCGGGAATCCCAACGCGGCTTCCTCGGCCATCACCCCTCGCAGGCCCGCGCCCCACTCCGGCTCCGGCAGCAGGGTGAATCCTTCGCTGGCATAGAACGCCGCATTCCACGGTACATTGGACAACGTGGTCAGCACCGCCGCCGGATAGCCAAGCGCCTTGGCCTCGGCGAGTGCATGCTGCAGCAACGCCCGTCCGTAGCCACGGCGAGCATGATTGGGATCCACATCCATCTGCAGCACATGGAAATCGCCGTCGAGCGTACCGCCCAGCAGATAGCCGGCGATGCCGCCATCGGCGCCTTCGATGATCCACAACAGGCCACGCCGCAGTCCGGCCTGCAACGTGGGAAGGTCCAGTCCATGGCCGGCGAACACCGGGTACGCCTCGTGCCCGCGCAGCAGTTCACCCGCACGCTGTTCGATGCGGGGCAGCGCACTCAGTTCATCGACGCGCGGTGGCCTCGGCTCAGCTTTTCTTGATGGGGCGCTGCCAGCCATCGATGGTTTCCTGGCGCGCACGGGCTACGGTCAGCTTGCCGTCCGGCGCAGTGCGGGTGATGACCGAACCGGCAGCAATCGTCGCGCCTTCACCGATCAGCACCGGCGCCACCAGCGAACTGTTGGAGCCGATGAAAGCGTTGTCGCCGATGGTGGTGGTCGACTTGTTCACGCCGTCGTAGTTGCAGGTGATGGTGCCCGCGCCGATGTTGACCTTGCTGCCGATCACCGCGTCGCCCAGATAGGTGAGGTGGTTGGCCTTGCTGCCCACTCCCAGGGTGACCTTCTTGGTTTCCACGAAGTTGCCCACGTGCACGCCATCAGCCAGCACCGTGCCCGGGCGCAGGCGCGCGAACGGGCCGATCTGCGCCGCCCCCTCGCTGATCACGCCTTCCACATCGCAGTGCGCACGCACTTCGGTGCCCGCGCCGAGAGTGACGTCCTTCAGCCGGGTGAACGGGCCGATGGTCACGCCATCGCCGAGCACCACCTTGCCTTCAAGGATCACATCGACATCGATCATCACGTCGCTGCCGACGATCACCTCACCCCGGATATCCACCCGCGCCGGATCGCGCACGCGCGCGCCCTGGATGCACAGCGCGCGCACCGCGCGCCGTTGCCAGGCCCGTTCCAGCTGCGAGAGCTGCCACGGATCGTTCGCGCCTTCGGCGTCCTGCGCATCGGCCACCAGGGCCATCTCCGCCGGAGTGAACTCGCGGGCGGCAAAGGCGAATACATCGGTCAGGTAGTACTCGCCCTGCGCGTTGCTGTTGGACAGCTGCGACAGCCAGCGGCGCAGCGCCGTCGATTCGGCAGTGATGATGCCGGTGTTGATGATGCGCACCCGGCGCTGTTCGTCATCGGCGTCCTTCTGCTCGACGATCGCCCCGACCTTGCCTTCGGCGTCGCGCAGCACGCGACCATAGCCGGTGGGATCCTCGACATCGGCCACCAGCACGGCCAGCCGGCCCGGCTGGGCCAGCAGGTCGCGCAGGGTCTGCGCACGGATCAACGGCACATCGCCGTACAGCACCAGCACCTGGGCGGCGTCGGGCACCTCCGGCATGGCCTGGGCAACGGCGTGACCGGTACCCAGCTGCTGCGCTTGTTCCGCCCACAACAGGTCCGGCTGGTCAGCGAAGTAGCTCCGCACCTGATCCCCGCCGTGGCCGTACACCACGTGGATGGCGGCCGGCTGCAGTTCCCGCGCCGTGGCGATCACATGCGCCAGCATCGGCTGGCCGGCAATCGGCTGCAGCACCTTGGGCAGCACCGACTTCATGCGCTTGCCGGCGCCAGCGGCGAGGATGATCACGTGCAGGGGTTGGGTCATGCGGGCGGTCCACGATTCGATGGCGGTGATTCTAGAACGGAGGCCGTTAACATGGAGCCCCCACCATGACCCCGGCACCATGAGCCTGCTCCGCCAAGGCCGTTCCTATCTCGTCATCGGCCTGCTGCAGTTACTGCTGGACTGGGCGGTGTTCGTGCTGGCGACGGCGGCCGGCATGCCGGCTGCGCCCGGCAATGTCTGCGGACGCGTGGCGGGCATGCTGCTGGGTTTCTGGCTCAATGGACGCATCACCTTCGCCGACGCCAACGGGCAGCGCCTGGGCTGGCGCCGCTTCGCACGATTCCTGCCGCTGTGGCTGCTGCTGACCGCGGCCAGCACGCTGCTGGTGGCCGCCGCCGACCATGCGCTGGGCCTGCGGTACGCCTGGCTGGCAAAGCCGCTGGTGGAAGCGGGCCTGGCGGTGGTGTCTTTCCTGCTGCTGCGCCATGTCGTGTACCGGTAACGGCGTTTCCGCTGCGTTGTCGACACATACAAAAACGCCGGCACTGGGCCGGCGTTCCTGCTTGATGGCGCTGGACCTCAGTGCTTGAGGGTCTTGCGCAGGCGCTCAAGCGCCTGCAGCTGGACAACGGCCTCTGCCAGCTTCTGCTGGGCTTCGGCCACTTCCATCGCTTCGCCGCGGTTGGCCAGGATGCGTTCGGCTTCTTCCTTGGCCTTGCGGACCGAGGCTTCGTCGATGTCCTGTGCGCGGATCGCGGTGTCGGCCAGCACGGTCACCACCTGCGGCTGCACTTCCAGGATGCCGCCGGAGATGGCGAAATCCAGCTGCTCGCCGCTCGGCGTGGTCACTACCACCTTGCCCGGCTTCAGGCGGGTGATCAGCGGTGCGTGCTTGGGCGCGATGCCCAGTTCGCCCAGCTCACCGGTGGCCACGACCAGGGTCGCTTCGCCACGGAAGATTTCCTGCTCGGCGCTGACGATGTCGCAACGGATGGTGCTCATGTAACTCTCTTCGCTAGGGGGCGGGTCGAACCCACCGCAGGGATTCCGCAGCGGTGGGCGCAGGCCCACCCCGTGTCACGGTCGGGACGGGCGTGTGCCCGTCCCCGCCGCATCAGGCCTTCTCGGCCATCTTCTTGGCCTTCTCGACCGCTTCTTCGATGCTGCCGACCATGTAGAACGCCTGCTCCGGCAGGTGGTCGTACTCGCCATCGACGATGGCCTTGAAGCCACGGATGGTGTCCTTCAGCGACACGTACTTGCCCGGCGAGCCGGTGAACACTTCGGCCACGTGGAACGGCTGGCTGAAGAAGCGCTCGATCTTGCGGGCGCGCGACACGGCCTGCTTGTCTTCTTCGGACAGTTCGTCCATGCCCAGGATGGCGATGATGTCCTTCAGTTCCTTGTACTTCTGCAGGGTCTGCTGGACGCGCTGGGCGGTGTCGTAGTGCTCGTGGCCGATGACCAGCGGGTCCATCTGGCGGCTGGTGGAGTCCAGCGGATCGACCGCCGGGTAGATACCCAGCGAAGCGATCGAACGCGACAGGGTCACGGTCGAGTCAAGGTGGGCGAAGGTGGTCGCCGGCGACGGATCGGTCAAGTCATCGGCCGGCACGTAGACGGCCTGGATCGAGGTGATCGAACCATTCTTGGTCGAGGTGATGCGCTCCTGCAGGACGCCCATTTCCTCGGCCAGGGTCGGCTGGTAACCCACTGCCGACGGCATACGACCCAGCAGTGCCGACACTTCGGTACCGGCCAGGGTGTAGCGGTAGATGTTGTCGACGAACAGCAGCACGTCCTTGCCCTTGCCGTTCTCGTCCTTCTCGTCGCGGAAGTACTCGGCCATGGTCAGGCCGGTCAGGGCGACGCGCAGACGGTTGCCCGGCGGCTCGTTCATCTGGCCGTACACCATCGCGACCTTGTCCAGGACGTTGGAGTCCTTCATCTCGTGGTAGAAGTCGTTGCCCTCACGGGTACGCTCACCCACGCCGGCGAACACGGACAGACCGCTGTGCGCCTTGGCGATGTTGTTGATCAGTTCCATCATGTTGACGGTCTTGCCGACGCCGGCGCCGCCGAACAGGCCGACCTTGCCGCCCTTGGCGAACGGGCACATCAGGTCGATGACCTTGATGCCGGTTTCCAGCAGCTCGGTGGCCGGGGACTGGTCTTCATACGACGGAGCAGCGCGGTGGATTTCCCAGGTGTCGCTGGAGGCGACCGGACCGGCTTCGTCGATCGGGCGGCCGAGCACGTCCATGATGCGGCCCAGGGTGCCAGCGCCGACCGGCACGGAGATGCCGCGGCCGGTGTTGGTGGCCACCAGGTTGCGCTTCAGGCCATCGGTGGAGCCCAGCGCGATGCAGCGGACCACGCCGTCACCGAGCTGCTGCTGCACTTCCAGGGTGATTTCGGTGTTGTCCACCTTCAGCGCGTGGTACACCTTCGGCACCGACTCGCGGGGGAATTCGACGTCGACGACGGCGCCGATGATCTGAACGATCTTGCCCTGACTCATTGCTGCATCCTCTAAATGTGTGCTTTTAACGAACGCGGTCAGACTGCTGCCGCGCCGCCGACGATTTCGGAGATTTCCTGGGTGATCGCTGCCTGGCGGGCCTTGTTGTAGACCAGCTGCAGGGTTCCGATCAGCTTGTTGGCGTTGTCACTGGCCGACTTCATCGCCACCATGCGCGCGGCATGCTCGGAAGCGACGTTTTCCAGCAGCGCCTGGTACACCAGCGACTCGATGTAACGCGTCATCACGTGCTCGAGCACGGTCGCGGCATCGGGTTCGTACAGGTAGTCCCAGTCGTGGTGCGCAACCTGCTTCTCAGCGGCCGGCAGCGGCAGCAGCTGATCGAAGCTGGCCTTCTGCGTCATCGTGTTGACGAAGCGGTTGTAGACCAGGTACACACGGTCGACCTTGCCTTCGGTGAAGGCGTCGAGCATGACTTTGATCACACCGATCAGCGATTCCAGCTTCGGCGTGTCGCCGATGTGGGTCACCGTGCCGACCATGTTCACCTTGACCCGGCGGAAGAAGGTCGATGCCTTCTGGCCGATGGTCACCAGGTCCACTTCGGCGCCCTTGTCCTGCCAGGCCTTGGCTTCGCCAAGCATCCTGCGGAACAGGTTGTTGTTGAGGCCGCCGGCCAGACCGCGATCGGAGGAGATCACGATGAAACCGACCCGCTTGACCTGCTCACGCTCGACCAGGAACGGATGCTGGTAGTCGGTGCTGGCCTGCGCCAGGTGGCCGATCACCTGCTTCATCGCCTGCGCGTACGGACGCGAGGTCTTCATCCGATCCTGCGCCTTGCGGATCTTGGAGGCCGAGACCATTTCCAGGGCGCGCGTCACCTTGCGGGTGTTCTGCACGCTCTTGATCTTGGTTTTGATTTCGCGTCCGCTTGCCATCTTTTATTCCCGTGGCGCGGGGCCGGGGCCCCGCGTTGTTCAACCGTTTGATCGTCTGGTCCAGCGGAGCATCGCTCCGCTCTACAGGACCTCGATTACCAGCTGCCGGTGGTCTTGAACTCGACGATGCCCTTCTTGAAGGCACCTTCGATGTCGTTGTCCCAACCGCCGGTGGCGTTGACCTTGCCGATCAGTTCGCCCTGGGTATTGGCGAAATGCGCGTGCAGGCCTTCTTCGAACGCCAGCAGCTTGCTGACCGGCACGTCGTCGAGGTAACCCTCGTTGACGGCGTAGATCGACAGCGCCTGGTTGGCGATCGACATCGGCGCGTACTGCTTCTGCTTCATCAGCTCGGTGACGCGCTGGCCGCGCTCAAGCTGCTTGCGGGTGGCTTCGTCCAGGTCCGAGGCGAACTGCGCGAACGCAGCCAGCTCGCGGTACTGGGCCAGCGAGATACGGATGCCGCCGGACAGCTTCTTGATGATCTTGGTCTGCGCCGAACCACCGACGCGCGACACCGAGATACCGGCGTTCACGGCCGGGCGGATGCCGGCGTTGAACAGATCGGTTTCCAGGAAGATCTGACCGTCGGTGATCGAGATCACGTTGGTCGGAACGAACGCGGAAACGTCGCCGGCCTGGGTCTCGATGATCGGCAGCGCGGTCAGCGAACCGGTCTTGCCGGTCACCGCACCGTTGGTGAACTTCTCGACGTACTCTTCGGACACGCGGGCAGCGCGCTCGAGCAGACGGGAGTGCAGGTAGAACACGTCACCCGGGTAGGCTTCACGGCCCGGCGGACGCTTCAGCAGCAGCGAGATCTGGCGGTAGGCCACGGCCTGCTTGGACAGATCGTCGTACACGATCAGCGCGTCTTCGCCGCGGTCCATGAAGTACTCGCCCATGGTGCAGCCCGAGTAGGCGCTGATGTACTGCATCGCGGCCGATTCGGACGCGGTGGCAGCCACCACGATGGTGTGCGCCAGGGCGCCGTTCTCTTCCAGCTTGCGCACGATGTTGGCAACGGTCGAAGCCTTCTGGCCGATCGCTACATACACGCACTTGATGCCGGTACCCTTCTGGTTGATCACCGCATCGATGGCCAGTGCGGTCTTGCCGGTCTGGCGGTCACCGATGACCAGCTCGCGCTGGCCACGGCCGATCGGGATCATCGAGTCGACCGACTTGTAACCGGTCTGCACCGGCTGGTCGACCGACTTGCGCCAGATCACGCCCGGAGCAACGCGCTCCACCGGAGCGGTCAGCTGGGTGGCCAGCGGGCCCTTGCCGTCGATCGGCTCGCCGAGCGCGTTGACGACGCGGCCCAGCAGTTCCGGACCGACCGGCACTTCCAGGATGCGGCCGGTGGTCTTGGCGACGTCACCTTCGCGCACGTTCTCGTAGCCACCCAGGACCACGGCGCCGACCGAGTCGCGCTCCAGGTTCAGGGCCAGGGCAAAGGTGTTGTTCGGCAGTTCGATCATTTCGCCCTGCATCACGTCGGCCAGACCGAAGATGCGCACGATGCCGTCGGACACGCTGGTCACGGTGCCTTCGTTGCGCGATTCCGCGGCCAGCTTGACCTTCTCGATGCGGTTCTTGATCAGTTCGCTGATTTCGGAGGGGTTGAGCGTGGTTGCCATCGTCAAGTCCTAGTGCCGGCAGCGGGGCCGGACGTTAAATGAATTCAGTTAGCGAGCGCGGTCTGCAGACGGGCCAGCTTGCCCTTCAGCGAACCATCGATGACCACGTCGCCGGCGTCGATCACAGCGCCGCCGATCAGCGAGGCGTCGACCGCGGTGGCCACTTCGACCTCGCGGTTGAAGCGCTTGCGCAGCGCGGCCTTGATCGCGTCCAGCTCGGCAACCGACAGCTCGGCCGCGGAGGTCACCGTGGCCTTGACCACGTGCTCGGCCTCGGCGCGCAGGGCGTCGAACATGCCGGCGATCTCCGGCAGCAGCGGCAGACGATGCGACTCGGCAAGCACAGCCAGGAAGCGCGAGTAGGTCTCGCCGCGGGACTCCGGCGCCAGCAGGGCGATGGCGTCATCGCGACCCAGCTCCGGGTTGGCGAGCAGGGCCGCCACGCGCGGGTCGGCGGCGACGTGGGCGGAGAACGCCAAAGCGTCCGACCACGGCGCGAACGCGCCTTCGTCACGCGCGGTCGCGAAGGCGGCGCGGGCGTACGGGCGGGCAAGCGTGAGGGCCTGGCTCATCCTTAAATCTCCGAGGCCAGCTCGTCGAGCAGCGCCTTGTGGGCGTTGGCGTCGATTTCGCGCTTGAGCAGCTTTTCGGCACCGGTCACGGCCAGCGCGGACACCTGCTTGCGCAGATCTTCACGGGCACGGTTGGCGGCGGCGTCGATTTCGGCCTGGGCCAGGTCCTTCTGACGGGTGGCTTCGGCAACAGCTTCGTTGCGGGCCGCGTCGACGATCTGGTTGGCACGCGCGTGGGCCTGGTCGATGATCTCGTTGGCCTTGGTGCGGGCTTCCTTCAGCGCTTCATTGACCTTGTCCTGCGCCTGGGCCAGATCTTTCTGGCTGCGGTCGGCAGCAGCGAGGCCTTCAGCGATCTTCTGCTGGCGCTCTTCGATCGCGTTCATCAGCGGCGGCCAGATCTTGGTCGCGATGAGCCAGATCAGGGCGGCAAAGGCCAGGGCCTGGGCGATGAGGGTAAAACCGATATCCATGGGGTTCGCTCAGTCGGTTGTGACGGGATGGATGCGCCGCCACACGGGCGGCGCCTCCGAACCTTCATCCGCGACCAGGCGCCTGCGGCGCCCGGTCGTTTCACTTTCGCTGGATCAGCCAGCGATTGCCGGCAGGCGCGAGATGAACTCGCCGACCAGCGGGTTGGCGAAGGCGAACAGCAGGCCCACGGCGACCGAGATGATGAAGGCGGCGTCGATCAGGCCGGCGGTGATGAACATGCGGACCTGCAGGACCGGGATCAGTTCCGGCTGGCGCGCGGCCGACTCCAGGAACTTACCGGCCATGATGGCCAGACCCAGACCGGCGCCCAGCGCGGCCAGGCCGATCATGATGCCGACGGCGAGGACGGTGGAGCTCTGAACTTGGGCGAGATTGGTCAGGACGGCGAAGTACATGGTTTTCTCCAGGAACTTGATTGCTAAGGGTTTAGAAACAAACGGATGAAGGGTGAAGCGAAACTCAGTGAGCGTCTTCCGACAGGCTCAGGTACACGATGGACAGCATCATGAAGATGAAGGCCTGCAGCGGGATCACCAGCAGGTGGAACAGCATCCAGCCGAAGCCGGCGAACGCGCCTGCAAACATGCCGGCGATACCTGCACCGCCCAGCACCCAGATCAGCAGGAACACGATTTCACCGCCGAACATGTTGCCGAACAGTCGCATCGCCAGCGAAATCGGCTTGCTCAGCCACTCGACGATGTTCAGGATCAGGTTGAACGGCATCATCCACTTGCCGAACGGTGCGGTCAGGAATTCCTTGGTGAAACCACCAATACCCTTGGCGCGCAACGCGAAGAACAGCATCAGGAAGAACACGCTGATCGACATGCCCAGGGTGGCATTGACGTCAGCGGTGGGGACCGGCTTCCAGTACGGCACGCCCATCAGTTCGAGCGGCTTGGCGATGAAGTCGGCCGGGATCATCTTGATGAGGTTCATCAGGAGGATCCAGAAGAAGATCGTGATCGCGATCGGGGTCACCAGCTTGCTGGTGCCGTGATAGGTGTCCTTGGCCTGGCGGTCAACGAACTCCAGGCAGATCTCGACGAATGCCTGCCACTTGCCCGGCACGCCGGAGGTGGCCTTGCGGGTCGCCATCCAGAAGGCGACGACCATCACCAGGCCCATCAGCAGCGAGGTTACCAGCGTGTCCACGTGGATCGCCCACGGGGTGCCATGACCTGCAGTCAGATTGTGCAGGTGATGCTGGATGTAGGAGGTGGGTGTAAGCGCCTCGCCTGCCATGTGTCCGGAACCTTAAGTTAAATGAATTCGATTAGCGCCTGGCCATGGCCAGGACCTGGAACATCAGCCCGACGGCGATACCGGCCAACAGCGCCAGTGCAGGCAGCTTGAAGACCAGGAACCCCACCATCAGGACACCAAAAACGAGCGCCCACTTGGCCACGATCGCAACGATCAGGCGTGCCATGGCCGAACCGGCCCCCAGCGCACCACCACCCAGCGCCATCCGTGCCGCCACCCAACCACCGGCCGAAACCGCCACACCGGATGCCAGGGCACCAAGGGCATACTTCGGCCCCACCAGCAGGAAGGCCAGAGCCAGGACAGCCACCGCGGCCAGCGGGTAGACCGCGGCGCGCAGCATCAGTCGCCGACCCGTTTCTACGGAGTTCAGCACAGGACGTCCCGCGTGGTTACAAGTGGATGGCTGAGGCGACTACAGCAGGGGGGGCCTCATCGAGCCGCCAAATTATAGCAATGGGACAATTTGCGAGACAACCGCTGCCTGTTCATATCGGAACAGCGCAAGTTGCGGTAAGGGCTGCGGTTTTGCAGCCCACCACGGGGACAATGCCATCTGCGCGATGTTGCGGTGCAGCGCATTGAACTTTGGTCGCAGGCGGCGGAACTTTCCGCCGACGGCAGTGGTCCCATCTTCCGACCTGCCTGCAGCTACCTCGTCGACGCTTCGCCTGCAGGTCCCCATGATGGCCCCGAAGCGCCGCTCCGGGGCCATCTTTTCGCAGGGCGCTGACAGCGCTGAACCGTCCACATCGCGTGGACCATACCTTCACGAATGGTGGACAGCGACGTCCGGCAAAGTGGCCTTCATTCCGATGAACCACTGCAAGGACTCTTTCGATGCGCTCCGTCCCCACCCTGCTCGCCCTCTCGCTTCTCGCCGCCGGCGCGTCGTTCGCCTCCTCCGCCCATGCCGCCGAAGGCGATGACCGCTTCGCCCTGCGCCTGGGTGCGATGAACATCGACTCGGACAACACCCTGCGCGGCAACACCAATGTCGCCGGCCAGGACATCGGCTTCTCCGAGGACTTCAAGCTGGGTGGCAAGGAATGGGAGCCGCGCATCGACGGCATGTTCCGCATCAGCAACCGCCAGCGCCTGCTGTTCAACTACTTCAAGTACGACAAGGACCGCCGCGAGACGCTTGGCCAGGACATTTCCTTCGGCAACGTCAACGTGCCGGCCGACAGCTTCGTCAAGGCCGAGCTGAAGTACCAGGTGGCCAGCCTGGTGTATGACTACTCGGTGGTGGACACCGAGAAGTTCGATCTCGGCCTGCAGCTGGGTGCCGAATACGCCAAGGTCAGCACCAAGGGCTACGCCGACCTGGGCACGGTGTATGAAGGCCAGTTCCTGGACGAGAAGACCGACGGTGTGGCGCCGGTGGTCGGTGCACGCCTGAGCTTCACCCCGTCCGAAAAGTGGATGATCACCCTGCAGGGCCAGTACCTCAACACGCGCTGGGGCAGCTTCGACGACTACAAGGGTGACCTCAGCCGCGCCAACGCGATCGTCGATTACCGCTTCACCCAGAACTTCGGCGTGTTCGCCGGCTACGACTGGTTCAAGCTGGATGCGGACAAGAAGGGCAGCGACGGCACCATCGGCCTGAAGCAGGAATTCAAGGGCCCGGTGGCGGGTATCAGCGTCACCTTCTAAACCCTGCTCCCCTTCCACAGCATTCTCTCTCCTGGCGCGGCCTCCGGAACATCGGGGGCCGCGTTTTTTTGTGGCTTCCTGGCAGAAGAGCAGAAGCGGGTTGGTCGAGCGCTGGAGGGAGAGGGGGCGGGGTGCGAATGTCCCCCGGCGCCGGCCTGCGGCCGTCACCTCCTCCTATACTTCGCACCCAGCCCCCTCTCCCTCCGCGTGTCAGGCATCCAGGCAGCCGCGCGCGGGCGGCAGGCGTTTCGACAAAGTAAAGGAGGAGGCGACCGCCGAAGGCGGGCGACGGGGGACATTTGTCGAAATGCCTGCCGCCCGCGCAGCGGCCCTACAGCTCGCAAAAATCCGGAACGGAGAAACAAAAAAACCCCGGCAATGCCGGGGCTTTTTGTTCGGGAAGGCGCGGGCGCCTTATTTCTTCTTCGGCATGTACAGATCGGTGATCGTGCCGTCGTAGATTTCCGAGGCCATCGCCACCGACTCGCTCAGCGTCGGGTGCGCATGGATGGTGTGGCCGATATCCTCGGCCTCGGCACCCATCTCGATCGCCAGGCCGATCTCGGCCAGCAGGTCACCGGCGTGCACGCCGACGATCGCACCGCCGATGATGCGGTGGCTGTCCTCGTCGAAGATCAGCTTGGTGAAGCCCTCGGTGCGACCGATGCCGATCGCGCGGCCGCTGGCGGCCCACGGGAACTTGGCCACGCCAACCTTCAGGCCCTTGGCCTTGGCTTCGGTCTCGGTGACGCCAACCCAGGCGATTTCCGGGTTGGTGTAGGCCACCGACGGAATCACCCGCGCGACCCACTCCTTCTTGTGCCCGGCAGCCACTTCGGCCGCCAGCTTGCCCTCGTGCGTGGCCTTGTGGGCCAGCATCGGGTTGCCGACGATGTCGCCGATGGCAAAGATGTGCGGCACGTTGGTGCGCATCTGCCGGTCGACCGGAATGAAGCCACGATCGGTCACCTGCACGCCGGCCTTTTCAGCATCGATCTTCTTGCCGTTCGGCGAACGACCCACGGCCACCAGCACGCGGTCGAAGGTGCCCTGCGCCAATGCCGGCGCCTGGCCTTCCTCGGCGGCTTCGAAGGTCACGGTGATGCCCTTGGCATCGGCGGTCACGCCGGAGGCCTTGGTCTTCAGGTGCACGTCAATGCCCTGCTTCTTCAGGCGGTCGGCCAGCGGCTTGACCAGGTCCTTGTCGGCGCCCGGCATCAGCTGGTCCATGAACTCGACCACGGTGACCTTGCTGCCCAGCGCGCCGTACACGGTGGCCATTTCCAGGCCGATGATGCCGCCGCCGACGACCAGCAGCGAGCCCGGCACTTCGGCCAGCTCCAGCGCGTCGGTGGAGTCCATCACGCGCTTGTCGTCCCACGGGAAGTTCGGCAGCTTCACCGCCTGCGAACCGGCGGCGATGATGCACTTCTGGAAGCGCAGCAGCTGGGTGCTGCCGTCAGCGGCGGTGATTTCCAGCTCATTGGCGGACACGAACTTGCCCACGCCCTGCACGCTGCGGACCTTGCGCTGCTTGGCCATGCCGGCCAGGCCCTTGGTCAGCTGGTTGACGACCTTTTCCTTGTACTGGCGCAGCTTGTCCAGGGTGATGGTCGGCTTGCCGAACTCGACGCCGAAATCACCGGCATGGGCGACTTCGTCGATCACCGCAGCGGCGTGCAGCAGTGCCTTGGACGGGATGCAGCCGACGTTGAGGCAGACGCCGCCGAGGCTGGCGTAGCGTTCGACCAGCACCGTATCCAGGCCGACGTCGGCGGCGCGGAAGGCGGCGGTGTAGCCGCCCGGGCCCGAGCCCAGCACAACCATTTCGCATTCGATGTCGGCGGCCTTGCCACTGGACAGTGCCGGCTTCGGTGCTGCGGGCTCGGCGGGGGCGCGGTGCGACGGCGTCACCGGCGGCTTGCTGGCCGGGGCGGCGGCCGCCGGGGCCGGCGCAGCGGCCTTGGCCGGCGCTTCAGCGGCGCCTTCGGTCTCCAGCAGCACGACGACCGCGCCTTCGGACAGCGTGTCGCCCAGCTTGACCTTGATTTCCTTGACCACGCCGGCTGCCGAGGACGGCACTTCCAGGGTCGCCTTGTCCGACTCCAGGGTCACCAGACCCTGGTCTTTCTTCACCGTATCGCCAACGGCGACCAGCACTTCGATCACCGGCACATCGCTGTAATCGCCGATGTCGGGAACCTTGATTTCAATCGTGGCCATGGTGGGTTTTCCTCGTGCCCGACCGGCGTGGCCGGCGGGCTGTCACTGCGTTTCGACAGGCGGCCGCGCCAGGGGCAGCGGCCGCACGGTGGGGGCGAAGCGGTGCCTTACAGCAGCACGCGGCGCATGTCGGCCAGCACCTGCGAGAGGTACGTGGTGAAGCGTGCGGCCAGGGCGCCATCGATGACGCGGTGGTCGTAGCTCAGCGACAGCGGCAGCATCAGCTTCGGTGCGAACTCCTTGCCATTCCAGACCGGCTGGATGGACGACTTGGAGACGCCGAGGATGGCCACTTCCGGGGCATTGACGATCGGGGTGAACGCGGTGCCGCCGATGCCGCCCAGCGAGCTGATCGAGAAGCAACCGCCGCTCATGTCGGCCGGGCCCAGCTTGCCGTCACGCGCCTTCTTGGCCAGCTCGCCGGTTTCCTGCGCGATCTGCACCACGCCCTTCTTGTCGACGTCGCGGATGACCGGAACGACCAGGCCGTTCGGGGTATCGGCAGCGAAACCGATGTTGAAGTACTTCTTCAGGGTCAGGTTCTCGCCGCTGGCATCGAGCGAGGCGTTGAACTCCGGGAACTTCTTCAGCGCCGCGGCGCTGGCCTTGATCAGGAAGGCGAGCATGGTCAGCTTGATGCCGGCCTTCTCGTTCTCCTTGTTCAGCGCCACGCGCAGGCCTTCCAGGTCGGTGATGTCGGCCTGCTCGAACTGGGTGACGTGCGGGATCATCGCCCAGTTGCGGGCCAGGTTCGCACCGGAGATCTTCTTGATGCGCGACAGCGGCTGCACTTCAACGTCGCCGAACTTGCTGAAATCAACCTTCGGCCACGGCAGCAGGTTGAGGCCACCGCCGGCAGCCACGGTGCCACCGGCAGCTGCCGGAGCGCCGCCGCTGAGCGCGGCCTTGACGAACTTCTGCACGTCGGCCTTGGTGATGCGGCCGCCCTTCTCGCTGCCACTGACCTGCAGCAGGTCGACACCGAGCTCACGGGCGAACACGCGCACCACCGGCGATGCGTAGGGCACCTTGGCCGGCAGCACGCCATCGGCGTTGAACTGTACCGGCGGGCTGGTCGGCGCGCCGGCCGAGGGGGCGCTGGCGATCTCGCGGGCGGCCAGCTTGTCCGGCTGGGCCGGCACGGCGACCGGCTCGACCTTGGTAGCGGTCTCGGCGGCGGCCGGGGCAGCAGCGGCGGCAGCCTTGCCCGGGGCCGGGGCGGCAGCGCCTTCGGCTTCGATGATGGCGACCACGTTGCCCTGCGACAGGTTGTCGCCGACCTTGACCTTGATCTCCTTGACCACGCCGGCGACCGACGACGGCACTTCCATGGTGGCCTTGTCGCTTTCCAGCGTGACCAGGCCCTGGTCCTTCTTCACCGTATCGCCCACGGCGACCAGCACTTCGATGACCGGAATGCCGCTGTAATCGCCGATATCCGGCACCAGGGCTTCCACCGCGCCGCCGCTGGCAGCGGGGGCGGCAGCAGCGGCCGGAGCGGGAGCGGCCTGGGTGGCAGCGGCCGGAGCAGCGGCCGGAGCAGCGGCCTTGGCCGGTGCGGGTGCAGCGGCGGGTGCAGCGGCAGCGGCCGGCTGGGCAGCCTCGCCGTCGGCCACTTCGATCAGTGCCACGACCTTGCCTTCGGACAGGCTGTCGCCCAGCTTGACCTTGATTTCCTTGACCACGCCGGCCACCGAGGACGGCACCTCCATGGTCGCTTTATCGCTTTCCAGCGTGACCAGGCCCTGGTCCTTCTTCACCGTATCGCCGACGGCAACAAGCACCTCGATTACCGGGATATCGCTGTAGTCACCGATATCGGGGACACGTGCTTCCTTGATTTCGGCCATGGGGAGAACTCCGGCAATCTGGTGTAGGGAAACGTCTATTGTGCGGCCAGCGGGAGCCAGCGCCAACCGTTACAGGTGTTTTCAGTACGCACGCAGCCGGGACACGCTGTTGCTCATGGCCCGCCGGCGCTTCCAGTCGGTAGCGTATTGTCCTGCCGATGTCCGCTTGATGTCGCCAGTGCGACGGCCACCGGCTGCCAGGCCTGGCGCAGGCGCGGCAAGGACCACGCTGCGTTGGCCGGACTGGTGGACGGCAGCGCCAGCACCTTGGCCGACGTGGCCAGCTGCGGCTGCACCCAGCGCTGGAAGGCCTGCATCGCCGCGCCACCGTTGCAGCCGATCAGCTGCAGGTCAGGCAGTGCGGCGATCAGTGCGGGAAGTGCATTGGCCACTTCCGTGCCACGCACGATGTCCGCATCCAGGCTTCCGCGTCGTTTGCAGCGGCCGATCACATCCCACAGGCCGACACCATTGGCTGCCAGCGCCTGCAGTCGCTGCGCGTACGGCATTGCCGGGTCGAAGCCGCACAGATCGCCGAGCAAGGGCCAGAAACGATTGCGCGGGTGCGCGTAGTAATGCTGTGCCTGCAACGAAGCGATACCGGGCATTGAACCCAGCAGCAACACCCGGCAATCCGCGTTCACCTGCGCAGGCAGGCCGATGCACAACGTTGCAGCGCTCACATCTTCTCCAACTGCATGAATATTCCAGGAGGGCAGAAACCGCATGGAAACAGGGATTTCGCGCTGTTCGCTGAACAGTGCGAACTAATTTTTAACGCGCGTCGGATTCGATTCATGTTGGGGCGACTACGGTGTGCTCGCCCCGCAACCGGGGGCCCAAAACAAGAAACATTAGGAGATTCCCCCATGCGCTCCATCCGTATCCTGAGCCTCGCCCTGCTGACCTCCGCCGCGTTTGCACCGGCTGCCTTCGCGCAGGACAGCAGCACCACCGATACCGCCTCGGGCAAGCATTTTGCCGTGGTTGGCGGCGTCTCGCTGCTGCAGCCGAAGAATGACCCGATCGACGGCATCAAGAAGGTCGATGGCGGCCCGGCACCGACCGTCAGCTTCAGCTACTACATCAACGACAACTGGGCCGTTGAACTGTGGGGCGCTGCAGACAAGTTCGACCACAAGGTGAAGGGCCCGGGCAATGCCCGCCTCGGCAACGTCGAGCAGCAGCCGGTCGCGCTGAGCGGCCAGTACCACTTCGGCCAGGCTGACAACGTGTTCCGTCCGTTCGTGGGCGTGGGCTACTTCCAGTCGGCCTTCAGCAATGAAACCCTGGCCGACGGCAGCGACTCCGACATCCGCCTGAAGGACGCCAAGGGCGTGATCGGCACCGTCGGTGTGGACATGAACATCAACTCGACCTGGTTCGCCCGTGCCGACGCCCGCTACATGCGTTCGCGTCCGGACGTGAAGGTCGGCGGCGAGAAGATCGGCGAAGCGAAGATGGATCCGTGGACCGTCGGCTTCGGCATCGGCGCCCGCTTCTAAGCGCTTCTGCGTCATTGTTGTACCGCGACGGGCCCTTCGGGGCCCGTCGTCGTTTCCGTCACCCGGGTTCTGTAGAGTCGACTGACAGTCGAATCTACACAGAAGGGATGCGGAGGCGCGATGCACGAGGTCGACCTGCTGGTGATCGGCGCTGGCATCAACGGCGCCGGTATCGCCCGTGATGCCAGCGGCCGCGGGCTGAAGGTGCTGCTGTGCGAACAGCACGACCTGGCAGCACACACCTCCAGCGCCAGCAGCAAGCTGATCCATGGCGGACTGCGCTATCTGGAACAGGGCGAGTTCGGCCTGGTGCGCAAGGCGCTGGGCGAGCGCGAGGTGGTGCGTCGGCAGGCGCCGTTCCTGGTGCGGCCGCTGTGCTTCGTGCTTCCGTGGCAGCCGCACCTGCGCCCGCGCTGGATGCTGCGGCTCGGGCTCTGGCTGTACGACCATCTGGGCCGGCGCGGTCCCGCCTTTCCTGCGTCGCGCGCCGTGGATCTGCACGACGATCCACTCGGCGCGCTGCTGTCGCCACAGCTGCAGCACGCCTTCAGCTACGCCGACGCGCAGGTGGATGATGCGCGGCTGGTCATCCTCAACGCGCTCGATGCTGCGCAGCGGGGTGCATGCATCCTGACCGGCACGCGCTGCGTGGACCTGCAACGCGGGCACGGACGCTGGCACGCCGTACTGGAAAACGCCGCAGGCCATCAGCAGACCGTGCAGGCACAGGCGGTGGTCAACGCCGCAGGCCCCTGGGCCGGCGGTCTGCTGGAGCGCATGCACGCCCGCAGCGGCGGACCTGCGCTGCGCCTGGTCCAGGGCAGCCACATCGTGCTGCGCCGCGCCTGGCCGAACGACCGCGCCTGCCTGCTGCAGCAGCCCGACGGCCGTGTGGTGTTCCTGCTGCCCTTCCACGACCACCTGCTCATCGGCACCACCGACACCGACTATCGCGGCGACCCCGCACGCTGCAGTGTGCTGCCCGCGGAAGTGGACTACCTGTGCAGCGCTGCCAACGGCTACCTGCGCGATCCGGTCGCACCTGCCGAGGTGGTCTGGCAGTTTGCCGGCGTGCGCCCGTTGCTGGCCGACCCGGACCCGCGCGCGGCCAAACTGAGCCGTGACTATCGCCTGCAACTGGACGCCGACGGTGCGCCTGCGCTGCACGTGCTGGGCGGCAAGCTGACCACGTACCGGGTACTGGCCGAGGAGGCACTGGACCTGCTGCGCCCCTATCTGCCGCACGCCCGCCCCGCCTGGACGGCGGCAGGCGAGCCACTGCCCGGCAGCGACTGGGGCGATGCCGGGCAGGCACGGGAACAGCTTCGGCACCAGGCCCCCTGGCTGCCGGAGGCCACGCTGCGGCGCTGGGCCAGCGCCTATGGCAGTCGCAGCATCGATCTGCTGCACGGCGCACGCAGCCTGTTCGATCTGGGCGAAGACTTTGGCGCGGGCCTGCACGCACGCGAGGTGGCGTTCCTGTGCGACCACGAGTGGGCCCGCAGCGCCGAGGATGTACTGTGGCGGCGGAGCAAGCTGGGGCTGCAGATGGACGCGACACAGGCGGCACGGCTGCAGGCCTGGATGGATTCACGTCGCCGGTAATGCCGCGCGCGGCCCGGCGCCACCGATGCATTACGATCCCAACATCGCCACCGGAGACGCTGCATGACGCCCCGCTACGTGCTGGCCATCGACCAGGGAACCACCAGTTCGCGCGCGATCCTGTTCGATCGCGCCGGCGACATCGTCGGCAGCGCGCAGCGCGAGTTTGCCCAGTTGTTTCCACAGCCGGGCTGGGTCGAGCATGACCCGCGCGAGATCCTGACCAGCGTCTATGCCACGATCACCGAACTGCTCAGCCGCGAACAGATCGATCCCCGCCACATCGCCGCACTGGGCATCACCAACCAGCGCGAAACCACCGTGGTCTGGGACCGTGCCAGCGGCCAGCCGATCCACAACGCCATCGTCTGGCAGTCGCGGCAGAGCCAGGCGATCTGCGAGCGGCTGAAGTCCGACGGCCACGAAGCGCTGATCCGCGAGCGTACCGGCCTGCTGATCGATGCCTATTTCTCGGCCACCAAGATCCGCTGGATCCTCGACCACGTCGACGGCGCGCAGCAGCGGGCCGAGCGCGGCGAGCTGCTGTTCGGCACCATCGACAGCTGGCTGGTGTGGAATCTCAGCGGCGGCCAGGCGCACGTGACCGACTACAGCAACGCCGCGCGTACGCTGCTGTTCAACATCCACACCTTGGACTGGGACGAGGACCTGCTGGCCCTGCTGGACATTCCGCGTGCGATGCTGCCGCAGGTGCGCGATTCCAGTTCGGTGTACGCGCACACGCGCCCGCAGTTCTTCTTCGACCATCCGATCCCGATTGCCGGCATCGCCGGCGACCAGCAGGCCGCGCTGTTCGGCCAGGCCTGCTTCCAGCCAGGCATGGTCAAGAACACCTATGGCACCGGCTGCTTCATGCTGATGCACACCGGCACGCAGGCCGTGCGCTCGCGCAATGGCCTGCTGACCACCATTGCCTGGGGCCTGGAGGGAAAGGTGGAATACGCGCTGGAGGGGTCGATCTTCATCGCCGGCTCGGTGGTGCAGTGGCTGCGCGATGGGCTGCGCATGATCGATCGCGCTGCTGACAGCCAGGCCTTGGCCGCACAGGTGCCGGACAGCGCGGGGGTGTACCTGGTGCCGGCCTTCGTCGGCCTGGGTGCACCGTACTGGCGCAGCGACGTGCGCGGTGCGATGTTCGGCCTGACCCGTGGCACAGGCAAGGCCCACTTCGTGCGCGCAGCGCTGGAGGCGATGGCCTACCAGACCCGCGACGTTCTGGATGCGATGCAGTCCGATGCGGGCATCTCGCTCAGTGAACTGCGCGCCGATGGCGGCGCGATCGGCAACGACTTCCTTGCCAGCTTCCAGGCCGACATCCTCGGCGTCCCCCTGCTGCGACCGCGGGTGACCGAGACCACCGCGCTGGGTGCGGCCTATCTGGCCGGGCTGGCGGTCGGCTTCTGGGAGAGCCGCGAACAGATCGCGGCACAGTGGGGGCTGGATCGCCGCTTCGAACCGCAGATGGCGGTGGCCCGGCGCGAGAAACTCTACGCCGGGTGGCAGCAGGCCGTGGCCGCCACCCTCGCCTTCCACGTCGACTGACGGTAGTGCCGGCCGCTGGCCGGCAACACCGTGATCTTCGGGTACACCTGCTGGGTTGCCGGMCAGCGGCCGGCACTACCCCAGAGTCAGAACGCCGGCAGCACCGCGCCCTTGTACTTGGTCTCGATGAAGGCCTTCACCTGCGGTCCGGTCAGCGCCTTGGCCAGCTTCTGCACGCGGGCGTCGTCCTTGTTGTCCGGGCGGGCGACCAGGAAGTTCACGTACGGCGAGTCCTTGCTCTCGATCGCCAGCGCGTCCTTGGTCGGGTTGAGGCCGGCATCCAGCGCATAGTTGGTGTTGATCAGGGCCAGATCGACCTGGTCGAGCACGCGCGGCAGCATGGCCGAATCCAGCTCGCGGAACTTCAGGTTCTTCGGGTTGGAAACGATGTCGCGCTGGGTGGCCAGTGCGTTGGTCGGATCCTTCAGCTCGATCACGCCGGCCTTGTGCAGCAGGATCAGCGCGCGGCTGTTGTTGCTGGGGTCGTTGGGGATCACCACATCGGCCCCTTCACGCAGTTCGGCCAGCGACTTGATCTTGCGCGAGTAGGCACCGAACGGCTCGATGTGCACGCCCACCACCTTGGTCAGGTCGGTCTTGCGATCACGGTTGTAGGCGTCCAGGTACGGTTCGGTCTGGAAGTAGTTGGCATCCACCTGCTTCTGCACCAGCTGGTCGTTGGGCTGCACGTAGTCGTTGAACACGCGCACGTCCAGCTCCACGCCTTCCTGCTTGAGGATCGGCTTGACCACTTCCAGGATCTCGGCGTGCGGCACGGCGGTGGCGGCCACCACCAGCTTCTGCGAAGGCTCACCGGACTTGCCGCAGGCGGTCAGGGCCAGCGCAGCGGCGAACAGGGGCAGCAACAGGGTCTTCTTCATGGGCGCAATCGATCTCGGGGGAGGTGTCAGGATTTTTCGTAGTTGGTCAGGGCCAGTTCCAGCAGTGCCTTGGCCTGCTCGCGCAGCATCATCGGCTCGACGATCTCGGCATCGGACCCGTAATGCAACACGTCCATCAACAGTTCGCGCGACACGCTGTAGGGCACTTTCAATTCGTAGCGGCCATCGGCGAGGAAGCGTCCCTGCTGCTTGGAGTGCCAGTGCTCGTCGGCCACCCAGCGCGCGGCCTTGGCACTGAACAGGATGGTTGCCCAGCCCTTGGGCGCACCGGAGAAGATGCCGTAGCTGGCGCCGAGCTGCTCGTCCAGTTCGCTGTCGGCGACATCGCGGGCGGTGCTGTCGATCACCCGCGCCTTGTAGATGCGGTCCACCGCGAAGCTGCGCAGGGCCTCGCGATCATGGTCCCAGCCGTCCAGGTACCAGTTGTCGCGGTAATGGGTCAGCCGTTGCGGCGATACGGTGCGCTTGGTCGCTTCGTCGGTCGAGCGGGCGCGGTACTCAAAGCCCAGCTGCTTGCGCTCCAGCACCGCCGAGGCCACCGAACGGAAGCTGGCTTCATCGAACTTGCGGCCACGGTGCGGAATCACCCGCACCCGATCCACCGGCCAGCTGGAAACACCGGCCTGGGCGGCCAGCAGGCTCTCGATGCGCTGCTGCAGCGGCGCCAGCACCGAAGACAGCACGCCGCCGCCGGTACGGGCCAGCAGGTGCTGCGAGGCCAGCAGGGCGTGCAGCTCCTCCGAGCTCAGCCACAGGCCGGGCAGCTCGAAGCGGTCGCTCTCGTCGGCCAGGTAGCGGAAGCCGGCCTCGCCATCGCCCTCGATCGGCGCCATCAGCGCATCGCGCAGGAACGCCAGGTCGCGGTAGACGGTGGCCCGGGAGCAACCGAGCTTGTCCTGCAGGGTCGCCACCGTCACCGGATAGCGTGCGGACTTGAGCAGACGATGCAGGGCGGTGATGCGTTCGTATCGGTCCATGCCCCCGATTATGTCCGAGTCTCGGGCGTTGTGGCGGACGATTGGGCTATCGTGGGCGCCCCCTGCCCCGTGGAGCGCCCGATGCGCCGGTTGTCTGTCCTGCCCCTGCTGGCCTGCCTGCTGCTGGCCGCCTGCGACCGCGCACCGGCGCCCACCGACGCTGCGACGCCCGTCCCCGCTGCCGATCCGGCGCAGGCGGTGCTGTCTGCCAGCCAGCGCTTTGCCGCCCTGCGCAGCTTCCATGCCGAGCTGGAGGTGCTGGGCGCGCAGCAGCCGGTGCGTACCGCGATGGACTTCGTCGCCCCGGACCGGTTCCGGGTACAGACCCCTGCCGGACCACAGGTGATCATCGGCGACACCATGTTCCTGCAGGCCGACGATGCGATCCGCCAGGTGCCGACCCCGCCGGGGCTGCTGGAGCAATGGCGCAGCCCGCTGCCTGCCGATATCCCCGCACAGGCCCTGCAGGCCGAAGACCTGGGCGAGCAGACGCTGGACGGCGTCAGCACCCGCCACTACCGCCTGCGTGGCGCCACGGCCGGTGAGCGCCTGGAGTACTGGGTGGATGCGCAGGGCCTGCCGCGGCAGATCGTGCGCAGCGGCCACAACAACGGCAAGCCCTTCCAGCTGCGGCTGCGGTACTCGCGCTTCAACGATCCTGCCCTGCAGGTCGACCTGCCCTGAATGGGCCTGGCCGACAACGCCTGCTGAAGCAGGCGGGACGGGCGATTCGGACGGTCATCACGCTTCCAGTATCATCACCGGCTGCCAACCGCTTCGGAGAAGCCTCGATGTCCCTGCGCGTGTCCCTGCTGGTCCCCTTGCTGCTCTGCGCCCCGCTGGCGTATGCGCAGGATGCCTCCGAACTGGCGGCGATGTCCTCGCCGTGGAGCGGCAGTGGTGGCGAACTCGGCTTCGCGTCGGCACGTGGCAACAGCAGCACCGAGAGCTTCAACGGCCGCCTGCGCCTGCGCTACACCGATGGCGACTGGGTGCACAGCATGGACCTGTTCGGCCTGCGCTCCAGCTCCAAGGTGACCGAAACCAGCGACGACGGCACCACCACGCGCCGCAACAACACCACCGCCAACCGCTACACCGGCAGTGCAGGCAGCGCGCTGCAGCTGGGCGAACATCGCCAGCTGACGGCCACGGTACGTACCGAGCGTGATGACTTCGCCACCTACGACCGGCAGAGCTCGTTCGGTCTGGGTTACGGCACCCGGCTGTGGAACACCGAGCGTTTCTCGTTCGATGCGCAGATCGGCCCCGGTGTGCGCCGCACCCACAGCACCGAGGACGACCGCACCCGCACCGGCCTGATCGGTCGCGGCCTGTTCGACCTGAAGTACTCGCTGACCGACAACACCGACCTGATCAACACGCTGCTGGTCGAATCGGGTTCGTACAACACCTTCGGCCAGAACGATTTTGGTGTCTCGGTGAGCATGAACGAGCACCTGGCGCTGAAGGCCGGCTGGCAGGCGCGTTACAACAGCGACGTCGCCGAGGACAAGCGCAAGACCGATACGCTGACCACGATGAACGTGGTCTACAAGTTCAAATAAGCGAAACGGGCGCCTGGCGCCCGTTCTGCTTTTGGTAGTGCCGGCCGCTGGCCGGCATTACCTGCGGTGGCTCAGACGTTCAACAGCTCGCCAGCACCCGCATCCAGCAGCATCTTCGCCACGCGCTGGCCCAGCACTTCCGGGTCGCTGGCCGGGCCCACGGCGTCGGCACGCACCGCGCGGCCGTCACTGGCGCTGCCGACCAGCCCCTGCAGGTGCAGGTCCTGGCCCTGCCACTGCGCGATCGCCGCCACCGGCACATGGCAGCTGCCATGCAGCGCGCGGTTCATCGCCCGCTCCGCTTCTACACAGGCGCGCGTGGCGGCGTCATCCAGGCCTGCAAACAGCGCCATCAGCGCGGCATTGCCGCCATCGCACTCCACCGCCACCGCGCCCTGCGCCGGCGCCGGCAACCACTGCGGCGGCTGCAGGCGGGCGACGATGCGATTGCCCAGGCCCAGCCGTTCCAGCCCGGCCACGGCCAGCACGATGGCGTCGTAGCCGCCGTTGTCGAGCTTGGCCAGACGGGTGTTGACGTTGCCGCGCAGGTCCAGCAGCTCCAGGTCCGGGCGCAGCGCACGCAGCTGGGCCTGGCGGCGCAGTGACGAGGTACCGACGCGCGCACCGATCGGCAGTGCATCCAGCGAGGCATACAGGTTGGAGACGAAACCATCGGCCGGATCGTGGCGGGTCAGCATTGCCGGCAGCGCGAACGGCGCATCCAGTTCCATCGGCACATCCTTCAACGAGTGCACCGCGCAGTCGGCCTCGCCACGCAGCATGGCCAGCTCCAGTTCCTTGAGGAACAGGCCCTTGCCACCGATGGCCGCCAGCGAGCGGTCAAGCACTTCATCGCCGCGGGTGCTCATCGGCACCAGTTCCACGTGCAGATCGGGATGTGCCTGGCGCAGGCGGTCGGCGACGTGTTCGCTCTGCCAGAGGGCGAGCGGGCTCTTGCGGGTGGCGATGCGGACGGTTTCCATCCTTTCATTATCGCGCCTATCGGCGGGATACGGCCAACGGCGGAGCCCCTCGTGGCTGGTGTGGTCGTGCAAGCAACAGCTGTGCTTGGCCGGGCGGGGTGGGCTGCGCGGGGGACGCCGTAAACCCATCCCTGGGGGCTTGGCCGCGGCATCCATGCCGCGGACACCCCCACGCAGTCCACCCCGCCCAGCCTCTGACGGTTTCCGTGTGCGTCAGCCACGGAAGATCAAAAGAAAAAAGAAAAAAGCAGAAGCAGAAGCAACAGCCGGCGACTTCCGGGGTCAGATCCCTTTTCCGCAGGAAAAGGGATCTGACCCCTCTTCCCCCACCCGATAACACCAACGCTCTTGCTGTCCGTCACCGGGAAATTCGCGAGGGTGAGGCGGGATGGGCGGGCGGGACCGTTGGCGCCATGGATGGCGCCATCGAGCCCCCATGGATGGGTTTACGGCGTGTCCCGCCCGCC
>NZ_JBFTIX010000017.1:0-49915 GCF_056395105.1 Stenotrophomonas sp. 10L48 | reverse complement strand
ATCGGTTTTCGCTTTTGATTTTTCTTTTTCTTTTGATCTTCCCGCGGTGCGCAGGAAACCGTCCGTGGCCGCGWGGGTGGGTTGGCTGGGGGCGTGAGCCGCATGGATGCGGCGACCGAGCTTACATGGACGTACTTGCAGCGTCCCCCAGCCAACCCACCCTCCCGGCCCACCCGATATCCAGCAGACATAACCACCGCGGAGGGGGCGGCGCCCGATGGCCGGCACTCTCCACACGTCCGTTAACACCGACCATGGCATGCTCGGCGCTCAGTCCACCCGGAGCCTTGGCCATGCGCCTGTTGACCCGCCTCATCCCATTGTTGCTGCTGGCCTCCCTGCTGTCCGGCTGCGGCTACAACGCCATCCAGCAGAAGGACGAAGCGGTCAAGGCCAGCTGGTCCGAAGTGCTCAACCAGTACAAGCGCCGCGCCGACCTGGTGCCCAACCTGGTGCAGACCGTGAAAGGTTTCGCCAGCCAGGAAGAACGGGTGCTGACCGAAGTCACCAACGCCCGTTCGCGCGTTGGCCAGATCAACGTCAACGCCGACGATGAAGCCTCGCTCAAGCAGTTCCAGCAGGCCCAGGGCGAACTGGGCAGCGCGCTGTCGCGCCTGCTGGTGGTTACCGAGAACTACCCGGTGCTGAAGTCCGACCAGAACTTCCGCGACCTGCAGGCGCAGCTGGAAGGCACCGAGAACCGCATCACCGTTGCCCGTGGCCGCTACATCCAGCAGGTCCAGGACTACAACACCTACATCCGCTCGTTCCCGCAGCTGATCACCGCCAAGATCTTCGGCTACCAGCCCAAGCCGAACTTCACCGTGGAAAACGAAGCGCAGATCTCCAACGCGCCGGCGGTTGATTTCGGCAACGCGCCGCAGCAGCAGCCGGCCCCGGCTCCGGGCCACTGACCGATGCGCCTGGCCGCCACACTGCTGGCCCTGCTGCTGTGGCTGCCGGTGACCGTGCAGGCGCAGACGCTGGCGCCGATTCCGGCGCTGGATTCGCCGGTGGTCGACACCACCGGCACGCTGGATGCCGCGCAGAAGCAGGCGCTGGTGCAGCAGGCGCTGGACCTGCAGCAGCGCAAGGGCAGCCAGATGCAGGTGCTGGTGGTGCCGACCACGCAGCCGGAAGACATCGCCCAGTACACCACCCGGGTGTTCGACCAGTGGCAGATCGGTCGCAAGGGCGTGGATGACGGCGTGCTGCTGGTGGTGGCCAAGGACGACCGGCGGGTGCGCATCGAACCGGGCTATGGCCTGGAAGGCGCGATTCCCGACGCGATCGCCAACCGGGTGATCCAGGAATACCTGGTGCCACGCTTCCGCGCCAATGACTATGCCGGCGGCATCACCGAGGCCACGGCGGTGCTGGTGAGGATCATCGACGGCGAAGCCCTGCCTGCGCCGGTCAGCAGCCAGCAGGGACGCGCCCCGGACGGGGGCGGTGATACCTGGATCCTGGCGTTGTTCATCGGCGTGTTCGCCGGCAGCATCCTGCGCGGCGTGTTCTCGCGGGTACCGCGTCCGCTGCGCGGCCTGCTGGGTGGCGCTGGAGCGGCGGTAGCCGCCTTCCTGTTCACTTCCACCTTGCTGGCCAGTGGCCTGGCCGGCGTGGTGGGCCTGGTGGTGGCGATGTTGTCCGGCCATCCGGGGCGTTTCGCCGGCGGTGGCGGTTGGGGCGGCGGTAGCTGGGGCGGCGGCGGCTTCGGCGGCGGGGGTGGGTTTGGCGGCGGCGGCGGCTGGGGCGGCGGTGGTGGCCGTTCCGGCGGCGGCGGCGCGTCGGGAGGCTGGTGATGATCCAACGTCTGTGCAGGCATCTGTTTTCGCCATCGGTACGGCGGGCGTTCCCGCCGGCCACGCTGCAGGCGATCACCGAGGCGATCGCCGCGGGCGAGCAGCGCCATGGCGGCCAGGTGATGTTTGCCGTGGAGGCCGATCTGCCACTGCATGCGCTGTGGCACAAGGTCACCCCGCGGCAGGCGGCCGAGCATGCCTTCGCGCGCCTGCGCACCTGGGATACCGCGCACAACAACGGCGTGCTGATCTACCTGCTGCTGGCCGACCACGCCATCGAGATCGTGGCCGACCGTGGCCTGCACGGGCGGGTCGCGCCCGAGCAGTGGCAGCGGGTCTGCACGCATCTGCGCGAAGGCCTGCGCGGCGCGCAGCCGGTGGCGGCGCTGCGCGATGCCATCGACGAGGTTTCCTCCCTGGTGGAAGGGCACTTTCCGGCCTCGGCGCGGTCCGATCAGGACGGCTTGCCGGACACGCCGCAGATCCTGGGCTGAAGCCCGGCAATCGGGCGATGGCGGCCACCACGAGGCCGCTCCCGGGCGGCGCTAGAATATCGGCATCCCTGCAAGGCGCCCTTCATGATCTATTTCCACGACATCGACCCCATCGCCCTCTCGTTGGGACCGATCAAGGTGCACTGGTACGGCATCATGTACCTGCTCGGCTTCACCGCCGCCTGGCTGCTGGGGCGCAAGCGGATCGCGGACGGGCGCCTGCCGGGCGTCGATGCCAACGGCTTCTCCGACCTGCTGTTCTACGCCATGCTCGGCGTAGTGCTGGGCGGGCGCATCGGCTACATGCTGTTCTACGCGCTGGGCGATTTCCTGCACAACCCGTTGCTGCTGTTCAAGGTGTGGGATGGCGGCATGAGCTTCCACGGTGGCCTGCTCGGCGTGATCGCGGCCTGCTGGTGGTGGTCGCGCAAGCATGCGCTGCACTTCTTCGACACCATGGATTTCATGGCGCCGCTGGTGCCGCTGGGCCTGGGCTTTGGCCGCATCGGCAACTTCATCGGCGCCGAGCTGTGGGGCAAGTACACCGACGGCAGCTGGGGCGTGGTGTTCCCTTCCGGCCTGCCGGCACCGTTGAACCAGCTCGACCACGCCACCCTGCAGTCGCAGTTCGCCAGCGGTGCGCTCAACCAGTTCGCGCGCCATCCGTCGCAGCTGTATGAAGCGCTGCTGGAAGGGCTGGTGATGTTCGCGGTGTTGTGGACGGTGTCGGCCAAGCCGCGCCATCGCTATCTCATTGGCGGCCTGTTCGCGCTGCTGTATGGCATCTTCCGCTTCGCCGTCGAGTTCGTGCGCATGCCCGACAACGGCGTCTACGTGGCCTTCGGCTGGCTGACCAAGGGCCAGATCCTGTGCGTGCCGCTGATCGCCTTCGGCCTGGTGCTGCTGGTGATGTCGCGCCGCGCGCCGGTGCTGCAGCCGCAGCCGCTGGTGACGGCGGAGGGCAGGGCATGAAGGCCTACCTGGACCTGCTCTCGCACGTGCTCGAACACGGCGCGGAGAAGAGCGACCGCACCGGTACCGGCACCCGCAGCGTGTTCGGCTGGCAGATGCGCTTCAACCTCAACGACGGCTTCCCGCTGGTCACCACCAAGAAGCTGCACCTGCGCTCGATCATCCACGAGCTGCTGTGGTTCCTGAAGGGCGATACCAACATCGGTTACCTCAAGGACAACCAGGTGCGCATCTGGGACGAGTGGGCCGACGAGAACGGCGACCTCGGCCCGGTGTACGGCAAGCAGTGGCGCAGCTGGGCCACGGCCGACGGCGGCCAGATCGACCAGATGCAGTGGCTGGTGGACGAGATCAAGCGTAATCCGGATTCGCGGCGGCTGGTGGTCAGTGCCTGGAACGTGGGCGAGCTCTCGCAGATGGCGTTGATGCCGTGCCACAACCTGTTCCAGTTCTACGTGGTCGACGGCAAGCTCAGCTGCCAGCTGTACCAGCGCAGTGGCGACATCTTCCTCGGCGTACCGTTCAACATCGCCAGCTACGCACTGCTGACCCACATGGTGGCCCAGGCCACCGGCCTGGGCGTCGGCGATTTCGTGCACACGCTGGGCGACGCGCACCTGTATTCGAACCACTTCGAGCAGGCCCGCGAGCAGCTGTCGCGTGAACCGCGCGCGCTGCCGACGCTGTGGTTGAACCCGGAGGTGACCGATCTGTTCGGCTTCCAGTTCGATGACATCCGCATTGATGGCTACGATCCGCATCCGGCGATCAAGGCGCCGGTGGCGGTATGAGCGCGCGCCCACGCGTTGCGGCGCTGCTGGCGTTGGCTGGCCTGGCGCCGCTGAGCCTGGTGCAGGCGGCGCCTGCAGACACCCTCGCATTGGCCCGGCAGGTCAACGAGCAGATCGTGCACAAGCACATGCGCGGGGAATTGCAGCGCTTCGTCCGGACGCTCGATGGCAGCGCGCCACTGCCCAGCGACATGCCGGCCGGCTGCCAGGCACAGATGCGCGAAGCGGTGACCGGCATGTACGCGGCGATGGCCGAACACCTGAAGGCTGGCATCGAAGAACCCGCCTATCAGCATGAGCTTGAGCAGCGCCTGGCGGTGGTCTATTCCAGCAAGGATCTGCAGGGATTCCTGGCGCGCAGCGGCAGCACCGACGTTGCCACGCTGTCCAGGGACATCCTGTCGGGACCGGGCCTGAAGGAGATCGAGGACGCGCAGATGGACAGGATCCTCGAAGGCCTGGACGAGAATTCCACGTCGAACCCGGCGCTGG
The DNA here is from genome assembly GCF_056395105.1 of Stenotrophomonas sp. 10L48. NCBI lineage: Bacteria > Pseudomonadati > Pseudomonadota > Gammaproteobacteria > Lysobacterales > Lysobacteraceae > Stenotrophomonas > Stenotrophomonas sp. 10L48. The sequence goes on along the minus strand of NZ_JBFTIX010000017.1, from coordinate 45,364 downwards.
CTGCGGCGCTGCGCGCGGCCAGTGCCGCCAACGAGGCCTGTACACGCCTGCAGATCGACGCCGGCTGAGGAGGCCGCACCATGAAACTTTCGATGATCGTTGCACTGGATCGCAATCGTGGCATCGGCCAGGGCAACGCCATGCCCTGGCACCTGCCGGACGACTTCAGGCACTTCAAGGCGTTGACCCTGGGCAAGCCGATCCTGATGGGGCGCAGGACCGCCGAATCGATTGGCCGCGTGCTGCCCGGCCGAACGAACCTGGTGCTGACCCGCAGCGGCCAGGTGCCGTTCGAGGGCATGCGCGCGGTGGCCTCGCTGGACGAGGCGAAAGCGATTGCAGAGGGCGAGGGCGCCAGCGAGCTGTGCATCATTGGTGGCGGCGAGATCTTCCGCCAGCTGCTGGACCAGGCCAGTGATCTGTACCTGACCTGGGTGGATGCCGAAGTACCGGCCGATACCCATTTCCCGGAGGTGGATGAGCGCTTCTGGCAGGAGGTGGCCAGTGAGCCGCACGCGGCCGATGAGCGTCACGCCTACGCGTTCCGCTTCGTGCATTACGTCCGCCGCTGAGCGCGGCGTCCTGTAGAGCCCGGCCGTGCTCGGCTCTACAGGATCGTTCTACGGCATCCGGTAGTGGCCGATGATGGTGTGCTGGAACAGCAGGTTCTCTTCCCGCGTACCGCGCGCGATGTTGTGCAGTACCAGCGGCGTGCCGTAGGCCAAGCGCCGGTCGGAAACGATGCCTACGTGCAGCAGGCCGTTGCCGTTGAGCTTCCAGGCCACGATGTCGCCGGCAGCGAAGTCGCTGGGAAGGGCACTGATCGGTTGCTGCCAGCCGTGGCGGTCGAACCAGCGCATCAGGTTGGGCACGCGCCGGTGGTCGATGTTCCGATCCGGTCGCGACAGGCCCCAGAGGGCCGGATAGGCGCTGAAATCAGCGCGCATGTCTTCGTTCACGCGGACCTGCAGGTCCAGCCCCTGCGTACGCAGGGCGCGGACCACCACGTCGGTGCATACGCCGCGATCAGCGGGCACGTCGCCACCGGGGTAGGCCAGTACCTGATAGGCAGGGTCGTAGCGGGTGGTGACGCCGATCTGTGCGCGTGCGGCAGCGACCAGCGGCGGCGAAGGTGCAGGAGCTGATGCAGGGGCGGCGGTAGCGTCGGCGCCGGCAGTCGCTGGCGACGATGAGGGCTGGCAGCCGCTGGCCAGGGCCAGCGTCAGCAGCAGCACCGTCCATGGTGCGCGGTTGCCGGGCGTCATGCCGAAGGAGGCGTTCCGTTGTTGTTGCCACCACCGCCACCACCACCACGGCGGCGGCGCCGGCGCGGACCACGGTTGCCCGGGGCGCCAGCCGTTGCAGCGTTGCCGTTGCCCTGGCTGTTGTCCTTGCCTGCCGTGCGCTCGTGTGCCGGTCGCGCGGGCGGCCGCGCGTTGGCGACCGGTGCCGGTACGTCGCGTCCCGGTACCTGCACCACGCGCAGCTCATCGGTGTCGAGCTGGATCGCGGTGAGCTTGCCACCCCACACGGCACCGGTGTCGATCGCGTGGATGCCCTGGGTGATGGTCAGGCCGAGCGCGGACCAGTGGCCGCAGACCACCTTCAGGTCGCGTTCGACCCGGCCCGGCACTTCGAACCAGGGATACAGCCCCTGTTCCTGGGTGCCCGGCGTGCCCTTGTCCTCGATGCCGATGCGGCCGCGCGAGGTGCAGTAGCGCATGCGCGTGAGCACGTTGATGATCGCCCGCGAGCGCTCGTAGCCGGTCAGGTTCGGCGCCCAGCTGGGCTTGTCGCCGTACATGTTGCGGAACAGCTTGCGGTAGCCGGCGCCGTGCAGCTGCACTTCCACTTCGGCCGCATGCTTCTCGGCCATCTGCGTGGTCCACTTCGGCGCCAGGCCGGCATGCACCATCATCCAGCCAAGCTCGCGGTCCACGTGCACCAGCTTCTGCAGGCGCAGCCAGTCCAGCAGCACATCGCGGTCTTCGGCCTGGACGATGCGCAGCAGGTCCGGGTTGACCTTGCGCTGCTCTTCCTCGGTGCGCGCACCGACGGCCAGCAGGGAAAGGTCGTGGTTGCCGAGCACCACCACGCTGTGTTCGCGCAGCGAATGCACCAGCCGCAGGGTTTCCAGTGACTGTCCACCGCGGTTGACCAGGTCGCCGCAGAACCACAGGGTGTCCTGCGCCGGATCGAACCGGATCTTCTCCAGCAGGCGCTGGGTTACGTCATAGCAGCCTTGCAGGTCGCCGATCGCCCATACACTCATCGTTCGGCCTCCGTGTCAGTGCAGGGTGCGCGGGATGGCCAGCACGAAGGGTGCGACCGGCGCGGCGAATTCGGTGCCGTCGTCGGCCACCATGTCGTAATGGCCCTGCATCGTGCCGTGCTCGGTGCCGAGCATGACACCCGAGGTGTAATGGAAGTCTTCACCCGGACGCAGTCGCGGCTGTTCGCCGATCACGCCATCGCCATCGACATGCTCGACGCGGCCATTGGCATCGGTGATGCGCCAGTGGCGTGCGACCAGGCGCGCGGCAACGCGGCCCTGGTTGTGGATGCGGATCGTATAGGCGAACGCATAACGACCGTCTTCCGGCGCGGATTGGTCGTCGAGGAAGCGCGGGGCGACTTCGACGGAGATGGCATAAACGTCAGCGTCTTCCATACCGGCAGTGTAATCAGGTGGCATTGGCCAAAGCGATGAATTCAGCCACGTCCAGCTGTTCGGCGCGGGCATCGGGGCGCACGCCGGCGGCCACGAACTGCTCGGCGCTGACCACGTTGTTCAGGGCATTGCGCAGGGTCTTGCGGCGTTGGCCGAAGGCGGCCTTGACCACCTCGGCGAAGCGCTTGTGGTCCTTGATGTCGATGCTGGCCGGGTCGCGCGGTACCAGGCGCACCACGGCCGAATCGACCTTCGGCGGCGGCCTGAACGCACCCGGCGGCACCACGAACAGCGAGGTCACCTCGCAGTAGGCCTGCAGCATCACGCTGAGGCGGCCGAACACCTTGCTGCCGGGACCGGCAGCCATGCGGTCGACCACTTCCTTCTGCAGCATGAAGTGCATGTCCGAGACCACCGCAGCATGTTCCAGTGCATGGAACAGGATGGGCGAGGAGATGTTGTAGGGCAGGTTGCCGACCAGGCGGATCGGCTGTCCGTCGGCCAGCTCGGTGAAATCGACCCGCAGCACGTCGCGGTTGACGATGGTCAGTTCACCCAGGGGCTCGGCGGCGGCGGTCAACGGCGCGATCAGGTCGCGGTCGAACTCGATCACCGTCATCTTCGGGTGCACGCGCAGCAGCGGCAGGGTGATCGCACCCTGGCCCGGGCCGATCTCGACCAGGCGGTCGCCGTCCTTGGGATTGACCGCCATCACGATCTTGTCGATGTAGTAGCGGTCGGCAAGGAAGTGCTGGCCGAGCTGCTTCTTGGCCGGGGCGGAAAACACCGGGCCGGAGGGGGAATGCGGGGAAGTCATGTGCTCAGTGTACGTTGCCGCGCCAGCCGCGCACACAGCGTTGTGGCGGCCTGCAGGCTGGAAGGATCGGCAATGCCGCGGCCGGCAAGATCCAGCGCGGTGCCGTGGTCCACCGCCACGCGCGGATAGGGCAGGCCCAGGGTCAGGTTCACCGCCTGCTCGAAGCCGGAGTACTTCAGCACCGGCAGGCCCTGGTCGTGGTACATGGCCAGCACGGTGTCGAAGCCGGCCAGCTTGGCGGGCAGGAACGCGGTATCGGCCGGCAGCGGACCGATCAGGTCCATGCCCTCGCTGCGCAGGCGCTGCAGCAGCGGGATGACCAGATCCAGTTCCTCGCGACCGAGGTGACCGTCTTCGCCGGCGTGCGGGTTCAGGCCAAGCACGGCGATGCGCGGTGCGGGCAGGCCGAACTCGCGGCGCAGCGCGGCATGCACGGTGCGCAGGGTGTGTTCCAGGCCGGGCGCGGTGATCGCATCGGCAACCTCACGCAGCGGCAGGTGGGTCGTAGCCAGGGCAACGCGGACGATGTCGTTGGCCAGCATCATCACCACCTTCACACCGGCCTGGTCGGCCAGCAGTTCGGTGGTGCCGCTGTAGGCGATGCCGCCCTGGTTGATCACCGCCTTGTGCACCGGGCCGGTCACCACGCCGTGCAGTTCACCGGACAGGCAGGCCTGGCCCGCACCGAGCAGGGCACCGATCACCGCACCTGCATTGGCAGGGTCGGTATGGCCGAAACGGCTGGGGGCGCTGTTGGCGACGGCGCGCAGGCGCAGATCGCCGGGGACGCGTGCGTGTGCGTCCTCGGGCAGCAGTTGCAGGGGCAGATCCAGCGCGGCTGCGGCCGCGCGCAGGGTGTCCGGATCGGCGAATGCCAGCAGCCGGCAATCATCGCGCGGCTGCTGGACCAGTCGGACACACAGTTCCGGGCCGATCCCGGCGGGCTCGCCCGGTACCAGAGCGAGCTCGGGGAGCATGGCTCAGGACTGCGGAGGCGTGGCGGTATTTTCCGCCCGGTCACCGCTGCGGAAGCTGACGTAGGCTTCGCCACGCAGCTCCTGCAGGAAGCGGTTGTACTCGTCTTCCAGCTTGCGGCGACCGATGGTCTCGCGGACCTGGGCGCGCTGGTTGTCACTGCCGACGTCGGTCTGGCGGGTGCCCACGCGCTGCACGATGTGCCAGCCCGCATCGGTGCGGAACGGCTGGCTTACGCCGCCGTCCTGGATGCCTGCCACCTGCTGGCCGAAGGCCGGGCCGAACGCGTCGGCCGGGAACCAGCCCAGATCGCCGCCCTGGCCCTTGCTGTTGGTGTCCTCGGACGATTCCTTGGCCACCTGCTGGAAGTCGGCACCGCCGGCAATACGCGCACGCAGGGTGTCGATCTTGGCCTTGGCGGCGGCGTCGGACTGGGCATCGTCCACGCGCACCAGGATATGGCGGCCGTGGTACTCGGTGACCGTGTGGGTGCCTGCCGCCGCGCTGGCGTCACGCACTTCCACCAGCTTCAGCAGCTGGAAGCCGCTCGGGCCACGGATCGGGCCGACCACTTCGCCGGGCTTCATCTGCTGCATCGTCTGTGCGAACGCGGCCGGGATTTCATCCAGGGTGCGCCAGCCGAGGTCGCCGCCTTCCAGTGCATTGGGGCTGTCGGAATAGCGCACGGCCGCCGCATTGAAGTCCAGTTCGCCCTTGTCCAGCAGGGCCTTCACGCCATCAGCCTTCTTCTGGCCGGTGGCGATCTGCTCGGCGCTGGCACCGTCGGGCAGGGCGACCAGGATGTGTGCGAGGTGGAACTGGTTGCYGGCATCGGCCTGCTGCTTCAGGGCAGCATCGACCTCGCCTTCGCTGACGCTGATGCGGCTCTGCGCGAAGCTCTGGCGCAGGCGCTGCACGGTGATCTCGTCACGCACCGAGGCGCGGAAATCGTTGAAATCGATACCGTCACTGGCCAGGCGCTGGCGCAGGGCATCCAGGGTCGAGCCGTTCTGCTGGGCGATGGCATTCATCGCCTGGGTCAGTTCCTGGTCGCTGACACGGATGCCGCTGCCCTGGGCACGGGCCACCTGCAGCTTGACCAGCACCAAGCGCTCGAGCACCTGGCGGCTGAGCACGTCATCGGGCGGCAGCTGGGCCTCGCGGCCGGCGTACTGCGCCTTGATGTTGGCGATCGCACGCTGGAGCTCGCTCTGCAGGATCACGTCCTCATCGACGACAGCAGCGATGCGATCCAACGGCTGGGCCTCCTGCGCAAGAACCTGCAGGGGGGCGGACACGCTGGACACCGCCAGAAGCGATGCGAGGAGAACGGGGAAGCTCTTGGTCATGGGATCTGATTCGGATCGTAGTCATCGCGGGTCGCTCCGGTGTTGCTGGGCGGCACGAGATAGAGGTCGTCGCGGTTGTAGCCGAGGATAGCACGGCGCAAAGTGCGGTCCGTGTCCTGGCCGAGGGAGCTCAAGCCCTTGAGCACGAACTCGAGCTGGATGGAGTTGTTCATTTCGCCTTCGCGGTTGCGCACGTAGCGGCGGGCCACGGCGCGAACGGCCAGGCAGCAGCTGTCCCACTGTACGCCACCGATGATCTCCAGCGGTTCCTTGTCCTGGATCGAGTAGTAGTAGCGGCCGACCAGGCTCCAGCGCTCGTTCAGCGGGTACAGGAACGACAGGTCGGCCTGTTCCAGCAGGGTGCGGTCATGCTTGTTGGCGGTGGCCGGGGCGCCGGAATTGATGCGGTAGCGGTAGGTCAGGTTGACCACGCCGTCGTTGGACATCAGGTAGCGGGCACGCACGCTGGCCAGATCCTCGCGCTTGTACTTGGGGTCCCACTGATAGGTGGCGCCCAGGGTCCAGCGGTCGTTGATCATGTAGTTGCCGTCGGCGATCCAGGCCGACTTGCCCTTTTCAACCGGCGCGCCACCGGGGACCACGCTCACCCGCGACTCGTCGAAGTACTGGATCTGGCCGATGGAGGCCGAGAAACGCTCCTTGCCGGTGGTCTGGTCGATGAAGCGGGTACCCAGCGCCAGAGTCAGCTGGTTGGCGTCGTTCTGGCGATCGGCGCCGGTATAGCGCGAATCGCGGAACAGCTGGCCCCAGCTGAAGGTGAAGTCGCGGGTATCGAAGATCGGCAGCTCGTCCTGGTTGCGGTAGGGCGTGCGCAGGTAGAACAGGCGCGGTTCCAGGGTTTGCAGGAACGACTTGCCACCGATCTTCGTCTCACGGTCGAAGAACAGGCCGGCATCGAGGCTGGCGATCGGCAGGCTGCGGCTGGGCGAGGTATTTCCGCGAAGCTGTTCCGGAGTGGCCGTGTTCGGGTCGATGCCCTGCGAGACCAGGATGCTCCTGCGGGTGGCATCGGCCAGCCCGCGGTCCAGCTCGTAACCGGTGTAGCGGTAGGCCAGGGTCGGGGTGATGTACCAGGACGCGCCGCTGATCGGGAACGACACATAGGGCTTCACATCCAGGCGTGAGCCACCATACATGCGCTGGGTCTGGCCGTTGCGCGTGTACTGCAGGTCGGGACCGGCCTCGGCGCCGTACTTGAAGTTGATGTCGTCGTGGGTGAAGCGCACGGCCTCGGCGTAGACGCCGGTCTCCAGCCACGGCAGCAGCGGCTTGTCCCAGTTGAGGTACAGGCGCGGCTGGCGGTTGTACGGCAGTGCGCGCTCGTCAAGCGTGTAGTCGGTCAGCTGCCAGCGGTCGGCCATGATGCCGGCCGTCCAGTTCTTGCCGGTGCCGTACAGGCCGACCGTGCTCTGCAGGTTCGACGCGGTGACGCCCACCAGGCGATTGGCGAAGTCTTCCACGTAGCGCTCGTCGCTGACCCAGGCCAGGTTGGCGCGGGCCTGCCAGTGGCTGTCCACGTTGTGGTAGCCACCGAATATCACCTGGCCGCGATCGCGGTCGCGCAGCTTGTCGTTGGGCATGAACGCAGTGATCAGTTCACCGCGGCCGCCGTTGTAGAGGTAGCGGAACTCGTTGTCGAGCATCAGGCCGCGCCGGCTCATGTAGCGCGGGGTCAACGTGTCGTCGTAGTTCGGCGCCAGGTTGAAGTAGATCGGCTGTGCGTAGTCGAAACCGTTGCGGCCGGACATGCCCAGCTGCGGGAACAGCAGGCCGGTCTTGCGCCGGTCATCGATCGGGAACTTGAAGTAGGGCGCCCACAGCACCGGCACCTTGCCGATCCGCAGCACCGCGTTGCGGGCGGTGCCGAAGCCTTCGTCGTTGTCGACTTCGATCTCCGGGGCGGTCAGCTTCCATACCGGCTGCGACGGGTCGCAGGTGGTGTAGGTGGAGCGGTGCATCTGCCCGACCGCGCCCTGCAGGTCGACCGATTCGGCTTCACCGTTGCCGCGGCGGGACACCAGCTGGTACTGGATGTCGGTGATCTTGTGGGTGTCGCTTTCCTGGTTGCCCTCGGCGCGCTTGGCGACCATCCGGATCGAGGCATCCTGGTAACGGACGTTGCCGTCGGCGACATAGTTGCCGCTTTCGGTATCGAAGCTGAGCTTGTCGGTGCCCACGAACTGGTCGCCCCGGCGCAGCGCCACGTTGCCCTGGTACTGCGGCACGGTGGTGGTGCCCAGCAGCTGGTCGCCCTCGATGTCGGTGGGCTGCTGTTCGCGCGCAGCGCTGGCGGCAGCCTTGTCCTGGCCGGGCACCGGGGTCGGTGCGTCGGTGAACGCAGGGATCACGTCGGTGGCCGGGCAAAGGCCCCAGTTGAGCGGCTTGTCATCAGCCCATGCCGGAAGGCAGACGGCGATGCTCAGGGGCAGGGGAAGCAGGCGGAGGGCTCGGCGCACGCGGTTCGGATTCGGGCGAAAACGGACGGTAGCTTGCCCCATCCCTTGCATAGGGGCAATGAAGGCCTCCCCGGGTTGCCGGTTCGGGTTCATCCAGGCCCGTTGCCGGAGGGCGTGTCGATCAGTGCCTGCAGGTGGGCCACGCTGCACTCGGCCAAGGCCTGCAGGTCGTATCCTCCCTCCAGCATCGACACCACCCGGCCGGCGGCATGGCGGCGTGCCAGCGCGTGCAGTTCGCGGGTGATCCAGGCGAAATCGTCGGTCTCCAGCATCAGGTCGGCCTGCGGGTCGCGCAGGTGGGCGTCGAAGCCTGCCGAGATCAGCAGCAGCTGGGGGCGGAAGTCGTCGATCGCCGGCAGCATCTCGTCGGCCCAGACGTTGCGGAAGCGGAAGCCGCCACTGCCGGGCGGCAGCAGGATGTTCATCAGGTTGCCGGCACCGCGGTCACGGCGCAGGCCGGACTCGGGGAACAGCCCGGCCTGGTGGGTGCTGTAGTAGGACACCCGTGCGTCGTGCTGGAAGATGTCCTGGGTGCCGTTGCCGTGGTGGACGTCGAAGTCGACCACTGCGATCCGCTCCAGACCGTGGCGGTCGCGGGCGTAGGCGGCGGCGATGGCGATGTTGTTGAGCAGGCAGAAGCCCATCGCGGTGCTGCTGGTGGCATGGTGGCCGGGCGGGCGCACCGCGCAGAAGGCCAGCGGATCCTCGCCCAGCATCACCGCATCGACGGCCGCGACACCTGCGCCGGCGGCGTGCACCGCGGCGCTGGCCGAGCCCGGCGAGGTCCAGGTGTCCATGTCCAGCTGGCGCAGCGGTGCGCTCTGCGGTTGCAGTACCAGATCCAGCAGCGCGCTGTCGTGGACCCGGGTCAGTTCACCGAACTTGGCCGGCGGCGGTTCGCGCCAATCCAGTTGGCCGGGGAAGGCCTCGTGCAGCGCGTCGAGCACCACCTGCAGGCGTTGCGGGCATTCAGGATGGCCAGGGCCCGGATCGTGCAGCAGGCAGGCGGGATGGGTGAAGACCAGCACGGCGGCTCAGCGCTGGCGATGCTGTGGTTGCCACAGCGCTTCGCCGTGGCCATCGGCCCGTGCCAGCACCCGGGCCAGCACGAACAGCAGGTCTGACAGCCGGTTGAGGTACTGCAGCGCCTCGCTGCGTACCGGTTCCACGCGGGCCAGGGCGACCGTGTCGCGCTCGGCGCGGCGGACCACGGTGCGCGCCAGGTGGCAGCGCGCGGCGGCCTCGCCACCGGCCGGCAGGATGAACTCCTTCAGCATCGGCAGGTCGGCGTTGTAGTGGTCCAGCTGCTGTTCCAGCGCCGACACATCAGCGGCGTGGATGGCGGCATGGCCGGGAATGCACAGTTCGGCGCCCAGATCGAACAGCTGGTGCTGCAGGTGCACCACCAGCGCGCGGACGTCCTCCGGCAGCGGCACGGCCAACAACAGGCCGAGCGTGGCGTTGGCTTCATCGACGGTGCCATAGGACGCAACACGCAGGTCATCCTTGCCGACCCGGCTGCCGTCACCCAGGCCGGTGCTGCCGTCGTCGCCGGTGCGGGTGTAGATGCGCGAGAGGCGATGACCCATGGCGTGGCTCAGTGGTGGATGTCGCGGCGGGCCTGCAGGAGCTTGAGCACCTGCTCCACGGCCAGCTGCAGTGCGGCGGCCAAGGCCACGTAGATCGCAGTGGTGCGCAGGTAGGGGCCGAACCACTGGGCGTAGTTCTGTGCCCATCCGGCCACGGTCGGCTCGGCCACGTTCTGGCTGGTCCAGTAGAAACCGCCCTGCGCCAGCAGATGGCACAGCGCCACCGACGCCACCAGCAGCAAGGCACCCTTGCCCAGCACCGACCACTGCGCGCTGCGGTAGTTGCGGCCCAGCAACATGCCACCGGCCCACATCGCGAAGTAGGCCGGCAACAGCAGCCAGTAGCCCGGCGATACGCAGTAGTGCTGCCAGAAGTCGAGGCCGCTGCTGCGGATCACGATCCAGTCGACCAGCACCGCGAACACCATCAGCAGCGGGAACGCCCAGCGGGTCCAGCGGGCGAGATAGAAGCCGCCGATGAAGAACACCGCCCAAGAGGCGTCAGGGATTGCCGCGAAGTGATTGACGCGGGTCGCAGCCAGCAACAGCACGAGCACTGACAGGACGAAGGCGCGGGGGGCGGAGTCGGACATGGCGGTGGGCCGGAGCGGATTCAGGTTTCATTCTAGCCCGGCGCGGCGCTTGGCGCAGGCGGGGCGGCGTGGGGCATGCCGGCGCGGCGAGCGCGTATCATGCGCCCATGAGTGAACGACATGACGTGCTGATCGTCGGTGGCGGTCTGGTGGGTGCCAGCCTGGCCATCGCCCTGGACCGCCTGGGCCGCGACGTGGGCCTGCTCGAAGCCAGCCCGGCCGGGGAACTGCCGGCGGTGTTCGACCAGCGCAACCTCAGTTTTGCCGCCGCCACGATCAACGCGCTGACCGCGCTGGGGGTCATGCAGAAGCTGTCGATGGCCCCCGGCCCGATCCGCCGCATCCATGTCAGCCGCGCCGGCGATTTCGGCCGTGTGCAGCTCGATGCCGCAGAGTACGACCGGCCATGGTTCGGCCAGGTGGTGGTGGCGCGTGATTTCGGCCAGGCGCTGGAAAGCCGGCTGCAGGAGTTGTCACGGCTGCGCCGCTACCGGCCGATGCGTTTCCTTGGCCTGGGCGAGGTGATTGACGGCTACCGCCAGGTGCGGGTGGCCGATGACAGTGGCGAGCGGGTGCTGCTGGCGCGGCTGGTGGTCGGTGCCGACGGCACCAGCAGCGGCGTGCGCGATGCGTTGGGCATCGACGTTGATCGCCACGACTTCCAGCAGACGCTGTTCGTGGCCCGCGTGCGCAGCCAGCGCGCGCCCGATGGCACCGCCTGGGAGCGTTTCACCGATACCGGCCCGACGGCGTTGCTGCCGCGTGGCGACCGCCATTTCGGCACCGTGCACGGGGTTGCCCGTGACCAGGCAGAGGCGGTGATGGCGCTGGACGACACCGCCTGGCTGCAGCGCCTGCAGCAGGCCATCGGCTGGCGGGCGGGCCGCCTGCTCGACTCCGGCCCGCGCAGTGCCTATCCGCTGATCCAGGTACTGGCGCGCGCGCTGGTGGGGGAGCGCACGGTGCTGCTGGGCAATGCCGCGCAGACCATCCACCCGCTGGGTGCGCAGGGTTTCAACCTCGGCCTGCGCGACGCATTGACGTTGGCCGAGCTGCTGGAAGTGGAGGGCGATGCCGGCAGCGATGCACTGTTGCGATCCTACGTGGACCGCCGCGAAGAAGATCGACGGCAGACGGTGGCGTTCTCCGGCGGTCTTGCCCGGCTGACCAGCAATCCGGCGCCGCTGCTGCGCCCCCTGCGCAGCCTGGGCCTGGTGGCCGCACAGCGCGCCTCGGTGCAGTCGATGCTGGTTGGTGGTGCGATGGGCTTCCGTGGCGATGTGCCGCGCCTGTGCCGTGGAGAAGCCGCATGAACCGGCGCGCACGCCTGGACGTGGCCATTGTGGGCGGCGGTGTGGTCGGCGCCGCCTGTGCGCTGGCGCTGGCCGATGCCGGCCTTGCCGTAACGCTGGTGGAAGGGCGTGAACCGGCACCATGGCAGGCCGCACAGCCGGATCTGCGGGTGTTCGCCTTCGCCGCCGACAACGTGCAGTTGCTTGAGCGTCTCGGCGTGTGGCCGACGATCGCCCAGGCACGCGCCTGGCCATACCGGCGCATGCAGGTGTGGGACGCGGGCGGTGGCGACGACCTGCTGTTCGACGCCGATCGCTTCGGCCGTCGCGAGCTGGGTTTCATCGTCGAGAACGGCTTGCTGCAGGATCGCTTGTGGGCGGCGCTGCCGGCAGCTGGCGTGGAGCTGCATTGCCCGGCGCGCGTGGAAGCGCTTGAACAGGACGAGCACGCTGTGCGCCTGCGCCTGGATGATGGTCGTCGCGTCGAAGCCGCGCTGGCGGTGGCTGCCGACGGTGCTGAATCGACCCTGCGCGGACTGGCCGGGATCGACGTTGAACGCCACGACTATCAGCAGCGCGGTGTAGTCGCCTATGTGGACAGCGAGCTGCCCAACCAGGCCACGGCCTGGCAGCGCTTCCTGCCGACCGGTCCGCTGGCGCTGTTGCCGGTGGCCGAGCGCCGCAGTTCCATCGTCTGGACATTGCCCGACGACGAGGCCGCACGCGTACTGGCCCTGGACGAAGACGCATTCAATCGTGAACTGACCCGCGCTTTCGCCGCGCGCCTGGGTGAACTGCGGCTGGCCTCGCCGCGCGCAGCCTTCCCGCTGCGCCGGCAGCTGGCCCGCCACTACGTGGCCGGTCGCGTGCTGGCGCTGGGCGATGCCGCCCACGTGGTGCATCCGCTGGCCGGGCAGGGCGTCAATCTTGGCCTGCGCGATGTCGCCGCCCTGCAGCACTGGCTGGCGCCGTCGGCCGAACGGCGTGGACAACCCCGGTTGTCGCCGCAGCGCGTGCAGCGCTGGGCGCGTGAGCGTCGCAGCGACAACCAGATCGCCGCCTACAGCTTCGACGCGATCAACCGGCTGTTCTCCAACGACGAGATGCACCTGACCCTGGCGCGTGGCCGCGCGCTGGGCTGCGTAGGCAAGTGGCCGCCGCTGGTACAGGCCTTCTGGAAGCGCGCCGCAGGGGTGTGACGGCGAGGCCCTGGTACATGCCAACCTTGGTTGGCGCGCCGATCGGGCATCCTCGCCCCAGCTGGAGTGAGGGCCTTCCGGCCTTGTGCCAACCAAGGTTGGCACCTACCAAAAGCGGGCCATGCCGGTCTGCAGCGAATCGCTTCTGTAGACGTCAACCTTGGTTGGCGCGCGAGCCCCGGATCATCCGCCGGTAGCGCCGGGCCATGCCCGGCGAGCGCGCAGCGCGGTTCACCGATCCCGCCGGGCGTGGCCCGGCGCTACCGGAATCGGGTCAATCGATCAGCCAACCGGCAAGGTCAGCGCGGTCCAGCTTGCCGCGACGCTTGCTGTCCAATGCGTTGAACTCATCGGAAAGCGCCGGATTGGCCAGTGCTTCGTCACGGCTGATGAAACCATCAGCGTTCACGTCCAACTCGGCGAAATGGATGCGGTACTGGCCGAGCACGCTGGCCGGCGCCAGCGAACGCACCGTTACCGGGGTTTCGCCCAGCGGCACCACGATGTCGACGCTGCCGGTCACGCGGCCGGCCGACAGCGACTGCTGCCGGACCACGCCACTGTCATCACGCAGCGGAGCACTTTGTGCCGGCTGCGGGCGCGCCGGTTGTGCCAGTGCCGGCGACGCCAGCACCGCGGTACACAGCAGCAGGGATATGCGCAGGATGTTCATCAGCGCAGCGGCGACGCCAGCACCGTGATTTCCTCACGGTCGTGGTACAGCTGCTTGGCACGTACCACCAGCGGCTTGCCGGCCTGCTCCTGGAACAGGTCCAGGCACAGGCGGGTTTCGTCCCAGCGCTTCTTCATCGGCAGCTTCAGGTTGAAGATCGCGTGCCTGCACCAGCCCTCGCGGAACCAGGTGGCCATGCGTTCGGCGACGCGACGCGGCTGCTCGACCATATCGCAGACCATCCAGTCCAGCGGCTGCTCCGGGTGCCAATGGAAACCATCGGCGCGCAGGTGTTCGACCAGGCCGGTGTCCAGTACGTGCTGGCGCAGCGGGCCGTTGTCGATGCTCAGCACATGCACGTGCTGGCGCGTCAGTACCCAGGTCCAGCCGCCGGGTGCCGCGCCCAGGTCGGCCGCGCGCATGCCCGGACGCACCAGCGCTTCGCGTTCTTCCGGGGCGAGCAGGGTCAGCAGCGCCTCATCCAGCTTCAATGCCGAACGCGAAGGCGCGTCAGGCAGCAGCTTCAGGCGCGGAATGCCCAACGCCCAGGGTGCACTGTCGTCCGGGTTGGCCACGCAGATGAAGGCATGCGTGCCATCGACGAACACCACGTGCAGGCGCGGCAGGCGTGCGTTGGGTTTGTCGCTGAGTTTGCCGGCCTTGCGCAGCGCCGGGCGCAGGGCATTGCCGAAGGCACGCGCGAGCCCGGACAGCGGTTTGCCGGCGTCCGAATCGGGATGCTCCACCCACAGATCACCGAAGCGCGGCGCATCGGCCAGCACGTCCAGCATCGGCGTGATGCGGTCGGCCGGGTCCAGCTGCGGCAGCTCGGCCAGCACCACCAGCTTCTGGCGGGCGAAGATCAGCTCGCGCCACGGCAGTCGCGGTGCAAGCGCTGCGGCTTCATCGCACATGAAGAGCACGTAGCCGTCGTTGCGCTGGGTACGGGCGTAACCGGCAAAACCGGCGGCGCCTGCGCGGAACTGCAGTTCGCCGGCCAGTTCGGGCTCGAAGCCCTGCCGGCACAGGCACAGCAGGCCGATGCCGGCCTCAGTAACGGGCGCCATCGCTTTCCCCATAGGTACGCAGCACGCTGCGCGCCGCATCGCGGTTCAGGCCCTGCACCACGTCGATGCCGCGCTTGTTGAGCTCGCCCACCCAGTCGGCCGGCAGCGGGCCTTCATCGAACGGGGTCAGTTCTTCCACGTCGGCCGAACTGGCGCCGATCAGCAGGCGGTCGATGCCGGCCCACACGGTGGCGCCGTAGCACTGGCAGCACGGCTGCGAGCTGGTGGCCAGGGTGATCGGCGACAGCACCGCGTTCAGGCGCGGGGTCTGCAGGCGCTGCTGGGCCAGCATGTAGGCCATGTTCTCGGCGTGCGCCAGCGAGGTCGAATGCGGCATCACCCGGTTCACGCCGGCAGCGATCACCTTGTCATCCGGCCCAAACACCACGGCGCCGAACGGGCCGCCACTGGCGTGGTCGACGTTCAGCCGCGACAGCTCGATCGCCAGCGCGACCTTGGCCTCGTCGCCCGGATATCGACGATCCAGGTCGATCTGGTCGTGGATCCAGGCGGGAAGGGTCAGGTGGACTTGCGCGTACAGCATCGCGGGGGTGCCTCGTTGGGAGTGAAAGGAACAGGTGCAACAGATGTCGGCGCGCAGTGTAGCGGCAGTGGCATGTACCGGGCGTGCGCGCTGGATTCAGGCCGCTGAGGGTGAGCCGGTGCGGATCACCACGTACTGCTTGCGGAATTCCAGCCCCGCCTGCGGCCAGCGCGCAGCATAGGCGCGCAGCAGCGGCAGGGCAGGGGCGAAGTCATGGCCGTTGACCCGGCAGTCGGCTTCGCACTGGCCCTGCTCGTCGCGCGAAGCGAACAGGCGGATGGCCAGGAAGTGATGAGCCTTCAGCAGATCGTCGAAGGCGTCGATGCTCCTGGTGAACAGGCAGCAGGGGCAGGAGCCGTGGTCGTCTTCGCTGCACGCAGCAGCGTCGTCCAGTTCGCGGGCGCGGTAATGGGCCAGTGGTCCCAGCACCACGGTGCGCTCGTGTTCCCGGCCGTCTTCGTTGGTCGGGTAGGTCAGCCCCATCATCGGCAGATCCGGTGCGTCTTCAGCGCCGATGGCGGCCTGCAGGGTCGGCAGATCCACCCGCACCCAGGTCTCGAAGCCGGACAGCAGGGATTCCTGTTCGGTCGCGCCATTGGCGTGCTGGTATTCGAACAGGCCATCGGCGAACAAGCCCGCGTGACGGGTCTCGATGACGGTGGAGGTCTGCCAGCCGCCGTTGTCGCGTTCGTTGCTGCCGACACCGTGCGGGGTCAGGTGCAGGCCACTGTCGAGCAGCAGTCCGTCGCCCTCGACGGTGCAGGCGATGTCACGGCCCAGCAGGACCTGTTGCAGCAGCGGCAGAAGTGCACTCGGGGCAGCGGACATGGCAGGGCCTGATGGGTAGGAAAGAACGGACGATGATGGCGGTATCCGCTGCACAGCGGCAGTGCGTGCCACGTGCGCAGCACGGCCGGGCCGCGTCCGCTGGTCGGCGATGCGGCTTCACGGGATGGGGCACTCGCCGGGATGACGCGGGCGCCTGTGCGGCGCCCGCGCAGGTGCTCAGGCCGACCAGGTGTCGCGCAGGGTCACGCTGCGGTTGAACACCGGCTTGGCTGCGGTGTGGTCGCGGCGGTCGGCAACGAAGTAGCCGGTGCGCTCGAACTGGAACGACTGTTCCGGCGCCGCGGTGGCAGCCGCCGGCTCGACATAGCCGATGACGGTGCGACGTGATTCCGGATTGAGGTAATCGCGGTAGGTCTTGCCTTCCGATTCATCGTCCGGGTTCGGCACCGAGAACAGGCGGTCATACAGGCGGATCTCGGCCGGCACGCCGTGCACCGCGCTGACCCAGTGGATGGTGCCCTTGACCTTGCGGTTGGCGCCTTCCATGCCCGGACGCGACTCCGGATCCAGCCAGCCGCGCAGTTCGGTGATGGTACCGTCGGCATCCTTGATCACTTCATCGCAGCGGATGATGCCGGCGCCGCGCAGGCGCACTTCGCCACCGGGAACCAGGCGCTTCCAGCCCTTCGGCGGCACTTCGGCAAAGTCCTCGCGGTCGATCCACACTTCACGTGCGAACGGCACTTCGCGGGTACCGAAGCTTTCGTCCTTCGGGTGGTTGCTGAAGGTCAGCTGCTCTTCGTGGCCGTCGGCCAGGTTGGTCAGCACCAGCTTGACCGGGTCGACCACGGCCATGCGGCGCGGCGCGGCGCTGTCCAGGTCTTCGCGCAACGCGCCTTCCAGCACGCTGAAATCGATCAGCGAATTCTGCTTGCTGATGCCCACGCGCTCGGCGAACAGGCGCATCGCCGCCGGCGTGTAGCCACGGCGACGCAGGCCCTGCAGGGTCGGCATGCGCGGGTCTTCCCAGCCGTCCACCAGCTGTTCGGTGACCAGCGCCATCAGCTTGCGCTTGCTCATCACCGTGTAGTTGATGTTCAAGCGCGAGAACTCGATCTGGCGCGGCTTGGCCGCTTCGCGCGGCAGGCCGGCGTCGACCAGCGGCTGGGTCAGGGCGTCATCGTGGGCGAAGTCGACGTTGTCCACGCACCAGTCGTACAGCGGGCGGTGGTCTTCGAACTCCAGCGTGCACAGCGAGTGGGTGATGCCTTCGATCGAATCGCCCAGTGCATGGGCGAAGTCGTACATCGGGTAGATCGGCCAGGCGTTGCCGGTGTTCTGGTGTTCGACGTGCTTGATGCGGTACAGGGCCGGATCGCGCAGGTTGATGTTGCCGCTGGCCATGTCGATCTTGGCGCGCACGGTGCGCGCGCCATCGGGGAATTCACCGGCGCGCATGCGGCGGAACAGGTCCAGGTTTTCCTCGACGCTGCGGTCGCGCCACGGCGAGGGCCGGCCCGGTTCGGTCAGGGTGCCGCGGTAGGCGCGCACTTCCTCGGCCGACAGGTCACAGACGTAGGCCTTGCCGTCGGCGATCAGCTTCTCGGCGGCCAGGTAGTAGGCGTCGAAGTAATCCGACGCATGGCGCAGCTCGTTCCACTCAAAGCCCAGCCAGCGCACGTCGTCCTGGATCGCGGCCACGTACTCCGGGTCTTCCTTGGCCGGGTTGGTGTCGTCGAAACGCAGGTTGCAGACGCCGCCGAACTCGCCGGCGACGCCGAAGTTCAGGCAGATCGACTTGGCATGGCCGATGTGCAGGTAGCCGTTCGGCTCGGGCGGGAAGCGGGTCTTGATCGCCTGGTGCTTACCGCTGGCCAGGTCCTCGCGCACGATCTGGCGGATGAAATCGCGCTTCTCGTGGCTGTCGGCGGGGGTCTCGGGGCTGGCGGGGGTGTGCTCTGACATGAGTCGGCGAAAGAAAGGCAGAAAGATTGCCAGTCTAACGCTTACCGGGAAGGGCTGCCCGGGGGTGCCGCTACGCTCGCCGGGCGTATGCTGGAATCCTGTCCCACGGAGCCGCTGCATGCACATCGTGTACAAGGCCGACAATCTGTTCGACGCCCACCTGGTCAAGCACGCGCTGGAAGACGCCGGCATCCCGGCGTTCGTGTTCGGCGAGTCGCTGCTGGGCGGCATGGGCGAGCTGCCGCTGTTCGGCGTGCTGCGGGTCGGTATCCCCGACGCCGCGCGGGCACAGGCCGAAGAAATCGTGGCGGCGCTGGACTTGGGCCACGCCGCAGACGCCCCCATTTCAGATGCCGACGACATTGCCGGGCTTCCGGCGTAGGAGCGCATCATGTTGGGAATCGGACAGGGCATCCTCGGCATCGGGGCCTTCAAGCAGCGCCTGCCGCGCCCGGAAGAGGCTTTGCCGGGCCGCGACCAGCCGCTGCCGCTGCACAGCAACCAGCACTTCGTGAACAGCCATCCGCTGAAGGACCGTTTCGCCGGCCTGCAGCAGATCCGCTTCGCGCTGGGCTGCTTCTGGGGCGCCGAGCGCAAATTCTGGAACGAGCCGGGCGTGTACAGCACCTCGGTGGGCTATGCCGGTGGAATCACCCCGAACCCCACCTATGAAGAGGTCTGCTCGGGCCTGACCGGCCACACCGAGGTGGTGCAGGTGGTGTTCGACCCGGCGGTTGTCAGCCTGGAGCGGCTGCTGCAGCTGTTCTGGGAAAGCCATGACCCGACCCAGGGCATGCGCCAGGGCAACGACACCGGCACCCAGTACCGTTCGGCGATCCACGCCACCGACGAGGCYCAGTACGCCGCGGCGCTGGCCAGTGGCGAGGCCTACCGGGCGCAGCTGGCTGCAGCGGGTTATGGCCCGATCACCACCGAGATCGTGTATCCGGCACCGACGTACTACTACGCCGAGGACTATCACCAGCAGTACCTGGCCAAGAACCCGAACGGCTACTGCGGCATTGGCGGTACCGGCGTGAGCTGCCCAATCGGGTTGGATGTGGAGGTGCCGCGCTGACGCGCGGTGGTCCGCCTGCGGCGGGCAGAAGCCAAAGCCAAAGCAAAAGCCAAAGCGGCTGGGTTTCTGTGGGTTGGGCGGGGCAGTGTGGGTTGGCAGGACACGCCGTAAACCCCCCTCCGGGGGCCGGCCCAGCCGCTGGCGGCTGTGCGTTCGGGCGCTTGCGAAGCAGTGCTTCGCAAGCAAAGCGCCCTCACCCATGGGGGCTCGATGGCGCCATCCATGGCGCCAACGGTCCTGCCAACCCACACCGCCCCGCCCCCGACCGTTTCCCGGTGACGGTGGGCAAGAGCATGGGTTACTGACGAACTGATGGAAAACAAAAAGGACGCGGCGTTCGCCGCGTCCTTTTTGTTTGTTTGCTTGCGAGCAAGCGCAGCGCGCGACCCGCTTCTGCTCTTCTTTTCTTTCTTCCGTGGCGGACCGCCGCAGGAAACTGTCAGAGGGCGGGCGGGTTGGGTTCGCGGGGGTGTCCGCCGCATGGATGCGGCGGCCAAGCCTCCAGGGACGGATTCACGGCGTCCCCCGCGAACCCAACCCGCCCGACCCAGCGCGGCTGTTGCTTCATGCAGTTCGCGACCAAGCCCCCGCCACGAGGGGCTCAGCCGTTGGCTGGAATCACAGTTCCGAGCGAATGCGCTCGCGCAGCGCCTGCAGATCCTTGGCAAACGCATCGATACCGGTCGCCAGCTTCTCGGTCGCCATCGGATCGGCGGCCAGGTCGGCTGCGAACTTTGCCGCGTCGATCGGCGTCACCTGCACCGCTTCAGCGGCACCGGCCACCAGCTTGCGCGGCAGCGCGCCGTGGTCGGCGTCGAGCTTCTCCAGCAGGTCCGGCGAAATGGTCAGGCGGTCGCAGCCGGCCAGCGCTTCGATCTGCGCGGTCGAACGGAACGAGGCGCCCATCACCACGGTCGGCGAACCGCGGCGCTTGAATTCGGCATACACCCCACGCACGAACACCACGCCCGGGTCCTCGTCGATGTTCGCCGGGGTCTGGCCGTTGGCCACGTACCAGTCCAGGATGCGGCCGACGAACGGCGAGATCAGGAACGCACCGGCTTCGCTGCAGGCCAGCGCCTGGGTGGGGTTGAAGATCAGGGTCAGGTTGCAGTCGATGCCTTCGGCCTGCAGCACGCGCGCGGCTTCCACGCCTTCCCAGGTCGCAGCGATCTTGATCAGGATCTTCTCGCGCGGCACGCCGGCATCGGCGTACATCTGGATGAACTGACGGGCCTTGGCCACGGTCGCGGTGGTGTCGTGGGCCTGGTCGGCATCCACTTCGGTGGAGACGCGGCCCGGCACCAGCGTGCTCAGCAGCGCACCGACGCCGATGGTCAGGCGGTCGGCCACGGCGTGCACCACGGCCTCGCGGTCGCCGCCCTGCTGGCGGCCCCAGGCCAGTTCGCGTTCGATCAGTTCCGCATAGACCGGCAGGTCCAGCGCCTTCTTCACCAGGGTCGGATTGGTGGTGCAGTCCACCGGCTGCAGGCGCTTGATCGCCTCGTAGTCACCGGTATCGGCAACGACCACGGACAGTTCGCGCAGCTGGGACAGTTTGGACGGGGTACTCATTACGGCTCCTGGTGCGGGGATTGCAGGGAAACTGATCGCGCGCGGTTCGCAGCGCAGGTCAGGGACGGTCGTTGTGGACCGCGCTCACGCGCAGCCGCAGCTTGCGGCCGCCCGGGGCGGTCCAGTCGATGCTCTGGCCAACGGCCAGGCCAAGCAGGGCGCTGCCGACGGGCGCCAGCACGGACACCTTGCCTTCATCGACATTGGCTTCACGGGGGAAGACCAGGGTCAGGACATGCTTCTCGCCCGACACTTCATCTTCGCACTCCACGCGCGAATGCATCATGACGATGCCTTCGGGAATCTGGTCTGGCGGCAACACGGTTGCGCGGTTGAGCTCGTCGGCAAGCGTGCGCGCGGCCGGCGTCTGGCTGTGTGCCGGGGATTCGAGCATGGCGTCCAGGCGGTCCATGTCGAGGGTGGAAACAGTGATCGACGGCGGAAGGCCGCTGGCGGTGTTCATGGTGACGCTCCTTGGTTGAAAGCCATGCAAAAGGCGGCACCTGCTGGCGCCGCCTGACTGTATTGTGGGGACAAATGCGGCCGGAATCGACTCCCGCCGGTTTCGATGCCCGGCTGCGGTGTCTCAGCCGTTCAGCACCGGCGTGGGCGGGGTGGCAGCATCGCCGCTTGGCGGGGCCAGCGCCTCCAGCGTGAACAGCGCATCGGGCAGGCGCTTGAACTGCTCGGCCAGCTCCATCAGGAACTCGTTCATTGCCGAGCTGCGCCGCCAGATCATGGCGATGCGACGGCTGGGACGGCCCTCGCCGACGAAGTCGAGCAGGCGGATGTTGTTCGAGCGTGGCACCGGCGGCTGTACCGACAGGCTGGGCAGCAGGGTGATGCCCACGTCGGCGGCGACCATCTGTCGCAGCGTTTCCAGGCTGGTGGCGCGGAATTCGGATTTTTCGTTGGCGCCGAACAGTCGACAGACTTCCAGCGCCTGGTCACGCAGGCAGTGGCCGTCTTCCAGCAGCAGCAGCTTCTGCGTGGCCAGTTCCTGTACGTCCAGATGCTCGCGCGTGGCCAGCGGGTGGCGGCCGGACACGGCCAGCAGGAACGGTTCCTCGAACAGGAATTCGGCGTGCAGCTGGTCGTCGATCACCGGCAGTGCCAACAGCGCGGCGTCGAGCCTGCCTTCGCGCAGGCGCTCCAGCAGCACATCGCTCTTTTCCTCCACCAGCAGCAGTTCCAGCTCGGGGAAGCGCGTGCGGATGCGCGGAATCACGTGCGGTAGCAGGTATGGGCCGAGGGTGGGGAAGATCCCCAGGCGCACCGTGCCCGCTTCGGGATCGCGGCTGCGTCGCGCCGCTTCTTTCAGCTGCTCCACTTCGGCCACGATCACCCGTGCCCGCGCGGCCGCTTCGTGGCCGGCGGGGGTCAACATCACCTTGCGCGGTGCGCGTTCCACCAGCGGCAGGCCCAGTTCCTCTTCCAGCTTGCGGATCTGGGTCGACAGCGTGGGCTGGCTGACGAAGCAGGAGGCGGCGGCCCGGCCGAAGTGCTTGTGATCGGCCAGGGCCACCAGGTATTTCAGGTCACGCAGGTTCATCCTCAGACCTCTCGGGGTACTGCACCGGCAGGGCGTGCCCAGCCGGTTGATGGTGCTCCCGATGGCCTGGGAACGTTGGATCAGGCCGCTTCGGCCACCGCACCGCTGCTCTTGGGAACCGAGGAGCGGATCAGGTGATCGAAAGCGCTCAGTGCGGCGGTCGAACCGGCGCCCATCGCGATGATGATCTGCTTGTAGGGTACCGTCGTGCAATCGCCCGCGGCGAACACACCCGGCAGATTGGTCTGCCCGCGGTCATCGATGACGATCTCGCCACGCGGCGAAAGGGCCACGGTGTCCTTCAGCCATTCGGTGTTCGGCAGCAGGCCGATCTGCACGAAGATGCCTTCCAGTTCGACGCGATGGGAGTCGCCGCCGACACGGTCCTTGTAGACCAGGCCGGTGACGCGGCTGCCGTCGCCCAGCACTTCGGTGGTCTGCGCGCTGGTCAGCACGGTGACATTGGCCAGGCTGCGCAGCTTCTTCTGCAGCACTTCGTCGGCACGCAGGCTGGAATCGAACTCCAGCAGGGTCACATGCGACACGATGCCGGCCAGATCGATGGCCGCTTCAACGCCGGAATTGCCGCCGCCGATCACCGCCACGCGCTTGCCCTTGAACAGCGGGCCGTCGCAGTGCGGGCAGTACGCCACGCCCTTGTTGCGGTACTGGTCTTCGCCGGGCACGTTCATCTGCCGCCAGCGCGCGCCGGTGGACAGGATCACCGAGCGCGACTTCAACACCGCGCCGTTTTCCAGCTGCACCTGCACCAGGCCGTCTTCGCCGGCGGGCACCAGCGCACTGGCGCGCTGCAGATCCATGATGTCGACCTCGTACTCGCGCACGTGCTGTTCCAGCGCCGTGGCCAGCTTCGGGCCTTCGGTCTCCTTCACCGAAATGAAGTTCTCGATCGCCATGGTGTCCAGCACCTGGCCACCGAAACGCTCGGCGGCGATGCCGGTACGGATGCCCTTGCGCGCGGCATAGATCGCCGCAGCGGCGCCGGCCGGGCCACCACCGACCACCAGCACGTCGAAGGCGTCCTTGGCGGCGATCTTCTCGGCATCGCGCTTGCTGGCGTTGGTGTCCAGCTTGGCCACGATCTGCTCCAGGGTCATGCGGCCCTGGTCGAACACCGCGCCGTTGAGGTAGACGGTCGGCACCGACATGATCTCGCGCTGCTCGACTTCCTCCTGGAACAGCGCGCCGTCGATGGCCACGTGCTGGATGCGCGGGTTGAGCACCGCGGCCAGGTTCAGTGCCTGCACCACGTCCGGGCAGTTCTGGCAGGACAGCGAGAAATAGGTTTCAAACCGGTAGTCGCCTTCCAGGTTCTGCACCTGCTCGATCAGCTCGGCAGTGGCCTTGGACGGATGCCCGCCGACCTGCAGCAGGGCCAGCACCAGCGAAGTGAACTCGTGGCCCATCGGCAGGCCGGCGAAGGTCAGGTGGATGTCCTGGCCCGGCGTCCCCAGGTCGAAGGACGGCACGCGGCCTTGGCCGTCGCGCAGCACCTGCAGCGAGATCTTGTCCGACAGGCTTTCCAGGGTCTGCAGCAGTTCCAGCATCTCCTGCGACTTGGCACCGTCGTCGGCATGCGCGGTGATCTGGATCGGGCGGGTCACGCGCTCCAGATAGGTCTTCAGCTGCGACTGCAGGTTGGCGTCCAACATGGTCTTCTCCTGGCTTCAGGCAAAACGGGGGCGTGGCACCGCTGTAGAAGGTAGCGGACCAGCGAGGGGGTAGGGGTGAACCCAAGAGGGCAGCGCGGACCTGTGGAAGGGGCGATGCGGGCGCGGCCGTCTTGGGTTCACCCCCACGCCGGCGATGTGGCCGGCACGGGGATGGGCGCGCCACAGCGTGGGGCTGCGGCAGGCCGGTGCTGCTTTAGATCTTGCCGACCAGGTCCAGCGACGGGGTCAGGGTCTTCTCGCCTTCCTTCCACTTGGCCGGGCAGACCTGGTTCGGGTTGGCGGCGGTGAACTGGGCAGCCTTCAGCTTGCGCAGGGTCTCGGAGACGTCACGGGCGATCTCGTTGGAGTGGATCTCCAGGGTCTTGATCACGCCTTCCGGGTTGATGATGAAGGTGCCGCGCAGGGCCAGGCCTTCTTCTTCGATGTGCACGCCGAAGGCGCGGGTCAGCTGGTGGGTCGGGTCGCCGACCAGCGGGAACTGGGCCTTGCCCACGGCCGGCGAGGTTTCGTGCCAGACCTTGTGCGAGAAGTGGGTGTCGGTGGTGACGATGTAGACCTCGGCGCCGGCCTTCTTGAATTCGGCGTAATGGTCAGCGGCGTCTTCGATCTCGGTCGGGCAGTTGAAGGTGAAGGCTGCCGGCATGAAGATCAGGACCGACCACTGGCCCTTCAGGGTGCTGTCGGAGACCTTGATGAACTCGCCATTCAGGTAAGCGTTGGCTTCGAACGGCTGGATCTGGGTGTTGATCAGGGACATCGTTTTTCCTCTGGGTGAAGGGGAGTGGGTGAATCGACAGGACCTAGGTTACTGGTTCCATTTCGATAAGGACAATGCATTGATTACATCTATTTGATAGATGCAGTCTATTGATGTGCGCTGAGCCGGCAATGAATCAGGCCACCTGCATCCTGCAACCCGCTGTATGACAAGGGAAATCATCAGCGGCTGCGGAAACCGGTCGATAGGTCTCTCATATCCCACCGCAGCGAATCCCGCCCCAGCGAACCTGAACGGTATCCAGACTCTACAATTGCGGGCCCACCGCCCGCGCCAGTGCCTGCCATGCCCGCCGATTCCGAACCGTCCCTGCGCCAGGTCGTGGCCGACGCCAGCGGCCGCCTGGGGGGCGTAGAGGCCCGTCATGAAGCGGAGCTGCTGCTGCTGCATGTGCTGCAGCGACCGCGCAGCTGGTTGTTCGCGCACGCCACCGATCCACTGCCCGCCGCCGAGCAGGCCGCGTTCGAGGCCTTGCTGGGCCGGCGCCTGGCTGGCGAGCCGGTGGCCTACCTGATCGGCCGTCGTGGTTTCTGGACCCTCGATCTGGAAGTCGACCCCGCCACCCTGATTCCGCGCCCGGAAACCGAACTGCTGGTGGAACTGGCGCTGGATCGCCTGCCGCCGGACCGTGCACTGCGGTTGGCCGATCTTGGCACCGGCAGCGGCGCGATTGCATTGGCCCTGGCCAGCGAACGACCGCAGGCGCAGGTGCTGGCCACCGACGCCAGTTCCGCTGCGCTGGCGGTGGCGGCCCGCAACGCCGCGCGCCACGAGCTGGGCAACGTGCGTTTTGCCGAAGGTGGTCACGACTGGTACGCGCCGCTGCACGGTGAACGCTTCGACCTGATCGCCAGCAATCCTCCCTATATCGCCAGCGACGACCCGCACCTGCAACAGGGCGACCTGCGCTTCGAGCCGGCCACGGCGCTGGCCTCGGGCGTTGATGGGCTGGACGACATCCGTCGCATCATCGTCGGCGGCGGCGACCACCTGCAGCCCGGCGGCTGGCTGCTGATCGAGCACGGCTGGGACCAGGGCGATGCCATCGGCGCGCTGTTCGAGCAGGCCGGCTACATCGACGTGCAGACCGTGCAGGACCTGGAGCAGCGCGACCGGGTCACCCTGGGCCGGCGACCGGCCTAGAATGGGGGTTCTCCTGCCAAGGGCAGGGCACCACCACGGAGCTGCAAGCATGCGTACGCTGTACCCCGCCATCACCCCTTACGACGTCGGCACCCTGAAGGTCGACGACCGCCACACGCTGTACTTCGAACAGTGCGGCAACCCGGACGGCAAGCCGGTGGTGATGCTGCATGGTGGGCCCGGCGGCGGCTGCAGCGACAAGATGCGCCAGTTCCACGACCCGGCCAAGTACCGCATCATCCTGTTCGACCAGCGCGGTGCCGGTCGTTCCACCCCGCATGCCGATCTGGTGGACAACACCACCTGGGACCTGGTGGCCGACATCGAGAAGCTGCGTGAGCACCTCAAGGTCGATCGCTGGCAGGTGTTCGGTGGCAGCTGGGGCTCGACCCTGGCGTTGGCCTATGCGCAGACCCATCCGCAGCGCGTGACCGAACTGGTGCTGCGCGGCATCTTCATGCTGCGCCGCTGGGAGCTGGAATGGTTCTACCAGGAAGGCGCGAACCGCCTGTTCCCGGATGCGTGGGAGCACTACCTCAAGCCGATTCCGGCGGTGGAACGCCACGACCTGATTTCCGCCTTCCATCGCCGCCTGACCAGCGAAGACGAAGCAACGCGCCTGGACGCGGCCAAGGCCTGGGCGGTGTGGGAAGGCGCGACCAGCTTCCTGCACGTGGACGACGACTTCATCAACAGCCATGAAGACCCGCACTTCGCGCTGGCGTTTGCCCGCATCGAGAACCACTACTTCGTCAACGGCGGTTTCTTCGAGGTGGAAGACCAGCTGCTGCGCGACGCGCATCGCATCGCCGATATCCCGGGCGTGATCGTGCACGGCCGCTACGACGTGGTCTGCCCGCTGGCCAATGCCTGGGACCTGACCAAGGTGTGGCCGAAGGCGAAGCTGGAGATCACCCCGGCCTCGGGGCATTCGGCGTTCGAAGCAGAGAACGTCGACGCGCTGGTGCGTGCCACCGATAGTTTCGCCTGATCGGGTGGTGGTGGTGCCGGCCGCTGGCCGGCAACGCCTTACCGGTAGCGCCGGGCCATGCCCGGCGGCTTTTGCGTTGAAACGTTCATCCACGCATGGCGTGGATCTACTACGGCCCGGTAGCGCCGGGCCATGCCCGGCGGCTTTTGCGTTGAAACGCTCATCCACGCGCGGCGTGGATCTACCACGGCCCGGTAGCGCCGGGCCATGCCCGGCGGCTTTTGCGTTGAAACGTTCATCCACGCATGGCGTGGATCTACCACGGCCCGGTAGCGCCGGGCCATGCCCGGCGGCTTTTGCGTTGAAACGCTCATCCACGCATGGCGTGGATCTACCACGGCCCAGTAGAGCCAGGCCATGCCTGGCTGCTTTTGCATTGAAACGTTCATCCACGCATGGCGTGGATCTACTACGGCCCGGTAGCGCCGGGCCATGCCCGGCGGCTTTTGCGTTGAAACGCTCATCCACGCATGGCGTGGATCTACCAATCCCCGGCCAACAACGCTTCGGCCAGCACCTGCAGTTTCGGTGAGTGCTGGCGCGAGGGCGGGTAGATCAACGACAGCGCGCGGCTGCGGCCTTCAAACGGCTGCAGCACGCGCTGCAGGCGGCCATCGGCCAACGCGTCGGCCACCGCGAAATCCATCACCTGCACGATGCCGATGCCCGCAATCGCTGCCTCCACCAACGGGTCGCCGCAGTCAAACACCATCCGCGTCGGCGGCGTGACTTGGCGCAGCTGCCCGTCCTGCAGGAACTGCCAGTCCACCAGCCGGCCGCTGCGCAGGTTGCGCACCGCCAGGCAGGCATGGTTCTGCAATGCCGCCACATTAGCCGGCTCACCCTGCGCGGCCAGGTAGGCCGGGCTGGCCACGGTCACCCAGCGCAGTGGCTTCAACGGACGCGCCACCATGCGCTGGTCGGCGATGGTGCCGGTGCGCAGGGCGGCGTCGAAGCCTTCCTCCACCAGATCCACCAGGCGGTCGCTGAGCACCGCTTCCACCTGCAGCTGCGGATGCTGCTGCAGCAACGGTCCCAGCAACGGCACCAGCACCTTGCGCCCGAACATCGACGGAGCGCTGATCTTCAACGTGCCCGATGGCGTGCAGGGGCGGTCGGCCAGCAGCCGCTCGGCGTCTTCCATCCCGCACAGCAACGGTCCCACCTGCTCGACGAACTGCTGGCCATCCGGGGTCAGCGCGACATTGCGCGTATTCCGCTGCAGCAGCTTTACCCCCAGCGAGGCTTCCAGCCGGCCGATCGCGCGTGACAGCCCGGACTGGCTCAAGCCGAGCTGGCCGGCGGCGACGGTGAAGCTGCGCGCCTCAGCCACCTGCACCAGCATGCGCACCGCGTTGAGGTCCATCGAGGATCCATTCATGCGAAAAATCATGACAGAAATCGCGCTGAGGGGGTTTATTGATTCACCTGCATCAATGAGACTGCCGTCCCCCCTCCGAACCGGGCGCCGCATGCCTCCCCTGAAATACCCGCGCTGGGCGCTGACCCTGCTGGCCACCGCGCAGCTGATCATCGCTCTGGACGCCACCATCATCTTCGTCGCCCTGCACGACATGGGCCGCGCGCTGCAGATCAATGCGCAGCAGCTGCAGTGGGTGGTCAGCGCCTATACGGTGGCCTTTGGCGGCAGCCTGCTGCTGGGCGGGCGTGCGGCCGATCTGCTGGGCCGCCGCCGCTTCTACCGGCTGGGCATGCTGCTGTTCGCGCTGGCCTCGCTGCTGGGTGCGCTGGCGCCCAGTGCCACGCTGCTGATCGTGGCACGTGCGGCGCAGGGCATCGGTGCGGCGCTGCTGTTTCCGGCCACCCTGGCCCTGATCAATACGCTGTATGCAGAAGGCCCGGTGCGCAACCGCGCGCTGGCAATCTGGAGCATGGCCAGTGCGGCGGGCCTCGCGCTGGGGACGCTGCTGGGCGGCGTGCTGACCCAGGCGTTCGGCTGGCCGGCGGTGCTGGCGGTGATCGTGCCGTTGGCCACGGCCTGTGCGGTCGCCGCGGGCGCGTGGCTGCCGGCCGATGGCCCGCGCGTGCGCGGCCGTTCCTTCGATCTGGCTGGTTGCCTCACCGTCACCGCCGGCGGCAGCCTGCTGGTCACCACCCTGGTGCAGGGGCCGGAATGGGGCTGGGCCGCACCGGCCACGCTCATCTGCCTGTTGCTGTCAGCCGTGCTGCTGACGGTGTTCGTACAGATCGAAAAGCGCAGCCGCGACCCGCTGATGCAGTTCGCGCTGCTGCGCCTGCCCGGCCTGCGTGCAGCACTCGGCCTGACCTTCGCGTTCATGAGCAGCTATGGCGTGCAGTACTACTTCCTGGCGCTGTACTTCCAGGATGGCTATGGCTGGAGCCCGCTGCAGGCCGGCATGGCCTTTCTGCTGCCGACGCTGGTGTGCACCTTCGGCATCCGCATTGCCGAGCGCATGCTGCAGCGCCGTTCGCCGCGGCAGGTGCTGGCTTGGGGCTTCGCCGCCGGTGCAATCGGCATCACCGCGGTGGCGCTGGCGATGCCGCACGGCGCCAGCTACTGGCCGCTGCTGCCCGGCATCGTGGTGCTCAGCGTGGGCCAGGGCATGAGCTGGACGGCGATGTGGATCGTGGCCGGGCAGGGCGTGCCGGGGCCGCAGCAGGGTGTGGCGTCCGGCATGGCGGCTACCGCACAGCAGATCGGCGGCGCGTTGGGACTGGCAGTACTGGTGATGGTGGCCAACGCCGCACGCGGCACGCAGGCGGCAACCAGTCCTGATGCCCTGCAGGGCATGATCAATGCACAGTACGGCGCAGCGCTGTTTGCCGCGCTCGGCGTGGTCATCGCGCTGGGCCTGCGTCCGGCACGGGTAGACTGCAGCTCTCCCGACGCCCTGCCAAACGACGCATGATTGCACTGCTGGATCTTCGCCAGACGCTGGACGCGTTTGCCGCCTGCAATGACGACCACGACGTATGGGCGTCGTTCGGCTGGGTGCATGCCAGCGAGGGCGATCTGCTGGCGGCGCGTTTCTGGTTGCCGGCAGATGAAGACGCCGCGTTCGATGATGACGGTGAAGTGCCCGAGGCCGTGCAGGCGCTGGGCCTGTCGGCCTGCCTGGAACCGGCCACGTTCGCTGACGTACTGGATGTGCAGAAGCGCCAGCGTCCGCTCTCATCCCTGCAGGATTACGCCGAAGCGCTGGCGTACTACGCCGAGTACGACGCCTTCCTGCAGGTGGACGGTGTCGATGAAGCGCTGGGCGAGGCGGGTGCCGCCGAGCAGGACGCTGCGCGCGCAGCCGGTGTCGGGCCGGGCATCTTCGCCGCGTTCGAGTTGACGCTGGCGTGTGCGGGCGAACAGGTCAAGGCTGCGGCACAGCGCGTCGCGCAGCTGCTCGACATTCCGGTGGGCGAAGCGCTGGCACGCTGTCGCGCGCTGCCGGTGTTGCTGGGTGAAGCACTGGATCGGCGTCGTGCGCAGGCGATCAAGGACGATTTTGAAGCGATCGGCGTCCGCGTGCAGGTGCGCGGATTCAAACCGTTCCCGTGGATGGATGTTCCCGTGCTGCGTTGACGAAAATCATCCACGCATGGCGTGGATCTACTGGGAACCGGCCTCGTTCTTTCTTTTCGCCGAATGCGGATGTCCGCCAGCGCTGCAGTAGATCCACGCCATGCGTGGATGGGGGTTATCCCAACGCCAACAACTGCGGCTGCAAGGCGCTGAAAATACGCGCCAGCCGCTCCGCCCATGCATGCTGCCCGGCGGCATCGGCGATCAGGTCCTGGCGGATTTCCAGTTCCACATGCACCAGGCCGCGACCTTCGCCATGCACGGGCACCGCGTAGTCGCTGCTGCTGTTGACCGAATACGGTTCGTTGTCGCCCACCGCCAGGTCGCCTTCATCGCGCAGTGCCTGCAGCAAGGCGTGGGCAAAGCGTGTGTCCTGGTGGTACAGCACGCCGGCGTGCCAGGGGCGCTGCATGCCGTTCATCACCGGGGTGAAGCTGTGCATCATCACCAGCAGCGTCGGCCGTCCCGTATCGCGGCGCGCATCCAGTTCGGCATCGATGCGTGCATGGTAGGGCGCGTGGATCGCATCGATGCGCTGCTGCCGCTGCGCGGGCGACAGCCCGGCATTGCCCGGCACCAGGGTGTGGTCGCTGACCTCGGGAATCAGCGTGGGCGAAACCAACGGCCGGTTGCAGTCGATCAGCAGCCGCGAATAGGTCTGCTCGATCGCCCACGCATCCAGCCGCTCGGCCAATGCACGGGTGGTGCCGCCGATGCCGATGTCCCAGCCGATATGCCGGTCCAGTTCGGCCTGCGGCAATCCAAGGTCGGCCAGTGCACGCGGCACCTGCTGGCCGGCATGGTCGGCCAGCAGCAGGAACGGTGAGGCGCCCTGCGCACGGTGCACGCTGAAGATCGCCGGATCGTCGGCGCCCAGCAGTGCCTGCAGCATGTGCAGGCCGGCGTCAGCCACGGGGCCGGCCGTCCAGGTGGTGCTCGATCATCCACAGGCCGGCCCACAGCTTGGCATCGGCTTCATAGCCTTCGGCCATTTTCTGCACCAGCCAGGCGGCCGCCTGCGTGCGCGGCACTTCATGCACGGTGATGTCCTCGCTCTCGTCGCCGCCGCCTTCGCCGATGCGACGCAGGCCGGTGGCACGCACGAAGGCGATCTTCTCGCTGCTGGCACCGGAGGAGGTGGGGCCGATCATCAGCACTTCGGCGTGCTCGGCGGTCCAGCCGGTTTCCTCTTCCAGCTCGCGTACAGCGGAAACTTCGATGGACTCGCCCGCATCGATGTCGCCGACCAGCCCGGCCGGCATCTCGATGGTCGACGCCTGCAGCGGCACGCGGAACTGCTCGACGAACAGCACCTTGTCCTCGGGGGTGACGGCAATGATGATTGCGGCCAGGCCGCCGGCGTGGGTGCGTTCGCTGTATTCCCAGCTGCCACGCACGACCATGCGCTGGTACTTGCCTTCGTAGACGACACGCGGTGCTTCGGTGTTGCGCTGGCTCATGCGGGCTCGCTGGAAGTAGGGACGGGGTCGGAAATGCCGGCGGCACTGAACAGCCGGCGGCGGGTCATGGGGCCGAAGCGCAGGGTCTGGCACAGGCCGCCGAGCACCTCTGGATCGGCCGCCTGGCGCGGCATGCCGGGCTGGCAACCTTCCAAGGGTGCGTCCAGGGCGATGGTGGTCAGCTGGCGCCAGAGCTGGGCGTGCTCGCGCTGCTCGCGCAGGCGCACGGCCATCTGCGCCGCGCCGCGCAGGCGCAGGAACGGCACTTCGTCCAGGCGTTCGTACAGCACGTCCATGCTGCCGAAATGGGCCAGCAGCACGGCCGCCGACTTGGCGCCGACACCGCTGATGCCCGGAATGTTGTCGACCGCATCGCCGCACAGCGCCAGGTAATCGGCGATCTGGTGCGCGTGTACGCCGTGCCGGGCCTTGACCCCGGCCACGTCCCAGCGCTGGTTGCGTGCGTAATCCCATTGCTCGTCATGGTCGAGCAGCAGCTGCGACAGGTCCTTGTCGGCGGAAATGATCACGCCGCGATGGCTGCTGCGGTGGCCATGCAGGGCGCTGCCGATCAGGTCGTCGGCTTCGTAATCATGGTGGGCAAGCACCGCCAGGCCGAGCGCTGCGCACAACGCCTTGCAGTGCACGAACTGACGCTTGAGCGCTTCTGGCGCCGGGTCCCGATTGGCCTTGTAGGCCGGGTACAGGCGGTGGCGGAAGCCGCTGTCCAGTGCTTCGTCGAAGGCGATGGCGATGTGCCGGGGGCGTTCGCGCTCCAGCAGGTCCAGCAGGAAACGGGCGAAGCCGTGCACGGCGTTGGTCGGCCAGCCCTGGCTGTCCTGGAATTCGTCCGGCAGCGAATGCCAGGCGCGGAACACGTAGATGCTGGCGTCGACCAGGTACAGCGGCGGCGGTATCGCCACGGGAATCACGGCGTTCACTGGCCGGTCCAGTCCTGCAGCAGGGCCGCGGCATCGGGGCGCTCGCGCTCGGGGACTTCGGCCTTGGGCGTGCCGATGTGGATGAAGCCGGCAATGCCTTCGCCCTCGGCCAGCCCCAGGTGGGCGTGCACGGCAGGATCGAAGGCCATCCATGCGGTCAGCCACTGCGCGCCGAAGCCCAGCGCCTGTGCCGCCTGCAACAGAGCAAAGCACACACAGCCGGCGGTCATCAGCTGTTCCTGTGCCGGTACCTTCGGGTCCGGGCGGGGGCTGGCCACCACCACGATCACCAGCGGTGCATGGCTGAAGCGCTGGCGGTCCTTCTCGAACACGGCGTCGCCGGCATGCGGGTCGCGCTCACGGCTGCGCGCGGCCAGGAAGTCGCCCAGAGTGTGACGCGCATCGCCGGCGATCTTCAGGAAGCGGAACGGTACGCGCTTGCCGTGGTCGGGCACGCGGACCGCCGAGGTCAGCATCCGCTGCAGGGTGGCCGGGTCCGGTCCGGGCTCGCCCAGTTGCCGCGAGGGCACCGAGCGGCGGGCATCCAGGGCAAGCAGGGCGGCAGGGTCGGGCATGGAGTCTGAACCGGTCATCACGGGTCGCTGATTATAGTCGGGGAGGTAGATGACGCCGTTTGTGTCGCGTCAGACCCCTGAATAGCAAACTGTGATGAACATCATGCCACTGGCGGATCACGGAGCCCCGCTTCCCCTCGCCTCGCAGGCCCCGCACGGCTTACGATACGTAATATTGCCGGGCCGCCGTTCATGAGGTTTGAAGTGAGGACTGTTTCACTGTCCGCGATGGGCTGGGCGGCCTACCATCGAAGGACCGGTGCATGGGGTGTACCGGCCGTCGCGATGTCCATGATGTCTGTCGCACCAGAGAAGGTGGGGAGCCTTCCCGAATGATGAGCGCGCCCACTCCGATGGGATCGCCGGGCCGTGACCCGGCCCAGCTCCAGCTTGCCCGGGACATCGTCCTGCCGGCGTTGTGCCAGGCCTTTGGCGCGGCACTGGCCCGCTTCGACGATGCCCTGTTCGACCGTGCCGGCAATGCCGGCTCGTCGCAGTTGCTGTTCCTGGACGCGATGCGCGAGCTGCGCCGCCGCCGTGAAGAGATCGCCGGTGCTTTTGCCGCCCATCTCGGCCATGCCTGGGCCGGCCTGGCGGCGGGCGAGCCCGTCTCTGCCGAGCTGACCCTGGCCGGGCAGGCCCAGGATGGCCTGAGCCTGGTGCCGGAACATGTACTGGAATCACGGCTGGCGGTGCGCAACTTCGCCACCGTGCTGCTGCGCGACTTCAAGCCGGTGCTGGCGCGGCTCGACCGCCGCCTGGGCTGGCTGGGCGGCGGTATCGAACTCGACGCTGACCGCAACCCGATCAGCCCCGAGCATCTGGGCGTGGCCATCCACGAAGCCTTCGCCGGCTGCGAGCTGGCCCCGGAAGTACACCTGGTGCTGATCAAGCTGTGCGAGCGCGACCTGCGCGCGCCGGTGGGCCGCATCTACGAGAAGCTGGACGAGCACCTGGCTGCGGCCGGGGTGATGTCGCAGATGGGTGCGCCGCGCCGACCACTGGCGCCGGCCCCGGCGCAGCACGTTCCGCATGGCCTGGATGATCTGGTCGAGCAGCGCACGGCGCCGGGCGTTGACAACGAATTCAATGACGACGAACAGGCCGCGCCGGCCTGGGCGCAGCGATTTGCCGCGCGCTGGTCGGAGCGTCGTGGCCACATGCAGCAACATGCTGGTGGCGAAGAGAGCCCGTCCGGTGAAGCCTATTCCGGCCAGCAGGGCATGCTGCTGGAAGCCCTGCACGAACTGCTGCAGCAGACCCGCCACGTGCGCGACGACGCAACCTCTGCGGCGCAGGTCGCGGTCGGCCAGCATCGCCCGTTGAGCCAGCGCGAAATGATGTCGGTGCTGTCGCTGCTGCAGGCCACGCCCAGTGCGACCCTGCGTGCGGCGATCGGCGAGGACGGCGAATCGTTGGCGCAGCGGCTGAAGAGCGAAGTGCTGTCCAGCGCTACCCGGCTGGGCGTCGACCCGGGCCAGACCCGGCTGGACGCGCAGGACGAGGATGCGATCGACCTGGTCGGCATGCTGTTCGACGTGATGCTCGATGAGCGCGAACTGGAAGGCCGCTCGCGTGAGCTGATCGGCCGCCTGGTGGTTCCGTTCGTGAAGGTGGCGATGCTGGACCGCCGCATGTTCGTGCAGAAGACCCATCCGGCGCGCAAGCTGCTCAATTCGCTGGCCGAAGCCTGCGAGGGCAACACCGGCGAAAGCCAGGCCGAACGCATGCTGATGGCCAAGGTGGAGGAGATCATCGAGCGGCTGGTCGCCGAGTTCAACGAGAACCTGGCGATCTTCCTGACCCTGGAAGAAGAATTCCGCGATTTCCTGGTACAGCACCGCCGTCGCGTGGAAATCGCCGAGCGGCGGGCCGCCGAGACCCAGCGCGGCCAGGAAAAGCTGGAAATGGCCCGCACCCGTGCCGGTGCCGAACTGGATCGCCGCATCGGCGATGCCACCCTGCCGCCGGCCATCGCCGAGTTCCTGCGCCAGCCCTGGCAGCACCATCTGACCCTGGCGCTGCTGCGCGAGGGCGAGGAGGGTGCCTCGGTGGCCGAGGCGCTGACCCTGGCTGACGGCCTGCTTGAGGAAGTGGCCGAGGCCCGCCGGCAGATCGTCGGCAAGCCGTGGCTGCAGGCCTGGCAGCCGATGCTGGCCAAGGTGTTTGCCAGCGTCGGCGTGCATGGCGACGCAGCCACCGCAGCCATCGATGCGCTGCACGACACATTGCAGGGCATCGCCGAATCGCGACCGGAGCTGCAGCGCGCGTTGCCGGAGCTGCCGCAGGTGGTGCTGCCCGCGCCGCCGGCACCGGAAACGCCGGCAGTGGAACTGGGCGGTACCTTCAATACCGACGATTTCGACAATGCCGATGCCGACCGCTTCCGCCGGATGGAGATCGGCAACTGGCTGGACTTCGTCGACAAGGATGGCAAGGTGCAGGCGGGCAAACTGTCCTGGAT
The DNA here is from genome assembly GCF_056395105.1 of Stenotrophomonas sp. 10L48. Lineage (NCBI taxonomy): Bacteria > Pseudomonadati > Pseudomonadota > Gammaproteobacteria > Lysobacterales > Lysobacteraceae > Stenotrophomonas > Stenotrophomonas sp. 10L48. Next base: position 9,557 of record NZ_JBFTIX010000017.1, on the reverse strand, counting down.
CAGCCCGATTTCCTCGCGCCTGCTGTTCGTCAACCGTCGTGGCGTGCGCTTCTGCGTGGCCTCACCCGAGGAACTGGCGGTGATGGTGCGGCTGGGTCGCCTGCGTCCCCACATCGACGATGGCGCCTTCGACAGCGCCATGCAGGGCGTGCTCGACCGCCTCGACCCGGGTGGTGCGACGCTGCACTGAGCCACGTACGCCTGCTAGGATCGGACCCACTCACCGATCAGCGGGAATCTGCATGGCCGTGGCGTTGCTGGGGATCAAGGAGACCGCGCCGGGCGAACGACGCGTTGCGCTCACGCCGGAAACGGCGCGCAAGCTCGGTGCGCTGGGCATCACCGTGTGGTACCAGCCCGGTGCGGGCCAGGCCGCCGGTTTCACCGATGCCGCCTACGACGACGCAGGTGCCCGCGCCTTCGACGCCGCCCGTTGGGCCGAGATCGACATCCTGCTGTGCGTGCAGGCGCCACCGGCCGAGGTGCTGGCCCAGCTGAAGCCGGGCGCCAGTGTGGTCGGCCTGCTGACCCCGGCGGCCGACCCTGCGTTGGCCGCATTGGCTTCGGATGACCGCCTGCACCTGTTCCCGCTGCAGCAGTTGCCGCGCACCACGCGCGCGCAGGCGATGGACGTACTCAGTTCGCAGGCCGGCATGGCCGGCTACAAGGCGGCATTGATTGCTGCCGAACGCGCGCCGCGCTTCTTCCCGATGCTGACCACGGCGGCCGGTACCGTGCGTCCAGCCAAGGTGCTGGTGATCGGCGCCGGTGTCGCCGGCCTGCAGGCCATTGCCACCTCACGCCGCCTGGGTGCGCAGGTGGAGGGCTTCGACGTGCGCCCGGAAACCCGCGAACAGATCCAGTCGCTTGGTGCGCGCTTCCTCGACCTGGGGGTGAGCGCGGTAGGCGAGGGCGGTTATGCGCGGGCGCTGACCGATGAAGAGCGTGGTGAACAGCAGCGCCGTCTTGGCGACCACCTGCGCAGCGTGGACGTGGTGATCTGCACTGCCGCGGTGCCGGGACGTCAGGCGCCGACGATCGTCACCGCCGCGATGGTCGAAGGCATGGCTGCCGGCAGCGTGATCGTCGATCTGGCCGCCGAGAGCGGTGGCAACTGCGCGTTGACCGAGCCCGGCCAATGCATCGAGCACCAGGGCGTGACCATCGATGGCCCGCTGGGCCTGGCCAGCCGGGGTGCAACCCAGGCCAGCGAGATGTATGCGCGCAACCTGATGAACTTCGTCGCCCTGTTCGTGCGCGACGGCCAGCTGGGCTTCGACTGGGAAGATGAGCTGTTGGCGAAAACGCGCTGGCAGGCGTAAGCCGGTAGCGCCGGGCCATGCCCGGCGGGTGCAGCGACATCCGGTGAACCCGCGGGCATGGCCCGGCGGTCCGCCTTCGATGGCGGGTTACCGCGGCTTCGCCGGCGGCGGGTTGTCCCGCACCCATTCCCTGCGTTCGTCTGCGGTCATCTGCGACCAGCGCTCGCGCATGGCATCGCGCTGGGCCGGGCTGAGGTCACGCATCTGGCCGAACAACGCCCGGGCCTGCTCGCGCTGTTCCGGGCTCATGTGCTCGAAGCGGCGCAGGCCGCGGCGGGCCTTGTCGCGCTCTTCCGGGCTCATCGACTGCCAGCGCTGGCCGTGCGACAGCATGCGCTGGCGCTGCGCGGGATCGGCGCCGTTCCAGCGGTCACGCAACGGGGCCAACAGCGCTTCGCGCTGGGCCGGGCTCAGCTGTTCCCAGTTCGGCAGCGGCGCGGCAGCAGGTGCCGGCCGCGCGGCAGGCACCGGCGCGGTGGCCTGCGCCAGTGCCGATGCAGCGGGCAGCAGGGTCAGGGCGATCAGCAGGGGCAGGGAGGGGTATCGCAGCATGGTTCACTCCATCGCCAGGTCGTTGTCGCCCAGCCACAGGTACAGATCGGGATTCTCGTCGTACAGCACGCCATTGTCTTCTTCCGCAGCGACGATCGGCGTGCTGATCGCGCCCTGATGATCGCCCGGGCCGACGAACTGGACGCCGATGCCCAGCGCGATCACCAGCGAACAGGCGCTGGCCAGCCACCAGCGCCAGCGACCGGCGTGCGCCGCACCGGCGCTGTGACGGGCACTGCGCAGGCGTGCCAGGGTGGCCGGCGACAGCGCCTGCAGCGACTGCGCGTGCAGGCTGCGCAGGGCGTCATCGGAAGGCAGGGGGCGGTTCACGGGTGCATCTCCAGTTGATTCTGCAGCGCCTGTCGGGCGCGCGCCAGATGGGTCTTTACCGCGCCTTCGCTGCAGCCCATGGCGCGGGCGGTGGTGGCCCCGTCCAGGTCCTGCAGCACGCGCAGGGTGAATGCCTCGCGCTGGCGGGCGGGCAGGTCGCGCAGTGCCTGCACCAGCTGCTGGTACTGCTGGCGCTGCTCGTGCGCCTGCGAAGGGTCCGGTGCGGGGTCGGCCCAGTCGATCTCGCCGCCATCGGCATCCTGGTTGTCGCGCCAGAACGGCAGGCGGAAACGGCGGCGGCGCTGCAGGTCGATCACGCGCCGGCGCAGGATGCTCCAGAACAACGGCGCCCACTCGGCGGCCGGCTTGTCGGCATAGTCCAGCATGCGCAGCAGCGCGTCCTGCACCGCATCCAGCGCGTCATCACGCTGGCGCAGGCCGGCCTCGGCGAAGCGGAAGGCGCGCGGCCCGACGCTGGCCAGGAACGCTTCCAGCGAGGCCGGAACGGCGTCGGCATCGGTGGTTGAGGGGACAGGGCTGCTCACCAGCACAGGGTACGGTTCCTCGGCAGGGGTCACCATCGACAACGCGTGAGCGCGGCCGTGGTTGACCGGGACGCGCGCAGGGTTCAGCCCATGGTTATGATGGGGCGACGAAGACAGAGCAGGAGCGTTGCCGGTGAGTGACGGGTTCGTGGCGCTGTACATCTTCATGCTGGCCGCCATTGCCGGCCACGTGATCATTTCCCGGGTCCCGGTGATCCTGCATACCCCGTTGATGTCGGGCTCCAACTTCATCCATGGCATCGTGCTGATCGGCGCGATGGTGGTGCTGGGGCACGCACAGACGCCGTTGGAGAAGGTGCTGGGGTTCCTTGCCGTGGTGCTCGGCGCCGGCAACGCCGCCGGCGGCTATGTGGTCACCGCGCGCATGCTGGAAATGTTCAAGCCGAGCGTGCGCAAGGCCGGCAACGATGAACCGAAGGAGCCGCAGGCTTGAACATCAGCACCGTCGAACTGCTCGATTGGCTGGTCAAGGCCAGCTACCTGGTCGCCGCCACCCTGTTCCTGCTCGGCCTGCAGCGCATGGCCTCGCCGATGACCGCAAGCAGCGGTATCCGCTGGGCGGGGCTGGGCATGTTGCTGGCCACGGTGGCGACCTTCTTCCTGCCCGAACTGCACAACGTGCCGCTGATCCTGGTGGCACTGCTGCTGGGGGCCGGCCTCGCCTGGTGGTCGGCGGGCAAGGTCGCCGTCACCGACATGCCGCAGATGGTCGCGCTGTACAACGGCATGGGCGGCGGCTCGGCGGCCGCCATCGGTGCGGTGGAACTGCTGCGCTATGCCTTCCTGGCCAACCGCGATACCACCCACTGGAGTGCGCAGGCGCTGGCCGATCTGGCCGCGCGGCAGCCGTCCGGCACGGTGCTGGTGCTGGCGGTGGTGGGCGCGGCGATCGGTGCGGTGTCGCTGTCCGGCTCGGTGATCGCCTGGGCCAAACTCGATGGCCGCCTCGACAAGCGCGTGACCTGGCCGGGCCAGCAGGTGATGAACCTGCTGGTGGCGCTGGCCGTGGTGGTGCTGGGCATCATCGCCGCCAGCACGCTCAGCACCTGGGCGATCGTCGCCTTCTTCGTGCTGGCACTGGCGCTGGGCGTGTTGATGACGTTGCCGATCGGTGGCGCCGACATGCCGGTGGTGATCTCGCTGTACAACGCGTTCACCGGCCTGGCGGTGTCGTTCGAAGGCTACGTGCTGGGCAACGAGGCGCTGATCATCGCCGGCATGATGGTCGGTGCGGCCGGCATCCTGCTGACCCGGTTGATGGCCAAGGCCATGAACCGGCCGATCCGCAACGTGCTGTTCTCCAACTTCGGTGGTGGCGCCGGTGGTGAGGCGCAGGCGATTTCCGGTTCGCAGAAGCCCATCGAAGCGGCCGACGTGGCGGCGATGATGGGCTTTGCCGAACGCGTGGTGATCGTGCCCGGCTATGGCATGGCCGTGGCCCAGGCCCAGCACAAGATCTGGGAGCTGGCGCAGCGGCTGATCACGCGCGGGGTGAAGGTCAAGTTCGCCATCCACCCGGTAGCCGGGCGCATGCCCGGGCACATGAACGTGCTGCTGGCCGAAGCGGGGGTGCCGTACGACCTGATCGCGGACATGGACGACATCAATCCCGAGTTCGCCACCACCGACGTGGTGCTGGTGATCGGCGCCAACGACGTGGTCAACCCGGTGGCGCGCACCGATCCGGCCAGTCCGATCTACGGCATGCCGGTACTGGACGTGGTCAATGCCCGCAACGTGGTGGTGATCAAGCGGGGCAAGGGCACCGGCTTTGCCGGTATCGAGAATGCGCTGTTCTATGCCGACAACACCCGCATGCTGTACGGCGATGGTGCCGAGGCAGCGGCGTCGCTGGTCAGCGAGCTGAAGGCGCTCGACGGCGGGCATTGAGGGTTGGGGTCGGATCCCTTTCCGCAGGAAAGGGCTCTGACCCCGGATCCAACCACCCCATCCACGCATGGCGTGGATCTACCAGGGCATCACCGGCGCGATCAACGCGCCAGCCAGGCGCCTACGGCGACGCTCACCGCCAGCCACAGCCATTCGATCACGCCATTGGCCAGGGTGATCAGCGTCCAGGCCAGGTGCGGGCCCATCCGCAGCGAGGCGTCCCAGGGGTTCAGGCCCATCGAGCCGCCCATCCAGGCACTGGCGATCGCCCAGTTCGAGATCGCGGCCACCAGCAGCGTGCCCAGCACGACCAGGGCGATGCGCAGCTTGCCGGGACCGAGCGTGCCCAGACGCAGCATGAACACCAGTTCCAGGGCGGTCAGTACCGCCATCCAGCCGACCGGACGGCCGGTGAACAGGGCGATCAGCATCCAGGCGAGGGGGGCGGTGGCCAGCGCCAGCAACAACATGAAGGGCCAGAGCCAGGTAACGGTCCTGGCGCGTGCGGCATTGGAGGACATCGAAGCTCCTGAAGGTCGCCCACAGGATACTGTGGTTTGCCGCAGTGCACCGGCGAGGGCGGGGCGCCTACGCTAGAATGACCGCTTGCGTGGCTTATGCCGCAGCCCCATATCGGTCCCCATGTATTCCCGTAGCAGCGAACCTGTCCACTTCGAACGCGATTGCGAGGCCGTGATGGTCCCGCAGGGCGACACCGTGACCTTGCCCGCCGGCAGCTATGGGTACATCACCCAGGCGCTGGGGGGCAGTTATTCGGTGTTCGTCGAGGGCAATCTGTTCCGCATCGCCGGCAAGGATGGCGATGCCATCGGCAAGGAAGCGCCGGCACCGCTGGAACTGCCCGACGATGCCAGCGACGAGCAGGTCGAACAACTGGTCTGGCAGCAGCTGCGCACCTGTTTCGACCCGGAAATTCCGGTCAACATCGTCGAACTGGGCCTGGTCTACGAGGTGGAGATCAAGCACCTCGACGAAGGGCAGCGCGAGATCGACGTGAAGATGACCCTGACCGCGCCTGCGTGCGGCATGGGCGACATCCTGGTCGACGACGTGCGCAGCAAGCTTGAAATGATCCCGACGGTGGCCGAGGCCGACGTCGAGCTGGTCTTCGACCCGCCGTGGAACCAGCACATGATGTCCGAGGCCGCACGGCTCGAAACCGGCATGCTTTGACCCACGGCCCGCAGTGACGCGGGCCCGGCATTACCCGCAACCAGAACAGGAAATCTCCGGTGTCCCAGTCCATTCCCAGCTTCGCCGTCACCCGTTCGGACCACCCGCGCAGCGCTGAAGAGCGCGCCCAGATCCTGGAGAAGCCGGGCTTCGGCCTGCACTTCACCGACCACATGGTGGAAGTGCGCTGGGACAAGGATGCCGGCTGGCACAACGCCAACGTGCGCGCCTACGGTCCGTTGCAGCTGGACCCGGCCGCGGCCGTGCTGCACTACGGCCAGGAGATCTTCGAAGGCATCAAGGCCTACCGCCATGCCGATGGTTCGATCTGGACCTTCCGCCCCGATGCCAACGGCCGCCGCCTGCAGCGTTCGGCGCAGCGCCTGGCGCTGCCGGAACTGCCGGTGGAGATCTTCGTCGAATCGCTGAAGCAGATGATCGCCGTCGACAGCGCCTGGGTGCCGTCGGCCGATGAGTCGAGCCTGTATTTCCGTCCGTTCATGATCGGCGATGAAGCGTTCCTTGGCGTGCGCGGCGCGCACAAGGCCGGTTACTACGTCATCGCCAGCCCGGCTGGCCCGTACTTCGCCAAGGGCGTCGCCCCGGTGTCGATCTGGCTGTCCACCGAGTACGCGCGTGCGGCCAAGGGCGGTACCGGTGCGGCCAAGTGCGGTGGCAACTACGCCGCGTCGCTGTTGCCGCAGCAGAAGGCGCAGGCACAGGGCTGCTCGCAGGTGCTGTTCCTGGACCCGGTCGAAGGCAAGTACCTGGAAGAACTGGGCGGCATGAACGTGTTCCTGGTCTACAAGGACGGCACGCTGGTCACGCCGGAACTGTCCGGCAGCATCCTCGAGGGCATCACCCGCGAGAGCATCCTGCAGCTGGCCCGCGACCGCGGCATGAAGGTCGAAGAGCGCAAGGTCACCATCGATGAGTGGAAGCAGGGCGTGACCTCCGGCGAGATCGCCGAAGTGTTCGCCTGCGGTACCGCTGCGGTGGTCACCCCGATCGGCCAGCTGAAGGGCGAAGGCTTCTCGGTGGGCGACATCAATGCGCCGGCCGGCGAAGTGACCATGTCACTGCGCAAGGAACTGACCGACATCCAGTACGGTCGCCTGCCGGACCGCCACGGCTGGCTGGTCAAGCTGGGCTGATCGCCCACGCGAACGCGTAGCGCCGGGCCATGCCCGGTGACTTTTCGGAAAGCCCGTCCCCGCGACGGGCTTTCTGCGTTTCAGGCGTACGTCCGCCGGGCATGGCCCGGCGCTACCAGGATCAACGGCTCCCGCCAGCGCGCGGCGATGCCCGGCGAATGTACGCGTACCACGGTAGCGCCGGGCCATGCCCGGCGGCTGTTCGCCGATGTCGGCAAAGACATGGCGGGACAGGACATTCCGCAGTCAGGTACGTGCAGCTGACGCGAAAGTTCCTTCACCTTCACAAACCCTCGACCCGGAAAGTCTCAGATCCAACATTTCATCTTGCTGAAAAGACGCTGAAAATCTTGTGGTGTCCGGTTTGAGCCACTAGCGTCATCAACACAGCGGATGGTCAGGGGAATCCGCTGGCTCGCCGGACCCGAACCTCGCCATCGCAAGCCAGCCCACGGTTCAGGCCGGTGCTTCTGCCGATTCCGGCATTCCTACCATTAGAAGGGAAATCCGATGTCCCAGGTAACGCAACCGCGTGTGCGTCGTGTGTGGGTGGTCCTTGGTGCGTCCGTCCTGTCATCGCTGCTGCTGGCCACGCCTGCGCTGGCCGGTGATGTCCAGCTCAGCGGCCTGCAGTCCGCGCCGACCCACCAGCGCTTCATCGTGAAGTACCGCGACGGCAGTGCGCCGGTGGCCAACACCACCGCGCTGGCCTCTTCGCTGAAGACGGCCGCTGCCGGCATCGCCAGCAGCCAGGGCCGCGCGCTGGGCCTGCAGCAGGTCCGCAGGCTTGCCGTCGGCTCCACCGTGGTCAGGACCGACCGTGCGCTGGACCAGGCCGAATCCGAGCTGCTGATGCGCAAGCTGGCCGCCGACCCGAACGTCGAATACGTCGAAGTCGACCAGATCATGCGCGCGACGCTGACCCCCAACGACACCCGTTTCAGCGAGCAATGGGGCTTCGGTACATCCAACGCCTCGATCAACGTGCGTCCGGCCTGGGACAAGGCCACCGGCACCGGTGTGGTCGTGGCGGTGATCGATACCGGCATCACCAACCATGCCGACCTCAACGCCAACATCCTGCCCGGCTATGACTTCATCAGCGACGCGGCGATGGCGCGCGATGGCGGTGGCCGTGACAGCAATCCGAACGATGAGGGTGACTGGTACGGCGCCAACGAGTGCGGCTCGGGCATTCCGGCCTCCAACTCCAGCTGGCATGGCACCCACGTGGCCGGCACGGTCGCTGCGGTGACCAACAACAGCACCGGCGTGGCCGGTACCGCCTTCAACGCCAAGGTCGTGCCGGTGCGCGTGCTCGGCAAGTGCGGCGGCTACACCTCCGACATCGCCGACGCGATCGTCTGGGCCTCCGGTGGCACGGTCAGCGGTGTGCCGGCCAACGCCAACCCGGCCGAGGTCATCAACATGTCGCTGGGCGGCGGCGGCAGCTGCTCGACCACTTACCAGAACGCGATCAACGGCGCGGTCGGCCGCGGCACCACCGTGGTGGTCGCTGCCGGCAACAGCAACACCAACGTCTCCAGCGCGGTACCGGCCAACTGCCCGAACGTGATCGCCGTGGCGGCCACCACCTCGGCGGGTGCGCGTGCCAGCTTCTCCAACTACGGCACCGGCATCGACATCTCCGCACCGGGCCAGAGCATCCTGTCCACCCTCAACAGCGGCACCACCACCCCGGGCAGCGCCAGCTATGCGTCCTACAACGGCACCTCGATGGCGGCACCGCATGTGGCGGGCGTGGTTGCACTGATGCAGTCGGTGGCACCGAGCCCGCTCAGCCCGGCGCAGGTGGAAAGCATCATCAAGAGCACCGCGCGTCCGCTGCCGGGTGCGTGCTCGGGTGGTTGCGGCGCCGGCATCATCGACGCCGATGCCGCGGTGACTGCCGCGATCAACGGCACCACGCCCAACCCGGGTGGCACCGTGCTGCAGAACAACGTGCCGGTTACCGGCCTCGGCGCAGCCAGCGGCGCATCGCTCAGCTATACCGTCAACGTCCCGGCTGGCAGCACGCAGCTGCGCGTGGCGATCAGTGGCGGCAGCGGTGATGCCGACCTGTACCTGCGCCAGGGCAGTGCCCCGACCGACACCGTCTACACCTGCCGCCCGTACCTGAGCGGCAACAACGAGACCTGCACCGTCAACAGCCCCACCGCCGGTACCTGGTACGTGCGGGTGAAGGCCTACAGCACCTTCTCGGGCGTGACCGTCAACGCCCAGTACTGAGCCCAAGCCCCTCTCCATGGGCACGCCCCGGCCTCGGCCGGGGTGTTTTTTTTAGGGGCGGCGAAGCGGAGAAAGCAATGTGCAGCAGTGCATTTGCTCTTGCTCTGCCCTTGACCTTGCTGGCCGCGCGCGATGATCTGTCAGGAGGGGGTGATCCCCCCGACGCAGGACCGTTGGCGCCATGGGCCCGAGGCATGCCTCGGGCGGGTTGGGCAGGACGCCCAACCCCGGTCTTGCCGTGTGCGCAGGACAGCGCACACGAGCAAGGCGCCATCGAGCCCCCAGGGATGGGTTTATGG
>NZ_JBFTIX010000016.1:0-50848 GCF_056395105.1 Stenotrophomonas sp. 10L48 | reverse complement strand
AATAGTTCCGCGTGCCGACAACCGCCGTTACCAACAGCCGCGGGAAACTGTCGAAGGCGGGGTACTGTGGGTTTGCGGGGTGTGAGCCGCATGGATGCGGCGACCAAGCCTACAAGGACGTACTTGCGGCGGCCCCGCAAACCCACAGTGCCCCGCCCCCCACCGAATGCCGCTGTTGCTGTTGCTGTGGCTGTGGCCTCTGCAGGTGCAGGGCTGCAAGCCCTGCCGAAACCCCTCTTACCCCGCCATCAACGCTTCGATCTCGTCGGCGCTGCGTTCCAGCCCTTCGGTCAACACCCGATGCCCGTCGTCGGTGATCAGCACGTCATCTTCGGTACGGATGCCGATGCCGCGCCAGCGCGGTTCCACCGTTGTGTCGTCCACGCCGATATACAGCCCCGGCTCGATGGTGAACGCCATGCCCGGCTCCAGCAGGCGCGAATCGCCGGCCAGGCGGTAGTCGCCTACATCGTGCACATCCAGCCCGATCCAGTGCCCGGTCTTGTGCCGGTAGAAGCGCTGGTACAAGCCTTCGGTGAGATTCTTTTCCAGCGTGCCCTTCAACAGGCCCAGTTGCAGCAACCCTTCGGTGAGGGTCTGCACCGCCGCCAGATGGCCCATTTCGTACGCCACGCCCGGTTTGGCCTGGGCAAGCGCCGCCGCCTGCGCGGCACCCACCAGATCATGCAGCGCGCGCTGCTCGGCGCTGAAACGACCATTGACCGGGAACGTACGGGTGATGTCACTGGCGTAGCCGCGGTACTCGGCGCCGGCATCGATCAACACCAGTTCGCCGTCGCGCGAACGCGCGTTGTTGTCGCGGTAATGCAGGATGCAGGCATTGCGGCCGGCGCCGACGATGCTGCAGTACGCAGGTACCGCGTCGTTGGCACGGAACACCCGCTCCAGTTCGGCCTGCAGTTCGTACTCGTGAATGCCCGCCTTCGCACTCTGCATGGCCGCGCGATGCGCCAGCACACTGATGTCGGCCGCACGCTGCATCAACGCCACCTCGGCACCGGACTTGAACAACCGCTGCTCGTGCAGCAGATGGCCCAGTTCCAGGAACTCATGCGGTGGCTGCGCACCGTGGCGCACCTGCGAACGTACGCGGTTCACCCAGCCGATCAGCTTCAGGTCGAAATCCGCATCGCGGCCGAAGTGGTAGTACACCCGCGAACGCCCTTCCAGCAGGCCCGGCAGGATGTCGTCCAGGTCGGTGATCGGGTAGGCATCGTCCATCGCGAACTGCGCCACGGCGCCGTCCTGGCCGGCGCGACCGCCATCCCAGGCTTCGCGCTCGGGATCGCGCTCGCGGCAGAACAGGATCGCTTCGCCGTGGCGACGGCCGGGAATCAGCACCAGTACCGCTTCCGGCTCCGGGAAGCCGCTCAGGTACTGGAAATCCGAATCCTGCCGGTACGGATAATGGGTATCAAGGCTGCGCACCTTCTCAGATGCCGCCGGCAGCACCAGGATCGCGTCTTCGCCCGCCATGTCCATCAACTGCCGGCGACGACGCTTGTACTCGCCGGCAGCGATGCCGGTGCGCTGCTTGATATCCATCAGTTCAGGCGCTGCCGATGGCGCGCGGCCAGCACCACGTCACCGTGCAGCAGCAGCACCGCCACGCGGATGAACTCCTCGATCTCCGACAGGGCTTCGTCGTCATCATCACCGCCCGCTTCAAAATCCTCGCTCGAGGCACGGGCCAGGCTGGCCAGGTCGTTCAGCGCCTCCTCGCCTTCTTCGGACAGGGCCGGCCGGTGGCCGCCACTGCCCAGGCCGAAGCCGCCCAGGAAGGAACGGGTCCAGCTGAACATGGCGTCCGCCTGCGCGGCCACGTCGCTGCTGTCGGTCAACAGCAGCTCGAAGGCGAAGTCCCGGTCTTCCAGCTGCTTGATGGTGGCCTCCAGCAACTGCGCCAGCGCACTGTCGGCAGCTGCCTGCGGCAGATTGTCGTCGGCCAGTACGCGCGCCGGCCAATCATTGCCGGGAGCACCGCCAGCGGCCAGCCAGCCGCACAGCCCGCCATGCAGCTCGGCAGCAGTGGCGCCCAGGCCCAGTTCCTGGCTGGCGCGGGTAACGTCGTCGACGGAGGGAAGTTCGGTCATCGTGCGGCTCGTTCGGAAGGGAAACTGCGGAGCGCGCACGCGCGCGCCCGTGAGCCCGGTAGTGTAGCAATGTGTCCGCCTGCTCTCCGTAGCCGCCGGGCCCTGCTGCGACAGTGCTTGACCGCCCTGACCCGGCTTGCCTATCGTGCGGGCATGGAACCCGCCGATCCCCTTGCCCAGCTGCAGGCCTTCGCCGCCCGTGTGGAGGCGTTGCTCGACCGCAACCAGCGGCTGGCCGAGGAGAACCGCAGCCTGCGCCACCAGCAGGAACAGCTGGTGGCCGAGCGCTCGACGCTGCTGGCCAAGAACGAGCAGGCGCGTTCGCGGGTGGAAGCGATGATCACCCGGCTCAAATCCCTGGAGCAGCACACATGAGTGCCGAACCGGTCAGCGTCCGTATCCTTGACCGCGAATACACGGTCGGCGTTGGTGGCGATGAACGCGACAGCCTGATGGCGGCCGCCCGCCTGCTGGATGCGCGCATGCGCGAGATCCGCGGCAGCAACCGGATGGCCGCGGTGGACCGCATCGCGGTGCTGGCGGCACTCAACCTGGCACACGAACTGCAGCTGCTGCGCGATGAGAACGCCCGCCAGGCGGTCGCCCTGCAACAGACCCTGGCCGACCTGAACCGGCGCCTGGACCGGGCGATCGACAGCAGCACCTGAGATGGGCGCGGAATGCGCCTTCTCTTTTCTGAATTGGCACGCACTGTTGCCGACGAACGGCCTATCCAGATCACGCGCGGTAGCTATAATGGCGACGCGTTCTCTGCGGTACTCGACGGCATGTGCAAACATTCGCCTTGTCCCTTAAGAACGACACCGGGAGCGCGACAGCGCCGGGAGTGCAGGTCCGCCTTGCAGCGGGAAGCCCGATGGTTCTCCAGCGTTCCCACTTGAGCCCCCGGGTTCAAGGTCGTTTCGCATGCATCGACATTGCGGAGAATGCAATATTCCAGCAAGGGCGGCGTCTTCGGGCGTCGCCCTTGTTCTTTCCGGCACAATGACGGCTGATCCTTGCCGCACGCTGCCATGACCGACCCGCGACAGGCCCTGCGCCACGACCTGCGGCAACGCCGCCGCGACCTTTCCGCCCCCGCCCGTATCGCCGCTGCCGAATCGCTGGCCGATGCGCTGCTGGCGCTGCCGTTCGCCCCGCGCGAAGGCGCCGTGGCCGGCTACTGGGCGCTGGATGGCGAAATCGCCCTGCACCGCTGGCAACTGCAGCTGCCCGATCGCTTGACCTACTGCCTGCCGGTGCTGCACGGCGACGTGCTGCGCTTCGCGCCCTGGCGCCCCGGCCAACCGTTGACCAGCAACCGCTACGGCATTCCCGAACCGGACATCGCCCTCGAAGACACGCTGGAACCGGCGCAGATGGCACTGGTGGTGACGCCGCTGGTGGGCTTCGACGCACGGTGCCGGCGGCTGGGCATGGGAGGTGGCTGGTATGATCGCAGCTTCGCCTTCCGCCATGATCGGCCGGCGCCACCCTGGCTGGTCGGCGCGGCATTCTCGGTGCAGCAGGTCGAGTCCTTGCCGGTGGCGTCCTGGGACGTGCCGGTGGATGCGATCTGCACTGAAGCCGGCACCCTGCTCCCTTCCGCTGCCCCCGTGAACGCATGACCGCCCGCAAGCGCTACTGGCTGATGAAGTCCGAACCGGACGCCTTTTCCATCGACGACCTGGCCAAGGTCAAGGTTGAACCCTGGAACGGCGTGCGCAACTACCAGGCGCGCAATTTCATGCGCGATGGCATGCAGGTCGGTGACGGCATCCTGTTCTACCACTCCAATACCAAGGTGCCCGGCATCGTCGGCCTGGCCACGGTGGCCAGCGCGGCCTACCCGGACGACACCCAGTTCGACCCGAAATCCGACTACCACGATCCCAAGAGCACGCGCGAGAACCCGCGCTGGATGCTGGTGGACGTGGCCTTCGACCGCAAGCTGAAGCAGGTGATCGCGCTGGACGAGATCAAGCTGCATGCCGAGGAACTCGGCGAAGGCTTCCCGCTGGTTGCCAAGGGCAACCGCCTGTCGGTGTTCGCGGTGACCGCTGCGCAGTGGAAGCTGCTGCTGTCGCTGGAAAAGAAATCCTGATTCCCTGCCTGAGAGCTCTCCGCAATGTCTGAAGCCAAGCGCCTGGCCGCCGAAAAGGCCATCGAGTACGTCGAAGACGGCATGATCGTCGGTGTCGGCACCGGTTCCACCGTCGCCTATTTCATCGATGCGCTGGCCCGCATCCAGCATCGCATCAAGGGTGCGGTGTCCAGTTCCGAACAGAGCACCGCGCGCCTGAAGCAGCATGGCATCGAGGTGATCGAGCTGAACCACACCGGCACCCTGTCGCTGTACGTGGATGGCGCCGACGAGTGCGATCCCGGCAAGTGCCTGATCAAGGGCGGCGGCGCTGCGCTGACCCGCGAGAAGATCATCGCCGAGGCCAGCGAGCGCTTCGTCTGCATCGTCGACCCGAGCAAGCAGGTACCGGTGCTGGGCAGGTTCCCGCTGCCGGTGGAAGTGATCCCGATGGCACGCAGCCTGGTTGCCCGCCAGATCCGCGACATGACCGGCGGCCAGCCGACCTGGCGCGAGGGCGTGGTGACCGACAACGGCAACCAGATCCTGGACATCCACAACCTGCAGATCACCGATCCGGAAAAACTGGAGCGTGAGCTCAACCAGCTGCCGGGCGTGGTCTGCGTCGGCCTGTTCGCACGGCGCCGTGCCGATGTGGTGATCGTCGGCGGCGAGCCGCCGATCGTGCTCTGACCCTTTCGAAGGACCCTGACGATGTCGTTGCTGCGCTCACTGCTGATGCTCCCGCTGCTGGCCCTGACCGGCTGCGCCACCGATGCTGCCCGCCACTGGGTGGAACTTGACGGTGCGCGCTATGACGTTGAACTGGCCACCAACGATGAAACCCGTGCGCGCGGGTTGATGTTCCGCGACCAGATGGCCGAGGACCACGGCATGCTGTTCGTGCATGACCGCGAGGAAATGCAGGCGTACTGGATGAAGAACACCAAGATCGCGCTGGACATCCTGTACTTCGACAGCGAGCGGCGGCTGGTGAGCCAGCAGCGCGACGTGCCGCCGTGCTCGGCCGGTGACATGTGCCCGCCCTACCCCAGCGGTGGCCCGGCACGCTTCGTGCTGGAACTCAATGCCGGCCAGGCGGAGAAGCTCAAGCTGAAGGATGGCACCGAGCTGATCTTCGGCCCGGGCATCGAGAAGTAGGGGGCGGCCGGGCTGCGCCCGGCACCCGCCGAATCAACATCAAAAGCAAGAGCTGGGTTATCGAGGCATGGTGGGGCGGTGTGGGCTTGCAGGACACGCCGTGTAAACCCATCCCTGGGGGCTCGTAGGCGCCATCCATGGCGCCTGCGGTCCTGCAAGCCCACACCACCCTACCTCTGACAGCTTCCTGCCGCTGTTGGTGGGTGTCGACCTTGGTCGACACGGTAGATCCACGCCATGCGTGGATCGGGACACGTGGGGATGATGAATTCACGCCACGCTGCTTGAAACCGCCTGCGATTGCCGCCAGTCTGTGGACATGCAGGACCGGATCACACTCCCCGACTGGGATGCACTGGCCGACTTCGACGACGAGGCGCTGCCACTGCTGCCGACCGCGCTGCTGATCGCGCGCGATGAATATCCCGATCTGCAGCCGTCGACCTACGATGCGCTGGTGCAGAGCCACGTCGAGCACCTGCGCGCCGAGGTGGACAGCATCGAGCACAGCCCGCTGAAGATGGCGGCCATCAACCGGCATCTGTTCGATGAGCTGGGCTACAGCGGCGACCACCAGGAGTACTACGACCCGCGCAACAGCTACCTCAACCAGGTCTTCGAGCGCCGTCTGGGCAATCCGATCTCGCTGGCACTGGTGCAGATGGAGGTGGCGCGACGGCTGGGCATTCCGTTGGACGGCGTGTCATTCCCCGGTCATTTCCTGGTGCGCCTGCCGGTTGACGATGGCGTGCTGGTGATGGACCCGTTCAATGGTGGCCGGCCGCTGGACGTGGACGAACTGCGCGAACGCGCCAAATCACACCTGGGCGGGCAGATGCCCGACGACCAGGTGCTGGCGCAGATCCTCGATCCTGCACCGAGCCGCGCGATCCTGATCCGCATGCTGCGCAACCTGCATGGGGTCTATGCCGAGGCCAGCGAGTGGGATCGTGCCGCGCGCAGTGCCGACCGCCTGCTCAAGCTCGCCCCCGAACAGGACGATGCCCTGCGCGATCGCGGCCTGGCCTACCTGCAGCTGGACTACCTGGCCGGCGCGCGCAACGACCTGGGCCTGTACCTCAAGCGCAACCCCGAGGCCAGCGACGCGCAATGGCTGCGCGAGAAGCTGATCGACCTGGGCGGACCGGTACCGCGGCTGCATTGAGGTTGTCCGGTGTGCGGACAAACGGTCCGCACCCACCACCAACGATCCGCCCGACCGGTAGCGCCGGGCCATGCCCGGCGGCAATTGCGATCAATCGATCTCGACCATCTCGAAATCGTCCTTGGTCACGCCGCAATCCGGGCAGGTCCAGGTCTCGGGAATGTCTTCCCAGCGCGTGCCCGGGGCGATGCCCTCTTCCGGCAGCCCATCCGCTTCGCGGTACAGGAATCCGCAGACCACGCACATCCAGGTACGCAGGGTGGTGGGGGTGGCTTCGCTCATCGGATAATCAGGGCTGGATTCACGGGCCGCCATTGTCCCATCGCGGTCCACTCACCGGTAGCCATCGATGACTTCTGCTTCCCCGGCGCCCCGCGGCGTCTACCTGATCACCCCGGATGAACCCGATACCGCCCGCCTGCTGGCGCGCACCGCGCCGCTGCTTGCCGCCGGCGCCACCTGGCTGCAGTACCGCAACAAGACCGCCAGCGATGCGCTGCGGCGGGAACAGGCCACGGCGCTGCAGGCCTTGTGCGCCGCCCACGGCGTGCCGCTGATCGTCAACGACGACCCGGCGCTTGCCCAGGCCATCGGCGCGGCGGGCGTGCACCTGGGCGGCACCGACGGTGACATCGGCGCCGCACGCAGCCTGCTCGGCCCGGACGCCATCATCGGCGCCTCCTGCTACGACCAGCTGGCCAACGCCGAGCATGCCGTGGCGGCGGGCGCCAGCTACGTGGCCTTCGGCGCGTTCTTCCCCACCACCACCAAGGTCACCAGCAGCCGCGCCCACCCCGACCTGCTGCGGCAAAGCGCCGCACTGGGCGTGCCGCGGGTGGCGATTGGTGGCCTGAGCCCGGACAATGTCGGTCCCATCATCGATGCCGGCGCCGACCTGTTGGCCGTGGTCAGCGGCATCTACGCCGCGCAGGACCCGGTCGCGACCCAGCGCGCCTACCTCGCCCGATTCGATACGCAGCAGTAACCCCCAGGAAACCCCATGAACCACGACCAGTCCCACGCCCTGTTCTCCCGCGCCCAGGAATTGCTGCCTGGCGGCGTCAACTCACCGGTGCGCGCGTTCAAGTCGGTCGGCGGCGAACCCTTCTTCGTCGAGCGCGCTGACGGCGCCTACCTGTACGACGTCGACGGCAACCGCTACATCGACTACGTGGGATCGTGGGGCCCGATGATCGTCGGCCACAACCACACCGCCGTACGCCAGGCGGTGAAGAAGGCGATCGACAACGGCCTGTCCTTCGGTGCGCCGTGCGCAGCGGAAGTGACCATGGCCGAGACCATCACCCGGCTGGTGCCGTCGTGCGAGATGGTGCGCATGGTCAACTCCGGTACCGAAGCCACCCTGTCGGCGATCCGCCTGGCGCGCGGTGCCACCGGCCGCAGCTGCATCGTCAAGTTCGAAGGCTGCTACCACGGCCACGGTGACTCGTTCCTGGTCAAGGCCGGCAGCGGCATGCTGACCCTGGGCGTGCCGACCTCGCCCGGCGTGCCGGCCGGCCTGAGCGAACTGACCCTGACCCTGCCCTACAACGACTTCGAGGCGGCCACCGCCCTGTTCGACGCACGCGGCAGCGAGATCGCCGGCCTGATCATCGAGCCGGTGGTGGGCAACGCCAACTGCATTCCGCCCCGCGAAGGCTACCTGCAGCACCTGCGCGCGCTGTGCACGCAGCATGGCGCGCTGCTGATCTTCGACGAAGTGATGACCGGTTTCCGCGTTGCCCTTGGCGGTGCGCAGGCGCACTACGGTATCAGCCCGGACCTGACCACCTTCGGCAAGATCATCGGCGGCGGCATGCCGGTGGGCGCCTACGGCGGCCGCCGCGAGCTGATGCAGCAGATCGCGCCCGCTGGCCCGATCTACCAGGCCGGCACGCTCAGCGGCAACCCGGTGGCGATGGCCGCCGGCCTGGCCATGCTGGAGCTGATCCAGCAGCCGGGTTTCCACGACGACCTGAGCGCGCGCGCCGCCCGCCTGTGTGCGGGACTGGAAGCCGCCGCCGCCGATGCAGGCGTAGCGGTGACCACCACCCAGGTGGGCGCGATGTTCGGGCTGTTCTTCACCGCTGAGAAGGTGGAGACCTACGCCCAGGCCACGGCCTGCGACATTCCCGCGTTCAACCGTTTCTTCCACGCGATGCTGGACCAGGGCGTGTTCCTGGCACCGTCGGCGTACGAGGCCGGTTTCCTGTCCAGCGCCCACGATGATGCCGTGATCGAGGCCACGCTGGCAGCGGCACGCGTGGCGTTCAAGGCGGCCAAGGGCTGAATCCAGGCCTGGTAGGTGCCGACCTTGGTCGGCACTGCCTGCCCTCATCCACGCATGGCGTGGATCTACTGGATCGATGTGCTTCATCCACGCATGGCGTGGATCTACTGAGCTGCGTCTCTGGAGTAGAGCCACGCCATGCGTGGCTGCTGCGCACTCAACCGAAGACGAACTTGCCCTTCATCATCGCGAAGTGGCCGGGGAACGAGCAGAAGAAAGTGTAATCGCCGCCCTTCTGCATGCCCTTCGTGGAAAAACGCACGCGGGCGGTCTCGCCACCACCGATCACTTTGGTGTGGGCCAGCACGCGCTTGTCGGCCTTCGGCAGGTAGCTGTCGGCCAAGGTCATGCGCATGCCCGCCATCGCCACCGGCTGGTAGTCGGCGGTGCGGGTCAGCACCCAGTTGTGGCCCATCGCGGTGGCGGCCAGCCTGCCGGTGTGCCGCAGGGTCAGGTCGATTTCGCTGCAATCGGCAGCCACCTTGATCTCCCGGCTGCTGAAGCTCATCTGGTCGGTGCTGTCGATGCTCACCGCACATACGCGCGCCATCGCCGATGGCGCCAGCATCAGCGCACCCAGCCCCACCGCTACCATCCAAGCCTTCATCGTCGCGTCTCCTGCAGGTTCGGTGGTCATTCTAGGCAGACACCTGGCCACCCGGCTGCGACCGTGTGTCGCAGTGGTGGTCCAGGGTTTGCGTGCGGATACGGCAATGGCATGCTCGACCGATGCGGATCGATCTTCTCCTGCTCGATGTTGATGGCGTGCTGCTGCACTACCAGCGCGCACAGCGCGTGCTGCATCTGGCGCAGGCGCTGGGCGTGCCGACCGCGCACGTGCAGGCCGCGCTGTACGACAGCGGGCTCGAAGCGGCACACGACAGCGGTGCGCTGGATGGCGAGCGCTATCTGGCCCAGCTTGGCGAACGGCTCGGCACAACGGTAACGCTGCACACCTGGATCGCCGCACGGCACGCGGCCAGCCACCCGCAGCACGCCGTGCTGCAACGGCTGAACGCCCTGCGGGTGCCGATGGCGGTGCTGACCAACAATGGTGCCTTGATGACGCAGGCGCTGCCGACGCTGCTGCCGGAGCTGTTTCCCAAGCTGCAGGGCCGGGTGTTCTGCAGCGCGGACTTCGGCCTGCGCAAGCCTGCACCGGAGGTATTCCTGCGCACGCTCGCAGCCCTCGAGGTGGCACCGGCGCACACGCTGTTCGTCGATGACCTGTTCGTCAACGTGCGCGGTGCACGCGCAGCGGGCCTGCACGCGGAAACCGTGCAGGACGGACGCGGACTGGGGAAGGTGCTGAAGCGCTACGGGGTGCGGTAGCGCCGGGCCATGCGCGACGAGCGCAGCGGAAAAGCAACGCCGGGCATGGCCCGGCGCTACCTTGGTCAATGATCAGCGCGCGGCGACGAACGCGGCAATCGCCGCGCGCAGGCGCTTGAGGCCTTCGGCCACTTCTTCGTCAGTGATGTTCAGCGACGGCACGAAGCGCAGCACGTCCGGGCCAGCCTGCAGGGTCAACAGGCCCTGCTCCGCAGCGTGGTCGAGGATGGCACCGGCCTGGCCAGCGAACTCCTTGCTCAGCACCGCACCCAGCATCAGGCCGCGACCGCGCACCTCGCTGAACACCGTGAACTCATCGTTGATGCGGGCAAAGCCATCGCGCAGCGCCTTCGACTGGCGGCTGACATTGGCTGCGATCTCGGCCGAGGCCAGCTTGCGCAGCGCCACGCGGGCGACGGCCGCGGCCAGCGGATTGCCGCCGAAGGTGGTGCCGTGGGCACCGAACTGCATGGTCTCGGCCACCTTCGGGCCGGCCAGCATCGCGCCGATCGGGAAACCACCGCCCAGTGCCTTGGCCAGGGTCACCATGTCCGGCACCACGTCATCCTGCCAATGCGCGAACAAGGTACCGGTACGGCCCATGCCGGCCTGGATCTCGTCCAGCACCAGCAGTGCGTTGTGCTGGTCGCACAGTTCGCGCACGCGCTTGAGGAAACCGGACTTGGCCGGCATCACCCCGCCCTCGCCCTGGATCGGCTCCAGCATCACCGCCGCCACGTCGCCAGCGGCCATCGCCGTTTCCAGCTGCACTTCATCGTTGAAGTCGATGTAGCGGAAGCCCCCCGGCAGCGGCTCGTAGCCTTCCTGGTACTTCGGCTGGGCGGTAGCGGTCACCGCGCCCATGGTGCGGCCGTGGAAGCTGCCGCGGAAGGTGATGATCACGCGCTTGTCGGCCGGGCGGCCCTGGCTGGAGGCCCACTTGCGGACCATCTTGATCGCCACTTCGTTGGCTTCGGCGCCGGAGTTGCACAGGAACACGCGCTCGGCGAAGCGGCTGGCCTTCACCAGTTCCTCGGCCAGGTGCAGCGGCGGCGCGCTGTAGAACACGTTGCTGGTGTGCCACAGCTTGCCGGCCTGTTCGACCAGCGCGGCGACCAGGTCCGGGTCGTTGTGGCCCAGGCCGCACACGGCGATGCCCGCGGCCAGATCGATGAACTCACGGCCCTGGCTGTCCCACACGCGGGCGCCCTGGCCTCGCTCCAGCACCACCTGGCGGGGCTTGTACACCGGCAGGTAGTAGTGCGACAGGGAGATCAGCGGATCGGTAGCGGCGGTCATGGCGGTCAGCAGGGTTCAGGAATGCCCATTCTCGCGCTGGAACCCGTGCGGCACAATGCACGCATGCGACCGTTTTCCGCCCCCCAGCTGAACCCCGCCACCGAGACCGGCTGGCGCCGCCGGTGGTTCGACATCATCTACCGCCACGACAGCCGGCCCTCGCGCAATTTCGACCTGCTGCTGGTCTACGCGATCATCGCCAGCGTGCTGGTGGTGATGTTCGACAGCGTGCAGCGCTTCCACATCGCCCATGCCGACTGGCTGTACGTGCTGGAATGGGGCTTCACCATCCTGTTCACCGCCGAATACGTGCTGCGGCTGGTGGTGGTCAAGCGCCCGCTGCGCTACGCGGTGAGCATCTGGGGCATCATCGACCTGGCCTCGATCCTGCCGACCTACCTGTCGCTGTTCATTCCCGGTGCGCAGAGCCTGCTGGTGGTGCGCGCACTGCGCATCCTGCGCGTGTTCCGCATCCTCAAGCTGACCCGCTACATCGAAGAAAGCGGCGTGCTGATGCAGTCGCTGTGGCGCAGCCGGCGCAAGATCCTGCTGTTCCTGTTCACGGTGGTCACCATCACCATCATCGCCGGCACGCTGATGTACGTGATCGAGGGACCGAACCATGGCTTCACCAGCATTCCCAGCAGCATGTACTGGGCAGTGGTGACGATGGCCACGGTCGGCTTCGGCGACATCGTGCCGCAGACCGTGCTCGGCCGCTTCGTCACCTCGGTGCTGATCCTGATCGGTTACAGCATCATCGCCGTGCCCACCGGCATCTACACCGCCGAACTGGCCAGCACCATGCGCGATGCCGAGCTGGCCGCGCGCCGCGATGCACGTGGCTGCCCGCACTGCGGGCTGGAGGGCCACGAGCCGGATGCGCGGCACTGCCGCAAGTGTGGCGGACCGCTGCCGGATACGTTCAGCCACTGACGATGAGCCCAGCCGACGGCCGGCCCCACCGAAGCCAGCGGAGTAGATCCACGCCATGCGTGGATGAAGCCCCACCAAAGGCACACAGCAGATCCGCGCGATGGACGAATGCGGCATCCCGCATCCATCCATCGCAGTCGACCCACTGGCTCAATTCATGCGATTGCTGGTGGTCACCAGATCGTTGTAGGCGGCCATCACTGCCGCCTCCGAGCCCGCAGGCGCCGATCCGACACGGCCACTGGATGTCCGTTCTTCCTCGCGCTCACGTTCGGTGAATGCCTTGCCTGATGCAAGGCGCTCGACGCGGCGCCCGGCATCCCGGATCAGCACGTCCGTCGACCGCTGTACATGTGCCCACAGCGGGTTGTCCCTACCCACCCCTGCATCCTGCATTTCCTTGACCAGCGCTTGGTAGTCGGCCAGCTGCGTGCGCGCCACCTGCAGGTCCGGCGCCTCTCCCTGCAGCGACAGTGCCAGGCGCTTGCCGTCACCGATGATGCGCAGGTGGTAGTACGCCAGTGAACGACCTTCGTCCGCTTCGATCTGCTTGAGCTGCGCGGCACGGCGTTCCTCCTCGTTCTTCTCCAGCGCCGCGTCCAGGGCCTCGCTGGCCTTGAAGAAGTCAGCGTAGGCCTGCATCAGCGGCGCATGCTGGGCGCGCATCCCTTCGCCGTTGTCGCGCCGATAGTCCTCACGGGTGAAATAGCCATCAGCGCGTTCGATCAGCGCATACAACGACTGGAAGGCCGCCTGGTACTGCCGCACCGGCTCATCCAGCGGCGTGGCCGGCGTCCGGGCCAACGCATCGGTCAGCGGTTGGCCGCAGTACTCGACACGATGCGACAGCACCTTGCCCGGCGAGCGCGGCTGCGCTTCCTTGCCCGTCGGCCCCGCTTCGGGATCCTTGATCCAGCCGGTATAGGTCTGGAAGCCCTCGTGGATGGGCTGTTCGACGCCGTTGTAGCACTCGATGTAGGCGTTGATCTTCTGCAGGCCCGGATCGGCCACCGGCAGTCCTGCCGATCCGTTGCAACCAGCGAGGGCGGCGGCAGCGCCGAGCATAAGCAGAGAAAGTACACGCGCGGAAGAATTCAAACCGGTTCCTTGCAGATATGAGACGGCGCACATTCGCGCGCGCGGTGGAACAGCCCGCATATGCGGACGCCGATGCCATCGAGACGACGGGGCACCCCATCCTTCACGTCGCAATCAGCCTGCTCGAATGCGACAGAAGTGGGTGCAGCGCCCCGGATTACTGGCGGTTGCTCTGGAACACCAGTGCGTTGTAGATGTGCAGCAGTCGCCCGGCCGAGCCGCTCGGCGCCATCGAGGGCGAATCAAGCATGCGTCGTTCGAAGTCGGTGTAGGGCGTGTTCGCGCTGACGCGCTGCAGGCGCTCCTTGCCTTCGCGGCGGAAGTTCTCGGCCTCGCGTTCGAAGCTGTTCCAGTCCAGCTTGCCCGGCTCCTGATCGGCCACTTTGGCATGCGCTTCGTCGGAAATGCGGTTGAAGGCGTCCAGCCGCTCCCGTGCCCGGGCCACGTCGAAGTCGTCCTCGCCCATCATCTCCATGATCGCTTTCGCTTCCAGCATCATCGCCAGTCGGTAGTACTCGCGGGTGCGTCCTTCGGCCTGCTCCAGCGCCTTGAGCTGTTCGCGCTGGGCAGCGTCGTTCTGGCGCTCCAGTTCGGTGTTGAATGTTTCACTGGCAACCACGAAATCCTTGAAGGCGGTCATCAACGGCGCGTGCAGCTGCTTGCCCTTGGCAAACTTGTCGTCTTCGAAGTCCTGACGCTCGTAGTAGTCGTGGGCTTCCTTGCTGATCGGCACCAGCGCCTTCAGCGCCTGCTGGTAGTGGCCGGCAGCGGCATCGAGATCGGCAAGCGCCGGCTTGGCAGCGATCGCCTCCGTCACGGGGGCGTCGCATTGCTTCATGTCGTAATCGCCGATCTCGAATGGTCCGTACACGTTCGTCTCGCGCCCGCTCGGGCCGGCGTCCACGTCCTTGATCCAGCGCGTGTAGGTCTGGATGCTGCTGTGCGTCTTCGAATCAAGCGCGTTGAAGCAGCCGATGTAGGCGTTGAGCTTTGCGGTCAACTGCTGTTGGGCGTCAGCCGATGCCGTGCTGGCCTCCGGCTTGCCGGCGGAACCCGGGTCGCCGTCGGTTGCGGGCGCCTTGCCACCACAGGCAGCCAGAAGAAGCGACAGCGAAGCGGCCAGTGCCGCGATGGAAAGAGTACGTGACATGGGCTCACATCCCTGTTGAAAACGATTACAGCCGCGCATTCTAGCGCAGCGGGCCGAAGGCGGCAGCCATCGGCCTTTCCCTACCGGCTGGCTCAATCCAGGAACAGATCCGGCAGCAACGGACGCGACGCATCCACCGCATACCCGGAAAGATCGGTCACGCCAGCTTCGGCCAGCACCTCGTCATCGATCAGGAAACGGCCGTGGAAACCGGCCGCCTCGCGCACCAGCACCGCATGTGCAGCATCCGCCATGACCTGCGGCGTGCGACAGCCGCCGACGTCCACGCCCGGAATCATGTTGATCGCATCGGTCGCAATGACCGTGCGCGGCCACAGCGCATTGACCGCCACGCCCTGCGGACCGAACTCGGCGGCCAGGCCGAGGGTGACAAAGCTCATGCCCATCTTCGCCAGCGTGTAGCCGGTATGCGCGCCCCACCACTTGGGCTCGAGGCTCGGCGGCGGCGCGAGGGTCAGGATATGCGGGTTCGGCGCCTGCAGCAGGTACGGCAGGCAGGCCTGCGCACACAGGAAACTGCCGCGCGAATTGACCTGCTGCATCAGGTCGAAGCGCTTCATCGGCGTGTCCATGGTGCCGCGCAACCAGATGGCGCTGGCGTTGTTGACCAGGATGTCGATGCCACCGAAGGTGTCCACGGCGGCAGCAACGGCCGCCTGCACCTGGTCTTCTTCGCGGATGTCGCACTTCAGCGCAAGGCCCTGGCCACCGGCTGCAATGACGGCCTCGGCAGCACTGTGGATGGTACCCGGCAGCTTCGGATTGGGCACCGACGACTTGGCGGCAATGGCGACGTTGGCGCCGTCACGCGCGGCGCGCAACGCGATCGCCAGGCCGATGCCACGCGAGGCACCGGTGATGAAAAGGGTTTTGCCCTGCAGACTGCCCACGTTCCACACTCCAGCGTATGCAATGAGCCGCTAGTATGCCGCGCCGACGCGGAGTTCACCGCACGTTGACGATACTGGCGCCCCGGTCACTGCACGAGGTCCATGCCATGCGCTGTTCCCGCCTGTTGTTGCCTGCCCTGGGCCTGGCCCTGCTCACCGCCTGCCAGGGCCGCTCGCCCGAACCCGGCAGCGCGCCGGCCAAGGATGACGCCGCCAGCGTCGACAAGGCCACCGGTGATGGCAAGCTGCGCTGGAGCGAGGCCGTTGTCTGGGATGGTGACCTCAACGCCTGCCGTCAGGGCGACAGCGCGGCCACCCGCGATTGCCTGCGCGATGCGATGCGGTCCGGTGGGGCCAGTGCCGATGCGGTCACTGCGGCCGAGCAGCTGTCCACCGGTGGCGAACTGGCCTACGTGACCGCCTGGCATGAACACGACGGCCTGGGCGTGGCCACCGTCGAGTATCCGTTCCGCGCCAATACCAATGAAGGCACGCGCCTGGTCGATGCCGCAGGCAAGCGTATCGACGTGGATGCGGTGCAGCTGGACGACACGCTGCGCGCCGATCCCGGCGTGCAGGAGGTGCTCAAGGCGCATCCGCAGGCCACGCCGTTCGCGCCGGCGCAGGCCGCGGGTACCGCGGCGCTGGATGGGGGCGGCATCCGCCTGCTGTACCGCACGCCGCTGCGCGACTGCCATGCGTGCCCGGACGTGGGCCAGCTGCAGATCGGCTATGACTTCGATGGCAAGCGCAACTTCATCGGCCAGCAGGTGGTGCCGGTGACGCCGTAGGGGTTTGCCGCGCCATGCGGCAACGCGCATCCACGCATGGCGTGGATCTACTGATATCCGCGCACCTGCTTGCTCAGCAGGTGCGGCGCGATCCATCGATGCACCGGTGCCACCGGCAGCATGTACAGGCGGCCGAACGCGTTGTGGGTGTGCACCACCGTCGCCACTTCCAACATATCGCCGTGCCATTGCAGCGCCAGCTGCACGCGCAGATGGCGGTCGTTGTCTTCCAGCACGATGGCATCCTCGTCCAGCGCCTGCAGGGTGAAGATGCCGAGGCGTTGCCCGCGCTGCGGATCGGCGGTCTGCTGCACTCCGCGCAGCGAGCCGAGATCCTTCATGCCCAGCAGCCGCATGCCCCTGTTGCGCAGCGCCATCAGTCCATCGAACCAGCCGGGCACCGTCGCGGCCATATCGCGGTAGGCCTGCAGCGCCGAACGGCCGTTGCGCGGCGCCGCCTCTTGGCAGGCATGGACGAAATCGGCACCCGGCAGTTGCGGACGCAGCACGCTGCCTTCGCTCAGCTGGGCGCTCACGGCTTGGGGCCCTGCCCTTCGTTGTCTTCCCAATGCAGGATGCGGCGGGTGACGAAGCGGTAGACCGGCTTGCCGGTGGCGAACCAGAGATCGCGTACCCACGAGGTGCGCTTGAGCACGCGCTTCTCCACCGGCGTCAGCGACTCCCGGCAGTACATGCGCTTGTGCTTGAGCAGGTGGCGCAGGTCCTCGCGCGCCAACAGTCGCATCCAGCGCGAGCGCGGGTCGCCTATCACTGCCAGCTGGAAGTCGATCAGGGCCGGTCGACCGTCCTCGGTCACCAGCCAGTTGGCTTCCTTGGCCAGGTCGTTGTGGGCCACACCGCGCCGATGCAGCTGCTGCAGCAGGCGGCGTGCGGCGCGGAACCAGGCCACATCACCGCGCGGCGGGCGCTGGTACATCGCATCGCCGGCCATGAAGCTGCGGTCGAGGTGGCGGCCATCCCAGTCCAGCAGTTGCGGCACGTCGGCCATGCCATGGATGTGGCGCAATGCACGCGCTTCGCGTCGCGCCAACCACCACGCTGGCAACCGCAGCCACAGCGGCGTGGCCCCCAGATCGCGGCGCACGAAGGGGCCTTCAGGCCCCTGCACGAGGAGGATCCGGCCGAAACTGTCGGCCTTCAGTGCATGCGTTGGCGCGTCATTGGATACAGGCATGGCGACATTCTAGGCGATGACGCCGGTTGCAATCGGTCACCAAGCGGCTGGGAACCAGTCACCTTCACGCCCCTATAATCGGACAATGGACTCTTCATGGATCGACGCCACCCTCGCGTGGATTGCCGCTCATCCCGTGTTGGCGGGTGCGGTCATCTTTCTGATCGCCTTCTGCGATGCGGTCATCATTCTTGGCGCCATCGTGCCGGCGCTGCCGTTGCTGTTCGCCGTTGGCGTGTTCATCGGCCTGGGCCAGATCTCCGGGCCGTATGCGGTTGCCGCCGCGGCGCTGGGTGCGTTCGCCGGTGATGGCATCAGCTACTGGATAGGCCGGCGCTGGGGCGACCGCCTGCGTGGCGTCTGGCCGTTCAGCCGCTACCCGCAGCTGCTTGACCGGGGCGAGAATCTGTTCCGCCGCAATGCGTTCAAGAGCATCCTGATCGCCCGCTATGTCGGTGCCATCCGGCCGTTCGTGCCCGCCATTGCCGGCATGATGAAAATGCCCGCCAGCCGTTACGTGCAGGCCAGTGGCATCGCCAGTATTTCCTGGGCTGTGCTGTTCCTGGCACCGGGCTGGATTCTTGGCGAAGCCTATGATGCCGTCGCTGCCGTTGCCGGCCGGCTGGTAGTGGTGGTGGGCTTGTTGGCAGTGATCCTCAGCCTGGTCTGGGCCATCGTGCTGTACGGCTATCGCTGGTCGGCCGCGCGCATGGACAGCTGGCTGGCGCGGCTGCTCGACTGGTCCAACCGGCACCCGACGCTGGGCCGCTACACGGTGGGCGTGCTCGACCCGAAGCGCCGCGAATCGGTGCCGCTGGCGATGCTGGCGCTGATGCTGCTGTTGCTGGGCTGGGGCTGGTTCGCGCTGCTGACGGTGGTGGTCGCCCATGGCGAGCCGTTGGCGGTGGACCTGCTGGTGCACCAGGCGATGCTGGCCCTGCGCAATCCGCTGGCCGACTACCCGATGGCCGCGTTGGCCTCGCTTGGCGCATGGCAGGTGCTGCTGCCGGCAACCGCTGCCGCGCTGGGCTATCTGATCTGGCGCCGGCGCTGGATGGCGGCCGCCCATTGGCTGGCCGCATTGGCCTTCGGCCTGGCCCTGACCAAACTGCTCGGTACCACCGTCGATGTGGTGCGCCCGATCGATGCCAGCAGCGGCTTCGGCTTCCCGTCGGTGTCGGTGACCATGGCCACCATCACCTTCGGCTTCTTCGCGGTGCTGATCGCCCGCGAAATGCCCGGCCGCACCCGCGTCTGGCCCTACCTGGTGTCGGGCATCGTGGTCAGCCTGATCGGCTTTGCGCGCCTGTACCTGGGCGCGCACTGGCTGAGCGATGTCATCGGCGGCATGCTGTTCGGCACCTTCTGGCTGCTGGTGCTGGGCATCGCCTACCGCCGCCGCTTCAACCGCTCGTTCTGGGTAAAGCCGGTGGCATGGCTGTTCTACGGCGTCTTCGTGGTGGCGGCGATGTGGTACGCGCCGCGCAACATCGCCATCAAGCTGGAACGCTTCGAGCCGACCCTGCCGGCGCCGCTGGCGATGGACGCGCAGGCCTGGTGGCAGCACGACTGGGCGAAGCTGCCGGCGCGTCGCAACGAATTCGACGATGACCAGCGCTGGCCACTGGACGTGCAGGTGGCCGGTCCGTTGCCGCCGCTGCAGGCGCAGCTGGAAGCGCGCGGCTGGCAGGTACAGGCCCAGGCCGGCTGGCAGGAAGCGCTGCTGATGCTGGACAAGAACACCGGCGCCAATGAACTGCCGGTACTGCCGGCGACACTGGATACGCGCGTTGAAGCGCTGCTGATGGTGCGCCAGGGCGCGCAGGCCGACGAGCGTTACGTACTGCGCTTGTGGCAGGCGCCGGCGCAGCTGCAGCCGGGCGACACCCCGTTGTGGCTGGGCAGCGCACAGACCCTGCGCTACGAGCGCCACTTCCAGTGGATCGGCATGTGGCACCCGGTGCGAGGCATCGACCCGGCGTTGAATGCGGTCAAGGAAGCGGTGCAGTCGTTGCCGCAGCGCGAGGATGTGCAGCCGGAGACCGGGCTGCCGGTACTGCGGTTGAAGACCGCCACGCCGTAACGAAGCCGCCGGGCATGGCCCGGCGCGACTGCTCCGCTCTGGTAGTCGCCAACCTTGGTTGGCGCTTTCGGGAAAGGCTGCCAACCACGGTTGGCATCTACCGACGACGCCGGGTCATGCCCGGCGAGCACGACGGCCGGTTTTTACGGCATCCAGCCCAGCAGCTRCTGCAGGCGCTGGTGCGGGTCGTCCAGCTGCAGCAGTTGCAGGCGCTGCTGTTCGCTCAGCGGCAGCAGCTCGGCCAGCCGCCAGCTGACCCAGCTGGCCTGGTCCATCAAGGCCGGCGAGGCCGGTGCGAACGCCGTGCCCGCCTGCTCGATGATGTGGTCCAGTACCGTCGCCAGCAGCGCATGCTGCGGACGCAGTTCGTCATCGGGATCCTCATCGCACCAGCGCACATCGGCAACCACCAGCCCGTTGTCGCGCACGCGCGTGCGCTCGACGTGGAAACGACGGGTGCCGCGCAATCGCAGCTGCAGCACGCCATCGGCACCGACATCGAAATCCTCGATCTTCACCTGCACGCCGAAGGCGGCCGGCGTTGCAGGCGCTCCCACTTCGTTTCCTTCCAGGATCAGGCAGACACCGAAACCTTCACCGCTGCGGCCGGTTTCGCGCACCAGATCCAGGTAGCGTGGCTCGAAGACCCGCAGGCCGATGGCCGCGCCCGGCAGCAGCGTCGTATGCAGCGGGAACAGCGGCAGCGAACCCTCACTGCTCATCGTGCCTGCAGCCCTGCAAGGAAGCGGCGCGGCGCGCCGTCGAAGCCGCCGTTGGACATGAACACCACATGGTCGCCGCTGCGCACGTCGGCCTGCAGCTGCGCCAACAGCGCATCGGTGTCGGCCACAGCATGCGCCTGTCCGCGCACCGCCGCGATCACCGCTGCCGCATCCCAGGCCAGCTCCGGGCGGTGCAGGAACACCACCTCATCGGCGAGTGCCAAGGACGGTGCCAGTGCTTGTGCGTGAGCGCCCAACCGCATCGAATTGCTGCGCGGCTCCATCGCCACCACGATGCGGGCATCACCGACCCTGGCACGCAGCCCTTCGAGGGTCGTCGCAATCGCGGTCGGGTGATGGGCGAAGTCGTCGTAGACGGTGATGCCATCGTGGTTGCCGATCACTTCCATGCGCCGCTTGACGCTGCGGAAGCGCGCCAGCGCCGGGATCACCTCGGCCGGCGCGACACCCACGGCGTGCGCAGCGGCCAGCGCAGCCAGGCCATTGAGCACATTGTGCCGGCCCAGCAGCGACCAGTGCACATCACCCAGCGCCTGCCCGCGATGATGGACGCGGAACGCGCTGCCATCGGCGGCCAACAGCTCGGCATGCCATTCCAGCGCGGGGTCGAAGCCGAAGCGTTCGACCGGGGTCCAGCAGCCCATCGCCAGCACTTCGGCCAGGTGCGCGTCTTCGCCATTGACGATCAGGCGGCCGCGCGCCGGCACGGTACGCACCAGGTGATGGAACTGGCGCTGGATCGCCGCCACGTCGGGGAAGATGTCGGCGTGGTCGTATTCAAGGTTGTTGAGGATCGCCACCAGCGGCCGGTAGTGCACGAACTTGCTGCGCTTGTCGAAGAACGCGGTGTCGTACTCGTCGGCTTCGACAACGAACTCGCGGCCCTGGCCCAAGCGGGCGGACACGCCGAAGTCCTCGGCCACGCCGCCGATCAGGAAGCCGGGGGAGCGACCGGCATTCTCCAGCAGCCAGGTCAGGATGGTGGTGGTGGTGGTTTTTCCATGGGTACCGGCCACGGCCAGGGTGTCACGGCCCGGCAGGACCTGCTCGGACAGCCACTGGGCGCCGGAAATGTAGCGCTGGCCTACGTCCAGGACCGCTTCGACGGCAGGATTGCCGCGCGACAGCGCGTTGCCGATCACCACCTGCCCGGTGCCCTCCGGCACGCTGTCGGCGCGGTAGCCCTGGTCCAGGGTGATGCCCAGCTGCTCGAGCTGGGTCGACATCGGCGGATAGATGGCCTGGTCGCTGCCACTGACCGTATGGCCCAGTTCCCGCGCCAGGGCGGCCACGCCACCCATGAAGGTGCCGGCGATTGCAAGGATATGTACGCTGCTCATGACCGGGGATTGTGACCGATCACGGCTGTATAGGGCCATTGTCAGCACCGGGGTAAGAGAACCCCTACAGCTGCTGTGAGAAAACTCCAGCCACATGTCAGGGAATTCCTGATAGCGATGTTCTGTGAACCCGGACACAATTCAGGATGCCAGCCGCAGTACCCGAACCGGTCCTACTCCCCAAGAGGCCATCCCCAAGGGAGCTCATGCTGTGGGGGCCCTGAGCAAGCCCTTTGCTGGCACCTATGAAACGAAACAGGCCTGATCCTCGCGGATCAGGCCTGTTTTTTTGCGCCTGCGGTGGCCGGCATAAACCGGCCACGAGGGTCAGCGCTTGATCGCCGCCAGGATGCGGGCTTCGATCTCGTCCAGTTCGCCGACGCCATCGACGCGGGCCAGGGTGCCCCGGCCGGCGTAGAAGTCCACCACCGGAGCAGTCTGCTCGGTGTAGACCTGCAGGCGCTTGCGCACCGATTCCGGATTGTCGTCGGCGCGGCCCTGCTCCTGCGCACGGCCGGCGATGCGCTCGACCAGCAGTTCGGTGGCCACGTCCAGCTGCACCACGGCATCCAGCGGCTGGCCGATCTCGGCCAGCATGCCGTCCAGCGCGTTGGCCTGGGCCACATTGCGCGGATAGCCGTCAAGAATGAAGCCCTTGGCGACATCGGCCTGGGCCAGGCGCGACTTCAGCATGCCCAGCAGGATCTCATCGGACACCAGGTTGCCGGCATCCATCACCGACTTGGCCTGCTTGCCCAGCTCCGAGCCGGCGGCAATTTCAGCGCGCAGCATGTCGCCGGTGGAAATGTGGGCGATCTCGAGCTTTTCCTTCAGGCGCGTCGCCTGTGTCCCCTTGCCCGAACCGGGCGGTCCCAACAGAACCAATCGCATTGACCTGACTCCAACGTGTTGAAAATAAAGAAGGTTCGCGCCCCGGACGGTCCGGTATCGCTGCACCGCAATAGCGCCACTTTAGCGCATCCGGGTAATGTCCCTGCAATGTCCCCTCCCCCGAACAGGTAGAAGCATGCGCAATGGCACCCTCCTTTACGCCCAGTCCGGCGGCGTCACCGCCGTCATCAACGCCACTGCCGCGGCGGTGATCGAACAGGCCCGCGCCAAGGGAATCAAGGTCCTGGCTGCGCGCAACGGCATCCTAGGCGCCCTGCGCGAGGAGCTGATCGACACCAGCAAGGAGAGTGCTGCGGCCATCCGCGCCCTGGCCCACACCCCCGGCGGCGCGTTCGGCTCGTGCCGGGTCAAGCTGAAATCGCTGGAGGCCGACCGTGCCCGTTACGACCGCCTGCTGGAGGTCCTGCGCGCCCATGACGTGCGCTGGTTCCTCTACAACGGCGGCAACGACTCGGCCGACACCGCACTGAAGGTGTCGCAGCTGGCAAAAAGCTCCGGCTACGACCTGACCTGCATCGGCGTGCCCAAGACCATCGACAACGATCTGGCGGTGACCGACACCTGCCCCGGCTTCGGCTCGGCGGCCAAGTACACGGCCGTGTCCGTGCGCGAAGCGGCGTTGGACGTGGCCGCGATGGCCGAGACCTCCACCCGCGTCTTCATCTACGAGGCGATGGGCCGCCACGCCGGCTGGCTGGCCGCGGCCGCCGGCCTGGCCGGCACCGGCGAGGACGACGCCCCGCACATCATCCTGCTGCCCGAGCGCGCCTATGACGAGGCCGCGTTCCTGGCCAAGGTCAAGGCCGTGGTCGCGCGCGTGGGCTACTGCGTGGTGGTGGCGTCGGAAGGCATCGCCACCGCCGATGGCCGCTTCGTCGCCGACGCCGGCGGCGGCAAGGACTCCTTCGGCCATTCGCAGCTGGGCGGCGTGGCCGCGCATCTGGCCGGGCGGGTCAAGGACCAGTTGGAGCTGAAGGTGCACTGGGCCCTGCCCGACTACCTGCAGCGCTCAGCCCGCCACCTGGCCAGCAAAACCGACTGGGAACAGGCCCAGGCGGTCGGCAAGGCCGCGGTGCAGCTGGCGCTGAAGGGCCAGAACGGGGTGATGCCGGTGATCGTGCGCAGCAGCGATGCACCGTATCGCTGGAAGATCGAAGCCGCACCGCTGTCGAAGATTGCCAACCACGAGAAGAAGATGCCGGCCAGCTTCATCCGTCGCGATGGATTCGGCATCACGGCCAAGGCGCGCGCCTACCTGCAGCCGTTGATCAAGGGCGAAGCACCGTTGCCCTACGGTAGCGATGGCCTGCCCAAGTACGTGACGCTGAAGAACGTGGCGGTGAAGCAGAAGCTGCCTGCGTTCGAAGGCTGACCCCCTCCGTCCCCTTTTTGCGAGGAATGCCATGGCGTTGCGTGTTGTTCGACTTGGCTCAGCGCGCGCGCCCGGTGAAGGCCTGCGCATCGGCACCGTGCGGCGCCCGCCGCGCGGTGTGCCGCGCAGCGAATTTGCCCGGCAGGACTGGTACGACGTGTGGTTCCCGACGCTGTCCCCCAGCGCGGAGCTGGTGAAACAGGCGCATGAGGCGAAGAGCGCCGCCGACTGGACGGCGTTCTTCCGTCACTACAACGCCGAAATGAAGGCGCCCGATGCAGCGCATGCGCTGGACCTGCTCGCAGCGCTGTCGCAGCACAGCGATATCGCGGTGGGCTGCTATTGCGAGGACGAGGCGCATTGCCACCGGTCGGCGCTGCGCGATCTTCTGGTGGCGCGTGGGGCGAGGCTTGCGGAGTGATCGCGGGGTTGCCGGCCAGCGGCCGGCACTACCCAGGTCTTACACCCAGTAGATCCACGCCATGCGTGGATGCTCGGCCTCAATTGCAGGCTTTGCCCAGGTCTCCCTCCCAGTAGATCCACGCCATGCGTGGATGCCTGGCCTCAATTGCAGGCTTTGCCCAGGTCTCCCATCCAGTAGATCCACGCCATGCGTGGATGCTTGGCCTCAATTGCAGGCTTTGCCCAGGTCTCCCTCCCAGTAGATCCACGCCATGCGTGGATGCCCGGCCTCAATTGCAGGCTTTGCCTGCCATCTGCAGCTGCGCGGCGAACATCGTCACCTGCGGGATCTTGCCGGCAGCGGCCTGCTTCTTGGCTTCCTCCAGATAGATGCGCGACTGTCCCTGCCCATCCAGCGCCTGGGCGTTGTTCACCGGCAGACGCCACACGCGCACCACCGCCTGCTGCGCCGGGCAGGCGGCATTCGGAACACGGATCACATCATTGAGTTTCCAGCCCTTGTCCGCACTCGGTTGCGCCTTGCTGTAGTCGACAAAGCGGGCACGCGGCTGGCACTGCTCGCTGGTGCGCACCGCCGAGAAACGATAGGGCTCCGCCGCCTGGCCAGTGAACGCGCCTTCCAGGCGGGCACAGGCTTCGGGAATCTGCCGCAGCGTGTGCACCGCGCCGACCGCTTGTGGTGCACCCACCGCTCGCTGCAGTTCCGGTGCTTCCGCCGCGAAGGCAGGCAGGGCCGGGGCCAGAACGGCAAGCATCAACAGGGACAGGCGCATGGGGATTCTCCGACGGGACTGCGCGCAGGCTTGCAGAGGTTGGCTTAACGGGGTGCAAAGGTGGCGATGGGGACGACGGATATCGCGTCGTTGCAGCAACCGCTGCGCTCGACGGGCGCGGCCTGGCGCTACCATCCGGGCGCGGGTGCACGCATACTGCGGACACCAGGGAATGCTGAACACCGCCATACGTCGGACGACCACCAAGGTCGGTACGGGTTGGTTCCAGGCTGCAGCCCGTCGTCCCCCTCGTGGTGCCGTTCATCGCCACTGGATGCTTGTCCATCCATTCTGCGGAGGGGTCTAATGCTGGAACGTCACGGGCTGTCATTGGCGCTGGGCTGCGCCATTCTCGCGATCCTGTACGGAATCGTCTCGGCGCGCTGGATCCTGCGCCAACCCACCGGCAATGAACGCATGGTCGCCATCGCCACGGCCATCCAGGAAGGCGCGCGCGCCTACCTCAACCGCCAGTACCTGACCATCGGCATCGCCGGCGTGGTGCTGTTCGTGCTGGTCGGCATCTTCCTGAGCTGGTACACCGCGGTCGGCTTCGCAGTCGGTGCGGTGCTGTCCGGTGCAGCGGGCTACATCGGCATGAACGTGTCGGTGCGCGCCAACGTACGCACCGCAGAGGCGGCGCGCCACGGCATCAGCGCGGCAATGGACGTGGCCTTCCGCGGCGGTGCGATCACCGGCATGCTGGTGGTCGGCCTGGGCCTGCTCGGCGTGGCCGGCTACTACGCGTTGCTGCTGCGCATGGGCCTGCCGATGGAACAGGCACTGCATGCACTGGTCGGCCTGGCCTTCGGCTCATCGCTGATCTCGATCTTCGCGCGCCTGGGCGGCGGCATCTTCACCAAGGGGGCCGATGTCGGCGCCGATCTGGTCGGCAAGGTCGAAGCAGGCATTCCCGAGGACGACCCGCGCAACCCGGCGGTGATCGCCGACAACGTCGGCGACAACGTGGGCGACTGCGCCGGCATGGCCGCCGACCTGTTTGAAACCTATGCGGTCACCGTAATCGCCACCATGCTGCTGGGCAGCCTGATGCTGGCCGAGGCCGGCGCCAATGCGGTGCTGTATCCGCTGGTGCTGGGCGGTGTTTCGATCATCGCTTCGATCATCGGCGCGCTGTTTGTGAAGGTGAAGCCCGGTGGCTCGATCATGGGCGCGCTGTACAAGGGCGTGATTGTCTCCGGTGTGCTGGCAGCGATCGCGTTCTATCCGATCACCACAGGACTGATGGCGGACAACGTGTACGGGCCGATGGCGCTGTATGGCTGTGCGCTGATCGGCCTGGTATTGACCGGCCTGATCGTGTGGATCACCGAGTACTACACCGGTACTCAGTACAAGCCGGTGCAGCATGTGGCACAGGCCTCGACCACCGGCCATGGCACCAACATCATCGCCGGCCTCGGCATCTCGATGAAGTCCACCGCCCTGCCGGTGATCGCCGTCTGCGCGGCGATCTGGGGCGCGCACGCGCTGGCCGGTTTGTACGGCATCGCCATCGCCGCCACCGCAATGCTGTCGATGGCGGGCATGATCGTCGCACTCGATGCCTACGGGCCGATCACCGACAACGCTGGTGGCATCGCCGAGATGGCAGAGCTGCCTTCGGAGATCCGCGACATCACCGATCCGCTGGATGCGGTGGGCAACACCACCAAGGCGGTCACCAAGGGCTATGCCATCGGTTCGGCAGCACTGGCCGCGCTGGTGTTGTTCGCCGACTACACGCACAACCTGCAGGCGGCCAATCCCGGCCAGGAGTTCCGCTTCGACCTCAGCGACCACACGGTGATCATCGGCCTGCTGATCGGTGGCCTGATTCCGTACCTGTTCGGTGCGATGGCGATGGAAGCGGTCGGTCGCGCGGCCGGCGCGGTCGTGGAGGAAGTGCGGCGGCAGTTCCGCGAGATTCCCGGCATCATGCAGGGCACCGCCAAGCCGCAGTACGACAAGGCGGTGGACATGCTGACCCGCTCGGCGATCCGCGAAATGATCGTACCGTCGCTGCTGCCGGTGGCCGTGCCGGTGGTGGTCGGCCTGCTGCTGGGGCCACGCGCGCTGGGTGGGCTGCTGATCGGCACGATCGTCACCGGGCTGTTCGTGGCCATTTCGATGACCACCGGCGGCGGTGCCTGGGACAACGCCAAGAAGTACATCGAGGATGGCCACTTCGGCGGCAAGGGCAGCGAAGCGCACAAGGCAGCGGTGACCGGCGACACGGTCGGTGACCCGTACAAGGACACCGCCGGCCCGGCGATCAACCCGCTGATCAAGATCATCAACATCGTGGCGCTGCTGCTGGTGCCGTTGCTGTAGATCCACGCCATGCGTGGATGGCGGCTCCGATGGGGTCGCCTCCGATGGGGTCAGAGCCCTTTCCTGTGGAAAGGGATCCGACCCCGCCGAGGATCACCGCCCGCGCAGGAAGAACGCGACGGGCACCATCACCTCCACCGGGTCGCCGGCCACATCGGCCGGCGGCGCCGGCACCGGGCTGGCGCGCTGCACCGTGTCCAGCGTCTCCTGGTCGAGCAGTGCGAAGCCACTGCTGCGCTCGATGCGCGGCGCCGATACACGGCCGTCGCGGGCAACGGCAAAGCGCACATAGGCCACGCCCTGCTGGCGCAACCGTTCGGACTGGCGTGGATAGCGCCGATGCTGTTGCAGGTGTCCCAGCAGCACCCCCTGCCAGGTGGCCTTGGCACTGCTGCGTTCGCCGGCCGTGGTACGCGGTGCGGCGTAGCTCGCTGCGGCCTGGGCAGGAACGTCCGGCGGCGCCAGCGTGCGATCGATGTTGCTGTCCGCCGCTTCCTCTGCCGGTTCCGCAGGTGGCTCGGCCGGGGCCGCCAGTTCGCCTTGGGGCAGCACCGGCGCCTTGATCTGTTCTTGTTGCCTGGGCACGGTCACGCGCCGCTGCTGCTCCTGCTGCAGCGGTCCGGCCGGCAGCGCGCGCGGCGGTACCGGTGGGGCCTGTGCGGCGGGAGCCAGTTCCAGCATCAAGGCGGCAGGAGGTGCCGCTGCCACGACCGGCGGCGTACGCGATGCCCACCACCACGCCGTAGCGATCAGCACCGCATGGGCCAGCAGCACGATTGCCAGGCTGGTTGCCCAGCGCTGCAGCCCGCTCATCGTGCGCCCTGCTCCAACCCGACCAGGGCGACCTTCAGGTAACCGGCACTGCGCAACGCATCCAGCGTCGCCATCAGGTCTCCATAGGAGACCCGCTGATCGGCACGCAGATAGAGGCGCTGCGACGTATCGCCATGCGTTGCCGAGCGCAGCGCAGAGGCGAGGCCATCGCGTGCCACCGGCGCCTCGCCCACCCGCAGCGACAGATCGGCCTGCACGGTCACATACACCGGCGCATTTTCTGCCGGCGCCGCCTGCGCACTGCTGGCAGGAAGCTGCACCGGCACCGACACCGTGGCCAGCGGCGCGGCCACCATGAAGATGATCAGCAGCACCAGCATCACGTCGATGAAGGGCGTGACATTGATCTCGTGAGCTTCTTCCGGGGTGTCATCGCGTGTGGATGCGGTCCTGATCGCCATGGCGTGCCTCAGTTCACTGCACGCAGCGTGCCTGTCGGCGCCCGGCGTGCAGCCCGATCCAGATCACGCGACACCAGCTGCTGCACAGCCGCGGAAAGATCGCCCAGCAGGCCGCGCAGGCCTGCCAGCACCCGAGTGAAGTGGTTGTAGACCAGTACCGCCGGGATCGCCGCGACCAGACCGAGCGCTGTAGCCAGCAGCGCCTCGGCAATACCTGGCGCCACCACGGCAAGGTTGGTGGTATTGCTGTGGGCGATGCCGATGAAGCTGTTCATGATGCCCCACACGGTGCCGAACAGGCCTACGAACGGCGCCACCGCGCCAATGCTGGCAAGCACGCCGATGCCACGACGCTGGTTGCGTGCGGTCTCCAGTTCCAGGCGCTCCAGTCGTGATGCCACCCGCTCCTTGATCCCCTCGCGGTGATCAAGTTCCTGCGACAGATGCAGTTCGGTGCGCGCGGCATCCAGCATGGCTGCGGCGATGTTCTGCTGCAGTGCGGGCTCGCCGCCTGCGACCGGCAGGCTGGGTGCCGACAGCAGCACGCTTCGCGCCAGGCGCAACGCGCGTGCCTGCCGGGCCAGTTCCCAGCCCTTGGCCAGCAGCACGGTCCAGGTGGCCAGCGAGGCCACGGCCAAGGCGATCATCACGCCCTTCACCACCACATCGGCGGCCAGGTACATGCCCCAGGGGGTCAGTGCGGGGGCGGCCATGGGAGCCAGATCAGCAGGCAGCATCGTCGGAGGTTCCATTGGAATCGGTAGAAGTAGTGCGACGGCGGGCAGCGCGCGGATCGGTGGCGTCGTCCACGCCCACCAGCGGCGCTGGATCGAAACGGGGCGCCGGTCGACTCAGGACATAACCGGCACTGACCGCAAAGAACAGTCCCACGCCCAGCAGCAGACGCCAGGACGGGTGTGCGCCCCAGCAGAACATCGCGAATCCCACCGCCATGCCGGCGCTGGCAAACGCCTTGCCTTTGCGCGATACCGCGCCCTGCTCACGCCACAGGCGCAGCGACGGACCGTAGCGCGGATGGGAAAGCAGCCGCTGTTCGAACCTGGGCGAACTGCGTGCGAAGCAGCCCACCGCCAGGATCAGGAAAATGGTGGTCGGCATGACCGGCAGCAGTGCGCCGATCACCCCCAGCGCGACCATCAACCAGCCGAGCACGAACCAGAGCCAGCGCATCAATCGCGCGCCAGCGGGCGGTGCAGGGACATCAGGAGAACTCCACTTCGACATGGCCGTGCACGCTGCGGAACGCGGCATCGGCGGCATCGATCACTTCCTGTTCCTGTGCCGGCGACAGCACCACTGCATCGAGAGCAGCAGTGAATTCGCGCCAATGCCGCGCGGCCCCATCGGGATGTGCCGCCAGGTGACGAGCACCAAAGTTCCGATCCAGGCCGAGTGCAGCGGCCATCTTGTAGAGCACGGTGCCGCCCAGGTTGGAACCTTCGGCAACATACAACCAGCCCAACGCGGCCGGCAGCGGCAGGTCGTCGCGGAGGGCCGCGATGTCCTCGCCCGGCAGCGCCTGCTCCAGGTCCTGCAGGTCGCAGCGCACCTGCTGCAGGCGGCGACGCTCCGCCAGGTCCGGCAGCAATGCGTCCAGCGCAGGGCTTGCGTACAACGCGTCGATGCTGCGGTGGAAGCGGTACTGCACGCGCAGGAAGCGAGCGAAATTGCGGCGGTCGGCGAAGATGTCGCCGGCCATGATGCGCTTGTCGAGGGCGCCATGGCTGTCACGGGTGGCGGCCTTCAGCCGCACGCTGCGGCTGTCTTCGAGGGATGTCTGAACGGTCATCGGGAGTGCCAGGGAAAGCGTCCCCCTGTAGACGATCCTGGCGAGGGTTCCCCCAACCCTGCTTGCGTCGATAATGCAGGTTCCTTTCCATTGCCAGGGCACCACCGATGATCACCACCGAACCGCGCATGACCAACCTGTTCCTGCAGCTGGGCCTGGATGCCAGTGCCGAGGGCATTGCCCGGTTCATCGCCGACCATCAGCTGGCCGCCGGCGTGGAAGTGGCCGATGCCCCGTACTGGAACGAAGCCCAACGCCAGTTCCTGGCCGAATCGCTGCAGGCCGATGCGGCATGGACCACCGTGGTGGACGAACTGAATGAAGCGCTGCACGAAGCGGCGGTGAAGGCCGCGACCGGGCTGTAAGCGCCAGGCGGCAGCGCCGGGCATGGCCCGGCGCCCCCCCCAGTAGATCCACGCCATGCGTGGATGACCGGACCCGATGGGGCCAGGTCCCTTTCCGCGGGAAAGGGATCCGCCCCCTCCACCGGTGCAAGCGTGGAGGGTTGATCAATACCGCCAGGTAAAGGCCAGTCGCGCAGTCCGCCCAGGTGCGGGCATCACGCCCAGCGCCAGCGGATCCAGGTAGTAGCGGTCGGTCACGTTGTCCACGTTCGCTTCCACCGACAGCTGGTCGTTGAAGCTCCAGCTCGCAAACAGATCCACCAGCGTGGTCGGCCGGTACAGCTGCTGGATCGCCGACAGGCCGACGTTCCATTCCTTGTCCAGCTTGCTGATCGGGCCGGCGTTGTGGACCACGCGGGTGCCGAAGGTCAGCCGCTCGTCGAACAGGCGCGAGCCCAGGGTCAGGTTGATCATGTAGCGCGGCGGGTTCTGGGTGTTGCTGTAGGAGCCTTCGAAACCACCATCCACGCAGTCCGGCGTGCCGACCAGTTCCTCGATCCTGCGCTGGACACCGTAGGCGCGGCGTTCGGCCGCGATGTCCGGTGCGCAGGTCTTGGCCTTGAAGTAGTAGTGCGCCGACAGATCGGCAAATACCTTGCCGCTGTCATAGCTGGACTGGAACTCCATGCCCGACACCTTGAAGCGGTCGACGTTGCGGATCAGTCCGGCCGACAAGGTGCGGTAGTCGCGGGTGATCAGGTCATCGATGCGGGTATCGAAGTAGGCCAGCTTCAGCGCCAGGCGGTCACCGGCAGTGAACAGGTCGTGCTGGATCGTGCTCGCGCCCAGTTCCCAGCTGTGCGCACGCTCGGGCTTGAGTTCATCCACCGGCTTGGCCGCGGTGAACAGGCCGAGCGTGGTTTCGAACAGGCTCGGCAGCTTGGTGCCTTCTGCGTACTTCAGGTAGACCATGCTGTCTTCGCTGAAACGGAAGGCCACGCTGGCGGTCGGCGAGAACGCGCTGTCACGACGGCGGATCGGCTGGGACCAGGTCCAGCTCACCGGTACCTTCAGGTCCTCCGCGGCGTCAGCGTCATGGAAGTTCCAGCCACCGATGTCACCGACGGTGCCCTTCTTGTACGGGGAGGCCAGCAGCGACTCCTGGGTGAAGTTGCCGTTGGCGTCCGGATACCAGTTCAACAGGGCAATGCGCTTGGCCCGCCACGACGGCAGCTTGGGATTGCCGTTGAGCAGTTCGGTGTAGCGGTATTGACCCTGCACTTCGTATCCGTCCGGCGTGGCCAGGCGGTTGCGGTCATGCACGTCCACGCGGTTCCAGCGCCCACCCAGCAGCATCTCCCAGTGTTCGTCCGGTGCCCACTTCAGCGATGCCACCGCACTGTATTCCTTGCGCTCGGCATTGCGCAGGAAGCGGTTGTTGACCAGGTCGTCGTGCATGATCGGCCCGGAGCTGCCCGGGGCGATGTCCTCGTCGCTGTAGGACAGGCCGTAATCGAGGGTGAAGCGGCCGGCACTGCCGTCCAACACCGAGGTGTTGCTGGCGTCCAGGCCGAAGCGCTTCTGCCGCAACGGGTTGCGGTAGGCATCCTTGTAGCCGGGATTGCCACTGAAGCTGGGTGCGTCGTACCACTCGGTGCGGCGATCGAAGTACCAGGGGGTGATGCCGGTCAGGCTGTTGTACATCACGCTGTCGGCGTCGGTGTACCACGCGTTGACGCGCAGGTCGATCAGCTCGCTGTCCGGGTTGAACCGGTAGCGCAGGCTGTAGCTGTCCATGTCCACATGGCCCGGGTCCCACTGCGGCACGCGGTCGCGGTCGACGCGGATGATCTGCGACGCCATGATCTCGCCCGCACTACCTTCGTAACGACGATAGCCCGCTTCCAGCGTCTGCGCGTCGTCGATGCGCCAGGTGCCCTTGAGCAGGGTCGACTTCGAGCGCGAGGAAGTGTTGAACACTTCGGTGCGTGGCGGATTCAGCGGCGCCAGCGTGCGACGGGTCTGCGGAAAGTCGTCATAGCCGTGCTTGCCGGAGAAGTAGTTGCCGTTGTCGCGGTATGCATAGGCGGCCACCAGGTCGAAGCGGTCCCAGTGACCGGCAGCGGCCACGTTGAAGAACTGGCTGCCGGTGGCACTACGATCGCTGCGCGGCGCGGCTTCGTAGCCGGGCAGGTTGTTGGCGCTGCCGTTGGCCAGCCCCCCGCGCACGCGCACGCCGACATCACGCCCCTCGCGCAGCACGTCATCGACATTCAGCGTTTCCATTTCGACCACGCCACCGATGCCGCCGGAGGCATTGGCCTGCAGGCTCGGGCCCTTGGTGATGGTCAGGCGCGAGATCAGGTCCGGGTCGAGATAGGTGCGCTGCGACTGGCCGGCATAGCCACGGTAGGTGTCCATGCTGGACTGGCCACCGTCGATGATGACCGGCACCCGGCTCTGGCCCTGGATGCCGCGGATGTTGACGTCGAAGCCGTTGCCCACGCGCGGATCGCCCGCAGTGACACCGGCCACGCCTTTGACGATGTCGCCGTTGGACGTGCCGCGGAAACGCTCCAGCGCGACGCGGCCGATGGTGGTGGTCGACCCCACGCTGCGGTAGCTGTCGAGCAGGCGCGCTTCATCGCTGACCGCACCGCCCTGCACGCGGTCTCCGGCCACGCTGAGGGTATCGGTGACGATCACGCCGCCCGTCTGTCCCGCCGCAGCGACCTCCAGCGTGACCGCATCGGCGCTTACCCGGCGCACGCTCAGGCCGCTGCCGCGCAGCAGGCGGGCGAGGGCCTCGTCGGCTGACAGCGTGCCACTGACCGGTTGCGAGATCACGCCCTTGGCCAGCGTGCTCGGATAGACCACCTGCACACCGGACTGGCGCATGTAGGCGCGCAGTGCATCGTCCAGCGGTTGGTCGGGAATATCAAAGTGCTGTGCCGCTGCCGGAGCAGCGCTGCTGGACTGCGCCATCACGGCGGGGGCGGCGGTTGCCAGGCCGGCGGCCAGCAACGCGATGCACAGACGGGACGGGCGCGGTGCGCGGCCCGGGCGGCGGAATTCGTACATGGGGGAACCTGTCAGAGAAGCGTGGCCGCGGGCGCGGCATCATCCGCGCATGCGCGGACCCAACGACGTACGTGGCGGCGGCGGGTACGTTCGTGGATGAGACGAGTGGGGGCGCGCTTTCCCCAAGACCGATGCGTTGCATCCGCTGCATCCGCGCCTGGCGCGGTACTACCGGTACACGATCGCCACGCCCAGCGGCAGGCGGGTGACCTGCAGGCCGGCGG
Source organism: Stenotrophomonas sp. 10L48 (assembly GCF_056395105.1). Lineage (NCBI taxonomy): Bacteria > Pseudomonadati > Pseudomonadota > Gammaproteobacteria > Lysobacterales > Lysobacteraceae > Stenotrophomonas > Stenotrophomonas sp. 10L48. The sequence continues at coordinate 16,649 of NZ_JBFTIX010000016.1, read as the reverse complement.
TGGCCGCCAGTGCATCCAGTGCCTGCTCCGGATGATCGACGCGCAGCGCCGCGCTCACGGCTGGAATCGTGGAAAGATCGCCGCGCACGAAGGTCGGCCCTGCGCGATAGCGGCCGACCGCGTGCACGGCGTCGGCCACACTGGCCTGCTCCAGCAGCAGTTCGCCCTTGCGCCAGGCGCCGACGCCGTCCGCAGCAATGTCAGCCAGGCGCTGCACGCCTCGGTGCTCGCCATAGCTGGCACGTTGCCCCACCTGCAGATAGGTCCAGCCGCCATCGACAGGACTGGCCACACGTACCCGGCCCTGCCCGACTTCGGTCTCCACCCCGGCCGCAACGTGGGCGACCGTGAAAGCTGTGGAGATGTCTTCCACTACACCGTTGCCAGCAGCAACGCTGAATCGCCTCTGCGCATCGGGCGCCACGTCGAACCAGGCGCGGCCACGCAGCAGTTCAACACGACGGCGCTGGTCATCGAAGTGCACGGCGATCGCGCTGTCGGCATCGAGCACGGCGCGGCTGCCATCGGGCAGATGCACATCCTGCACCCGGTGGTCGCTGCGATGATCCGCCTGCAGGCGCAGCCAGGCATCGGGCCAGGCCACCAGCACCGCCAGCGCAGCGGCCGTGGCCATGGCCCAGCGCAGCCGCCGCGGACGGCGCGCTGCCTGCCTAGGTTCGGTGGCGGCCGGGCGCGGGCCCACACTGCGCCACAGCATGCGCTCATGCTCGAACGAACGCCGATTCGCGGGCTCGGCCAGCCACTGCTCGAACGCGTCCATGCGCGCGTCGCTGATATCGCCGGACGCCAGGCACACGATCCAGTCCCTGGCCTGTTCGGCCACGGCATCATCGGCGGTGCTGCGGGGTGTCGGGGGCGGGCTCATCGGCTGGCAGGGGACACGGTCAGAGGTGGGCGGACGGACTAGAGCGCATGGGGGGCCTGCGAATCAAGACGCATGGCGGGTGTGCGCCCCCAAGCCGGATCGTTCATCGGCCACTGCGCGCCCAGGCAAGCCGCTGCAGCGCGGTGCGTACGTGGTTCTCCACCGTGGTCACCGACACACCGAGGCGCCGGGCGATGTCGGCCTGGGTAAGGCCCTGCAGGCGATTGAGATGAAAGATGGTGCGCGTCGGCTCGGGCAGGTGGCCGGCGGCATCAAGCACACGCTGCAGTTCATCCTGCGCCATCACCTGTTCCTCGGTGGAGATCTGCTCGTCCTCCTGCCACAGGTAGTGCTCGGCCAGCAGGCGGTTGCGGCGCGTCGATTCGCGGCCGTGGTCGGTGGCGAGGTTGATGGCCAATCGATAGAGATAGGCGCGCGGATTGTCGATGCCCTGGCTGCTGTCTACCCCACGCGCCTTGAACCAGACCGCCTGGATCACGTCTTCGGCCCCGCTGTCGCCGCCGAGGATGCGCTGCACGCGTCGCAGCAGTGCCGGTCGTTCGCGGATCAGCAGTTCGGTCAGGGTGAGGGCATTGGAGGACATGCGCGGAGCCAAGGGACGGACAGAACGGCGCGCATGCTACTCCGTTAATGCGAATAAATCACGTTTGCATTCGCAATCGTCGACGTCAAAGACAGTCTGTCAGCCCGCCATAGACGCTCGTGGTCGTACCGGGCAAGGGCGCGTGGATCGCCTCATCCCCGGAACCCACCTGCCAGACCTGCAGGAGCTGCTCCAACCGGGTTCCAGATGCCAGCGGCAGCACGCATGCATAGCTGCCAAGGTCGACATCGATCCGTCCTTCCTTACGCACCCAGGTATCGCTGCCGGCGAAGGTCCAGATACAACTGCCGACCACACCTGTCGCTCGCTCCACCGAACAGCGCAGGCGCATGGCCCACAGGTTGTAGTACTGCCCCTCGCAGAACGTGTCGCCGCAGACATCATCGAACCCGCGCACCAGCATCCGTTCGGCGGCCAGGAACCGCTCCCGGCCGGTCGCTGGATCGGGATAGTCACGGGCGTCCACGAACGCCGGCGCGGCCTGCGCAGCGCCAACCACCATCAGACCGCAGAGCAGCCATCGTGCCGGGAAAGTGCGCATCAGGCGTCCCTCCCCTGCGCCCGCAGGCAGTCGGCAAGCCCGTCGAACAGCCCATGATCGAGCCCGGGCAGCGGTGCCATCAGCCCATCCGGCGCCTCCAGCGCGGCAAAGAAGGCTTCAACCGGCACCCCGGGCCGCATCTCCACCGGGCAGGTCCAGCGACCGTTGTCGACCTGCACCTGGCCGGTGTCACCCTGCACCACCAGTTCGCTGGCCGCCAGCACCCACACACATCGCTGCACCGTGCCCCGATGGGCCAGCACCGCACAACGGAACTCCATCACCCGGTAGTTGCTGTAATCGCCTTCGCAGAAGGTATCGGCGCACACACGGTCGAACGCCTGTGCAAGCGCTCCCTCAAGCGCGTAGGCCCTGTCCCACCCGGCCTCCCGGGTCGGGTAGTGGATCAGGTCGACATGCGTCCCGCGCGCGAGCGCGGCCAACGGAGCAAGCAACAGCAGGACGCCGCAGCGCCAACGATTCCAGTTCATGGCAGGTCTCCTCGGTTCAGGGTTCCAGCCTGCCCCGGTCACCCGGCCGGCCCCATCGGGAAACCCCGGCCTGGCCGGTCGTCGGCTACCGCGACGGCCCGTCGGCGCCCCACCCTGCACAGCGACCGGCAAAGGCATAAAATGGAGGGCTATCCGTCTACATCCCCCACCTGGAGCACACCATGGGTCTGGAACTCGTCTCGCCCGGCAAGAACCCGCCGGAAGAAATCAACGTCATCATCGAGATCCCGAAGGATTCCGAGCCGGTGAAGTACGAAGTGGACAAGGAAACCGGCGCGATCTTCGTCGACCGCATCCTCTCCACCCCGATGCGCTACCCCTGCAACTACGGCTACGTGCCGAGCACCCTGTGCGGCGACGGCGATCCGGCCGACGTACTGGTGGTGCTGCCGCTGCCGCTGGTCCCGGGTTCGGTGGTGCGCTGCCGTCCGGTCGGCGTGCTGAAGATGAGCGATGAGGCAGGCAGCGACGAGAAGATCCTGGCCGTGCCGGTTTCGAAGATCTTCAGCGGCTATGCCCACGTCGAGGACATCGCCCAGGTGTCCAGCCACTGGCTGGAGCGCATCGGCCACTTCTTCGAGCACTACAAGGACCTGGAGAAGGGCAAGTGGGTCAAGCTGGACGGTTGGGGCGGCGCGGCCGAGGCCAAGCAGATCCTGATCGAGGCGCACCAGCGCCACCTCGACAGCAAGGCCTGAGACTGAACAGCATTGCTCCGGCGCACGGCGTCGGAGCGATGCGGGTCACGTTTCATGACGGCGGCACATCACCTTTGCCGCCGTATTAGGTAAATTGCGTCACTTCACACGTCATCGACATCGACCGTCGAGACAGCCAGGGGAATGTGTCGTGCGTATTCTGCTTGTTGGGGATACAGCCAGCCTGCCGGCTGAGCTGACCGAATTCATTGCCGATCTTGGGGAAGACTGGCAGCCGTTGACCGCCACCGATGGCCATGCCGCGATGACCGCGGTCGCCACCCAGGGCGTGGACGCGGTGATCGTCTGCCCGCAGTTGCCCGATCTCAACGCGACCACGTTGCTGGGACAGATCCGCACCTTGCGCCCGGAGACCATCCGCATCGCACTGGTCGATGCACAGCATGGCAACCGGCCGCCGCCGGCACGCCTGATCGGGGTCGCCCATCGCTTCCTGCCATTGCCGCTGGCACCAGAAGTACTGCTGGAAGCATTGACCAGCCTGGAAGAGCTGCGCGAAGTGCTGGACAGCCCGCGCCTGCGCGATGCCATCGGCCGCATCGAGAAGCTGCCTTCGCCGCCGCACCTGTACCTGAGCCTGACCCAGGCACTGGAACATGACGACGACGCTGACAGCGCCGATGTCGCCAAGCTGGTCGCCGCCGACCCGGCGATCGCGGCCAAGGTGCTGCAGCTTTCCAATTCGGCGTTCTTCAGCCAGGGCCGCACCATCGCCGACCTGCGCACCGCCGTGACCCGGCTGGGCCTGGCCACGCTGCGTGACCTGGTGCTGGCCAGTGAGGTGTTCTCCGCGCCCACCTTGTCCGGGGCCGAACGCAATTCGCTGCAGCAGCGTGCCTTGATGGCCTCGCGATTGGCCGCACGCCTGCTGCCCGACTCCAGCGCCGAACTCGGTGCCACCGCCGCCCTGCTGGCCGACATCGGCCTGCTGCTGCCGGGTGTACGCAACGAGCGCAGCGAAACGGAGCCGGCCGATGATGATCGCCCCGGGCATGCCGAAGCCGGCGCCTATCTGCTGGGCCTGTGGGGCCTGCCGATGCCGATCATCGAGGCGGTGGCGTTCCATCTGCAGCCGCAGCGCGCCAATACACGCAGCTTCTGGGTGACCGGTGCGGTGCACGTGGCACTGGCGCTGGTCAACGGTGACCCGGTGGATGAAGAGTATCTGCAGCGCGCCGGTGTGCTGAACAAGCTGCCGCAATGGCGCGAGCACGCCAACAGCCTGATGGGGCTGGTGCCGAGCGAGGCCTGACGTTTACGTCACGGGAATGTTGAAGGCAGGTTGCAAAGAGTGCTGTCGTTGTTCAGGGACGGACCGCGATGGCCTCGATCTCCACCCGTTGGGCCGGATGGGCCAAGCCCGCCACCTGGAAGGTAGAACGGGCCGGCAGAGCTGTGCTCTTTGCGGGACTACCGAAGAACTGTGAGTAGCCCGCAGCGAACCCCGCCAGATCCATCCTGCCACCGGTTTCCTCACCGCCAACGAGATAAACTTGCAGTTTCACCAGGTCTTCCATTCGCAATCCAATGCTTGCCAGTTGCTCGTGGATCTGCCGCAACACGCTGATCGTTTGCGTTCTGGTATCGCCGTAGTCCAGAGGAGCGCCAACACCGGTCGGTTCCGGCAGTTTGCCGCTGAGGTAGACCGTCGTACGCCCTGGGGGCACCTCGACAGCGTAAGCAACAGGAATAGCCTCGGATGTATGACGCTTGATGTCTGTGGCCGATACGGGGAGCGCCGTGGCTGCGCACACGACCATCACAGCCATGGTTTTGACCTTGTTCACTGCCTTCATTGTGCTCGATCTCCGTTTTCTGGTGAACGACGTTACGCCCGTCAAGTGGCGGGTGATGCAATGAAGATAGCAGCACACTGAGCCCCTCTACAGAGTCAATCACGTCGGCGCAGGCTCATCCGCACACCCATGTTCCCATTCACGCGCGTGCGGTGCTGGTGGCACAAAGAAGAAGGGCGGACCTTGCGGCCCGCCCTCCTCTTTCTGCTGTCACGCTTCGATGGATCAGAAGCGCTGGGTGTACTTCATGTAGTAGTAGCGACCGATGTCGAAGCCACCGTAGTAGGAGAAGCTCGAGTTCGGCTGGCTGTACATGACCGGGCCTTCGTGGTTGAACACGTTGTTGGCACCGACCGAGACCGTAGCCTGCCACGGCAGGGTGTAACGCACCTGCACATCGTGGAAGGTGTTCGAACCAACCTTGCGGGTCGGCTGGCCCAGGGTGTAGGCCGAGGTGAAGTCAGGCAGGTTGCACTCGGTGTCGTAGGAGCACGGCTCCTTCATGCTCGAGTAGTAACGCACGGCCCAGTTCACGCCCAGGTTGCCCAGGCTCCAATCGACATTCAGGTTCGAGCGGACGCGGAAGTTCGCACCCCAGTCGCCGGTTGCCCAGCTGGTGTGCTGCTCGACCGGAGTCTCGGCTTCGTTGTCGCGCTTGTACTCGAGGTAATCGACGTAGGTGGTCTTCCAGTCAACCACGATCTTGCCGAAGGAGAACTCCGGCAGGCGGTACTTGATGCCCAGGTCGTAACCTGCGGTTTCCTGGTAGCCACCGTTGATCAGGGTACGGGTAACGTCGACCACCTGGTTGACGGTGCGGCCTTCGGTACCGCGGCTGAAGCGGTCACACGCCGACGCCACGCCCAGCACGTAGCACTGGTTGAGGATCGAGGTCACCGACTCGGCGGCGATCACGTTGTTGATGCGGATCTTCCACCAGTCCAGGCTGACGTCCAGGYCCTGCACGAAGTTCGGGCTGTAGACCAGGCCAGCAGTCCAGGTCTTGGAGGTTTCCGGCTGCAGTTCCGGGTTGGAACCCGACTCGAAGGCGCTGTAGGACTGGGTGCCCGGGCCGGTCGACTGTGCGCCACCGGAGGTGATCTGGCGGAAGTTCGCCGGAACGCCACGTGCGCCGCAGGCCGCGGCAACCGACGGATTGCGCGAAGCCGAGCCGAAGCTGCTGTCGCACGGATCGGTGTAGGCGTCGAAGGTCTGCGAGGTGCCGCCGTACATGTTGGCGATATTCGGCGCGCGGAAGCCCGTCGAATAGGTCGCACGCACCAGCAGGTCGTCGATCGGCTTCCACTTCAGGCCGAACTTGCTGTTGATGGTGTCGCCGAAGGTGTTGTAGTCCGAATAGCGACCGGCCATGTCGAGCGACAGTTCCTTGGCGAACGGCATGTCGGCCAGCACCGGCACGTTCAGTTCGACGTAGAACTCGTCGAGCTTGTAGCTGCCCTTGGTCGGTGCGCCGGCCAGGTCGGTGCTCAGGCCCGACTGCAGCAGTGCATCCGGGTTGTACTCACCGCTTTCCTGGCGGTGCTCGTAACCGGCAGCGATGGCCAGGTCACCGGCCGGCAGCGTGAACAGCGAACCGGAGATGTTGGCGCTGTAAGCCTTGGTGGTGTTGGTGTAGGTGTCGTGGCTCGGCAGGAACAGGTAGGCCTGCAGTGCCGGGTCAGCCAGCGAACCGTTGCCGGTGGAGCCGTACGGTGCGAGCGGGTTCCACGGGGTGCAACCGGCGATCACCTTGCCCGGGGTGCCGCAACGGGCAACGTCGCCGTCCATGAAGGACGGGCCGACGGCGTTCTGCACGTTCGGGATGAACAGGTTGCCGGTGCCGGTCTTGACGCCCTTGTTCTGGTTGTAGACGTAGCCCACGTCCCAGTCCCAGAACTTGTCGGCGAACTCGAACGAGCCTTCCAGGCCGGCCGAGAAGCGGAAGGTTTCCTGCTCGGACTCGGTCTGGCGCGGGAACTCGGAGGTGCGACGGATGAAGTTCGCGTCCTTGCCCAGCGGGTTGTAGATGCTGTCGGCCGACAGCGGGGTGCCGTAGACCTCGGACTGGTACGGGTAGCCGGCAATCTGCGAGGTCGCGGTGCGCTTGGTGTACAGCACGTTCGCGGTGGCGCGGATGTTGTCGGTCAGGTCGTAGTTGCCGTTGGCAAAGACCGAGCGACGGGTCAGCTTGTTCTGCAGCCACATTTCCTGGCTGGCATTGGTGTAGTCGGCGGTGCCGAACTCACGGAAGTCGCCCATGCCGTTGCCGGCACCGGTATTGGCACGGGTGTACCAGATATCGTCGTTGGCGTCCTTCGGGGTACCCATGTCGTCGATCAGCACGCCCTGGTTCGACGCCGGCGACCAGCCATTGGCATCGTCGTCGGTCGGGAACGGGTGGAAGCGGCCGTTCGGGTAGCGGCTGAAGGAACGATCCTTGGCCTTGACCTCGTCTTCCTTGCTGTATTCGGCGCCGAAGGTGATCGAACCGCGCTCACCGGTCTGGCCGTAGACGAAGTTGTAGACCTGCTTCTGGCCGTCGCCCTGGCCGTACTGGCCACCGTAGACGCTGGCTTCCAGGCCGTCGAAGTTCTTGCGGGTGATGATGTTGACCACGCCGGCGATGGCGTCGGAACCATAGATGGCCGATGCACCGTCGGTCAGCACTTCGATGCGTTCCACGACCGAGGTCGGGATCGAGGCCAGGTCGGTGTAGCCGCCGGTGCTGGTGCCCATGCGCTTGCCGTCCAGCAGCACCAGGGTGCGCTCCGGGCCGAGGTTGCGCAGGTCGACGTACTGGCCGCCGACTTCTTCGCCCGAAGACAGGGCATCGGCGCGGCTGATCGCCGGCGAACCGGTCGCCGACAGGTTCTGCACGATGTCGGCAACGCTGGTGAAGCCCTGCTTTTCAATGTCGGCGCGCTGCAGCGCGATCACCGGCTGCGCGGTTTCCATGCTCGCCTGGCGGATGCGCGAACCGGTGACCGAAATGCGGTCCAGGTCGGTCGTGCCGCCGGCAGCTGCGTCCTGCGCCGAAGCGAAGGACGGTGCCAAGGCAAGCGCAATGCCGGCCGGCAGCAAGCCGAGCCGCACTGCGGGAATACGAACGTTCATCAATCTCTCCAAGGTACGTGTTAGTAGCGTGTTAAAACGCCGTAGCACGTTACGATTGCGTTGCAGCGCTGTATTTGCGCGACACAACCGGAGACTTTGCGGAGTGTGGCGGAAGCTGTCCGTCATTCTCGCGGAAGCGCGAGGCGGACTGGCCGTAGCGGGCGCGGAAGGCACGCGCGAAGCTGCAGCAGTTGTCGAAACCGCTGGCGGCAGCGACTTCGCCGACCATCATGTCGGTATCGCGCAGCAGATCGGCCGCACGTTCGAGGCGCAACCGTGCCGAAAGCGACTGCGGGCTTTCCTCGTACAGGCTCTGGAACGTCTTGGAGAGATACCAGCTGGAGAAGTTGGTCAGCTCGGCCAGTTCGCCGATGCGCACCACACGGTGGCTGTTGCCTTCCAGATACAGGCGCGCGCGCTGCATGCGACCAAACACCTGGCGCTTGCGGCTGCGCGAGCGGCCCGGGCAACGCTGTACGTTGTCGGCCAGGCTGCGCTGCAGACCGGCCAGATGCAGCAGCAACGGACGCAGTGCCTGCGCCGGCTGCCCGCTGGCGAGGGCGTCACGCCACAGGCGCAGCGCCACCCGCGCATCAGCGCGGTTCATCTGGCCACGACCGGCGTACAGGCCGCAGTCGGCCATTTCGGTCAGCACGCGCAGCGCTTCCACGTTCAGGTTCATGCCCACGCACAAGCCGTTGCGCCCGGCCTGGACCAGCGGCCTGGACTCCTTCTCGAACGCGATCCACTCGCCCTGGCGAAGCCGGAACCGCCCTTCCTTGGCTTCCACCCACGAGGTGCCGCGCACCTGCATCCAGACGCTGAAACTGGTGCCGGCGGTCTGCAGGCTGCCGAGGCGGGCAACCCCCATGCAGGTCGGCGCGACATCGTCGATCGCCTTGTCCAGGGATACGGTTTGGCCACGATCAGCCAGCGAGAGTTGACGCATAGGGGCACCACGGATTTGCCAAGTACAGGCCTCCGTTTTGCCAAATGAGGTGACAGCGCGTCAGGAAAGACTGCCGAGATCGCCACGAATTCGCGGCGAGATCGTCACGAAGAAATTACGAAGGCCCTTTCTCGTTCAAGATCAATAATTTGGAGAATGCCGGGAACAGTGCGGGCGGTTGTTCGGGCAATCGCATCACACCGATGTCGGCACCATCGCTGATGGCCAGGGCCAGGTACAGGCTGTTTCCGTCGGCACTGGCGCTCAGTCCATTGCCCGCGCTCAGCCGCTGGGCGTCCAGGCAACGCTCGGCTTCTTCGCGTCCGGACTGGATACGGACCAGGGTCGTGCCACAGCTGGCACTGCTGCCGAGGTAGTCGATGCTGCCGTTGCCGGCCACCGTCCAGGTCCGGTAGCGCCAACGGCTGGGCCGGTCCTCACTGACCTGCTGCACGCTGGCAGGGGTCAACGCTGCGTCCACCGACCACAGCCCACCGGCTGCCAGCCGGGTGAACAGCACCCGCCCGGTACTGCGGTCGAAGCGCGCCTGCGATACGCCTTCCAGGCTGGCCAACCGCCGCCATGGCTGCGCGCTGCGGTCGAACAGGCTCAAGCGGGTGTGCTGGTCGGCATCACGTTCGACCACCAGCAGCTGCTCCGCGTCTGCGCCGTACAACGCCTGCAATGGCTGCTCGGCGGGAACCGGAAGGCGATGCAGTTGTTCATCGCGCGGTGCGATCTCGTAGACAACCGCTTCGCCATGCTCATCGCGGCCCACCACCAGCAGATGCCGGCTGTCGGCCGACCAGTCGGGCGCCTGCCGTGCCTCGGGCTTCAGCCCCTCGATCGGCCGCAGCGACTCCGGCCGCTGCATGTCGGCCCACCACAGGGCGAAGCTGCCGGAACGATCGGAACTGAACACCAGTTGCCGCCCATCCGGTGCCACCATCGGTTGCCCGTCGCGGCCACTGGAGGCGAACAGGCGCTCACCGGCACCGCCCTGCGCGGGCATCCTGAACACCCCGAACTGCGCGCGCCGATGCACGAACGCCAGCATGTCGCCGCGGCGGGACACTGCCGGCCACTGCGCATCGTCGAGCCCAGCGTCGCGCAACGTGCGGCGCTCGACGTCGAGGTAGTACAGGCGTGCTTCGCTGTCCACGCGGCGACCGAACACGATATGCCGACCGTCGCCCAGCCACGCCCAACCACGCAGTTCGGCCGATTCGGCGGTCAACTGCTCGGGCGTGCCGCCGCTGGCAGGCATCCGCCACAGGTCGCCCAGCTGGGGGTTGCGGACAAACACCAGCCATCGGCCATCCGGGGAATAGCGCGGGGCGTAGTCGAAATCATCCTCGTCGACAGCGTACTCCAGCGCACGCCATTGGCCGGTGGCCAGATCGAGCACGCGGATGCCGCGATGGGCATAGCGACCGACCATGCTGCCGAAGACCAGGCCACGACCATCGGGCGTCCAGTCGAAACTGAGCAGCTCGGTGCCGTCGCAGCGCGTGGCCTGGCGCACGGCGCCGCCGGTGGCGCTGGCGATCAGCACCTGGCAGCTGGCATCGGCACCAAAGCGGGCGAAGGCGATTTCGCGGCCATCGGGCGACCAGTTCGGGAAACGGTCGCTGGCACCTGCCGGTGGCGATAGCAGCTGGCGCGCGGGGGCATTGCCGGAGGTCTGCACCTTGATGGCGTTGCCGCCGGCGCCATCGTCGTTGGCGCCTTCGTAGGCGACCTGCGATCCATCAGGAGAAAGTGTGGGATAGGTCTCAAAACCGGCCGTCGCGGTAATCAATCGATACGGCCGCTCCGGACTTCCGATCACCCGCGTGCCGTTCTCCACTGCCGCATCCACCGGAGAATTCACCGGCGCCGGGCGGCGCAGCAGCAGTACGCTCAACACCACCAGCGCAAGCAGCATCACCACGCCCAGTGCCAGCAGCAGGCGACGGCGCAGACGGCGCCAGCGGCGGCTTCCGCGTTCAACCGCCGGCACGCCGGCGGCGGCCACGGCATCCGGCGCAGGCGGCTGTGATGCGGTCGAGTCCTCTGCAACGGCGATCGCATCGGTCTCGTGGTCCGCCAGCGGTTGCACCGGCACAAGCAGGCGGTAGCCGGTCTTGGCGATGGTCTCGATGTACGCCTGGCCGTTGTCGTCGTCGACGCTGAACGCCTTGCGCAGCTGGGTCACGGCCTGGGTCAGCACATCGTTGGTCGGCAGCGTGTCCGGCCACACTTCGGCGAACAGCTCGTCACGGGTCACCACCCGCCCCGGCTGCCGCATCAACACGCGCAGCACGCCCAGCGACTTGGGCGTCAAACGGCGTGTACGGCGGGCACCGGCGACTTCGACCTCACGCGAGGACAAAGTAACGATGCACTCACCGACGCGGACGCGGTCGGATTCAGGCGACTGGATTTCGCTGTTGATCATTCGTTGCTATGGGGCTGAAACAGGCCGCAAACACTGTTCACCATCGATCCCTTCCCATCCTTGGCACAGCAAGAAGCCAGATTCCGCACAAAGCATCGGCGCATACCGCAAAAAAAACGAAGCCTCCGGATATTAGCCTATGCGAGTTACCTCGCCTATCGCGTGGTCGACATCAGGCTCTCTCTCGCCGACGCATTCACATAATACGCATCATCATTCGCGCCCTTTTGGGCGCGATATTTTTATCTGGCGTTCATTTTCAGAAGCGTTTCAGCATGGTCAGGCCAACCAGCCGCGAAACCACCAGCGCTACGTACATGACGCCGGAAAACTGCTCCAGCATTACCAGCGCGCGGGCCTGCGGATGCAGTGGCACGACGTCGCTGAGACCTACCCCCGACAATAAGCTGAAGCTCAGATAAAGCAGCTCCATCCATGTGCGCTGCGCGCCGCCACTGGCGCCCTGGAAACTGCCCGGATACCACTGCTGACATACGGCAAAGGTAAAAGCGAATGCCCATGCCAGCAGAGTGAACGTGGCACCGGCGGCGAACAGCTCGTCGCGCGTCACTTTGTGGTCCTGCAGCATGTAAGCGATCAGCGCACCGGCGGTGTAGAAATACAGCAGGCTTTCCAGCAGCTGCGCGGTGATGCCCAGTGCAGGCCGGTCGAGCAGGGCCGCCGAAAGGGAAAACACCACCGCCGGGATGGCCAGCACCAACGCCAGCCATGTCCCCAGCGGGCTGCGCTGCACCACCCACAGTGCCAGGCCGAGCACGGCCATGCCGAATACGCCTACTGCCGCGCGCCCGGCAGCAGTTTCGTCCAACGCCGGGTATAGCAGCACCGACAACAGCTGTGCGCCGAGCAGCCAGGCAGAGGGATGACGGCGGGCGATGGCCAGCCAGCGGGTGGTGACGGCAATGGGCATGGTTCCGTGTCCCCGGGGAACGATGGGGCGAGGATAGCGGCATGTCGGTGAGTTGGGTGACTGGACGGTGCCGGGCATGACCCGGCACTGCCCATCTGCGATCAGCCCTGCTGGTACACCTCGGCGCCGGCCGCCCGGAACTGCTCGGACTTTTCCTGCATGCCCTTCTCGGCGTACTCGCGCACGTCCTGGGTGATCTTCATCGAACAGAAATGCGGGCCGCACATCGAACAGAAGTGGGCCAGCTTGTGCGCGTCCTTGGGCAGGGTCTCGTCGTGGAATTCCTTGGCCTTCTCCGGGTCCAGGCCGAGGTGGAACTGGTCTTCCCAGCGGAATTCGAAGCGTGCCTTGCTCAGCGCGTTGTCACGCACCTGCGCACCCGGATGCCCCTTGGCCAGGTCAGCAGCATGGGCGGCGATGCGATAGGCCATGATGCCGTCGCGCACGTCCTGCCGGTTGGGCAGGCCCAGATGCTCCTTCGGCGTGACGTAGCAGAGCATGGCAGTGCCGAACCAACCGATCATCGCCGCACCGATCGCGCTGGTGATGTGGTCGTACCCCGGTGCGATGTCGGTGGTCAGCGGGCCAAGCGTGTAGAACGGCGCCTCGCCGCACTCGCGCAGCTGCTTGTCCATGTTCTCCTTGATCAGCTGCATCGGCACATGGCCGGGGCCTTCGATCATGGTCTGCACGTCGTGCTTCCACGCAATCTTCGTCAACTCGCCCAGCGTCTCCAGCTCGCCGAACTGCGCCGCATCGTTGGCATCGGCAATGCAGCCAGGACGCAGGCCATCACCCAGCGAGAAGGTCACGTCGTAGGCCTTCATGATTTCGCAGATGTCTTCGAAATGCGTGTAGAGGAAGTTTTCCTTGTGGTGGGCCAGGCACCACTTGGCCATGATCGAACCGCCGCGGCTGACGATGCCGGTAACCCGCCTGGCGGTGAGTGGCACATAGCGCAGCAGTACCCCGGCATGGATGGTGAAGTAGTCCACGCCCTGCTCTGCCTGTTCGATCAGGGTGTCGCGGAAGATCTCCCAGGTCAGCGCTTCGGCGCGGCCGTCGACCTTCTCCAGCGCCTGGTAGATCGGCACCGTACCGATCGCCACCGGCGAATTGCGGATGATCCATTCGCGCGTTTCATGGATGTGCTTGCCGGTTGACAGGTCCATCACCGTGTCGCCGCCCCAGCGGATCGCCCACACCAGCTTTTCCACTTCCTCTGCAATGCCCGAGGACACCGCGCTGTTGCCGATGTTGGCGTTGATCTTGGTCAGGAAGTTGCGGCCGATGATCATCGGCTCGCTTTCCGGGTGATTGATGTTGTTGGGCAGCACCGCACGGCCGCGGGCGATTTCCTCGCGCACGAATTCCGGGGTGATGATCTGCTGGATCGACGCACCGAATGCCTTGCCAGGATGCTGCTGCAGCAGTGCGGCATCGCGGATGGCTTCCAGCCGCTGGTTTTCGCGGATTGCCACGAATTCCATTTCCGGTGTGATGATGCCGCGGCGCGCATAGTGCATCTGGGTGACGTTGGCGCCGGCCCGCGCGCGACGTGGCAGGCTGCGCGCGGGAAGACGGACCGGGTCCAGCTTCGGATCATGCTCGCGCGCGCGGCCGAACGAGGAGCTGAGGCCGTCGAGCTGTTCGGTGTCGTTGCGCTCCTCCACCCAGCCACGGCGCAGTGCCGGCAGGCCCGCAGACAGGTCGATGCGCACGTCCGGATCGGTGTACGGGCCGGAGGTGTCGTAGACGGTGACCGGTGCGTTCTCTTCGCCGCCGAACACGGTCGGCGTGCGGGTCAGCGCGATCTCGCGCATCGGCACCTGCAGGTCCGGGCGCGAGCCAGGCACGTGGATCTTGCGCGAGCCGGGTATCGGCCGGGTCACGGATTCGGAGAGTTGCTGGGCCTGTTGCTGCAGGGCGGAGAGCTGTGCGTTCATCGGGCATCGTCCAGGAAGGTCAGGGACGAAGCGGCGGCGCACTGCACCCGCGCACGGACGGCACCAAGGCGCTCCTTGGGCAGGTTCCGGGTACGGCTGCATTGCAAAGCTTCCCTACGCCGGTATGAGCCGGATCAGGTTCCAAGGGACTATCTCAACCGTGGCCACAAGGCCGCGGTACCCCCGCTTCTTGGTGGGCATTAGAGCATAGAAACCACTCGACCTCCTGGCCGTTCATCCACGCAGGGCGCAGATCTGCCGCACCCGCGTTAACAGAACCGTGACGTCGCATTCAGTAACGTGCACGCGCGCCGCACCGTTGCACGTGGCGCTTTCCCTGCCGCCATCGCGGTGCCTGTCCGGTGCGCGCACACTGTCGCCGGCCTACTCCCTGCAAGCTTTCGCTCGCTCCCCTCAATCCCTTGATCGGAGAAGCTCCTTCATGGTGTTTCGCATTTCCATCGCACTGGTGCTTGCCCTGGTGCTGCTGGCCGGCCTCGCGCCCGGTCCCTTCAATACCGTCGTGCAGGCGGCGCTGGCTGATGTCATCCGCAGCGTCGGTTGGCTGTACCTGCTGGTGGTGTTCCTGGCGCTGGTGTTCCTGATGTACCTGGCCTTCGGCCGCTTCGGCAACCTGCGCATCGGTGGCGAAGACGCTGAACCCGAATTTTCGCGCGCCAGCTGGATGTCGATGCTGTTCGCCGCCGGCATGGGCATCGGCCTGGTGTTCTGGGGCGCGGCCGAGCCGATCTCACACTTCACCAAGCCACCGGAAGGCATTGCGCCACAGAGCATGGATGCCGCGCGTGCATCGATGCGCTATGCGTTCTTCCACTGGGGCCTGCATCCGTGGGCGATCTATGCACTGATCGGCCTGGCGATGGCCTGGTTCCAGTTCAACCGCAATGGACGGGGGCTGGTCAGCGATATGCTGCAGCCGATCATCGGCCGCCACCATCGCGGCTGGATCGGCCGTGTCGTCAACATCGCGGCGGTGGTCGCCACGGCGATCGGCGTGGCGACGACGCTCGGCTTCGGCACCATCCAGATCGCTGCAGGCGTGGAGCGCGTATTTGGCCTGCAGGCGACTGTACCGGTGCAGATGACCATCATCGCCATTGCCTTCGTGCTGTACATGGCCTCGACCGCCAGCGGTGTGGAGCGCGGCGTGAAGTGGCTGTCCAACTTCAACCTGGCACTGGCTGCATTGCTGGCCGCGACCGTACTTGTGCTGGGGCCGACTGGCTTCATCTTCGATACGTTCACCACCACGCTGGGTTCCTACCTCAACCAGCTGGTGACCATGAGCCTGCGCATGTCGCCGTTCTCCGGCAGCACGTGGGTGGCCGACTGGACGATCTTCTACTGGGCCTGGTGGATTTCGTGGGCCCCGTTCGTGGGCTCCTTCATCGCGCGCATCTCGCGCGGCCGCAGCGTGCGCGAGTTCGTGATCGGCGTGGTGTTGGCACCGACCCTGCTGGGCTTCTTCTGGTTCGCCGTGTTCGGGGGAACGGCATTGTGGGCGCAGATCTTCGGCCACGCCGACCTTGTACAGGCACTGGGCAATGGCTATGAGACGGTGCTGTTCACCCTGTTCGACAGCCTGCCGGCGTCGCTGATGCTGTCGGCGGTGGCGTTGGTGCTGTTGATGATCTTCTTCGTGACCTCAGCCGATTCGGCGGTGCTGGTACTGGCCAGCATGTCCACCGACGAAGCCGGGGATCCGCCGCTGAAGCGCAAGCTGGCGTGGGGCATCGCGGTAGCGTTGATTGCGGCGGCATTGCTGCTGGCTGGCGGGCTGGATGCGTTGCAGGGCATGATCACGATTGCGGCGTTGCCGTTCGCGCTGCTGATGGTGCTGGTGATGGTGTCGCTGTACCGGGTGCTGGACCAGGAGTACACGCGCGAGCGGCGGCAGGCGCAGCGCCAGCGGCGCATGATCGATGCGTGGATCGCACGCGAGATGGCGGCGCAGGAAGAGACCCAGGCGGAGGCGGCACGCGCGCAGGATCAGGATTGAGGGTGTTTTGCAGCCTGCGGCTGCACCGCTTTTTTCAGGCAAAGGCAACGGCCGAAGCCAAGGCGGCTCTGGGTTGCTGCTTGCCTGGCGGGGAGGGGGCCGATGGCGGGACACGCCGCAAGTACGTCCCTGTAGGCTCGGCCACGGCATCCATGCCGTGGACGGTCCCG
>NZ_JBFTIX010000015.1:0-80515 GCF_056395105.1 Stenotrophomonas sp. 10L48 | reverse complement strand
GTGCCACGGTGCCGGTTCTGCCGAGGCTGAGCTGACCGACGTTGCTGTCACCGGTCATCAGCCAGGTGCTGTCGCCGTCGATCTCGGCACGGGTGACATTGATGAAACGGCCGTCGATCTGCGCCTTGTTGCGCAGGGCGACATTCAGCGAACCCATGGTGGCGAACAGCGAATCAAGGCGGACATCACCCGACAAGCGCGCATCATCCACGGTGAAGTTCACGTCGGTGAACGAGCCGGAAACGGCGCCATCGCGGCCTACGCGTAGCAGGTTGCCGTCACCTGCAATCAGGTGTGAGCCATTGGCTACGGTGATGTTATAGGTGCTCGCGAACCGTGGGATGACCTGGATGGCGGCACCGCGGCCGGACTGCAGGGTGGAGTCATTTATGTCGAGCCGCAGCGCGCCGGAGTCAACACGCTCACCCATCAGCAATGCACCCACATTGGCCGCCACCACCTGTGAACCATTGAGGATATCCATCTGGCCCACCACAAGGCGGGCGCCGGTCCCGGTGGTGAAGGGACGGGGCGGTGAGTGGAGGTCATCGACGCGAACATATGTGCCATCCAGCACGACCGAGGGAGTGAACTTCGGGTCCCAGGTCGACAGGGTCGAGGCATCAATGCCGATGCTCGAAGTTGCACCGGGGGCCAGATGGTCGGCGTCGACCTCCACGATACTGTCCTTCAGCGTTACCGAGGTGTAGCCACTGCTAATAAAGACGCCACCGTCGATCCGGCTTGAGTTGGCCACAAGCGTGGTTTCACCGTACAGATAGATGGCGTGGTGCTCCAAACCGGTGCGGACAACCCGCGCGTTCTGCAGGTTCACCACGGACGTATCCCCCGCGCGAATGTGCTGGGTCTGCCCGCCGTTGACCGTCAACTGCGAGCCATTGATGAGCCTCCAGGCCTCGATGGGGTCAGCTGCACCCACCTCGGCGGCCTGGTCATCCAGATCGCCTGCCAGTACAGCGCCGGCGGGGAGTGAAGCCAGGGCCAGCAGCAGGCTGCGGAACAGCCGGTGCGGCGTCGGCGGGCGAGGCGAGGAAACGACGGAGCTGAGCTTCATGGGGGATCCTTGTGTCGGGAATGTGGGAGGCACGCGCCACCACGTAGGCATTCGGATCGGCTCCCGTGTCAGGCGGCTTTGCTTGAGTGGCCGTGATGGGGGCTGGATGCGAAGGAACGCGTCTCCTTTGGCCGCAGTCTGTGTGCGCAGGCGCGGCCGTCCCATGCAAAAAGTTGTAAAGCGCACTGGACACCCCGGGTGCCTTCAGCTGCCAGCCAGCCCTGCGGCAGCGCCCCGCGGGCGTTTTGCAATGTGTTCGATGGTGCCGGCCGGTAGCAGCGCCGAGCATGGCCCCTCCATTCAGGAGTGCTTTCCATGCAGAGTTCCACCCCGGCGCCCCAGGTGCTGGCTGTTGCCCTGGCCGCTGGCCTGTTCACCAGTGGTCACGCCAGCGCACAGCAGGTCGTGGCCGACGGCGATGACCAGACGCCCCCGCCAGGCGACTACCACACCACCGAGCCGGTACTGCCGGGAGATACCTCGGGGTATGCGTTCCATGCCCTCAATGGCGGCCGCATTCTGCCAACAGGCCCGGTGAATCTATCCACGGAAGGACGTGCAGCGCACGCGGTGCATGTCGAGGGCGCCGGAAGCCTGGTTTCGCTGGAAGGGGGAAAACTGACCACGACGGGCATATCCGCCGCAGGGGCATCGGTCGCCGCAGGCGCGAGCCTGCGCGCCAAAGGAGTGGTCATCGAAACCACCGGCAACAGCGCGCATGGCGTGCAGGTGCAGGATGCCCATGCCGAACTGGAGGATGTGCGGGTGCACAGCAGCGGAGGTGATGCCTTGCGGCTGATGGGTGGCACTTTGCAGGTGCAGGGGGGGCAACTGCAGGTGAGCCGCGCCGGTGCTTCAGGCCTGCATGCAAATGCCGGTACTGCGACGTTGGGCGGTGTCCACATCGAGATGGACGGCAACGGACAGAGCGGTGTGCTGGCGACCGGCTCAGCGGATTTAGTGCTGCGGGATTCGAGTATCCGTCTCGTTGGCAATACGGGTTACGCCGCTCGGGTGCAACCTGGTGCGACACTGTCAATGCACGCGGTTGACGTCGACGTGCAGGGTGGATCGGTAACCGGCCTGGGACTGGGCGGTACTGCTCATGTCGTCGACAGCAGGATCGCCGTTCAGGGTGCACAGAGCATCGCAGTGCAGCTGTCCGGTGGCACCCTGGCTGTACAGGGCAGCGTGTTGTCCGGCACCTATGGGCTGAGACTCATGCAGGATAGCGAAGCCGTCCTGCGCGGCAGCAGCGTGCGCAACGAGATATGGGCCTTGGACATCAACGGGCGCGGCAATACGGTGACGGTGGAACGCAGCTCGCTTGCGGCCTCTGCCGGCACCGCCATCTGGATGCCGAACCAGTCCACGCTGGTGCTGCGTGATTCGTCGGTGGCGGCCGAGGGGGATCGCGGGCTCGGGCTGGATGTGCGTGGCGGCGTGGCACGGATTTTCAGCACGACGCTGAGTACAAAGGGCAGCTCTGCCCATGGCCTGTACGCGCAGGACGATGCAAACCGCCGCCCGCGCATCGAGGCGATCGACACCGATGTGCTGACCCAGGGTGATGGATCTGCTGCAGCGATTGCCCGTACTGGTGGCACCGTCACGCTGGCCGGCAGCCGTTTGCGCACCTTGGGCCRCTCCTCGCATGGTGTCATTTCGGGTGGACCGGGGCAGATGATCCTGACCAACACCCACGTCCGCACCGAAGGCGAAGGCGCGTGGGCAGCGGTGGTCAATGACAACGGCCGCATGAGCATCGACGGTGGCTCGCTGGTCAGCGCACAGCATGGTGGTGTGTGGCTGCGCAGCAGCCGTGACGCGGGCCTGACCCTGTCCAACGGCGCGCTGGTATCCGGTGGCAACGGCATCGGCCTGGCACTGGATGCGGCGGTGGCCGGGCGCTTCGACGTGGTGCTCCAAGGCGGCTCGCAGATGGTCGGCGACATCGTCATCACGCCCGAGGACGAGGACGCCGGCCTGGTGCCACAGTCCGATGTGCATGTACGTTTGGCTGGCGGCTCGCTGTGGCAGGGGGCTTCCGATCTGGTGCGGACGATGACGATCGAAAACGACAGCCAGTGGACGTTGGCCGCCGATGCCACGATCAGTGGGCTGCAGGTGCTCAGCAGTGGATTGGCGTTGTCCGACGGCAGCGGCCGCTTCAACACGCTCACCGTGGACGGCGACCTGCACAGCGAAGGTGCCACCTTCCTGTTCCAGGGCGCACTGGCGGGCGATGACAGTGCGATCGATCTCCTGCATGTGCGGGGGAATACCTCGGGTGATGCGAGCGTCGTGGTCAACAACATTGGTGGAGTGGGCGCACCTACGGCGGACGGCATCCAGCTGATCCACGTGGACGGTGCATCGCTGGCGCGCTACGCGCTGGCAGGCCGTGCGGTGGGCGGCTCGTACGAGTACTTCCTGTTCCACGGCGGCCTGGCCGATCCTTCCGATGGCAACTGGTACCTGCGTTCGCAGTGGTTCGATGTGTGCGAGGACGATCCGGCTGCGCCGGGCTGTGCCGTGAATCCCGGCCCGGGGCCAGACCCGGGAGACGGCGGGGAAGGTGGCGTGGGGCCGGTGGACCCGATCCGGCCGCCGCCGGTGCTGCGTCCCGAGGCAGGTGTCTACCTGGCCAACCAGTCGGCCGCCATCAACATGTTTGCCCACCGCATGCATGAGCGCACCGGCGCCATCGGCAGCGAGCGCACTGCGTGGGCGCGCGTAGGCCGCAGCAATGCCGATTTCACTGCGGTGGGTGGTCAGCTGTCGGGGGACGGCACTACCTCGGTTCTGCAGGTCGGCAGTGATCTGCTGCGTCGGGGCAATGCCGCCTTCGGGGTGATGCTGGGCAGTGGCCTCGCCGACAACCGCGTCGTTTCGGATCTGACCGGCTACACCGCTACCGGCCGCGTGCGTGGCACTGCGCTGGGTGTTTATGGCACCTGGCTGCAGGACGCCGAGGGCAGTCACGGCGCCTATGTGGATGCGAACGTGCAGTACGGCCGTTTCGACAACCGGGTGCGGGGCGTGGGCCTGGAGCCGGAGCAGTACGATTCGCGCACGACCAGCGCGTCGCTGGAGGCGGGTTACACCTTCAGCGTCTGGCTGGGGGCGTCGAGCCAGCTGTACCTGCAGCCGCAGCTGCAATTGTCGTACGCGGAGTTCCGCGCCGATCGTCATGTGGAGCACAACGGCACGGTGATCGATCGTGCCGATGCCGGTGGCCTGAACGGACGCGTGGGCGTGCGCGTGTTCGGTGGCGGCATCGCGGCGGGCAGCGTGGTGCAGCCCTACCTGGGCGTGAACTGGCTACGTGGCAGCGGCACCAGCGCGTTGCAGTTCAACGGTGACACGGTGGGCGCGGATGTGCCGCGCAACCGCTACGAAGTGCAGGCCGGTGCCGGGCTGAAGCTGGGCCAGCGCTGGAACGCGTGGGGCGGCCTGAGCGTGCAGCGCGGTGACCACGGTTACCGCAACGTGGGCGGCCAGGTGGGCCTGCGCATGGCCTGGTAAACAACGACGCCAGGGCCGACGCCGGGGTCGGAGCCCATTGCATGGCAATGGGCTCTGACCCCAAGCGATCTGGCTGCAGAACCGCCGAGCATGGCTCGGCTCTACCATCGCGCTGAGCGGGGATTGGACATGAACAATGTCCACGTCTGTCGCGATTGTCCATTGAATGACTGCGCAAGCGCTGTCCATGCTGCCGGATCGCTCGCTGACGGTCGCCCGCATGCTTCACCCCGAACGCTCCCACAACGCTGCCATCGATGGCCTGCGTGCACTGGCCGTGCTGGCCGTCATCGTCTTCCATGCGAACGCGGCGTGGCTGCCCGGTGGTTTCACCGGCGTGGACCTGTTCTTCGTGGTCTCCGGCTTCGTGATCAGCCAATCGCTGGCTGCGCGTGCAGGCATGCCACTGGGCGCGCTGCTGCTCGATTTCTACCGGCGCCGCGTACTGCGCCTGTTGCCGGCGCTGCTGGTGATGCTGATGGCCACCTTCGTGCTGTCGGCGCTGTTCATTCCCCGCGCCTGGCGCAACGAGCAGTTCGACCAGACCGGCTGGGCGGCGCTGGTGGGTTTCAGCAACGTGGTACTGGCCGGCCAGCAGGATGACTACTTCTCGCCCGGCGCGGAGCTCAATCCGTTCCTGCACACCTGGACACTGGGCGTGGAGGAGCAGTTCTACCTGGTGTTCCCGCTGCTGTTCTTCGTCTGGTTGCGCGGCCGCGACCGCTGGCCGTGGTCGCGTGTGCTGTTGCCGGCGCTCACGGTGCTGTCGCTGGCGTGGGCGGCCTGGCAGGCGCAGACGGCCCCGGCGGCGGCGTTCTATCTGCTGCCGTCGCGGTTCTGGGAACTGGCGGCCGGTGCGCTGTTGTACCAGTGGATGAGCACGCGCGGTCCCGGCAGGCGCGGGGACGCGCTCGCACTGTCCGGCCTGGCCCTGCTGCTGGCGGGCGTACTTGTCGCGCCGCAACTGGCGATGCCGGTGCCGGGTGTGCTGGCCACGGTGGTCGGCACCCTGCTGCTGTTGGCGGCGGTAGCCGGGCATGGCCAATCGCGGGTCGGCCGCGCCCTGGGCTGGGCACCGCTGTCCTACTTGGGGCGCCTGTCGTATTCGCTGTACCTGTGGCATTGGCCACTGCTGGTGCTGCTGCGCTGGACCTACGGGCTGCAGGGCGCTGCGCTGTGGCTGTATCCGGTGCTGCTGCTGGCCGTGTCGGCTGCGTCCTACCATTGCGTTGAACGTCCACTGCGCAGCGCGCTGCCGCTGTTGCGGCTCGCGCCGGCGAAGGTGCTGGCGATGGCGCTGCCGGTGGTAGCGCTGTGCGGCGCCGGTGCCTGGGCGACGGTGGAGTACCACGAGCAGATCTCGCTCAGCGTCACCCGCGATGGCTACGCATGGCAGGCGCGCCGCTACCCGGCGTGGCGACCGCTGGAAGCGGTGAGCACCCCCGCGCTCGAAGGGCGACGCCTGTTTGTTGTCGGCGACTCGCATGCGGCGGCCTACCGCACGATGACCAGCATGGTCGCGCGACAGACCGGGATGGAGATCCGCCAGGAGGATCGCGGCGGCTGCAGCTTCGTCAATCTGCTGCGGGCCAGCCCGGCCGACTGCCAGGACTTCATCGAGGACAGCCTGTCGGCCATCGAACGCGACGCGCGCCCGGGTGACATCGTGTTGCTGGCGGCGCTGCGCATGCCGGAGCTGCGAGGGTTCGACTGGCAGCAACAGGACGCACAGCAGATTTATCGGCAGTTGCTGGCCGAGCGCACACCCGCGCATGCGCAGGCGGCACGCGATGAAGCCGATCGTGTGCTGGGCCGGCTGCAGCGGCTGGGCGTGCACGTGGTCATCGATGCACCGCTGCCGCTGTTCAAGGCCGGGGCCTACCGTTGCTCGGACTGGTTCAACCGTAGCAATCCGGCGTGCGTCGGTGGCCTGAGCATGTCGCGCGCGGATCTGCATATGCTGCGTGCGCCGCAGATGGCACTGCTGGCCGAGCTGGCCGCGCGTTACCCGTCATTGACCGTGTGGGATCCGCTGCCGCTGCTGTGCGGGTCGGATACCTGCTCGGCCGTGCAGGACGGTGAACCGCTGTTCTTCGACAACGATCACCTGAGCGGCCATGGCAATCGCGTGCTGTTGCCCAGCTTCCGGCAGACCCTGATCGATATTGCGAGCGACAATCCACTGTAGCGCCGGGCCCGCGCCTTGCTGCTCTCCGTTCCGCTCGCGCAAGCCCGCGCGGAACGCGGCGAGCCGAGCATGGCTCGGCTCAACAGTTGTCCGCGGCCTATGCCGGCGGCAGCACCTTGCCCGGGTTGAGGATGCCATCCGGGTCCAGCGCGGCCTTGATCGCGCGCATCGCCGCCAGCGTTTCCGCGGTGAACGCCTTCGCCATGAAATCACGCTTGGCCAGGCCGATGCCGTGTTCGCCCGACAGCGTGCCACCCAGCGCCAGCGTCAGTTCGAAGATCTTCGGCAGCGCGGCATGCGCGCGTGCGTTCTCGTCGGCATCGTCCGGGTGGTACAGGATGTTGACGTGCAGGTTGCCGTTGCCGGCATGGCCGAAGGTGACGATGGTCAGCGAATAGTCGTGGGCCAGTACCTGCACGCCGGCTACCAGATCGGGGATGCGCGATACCGGTACAACCACGTCCTCGTTGATCTTGCCCGGGGCGACGCTGCGCAGCGCGGGTGACAAGGCCTTGCGTGCGGCCCACAGCTGGTCGCGCGCGCGGCCTTCCATCGCCACGTCCAGTGCGATCATGCCGTCACCTTCGGCGGCGGTCGCCAATGCCTGCAGCAGATAGGGCAGGGTGTCGTGGTCGCCATCGGCCTCGACCAGCAACATCGCGCCCGCCTCGGGTACGTCTGCGCCATTGAGGCGCAACAGCTCCAGGCTGCGTGCGTCCATGAATTCCAAGCGCGTGGGAACGACCGGCTGCGACATCAGCCGCGAGACGGCAGAGGCGGCCGCGTCGGCATCGCGGTACAGCACACGCAGCCCGGCCTGGCTGACCGGCAGCGGGGTCAGCTTCAGCGTGGCTTCCACGATCAGCGCCAGCGTGCCTTCGCTGCCCACCAGAAGATGGGTCAGGTCATAGCCGGTGGCGTCCTTGGTGTAGGCACCGCCGCAGCGGATCACCTCGCCGGTACCGGTCACCGCCACCAGGCCCAGCACGTTGTCGCGGCTGGTGCCGTACTTCACCGCGCGCGGACCACCGGCATTGCAGGCCAGGTTGCCGCCGATGCTGCAGATCTCGGCGCTGGACGGGTCCGGTGCCCAGAACAGGCCGTGCGGTGCCAGTGCCTGCTGCAGCGTTCCGTTGAGTACGCCCGGCTGCACCACCGCGCAGCGGTCACCGGCGCGGATCTCGAGGATTCGATCCATGCGGGTGAACGACAGCACGATGCTGCCGGGCACTGGCACGGCGGCGCCGGTGGTGCCGGTGCCCGCACCGCGCGCGACCAGGGCCACGCCATGCGCGCGGCAGGCACGCACCAGCGCCTGCACCTGTTCGATGTCTGCCGGCAGTGCCACCGCAGCCGGGCGCTGGTGGCGCCATGAGTTGTCCTGCGCGTTCGCCTCCAGTGCGCCGTCATCCATGCGCCAGCCGTCGCTGCCCAGCAGGGCGGACAGTTCGGCAACCAATGCGGAGGGCAGGGCAGTACTCATGACAGATCTCGTGGGGCAGCGGGGGCGGGGTGAATCAGTTTCCAGGCGATGACAGCGCCGGCCAGCGGCAGCCACACCCAGCGCAGTTCCGACAGCAGGGTGGCCAGGCCGCGCGCGCTGAAGAACTGCGGCGCGAACGGCGACACGCGGATCGGCCGCCAGGGCGCGAAGAAGCGGTGTTCGCTCCAGGGCCAGGCCAACGCAACGCCAAGGCCGCCGGAGGTCAACGCATCCAGCAGCGGATGGCTGGCGGCGCAGACGAACACGAACACCGCCGCTTGTACGGTAGATGCCAACCTTGGCTTTGCCGTGGTAGGTGCCAACCTTGGTTGGCACAGCACCGCCAACCAAGGTTGGCGACTACCGGAGCTGAGCGGCGCCGACCCAGGTCGGCGGCTACCAAAGAACGCCAACACCGCCGCCAACGCCGCCAGCACGCAGGCGAACAGCAACGAGTGGCTGGCCCCCCGATGGCCGAACGCATCGGCGTAGGGAATGTGCAGGGCAAACGCGAGTACATCGGCGTCGGGCAGCATCGCCGCGATCACGCCGGCGCCCAGCAGGCGCGGCGGAATGCGGCCGCGATCAGCAGCGCACCACAACGCCAGTGGCACCGCCGCGTGGGTGATGATCGAAGGCATCAGTCACGCACCGTGGTAGTGCCGGCCAGGCTGCGCTCTGGTAGGTGCCAACCTTGGTTGGCACAGAAGCGCCGACCAAGGTCGGCCTCTACCAGAGCGGACGGTACCCATCAGCAATCATCCAACCGGAACGCATCGCGCAGCCAGTGCAGCTGCGGTGGTTCGCCCGTGGCTTCAACCACGTCGAAGCGGCAGGGCGCATCGGCCACGGCGGGGTGTTCCTGCAGGTACAGCTGCGCAGCGTGGATCAGGCGCCGGCATTTGCGCGGATCGACCGAGGCCGCGCCGCCACCGAAGTCCTGTCGTGCGCGGTAGCGCACTTCCACGAACACCACGGTGCCGGCGTCATCCATCATCAGGTCCAGTTCACCGCCGCGATAACGCACGTTGCGTGCGCGCGGCCGCAACCCGGCCTGCTGCAGATGCTGCTCGGCGGCGGCTTCCACCGCCGAGCCACGTTGCAGGTGCTCAGCGACCACCGGCGATCGGCATCGGCCGGCCACCGCTGAAGGTCGACCATGCCGGCTGGCGCAGGATGTTGCCGTTGCTGTCCAGGTACAGCGTGCCGGTGGCGCCGTCCAGGCCGCCTTCGGTGGCCAGCTTGTCCAGGTAGGCGCTGATCTTCCACGCATCGGCGCCGAAGGCGAACAGGCGGCTGGCGGCGCCGCGCGCGCTGGGCAGGGTCTGCGTGACCTGGGCAGCGGACGGCACGCCGGACACGCTGCGCACGTTCCAGGCTTCGTTCGGGTAGATGATGCCGTCCAGCGCCACGTCTTCTTCGACCTTGCCACTTCCGGTGGTCAGCTGCGAGGTACCCACGCGGGTGGCACCACCGGCACCGGCCAGCGCCAGCTGCGGGGCCAGCAGGCGGGCCTGCGGTGCACGTACGGCCAGGAACACAGCATCGACCGCGCCAGCGTTGCGCACCTGCGCGCTGACATCCCCCACGGTTTCGCTGATCGCGATGGTGGTGGCGACGCTGCCGCCGCGCTGGGCAAAGCGCTGGGCGAAGGCGGCTGCGGCGCGACGGCCGGTGTCGTCGCTGCTGTTGATCACCAGCGCCTTGCTGCGCTCGCGGCCACGCATGTATTCGGCGGCGACGATGCCGTCGTCCTCCGGTGCCAGCGAGAAACCGGCGCTGCCGGCGGGCGGTGCATCCTTGCCGCGGTTCAGGCCGAGGACCGGTACCGGCAGCTGCTGGCGGCCGTACACGGCATCCACCTCGTCGCGGCCGAGCGGGCCCACCACGAAGTCGGCGCCGGACGCCACGGCCTTGTCATACGCGGCCAGCGCACCGGCCGGGGTACCGGCGGTGTCGAAGAAGTTGACCTCCGGACGACGGCGGGTTTCACCGTAGTAGGCGCTGAGCAGGCCATCGCGCACCGGCTGTGCGGCAGTGGCCAGGCGACCACTGAGCGGCAGCAGCACGGCCAGCTTGGCCGGCGGGCGGTAGCCATCGCTCATCGCCGGCGGGCGCTTGCTGGTGTCGAACTGGGCGGCGCCATCGCGATCGAACGGGCGCGGCAGCGGCAGGCCACGGGCGATCAGTGCACGGCCTGCAAAGTTGTACAGCGGGTCATTGGCCGGCAAGGCGGCGGCGCGGCTGCGCAGGGTGGCATCGTCGAGGGTGCCGAGCAGGCCGGAGATGGCGGCCTGGTTCTCGCTGCGCGCGGTGCCGGTCAGGCCGGCATGCGCACGGGCGCGTTCGGTGGCGGCGCCAAAGGCATCGCCGGTGGCCTGCAGGGCACTGGCGCGGGCCAGCGACCAGCGCGTGCGCAGGCTTGGGTGCACGTTGTCGGCATGATCCTTCAGCAGGGCCAGTGCCTGCGCCGGCTGCTTGTCTGCCAGCGCCAGCTCGGCGCTGGCCAGCTGGTAACGCTGCAGGCTGGCGCCGGTCAGCTGGCGGGCGGTCACCTGGCCCAGCAGGCTGCGCGCGCGTGCGCTGTCGCCGGCCAGGTGCCAGGCCCAGGCCGCATCGGCCAGTGCGTTGCTGCGGGCACCGCCACGCAGGGTCGCGGCCAGCGCTTCCAGTTGCAGGGCGGCGTCGCGCGGCTTGCCTTGTTCAATCAGCGCCAGCGCCTGGCTCTGGGCCGGCGATTCGGGCGTGCTGACGAGGCTGGTGGTGGCGCAACCGGCCAGCAGCATCAACGACAGCGACAGGGCAGAGATGCGTGCGGCGGGCTTGTTCATGATCGGGTCCATGCGATGAGGGCAGCGGCCTTGGCCAGGTACACGCTAGGATTCTACCCTTGCCCCGTGAGTACCGCTGAAATGAGTGTCCCAACCCTGTATGTCGTCGCCACGCCGATCGGCAACCTGGCCGATCTGAGCCCGCGCGCGCAGGAGGTATTGCGTTCGGTGGCGGCCATCTGCGCCGAGGACACCCGCCGCAGTGGCCAGCTGCTGTCCCATTTCGGCATCCAGCAGCCGCTGGTGGCCCTGCACGAACACAACGAAGAGGCCCTGGCCCAGCGCCTGGTGGCGCGGCTGCAGGCGGGCGAGTCGCTGGCGCTGGTCAGCGATGCAGGCACCCCGCTGGTCAGCGATCCGGGCTTCCGGCTGGTGCGTGCCGCGCGTGCTGCCGGCATCAAGGTCAGCCCGATTCCCGGCGCCTGCGCGGCCATCGCTGCGCTGAGCGTGGCCGGCCTGCCCAGCGACCGCTTCAGTTTCGAGGGATTCCTGCCGGCCAAGGCCAGCGGCCGCCGCGATCGCCTGCAGGGGCTGGCCGGCGAAGTGCGCACGATGGTGTTCTACGAATCCTCGCACCGCATCACCGAGTCGTTGGCCGACATGGCGGCGATCTTTGGCGGCGAGCGCCCGGCCGTGCTCGCGCGCGAGCTGACCAAGCTGTTCGAGACCGTGCTGGATGGCGACCTGGCCGGGCTGCTGGCGCAGGTGGAAGCCGATGACAACCAGCGCAAGGGCGAGTTCGTGGTGATGGTGCAGGGCGCTGGCGACGATGCCGAGGCGCAGCTGGCACATGGCCGGCACGTCTACGCCAAGCTGAGCGAGCACCTGCCACCGTCGACCGCGGCCAAGCTGGCGGCCGAGTTGACCGGCGCACCGCGCAAGGCGTTGTACGGCAGTTGAGTGGGTGAAGGAGATCCACGCCATGCGTGGATGAAAACAGCCCGGAATGCAGTAGATCCACGCCATGCGTGGATGAAGTGGCCCTGGACAAGGATGAGGACGATGTCGGCAAAAGGACTTTCACTGGTGTTGGCTCTGGTCGTTTCCGCCCACGCGTGGGCGGGCGAGGAGATCGACCCATCGGATCTGGGGCGTGGCTTCACCGGCTATGAGCTGTTCGATCCTGGCCTGGTGCAGTTGCGGCAGGGCCCGTATGTGGAAGGCAACCACGCGATCGTCATCTACACCGCCGCACGGGAAGCCGTGGACCTGGCCGAGGGCTGCCCGCAGGTGGACCCCGCTGCGCGCGAAGCGATCGAGCAGGCCTACCAGCAGATGGCGGCCAGCCAGCACCGGTATGTAAGTGCGCGCCAGTGGACGCGGCTGCGCGAGGCGCTGCACGGCAGCTACAAGCAGCCGCCGCTGCGTGGCGTGCTGGAATGTGGCGCGTTTGCCATGCAGGCCCCGCATTTCGATGAACGTATGGCGGGGCGCCTGCTCGCCCACACCGAGATGTCGCGCTCGGCCAACGGTGCCGTCGATGATCGCGCCGACGCGTTGCGGCCCGTGCTGGGGTTGGGGATGGCGGGAGGGACGTTGGTCAATCACGTGCTCAACGGCAGCAACGCCGAGCGGGCCGGCCTGAAGGCAAATGACGAGGTGCTGTCGGTGCAGGGCACCGCCGTGGCGACGACCTACGGCATCGAACAGGTCCTTCGCGCGTACGCGCCCGGTGATCGCATCCAGCTGAAGGTGCGCCGCACGGTGCTGGATCTGGCAACCGGGGCCTCGTCGCAGGAGCTGGATATCGGGCTGGTGCTCCAATCGCGGGCGGCGCTGCTGGCGCGTTGAACCTGCAGGTGCGGTGCGCAGCCACGCGTGTCGTGGCTCTACTGCTGGGGCAGATGAACCGCACGCCGCAATCAAACCGGCAGGGCGGGCCCGCGTACGCTAGAATGCGCGCGGCGGAGTCGGCCAGACAGTCGCGTCATCCCTTCGGGGGTGCCGAGGAAAGTCCGGGCTCCATAGGGCAAGGTGCCAGGTAACGCCTGGGCGGCGCAAGCCGACGGAAAGTGCAACAGAAAGATACCGCCTACGTCTTCTTCGGAAGGCCGGTAAGGGTGAAATGGTGCGGTAAGAGCGCACCGCGAGTCTGGCAACAGACCGGTACGGCAAACCCCACCTGGAGCAAGACCAAATAGGGATCCATTGGCGCGGCCCGCGTTGGATCCGGGTAGGTTGCTTGAGCGTTGCGGCGACGTAACGCCTAGAGGAATGACTGTCCACGACAGAACCCGGCTTATCGGCCGGCTCCGCCCCTTCATTCCATCCACGCATGGCGTGGATCTACCAACGTCCATCCCGCATGGCGTGGATCTACCACGTCCATCCACGCATGGCGTGGATTTACCTATCGCCGTCCACGCAGGGTGTGTGGACCTGGTAGTGCCGGCCGCTGGCCGGCAACCGCGGGACCTGCCCGAAGATCCAGAAGTTGCCGGCCAGCGGCCGGCACTACCGGGACAATGACCGGGCTCAACCCGGCGTGCGGTACTGCCCGGCGGAAATGAACTGCGAGAAGCGCTCGCACCACACCACCACGGTGGTGAACTGGTCCACGTCCACATTGGCCGGCACGTCCACCAGGAAGCGGTTGAAGGTCTTGACCTCACCGACGCGCTGGGCCTTGTCCTTGATCTTCAGAAAGTCCGCTTTGTTGTCGACGAAGTCCTGGACCAGGTAGACCTTGTAGTCAGGACCCGGGCCCATCTTGCCGTTGAAGGCGACCTGGCGCGCGCTGACGCTGACCTTGCCTTCGGCCCAATGCACCGCGTCACTGCCTTTGAGGTCGCGACGGAAGGTGGTGTGGTAAGTGGCGTCGGCCATCGCCGCCTGCACCTGCGCGAGCGGCGGGTCATCGGGAGCGATCAGGATGGGCAGCAAATACACGCCCAGGCCGAAGCCAAGGCCGAGGGTGAGCAGGTGGGTGGCGAGCAGGATGAGGATGCGGCGCACGGGGCCTCCTTATGGGTGTGGATCGCGCGGCATGGCGCCGGGCAGGGCTACCTTGGGAGGCTGAGGGCGACATTTATAGACACAGTGCCGAAGGCGAAAAGGGCACAGCGGAGTGCCTGTGACGCTGAAGCCCTTGTGGCAGAAGCGGGTATTGGTCGCGCCCGGAAGCTGAATGACGCATTTGACCTGTCCCGTCGACGGCCCATTTGATGGAAAACACGACACGCCGGGCGCCAGAGTGCCGGCCAGCGGCCGGCACTACCGTTCCAGTCAGAAAATGACGTGACCCTGTCCGCTGGGTACGCCCTGCGGACCAAAGCGGCGCTCGTGGATTTCGCCGTGGCCGTTGCCATCAATCAGCAGCACGGTGCTGGCGCGGGTGCCGTAATCGTCACCACGGATGAAAGCGGGGCTGAGCCAGCGTTCGCGTTCCAGGCCGATGCCGGTATCGGGCAGGTCGCTGTCGACCGGGCGATGTTCATCGGCCAGGGCATCCCACAGTGGGGTCAGGTCCGGGGTCAGCGCCCTTTCCCGTTGGGAAAGGGATCCGACCCCGTCTTGCTCCAGCCACGCCAACAGCGCATCCATCAGCCGCCGGGTCTTCGGCCAGGGCGCATCAAGCGCGCCGTTGGACATGCCGTGCACACCCGGGCCAAGCGTCTGCCGCTCGGCCGGGTGGTTGCCCAGATACTCCAGGCTGTGGCCATCGGCCAGCAGCAGGTTGAACGGGGCATAGGCAGTGGAGATCCCGGCCAGGCGTTCTATATGCATACCCGCCGGATCGCGGCCACGCAGGTAGTCGGCCACCAGGGCGCCACGCGATGGCCCGGTCTGGGAAGCCTGCGGATCGCGGACGTTGGTCACCACCGCCATCCGGCCGCCGGCACCCACCCCGGCCCAGCCGCCGCCCGAGCGCAGGTCGCGTCCGCCGATGACCGACGTCTCATCCTGCCAGGGGGCCAGGGCCGCGGTCGGGCGGGCGTGGAACTCATCACGGTTGCCGGCCATCACCAGCCGCCAGCGCGGGTGGTGCAACCAGCCAATAGCAAGCAGGCACATGGCGCCATTGTGCCCGGTTTGCGCAGTCCGACGTCGCTTTCGGCCCGTTCCGGATGAATGCGCAGCCCGTGTTTCACGCGCCCTCCACACCCCTGAACTTCCGTTCAATCTCAAAAATTGAGACGGATCAGCAACTTGTGGATAAACCTTGAACAACTCTCTAAACATCGGCGCAAACCATTGATGCGGCTGGCGATTTCCCTGCTGAAAAGTTGTTGACAACCCTTGGGCCGCTGCTAAGGTGGGCATCAGAGGGAAATCCGGGTGTTTTGTGGATTTTCGTGGTTCAATGTTTCACCGGGCGAAGGATAAGGTGCAGGCGTCGTGTTCCAGGGCGAGACGGCCATCACAGTTGACGACAAAGGACGCATGGCGGTTCCCACCGCTCACCGCGACCTGGTTGCGCGCGTCAGCAACAACCGTCTCGTGTTGACCTACAACCCCTTCGAATCCGGCTGCCTGTGGCTGTACGCCGAGTCGGAATGGGAGCGGGTACGCGACGACGTCATGTCCAAACCCAACACACAGCGCGTCGTACGTCTGCTGCAGCAGAAGCTGGTCGGTTCAGCCGCCCACCTGGAGCTGGACGGTAACGGTCGCATCAGCATTCCCGCCAGCCACCGCGGTGCGGTGGGCATTGAGAAGAAGGCGGTATTGCTCGGTATGGGCGACAAATTCGAATTGTGGAGCGAGCAGGCGCATCGGGCCCTGATCCAGCAGACGTTGTCTGATGAGGATCTGGGTGATGGGTTGCTCGACCTGAAGTTGTGAGCCGGGGTGCCCGGATGCGCCCAGAAGCGCAGACCGGTCACCTTCCGGTGTCGCAGTCGCCGGCGGTGCATCTGCCGGTCCTGTACACCCAGGTCCTGGAAGGCCTGAGGGTGATCGAAAACGGACGTTATCTGGATGGCACGTTCGGTCGTGGCGGTCATGCACGTGGCGTGCTCACCCAGCTCGGTCCCGAGGGACGCCTGCTGGTCATGGACAAGGATCCGGAAGCCATTGCCGTTGCCGAGCGCGATTTCGCGCCGGACCCGCGCGTGTCGATCTTCCGTGGCAGCTTCGCCCAGCTGCTGCAGTGGAACGAGACCGCCGAAGGCCTGGATGGCGTGCTGTTCGACCTTGGCGTGTCCTCGCCGCAGCTGGATGTGGCCGAGCGTGGTTTCAGCTTCGGCAAGGACGGCCCGCTGGACATGCGCATGGACCCGGACAGTGGCGAAAGCGCTGCGCAGTGGATCAACCGCGTGGAAGATCGCGAGATCGCCGACGTGCTGTGGACCTACGGCGAAGAGCGGCAGAGCCGGCGCATCGCCCGCGCCATCGTGGCCCGCCGCGAAAAGCAGCCGTTCACCCGTACCGCCGAACTGGCCGAGCTGATCGCCTCGGTGATGCCGCGCGGCAAGGACAAGATCCATCCGGCCACGCGCAGCTTCCAGGCCATCCGCATCCACATCAACCGTGAACTGGCCGACCTCGAAGCCGGCCTGGACGCGGCGGTGGAGCGCCTGAAGCCCGGTGGCCGGCTGGCGGTGATCAGCTTCCACTCGCTGGAAGACCGCATCGTCAAGCAGTACATGAACCGCCTGGCCAAGGCACCGCCGGCCAACCGCCGGCTGCCCGAGGCGCAGGCCTTCGTGCCGACCCTGGACCTGATCGGCGGCGCCATCAAGGCCACCGACGAAGAGCTGGCGATGAACCCGCGCGCCCGCAGCGCCGTGCTGCGTGTGGCCCAGAAGCGGGAGGCCGATGCATGAGCCGGCTGCTGCTGATCATCCTGTTGGCCTGCACCGTGGCCTCGGCGATCGGCGTCGTGTTCGTGCGTCACCGTCACCGGCAGACGTTCATCGAGCTGTCGCGCGCCGAGCGTGCGCGCGATGACCTGAACATCGAATTCGGCCGCCTGCAGCTGGAGCAGGCGACCTTGGCCGAAGCCAACCGCGTGGACAGCATCGCCCGCGAAAAGCTCGGCATGAAGTTCCCCGAAGCCGCCGACGTGGTGGTGGTGCGCCCATGAGCAAGACCGGCCGCAACCGTCCACGCAACGCCTTCAACCTGCGCCAGCGCCTGCGCTGGGTGGCCCTGGCGCTCGGCCTGTGCTCGGTATCGCTGGTGGGTCGTGCCGCCTACGTGCAGATCATCAACAGCGACTTCTACCAGCGCCAAGGCGAAGCGCGTTACCTGCGCGAACTGCCGATCAAGACTTCGCGCGGCATGATCACCGACCGCAACGGCGAGCCGTTGGCGGTGTCCACCCCGGTCGCCTCGATCTGGGTGAACCCGCAGGACCTGCTGCGTTCGCCCGAGCGCATCCCCGAGCTGGCACAGGCGGTGGGCATGTCGGTGGACGAGCTGAGCAGCCGCCTGTCGCAGAAGTCGGACAAGGAATTCATGTACCTGCGTCGCCGGATCAATCCGGACGAGGCAGAGCGCGTGGTCGCGCTGAAGATTCCGGGCGTGGCCGCACAGCGCGAGTTCCGACGCTTCTACCCGCAGGGTGAAGCGATGGCGCACGTGCTGGGCTTCACCAACATCGACGACCGCGGCCAGGAAGGCCTGGAGCTGGCCTTCGACGAATGGCTGCGTGGCAAGCCCGGCGGCAAGCGGGTGATCCGCAACCGCAAGGGCGAGACGGTCGAAAGCGATCTGCTGCGTGCGGCCGAGCCGGGCAAGGACCTGACCCTCAGCATCGACCGCCGCATCCAGTACCTGGCCTTCAAGGAACTGCGCAACGCGCTGGTGGCCAACAAGGCGGCCGGCGGCTCGATGGTGATCATGGACGTGACCACCGGCGAGATCCTGGCCATGGTCAACCTGCCGACCTACAACCCGAACTCGCTCAACGGCGCGGTGCCGGACACGCGCCGCAATCGCGCGGTGACCGACCTGGTCGAGCCGGGTTCGACGATGAAGCCGCTGACCATCGCCACCGCGCTGCAGTCCGGGGTGGTGACCAAGGACACCATCATCGATACCAACCCGGGCTACATGCAGGTTGCCCGTTTCACCATCCGCGATGTGCCGCGCAACAACGGCGTGCTGAACGTCACCGGTGTGATCACCCGCAGCTCCAACATCGGCGCGGCCAAGATCGCCGCGAAGATGCCCGACCAGGTGTTCTACGACGGCGTGCGCCGTTTCGGCTACGGCTCGGTGCCGCACAGTGGCTTCCCCGGCGAGTCCGGCGGTGTCGTGCGGCGCCCCGCCAACTGGGACGGCGCGACCAAGACGACCATGTCCTACGGCTATGGCCTGAATGTCACGCCGCTGCAGATCGCCACCGCGTACTCGGCGCTGGCCAACGGCGGCAAGCTGATCGCGCCGACCTTCGTCAAGGGCCAGCGCAACGAAGGCCAGCAGATCATCGACGAGAACGTCGCCAAGCAGGTGGTGGCGATGATGGAAACGGTGGTCACCCAGGGCGGCGCCAAGCAGGCGGCGGTGCTGGGCTACCGCGTGGCCGGCAAGACCGGTACCGCGCGCAAGACCGGCCCCGGTGGCTACGAGCGCGGCCACTACAACGCGCTGTTCGCCGGCGTGGTGCCGGCCACCAATCCGCGTTTTGCCACCGTCATCGTCATCAACGATCCGCAGGGCGGCAAGTTCTACGGCGGCCTGGTGTCGGCGCCGGTCTATCACAACGTGATGGAAGGCACCCTGCGCCTGATGGACGTGCCGCTGGATGACCTGCAGTCGTGGCTGGCTGCCCAGCAGTCCGGAAAGATCGGGCATTCGGCCTCGGTGCTGCCGGTGCCGCCGGCCGAAGCCGCACTGCCGGTGGATGCCGCCGCTGAATTCGATGCCGCGCTGCCCAGCGCGCACCCCCATGTGCCGCCCGCCACGGGAGGCACGCAATGAGCCCTTCGATGTTGCTTTCGCAGTTGCTTCCGGACGTGGCCCTGGCGGGCCATGATCCCGTTCTGACCGGCCTGGTGCTGGACAGTCGTGCCGTGCGCCCCGGCAATGCCTTCGTTGCCATCGCCGGTTTCGGCGCGCATGGCCTGGGTTTTGTCGAGCAGGCGCGTGCTGCCGGTGCCGGCGCGATCCTCTTCGAAGCGCCGGCGCCTGCCGAGCTGCCTGCACCGGCCGATGCCATCGCCGTGCCGGACCTGCGTGCGCGTCTGGGGGCAATGGCCGACCAGTTCCATGGTGCGCCTTCGCGGGCGATGACCATGGTTGGCGTGACCGGCACCAACGGCAAAACCTCCACCGTGCAGCTGCTGGCCCAGGCCTGGCACCTGCTCGGTACGCCCAGTGGCAGTATCGGCACGTTGGGCGCCGGACTTTATGGTGCGGTCGAGCCGACCGGTTTCACCACCCCGCTGGTGCTGCAGATGCATGCGCTGCTGGCGCAGCTGCGCGACGATGGCGCGGGCGCGGTGGCGATGGAAGTCAGCTCGCATGCGCTGGACCAGGGCCGCGTGGATGCGGTGCACTACGACGTGGCGGTGTTCACCAATCTCACCCGCGATCACCTTGACTACCACGGTGACATGGCCAGCTACGGCGCGGCCAAGGCGCGGCTGTTCCATCGCCCGGGCCTGAAGGCGGCGGTCATCAATCTTGACGATGCGTTCGGTCGCCAGCTGTTCGCCGGTCTGCCGGCGGGCGTGCAGGCCATTGGCCTGAGCTCGCGTGGTGCCGACGGTGCCAGCGTGCGCGCTGAAGCGCTGCAGCTGGACGGCCGCGGCATCGGTTTCGAACTGGTCATCGACGGCCAGCGCGCTGCAGTGCAGTCGCCGCTGCTGGGCCGCTTCAACGTGGACAACCTGTTGGCCGTGGCCGGCAGCCTGCATGCGCTGGGGCATCCGCTGCCGCGCATCGCCGAGGTGCTGTCGGCACTGCAGCCGATCCGTGGCCGCATGAACCGCCTGGGCGGCGAAGACGGCCTGCCGACCGTGGTGGTTGATTACGCACACACCCCCGACGCGCTGGAACAGGCGCTGGACAGCCTGCACGGCCACCTGCAGGGCACGCTGTTCTGCGTGTTCGGCTGCGGTGGCGAGCGCGATACCGGCAAGCGCCCGCAGATGGCTGCCATTGCCGAGCGCCTGGCCAACCAGGTCATCGTCACCGACGACAACCCGCGTGGCGAAGACGGCGACGTGATCGTGGCCGACATCCTGGCTGGCTTCACCGAT
Source organism: Stenotrophomonas sp. 10L48 (assembly GCF_056395105.1). Classification (NCBI taxonomy): domain Bacteria; kingdom Pseudomonadati; phylum Pseudomonadota; class Gammaproteobacteria; order Lysobacterales; family Lysobacteraceae; genus Stenotrophomonas; species Stenotrophomonas sp. 10L48. The sequence goes on along the minus strand of NZ_JBFTIX010000015.1, from coordinate 60,258 downwards.
GCCTCGGCCGTGACCGTGCAGCGCAACCGCGCGCGTGCGATCGGCCTGGCGGTGAAGCGCGCTGGTGCCGGCGACATCATCCTGATCGCCGGCAAGGGCCACGAGCCCTATCAGGAAGTGAATGGCGTGCGGCATGACTTCGACGACACCGAAGTATCGGCCGCCGCGCTGGCTGCGAAGGCCGGTGTGTTGGCCGCTCAGGCCGGGGAGGGCGCCGCATGAAGCGCACCCTGCTTTCGCTGATCGCACACTGGGCCGGTGGCGAGATCCACGGCGACGACGTGGCCATCGACGCGGTCAGCAACGATACCCGCAGCCTTGGTCCGGGCAGCCTGTACGTGGCGCTGCGTGGCGAACGCTTCGACGGCCACGATTTTGCTGCCGACGCACAGGCGCGTGGCGCCAGCGCGTTGCTGGTCGAGCGCCTGCTGCCGCTGGACCTGCCGCAGGTGCTGGTGGCCGACAGCGAGCGCGCGCTGGCGAAGATCGCCGCCGGCATGCAGCGCGACCGCGCGACCGAACTGTTCGCCATCACCGGCAGCAACGGCAAGACCAGCGTCAAGAGCCTGCTGCTGGCGATCCTGCAGCAGGTGGCCCAGCACGCGCACAAGGTGGTCTACGCCAACCCGGGCAACCGCAACAACGAGATCGGCCTGCCGCTGGCGGTGATCGACGCACCGGAAGATGCCGACTACGCCGTCTACGAGATGGGCGCCGGCAAGCCGGGCGACATCGCCTACCTGACCGACATCGCGCGCCCGCGCTATGCCCTGGTCAACAACATCGCCCCGGCCCACCTGGAGCGGATGGGCAGCCTGCTCGGCGTGGCGGTGACCAAGGGCGCGATCTACGCCGCGCTGCCGGCCGATGGCGTGGCCGTGATCAACGCCGACGATGCCTACGGGCGCTGGTTCGAACAGCATTTCATCGGTACCCCGGCACGTTGCCGGGTGCTGCGCTATGGCCTGGAACACACCGCCGACGTCACCGCGCGCGACATCCGCGCCGGTGCGCAGGGCAGCCGCTTCACCCTGGTCACGCCGATGGGCGAGGCGGGCGTGGTGCTGGGCCTGCCGGGCCGCCACAACATCAGCAATGCGCTGGCCGCCGCCAGCCTGGCGCTTGCCGCCGGCATCGAGCTGTCACTGGTGGCCACCGGCCTGGCGGAAGCGCAGCCGGTGCCGGGCCGCCAGATCGCCCATCAGCTGCACAACGGCGCGGTGCTGGTGGATGACAGCTACAACGCCAACCCTGGTTCGCTGGCCGCCGCCATCGACGCACTGGCCGCCGCCCCGGAAGAGGGCTGGCTGGTGCTGGGCGACATGCGCGAGCTGGGCGCCGACGCCGAGGCGCTGCATGCACAGGCGGGCATCCGCGCGCGTGCCGCCGGCCTCAAGCGCCTGTATGCGCTGGGCCCGCTCAGCGCCGCTGCCGCCGCTGCGTTTGGCGAGGGCGGACATCATTTCACCACCCATGACGCGCTGTCGCAGGCGCTGAAGGAAGCGCTGCACGCCGGCGTGCGCTGCCTGGTCAAGGGTTCCCGTGGCAGCGCCATGGACACGATTGTCAAAGCGCTGCTGGCGCAAGGAGAGGAATCCCCGCATGTTGTATGAACTGGCTCGATGGTTGCAGCAGTTGGAGAGCCTGTTCGGGCTGTTCAACTACCAGACGTTCCGCGCCATCCTTGCCGCGTTGACGGCGCTGTTCCTGTCGCTGTGGCTCGGCCCGGCGATGATCCGCAAGCTTGCCCAGTTCAAGGGCGGCCAGCCGATCCGGACCGATGGTCCGCAGACCCATTTCTCCAAGGCCGGCACGCCGACCATGGGTGGTTCGCTGATCCTGCTCACCGTCACCCTGTCGGTGCTGATGTGGGCCGACCTGCGCAACCGCTACGTGTGGCTGGTGCTGGCGGTGATGCTGTGCTTCGGCGCCATCGGCTGGTACGACGACTGGATCAAGATCGTCCGTCGCGACCCGAACGGCCTGAAGTCGCGCTGGAAGTACCTGCTGCAGTCGATCTTCGGCCTGGCTGCGGGCATCTTCCTGTTCCAGACCGCCGACGTACCGGCGGCGCTGACCTTCTACATCCCGATGTTCAAGTCGGTGGCGCTGCCGCTGGCCGGCATCGGCTTCGTGGCCATCGCCTATTTCTGGATCGTCGGCTTCTCCAACGCGGTCAACCTGACCGACGGCCTGGACGGGCTGGCGATCATGCCGACGGTGCTGGTGGCCTGCGCGCTGGGCGTGTTCGCCTATGCGTCGGGCAACGCGGTGTTCGCCAACTACCTGCAGATCCCGCAGATTCCAGGCGCCGGTGAGCTGGTCATCATCTGTGCGGCGATCGCCGGCGCGGGGCTGGGCTTCCTGTGGTTCAACACCTATCCGGCCATGGTGTTCATGGGCGATATCGGCGCGCTGTCGCTGGGCGCGGTGCTGGGCACCATCGCGGTGATCACCCGCCAGGAACTGGTGCTGGTGATCATGGGCGGCGTGTTCGTCATCGAGACGCTGTCGGTGATGATCCAGGTCGCCTCGTTCAAGCTGACCGGCAAGCGCGTGTTCCGCATGGCGCCGATCCACCACCACTTCGAACTGAAGGGCTGGCCGGAGCCGCGCGTGATCGTGCGCTTCTGGATCATCTCCGTCGTGCTGGTGCTGATCGGCCTGGCCACGTTGAAGGTACGCTGATGAATGACCTGTCGCACCAGGCAACACGCCTCGAGGCCATCGGTGGCAGCTACGACAAGTGGCTGCTCGGCGCGATGATCGCGCTCACCGGGCTGGGCGTGGTGATGGTGGCGTCCAGCTCGATCGCGTTGATGAGCAGCCCGTTCTATTACCTCAACCGCCACCTGATCTTCCTGGCGGTCGGCATCGTATTGGCCATCTTCGCCGCGCGTACCGAGCTGAAGACCATCGAGCAGTACAACCAGATGCTGCTGCTGGGCTGCTTCGCGCTGCTGGTGGTGGTGTTCGTGCCCGGCCTGGGCAGCAGCGTCAACGGTGCCCGCCGCTGGATCAACCTGGGCATCTCCAAGTTCCAGACGGTCGAAGCGGTGAAGGTGCTCTACATCGTCTGGCTGTCCAGCTACCTGGTGCGCTTCCGCGACGAGGTCAACGCGACCTGGCCGGCGATGCTCAAGCCGCTGGGCGTGGCCGGTGCGCTGGTGGTGCTGCTGCTGCTGCAGCCCGACTTCGGCTCGTCCACCCTGCTGCTGGCGATCACCGCCGGCATGCTGGTGCTGGGCGGGGTGAACATGCCGCGCATGTCGATGCCGGTGGTGATCGGTCTGGTCGGCATGAGCGCGCTGGCGATCATCGAGCCGTACCGCATGCGCCGCATCACCTCCTTCCTCGACCCGTGGGCCGACCAGCAGGGCGACGGCTACCAGCTGTCCAACGCGCTGATGGCGGTGGGCCGCGGCGAGTGGACCGGCGTTGGCCTGGGCAATTCGGTGCAGAAGCTGTACTACCTGCCCGAGGCGCACACCGACTTCATCTTCTCGGTCACCGCCGAGGAATTCGGTTTCCTGGGCACCTGCGTGATCGTGGCCCTGTACGCACTGCTGGTCGGCCGCACCTTCTGGCTGGGCATGCGCTGCGTGGAAATGAAGCGCCACTTCTCCGGTTACATCGCCTTCGGCATCGGCCTGTGGATCAGCATGCAGACCTTCGTTTCGATCGGCGTGAACCTGGGCATCCTGCCGACCAAGGGCCTGACCCTGCCGCTGATTTCGTCGGGTGGTTCGTCGGTGCTGATGACCTGCGTGGCGATGGGCCTGCTGCTGCGCGTGTCCTATGAACTCAAGCGCGCCGAGCGCCGCCAGGCCGTGCGCATGGGCGCCGCCGACGATGTAGCCGGGCCTGCCGCCGCCGAGCCTTCTGCTGCACCGGTGGCGAAGAACGTGCCGATGGCTGCCGAACCGGCCGCGGCCGAGCCGGCCGCCGTGCGTGGCACCAGCCGCCTGCAGTCGCGCGTCGAACCCACCTTCGGGAGGCTCGGATGAGCGCGGCCCAGAACAACAACCGGCCGGTGATGATCCTGGCCGGTGGTACTGGCGGGCACATCTTCCCGGGCCTGGCCGTGGCCCGCGTGCTGCGCGCGCGTGGCGTGCCGGTCACCTGGATGGGTGCCGATGGCGCCATGGAAACCCGCCTGGTTCCGCAGCACGACATCGCCATCGATACGCTGGCCATCACCGGCCTGCGTGGCAAGGGCAAGCTGGCTCTGCTGGCCGCGCCGTGGCGCCTGATGCGCGCGCTGCGTGCGGCCGGCCTGATCATCCGTGATCGCCAGCCGCGTGCGGTGGTCGCCTTCGGTGGCTTCGCTTCCGGCCCCGGTGGCATGGCCGCGCGCCTGCACGGCCTGCCGCTGATCGTGCACGAACAGAACCGCGCGCCGGGCCTGACCAACCGCATCCTGTCGCGCTACGCGCGCCGCCTGCTGACCGGTTTCCCGGGCACCTTCGCTGCACGCGAAGAGTTCGTGGGCAATCCGGTGCGCGCCGAAATCGCCGCCGTCGCGCCGCCGCAGCAGCGGCTGGCCGATCGCAGCGGTCCGCTGCGCCTGCTGGTGCTGGGCGGAAGCCAGGGTGCCCGCGCGCTCAACAGTGGCGTGCCGCAGGCACTGGCCAGCCTGGGTGCGCAGGTGCCGGTGGTGGTGCGTCACCAGAGCGGCGAGAAGCTGCATGCCGAAGCAGTCGAGGCCTATGCCAAGGCCGGCGTGCAGGGCGAGGTCACACCGTTCATCGCCGACATGGCCGAAGCCTTCGCCTGGGCCGACCTGGTGGTATGCCGTTCCGGCGCGTCCACGCTGGCCGAACTCTGCGCGGTCGGCATCGGCAGCGTGCTGGTGCCATTCCCCGCTGCTGTCGACGATCACCAGACCCGCAATGCGGAGTACCTGGTCGAGCGCGATGCAGCCGTATTGCTGAAGCAGGACGAAACGCTGGCAGACGGCATTGCCGCGCTGCTGCGTGATCTGTCCGAAAATCCCGCCCGCCGCATGCAGATGGCGCAAGCCGCGCGTGCCCTGGCCAAGGTCGATGCCGCCGAGCGCATCGCCGATATCATTCTCGAGGAAGCTGTATGAAGAAGGCACGCTCCAGCGCCTGCCCTGCGCGAGGCCGCGCATGATCCGCCGCCTGCATGACACCAACGATCTGGTGCGCGCGTTCCCGCGCGTGCATTTCGTCGGCATCGGCGGCACCGGCATGAGCGGCATCGCCGAAGTGATGCTGACGCTGGGCTACGAAGTGTCCGGTTCGGACAACGCCGACAACGTCGCGACCCGCCGCTTGGCCGGCCTGGGCGCGCGCATCATGCGCGGCCACTCGGCCGCCAACGTGCTGGGCACCGACTGCGTGGTGGTCTCCAGCGCGATCCGCGAAGACAACCCGGAGCTGATGGAAGCGCGCAGCCAGCGCATTCCGATCATGCCGCGCGCGGCGATGCTGGCCGAACTGATGCGCTTCCGTCGCGGCATCGCCGTGGCCGGCACCCACGGCAAGACCACCACCACCAGCCTGACCGCTGCGGTGCTGAGCGAGGGTGGGCTGGACCCGACCTTCGTGATCGGTGGCCAGCTGCTGGCTGCCGGTGCCAACGCCAAGCTCGGTGGTGGCCAGTGGCTGGTGGCCGAGGCCGACGAGAGCGACGGCAGCTTCCTGCGCCTGAATCCGTTGATGTCGATCATCACCAACATCGATTCCGATCATCTGGAGAACTACGGCAACGATTTCGCCCGCGTGCAGGCAGCGTTCGCCGAGTTCCTGCAGCGCCTGCCGTTCTACGGCCTGGCAGTGCTGTGCATCGACGATCCGGAAGTGGCCGCACTGGCCGCCAAGACCCCGCGCCACGTGATGAGCTACGGCATGAGCCCGCAGGCCGACGTGCGCGCCGAGAACGTGGTGCAGGAAGGTTCGCGCATGCGCTTCACCCTGCGCCTGCCGCAGGGCACCAGCCAGGAAGTGGTACTGGCGCTGCCGGGCAAGCACAACGTGCTCAACGCGCTGGCCGCTGCGGCGGTGGGCTGGCAGCTGGGCGTGGCCCCGGACACGATCGCGCGTGCGCTGGCCAGCTTCGCTGGCGTCGGTCGCCGCTTCAATGACCTGGGCGAAGTGACCACCGCCAGCGGTGCCAAGGTCCGCATCATCGACGACTACGGCCACCATCCGAGCGAGCTGGAAGCGGTGTTCGCCGCCGCGCGTGGCGGCTGGGCCGACAAGCGCCTGGTGGTCGCCTTCCAGCCGCACCGCTACAGCCGTACCCGTGATCAGTTCGACAAGTTCGCCGCGGTGCTGTCCAGTGTCGATGCACTGGTGCTGAGCGAGGTCTACCCGGCCGGTGAAGAGCCGATCGCTGGCGCCGATTCGCATGCACTGGCCCGCGCCATCCGTGCACGTGGCCGCAGCGAGCCGGTGGTGGTCGGCAAGGCATCCGAGCTGGCCACCGTGCTGCCGGACGTGCTGCAGGACGGTGACCTGCTGCTGATGATGGGTGCCGGCGACATCGGCGCCGTCGCCAGCCACATTGCCGTGGAAGGCTTCAAGGCGGAGGGCGAGGCGTGAGCACGCTGACCTTCCCGCCGCTGCGCAGCACCGACCCGGCCGCGTTCGGCCGCGTCGCCGTGCTGCTCGGTGGCAGCTCCAGCGAACGCGAAGTGTCGCTGGATTCGGGCCGCAACGTACTCGAAGCGCTGCAGTCGCGCGGCGTCGACGCCGTCGCCATCGATGGCATTCCGGCGCTGGCCAAGGCGCTGGCGGCCGGCGGCATCGATCGCGTGTTCAACATCCTGCACGGCCACAATGGTGGTGGTGAGGACGGCATCGTACAGGGCCTGATGGAGGCCTTCGGCGTGCCGTACACCGGCTCCAACGTGCTGGGCTCGGCGTTGAGCATGGACAAGATCCGCACCAAGCAGGTGTGGCTGTCACTGGGCCTGCCGACCCCGCAGTACCGCGAAGTACACGGAGGTACGAGTGCCACGGGAGGCAGGATGCCGGGAGCGGCCGAAAAGAATGTCCACGCGCTTGCGGCCGAGCTCGGCCTGCCGGTGGTGGTCAAGCCGGCCAACGAAGGCTCCAGCGTGGGCATCAGCCGGGTCACCGACGACGCCGGCCTGGACGACGCCGTGGCCCTGGCCGCGCGTTACGACGGCCAGCTGCTGATGGAACAGATGGTGGTCGGTGACGAACTGACCGTGGCCATCCTCGGCGACGTTGCGCTGCCGTCGATCCGCATCGTGCCCAAGGGCCAGTGGTACGACTACAACGCCAAGTACATCGCCGAAGACACCCAGTACCTGTGCCCGGGCCTGGACGGTGATGACGAAGACGAGATCCGCCGCATCGCGCTGGCTGCCTTCCGCGCGGCCGGTTGCCGTGGCTGGGGTCGCGTCGACGTGATGCGTGACCGCACCAGCGGCCGCTTCTTCCTGCTGGAAGTGAACACCGCGCCGGGCATGACCAGCCACTCGCTGGTGCCCAAGGCGGCCGGGCAGGCCGGTATCAGCTTCGAAGAGCTGGTGTGGCGCGTGCTGGAACAGACCCTGGAGGCATCGCACGCATGAACGCGGTGCTGCGCATCTTCGTCTGGCTGTTGGCACTGTCGGTGGTTGCACTGCCGGTGGTGGCCGTGGTCAATGGCTGGGTCGGCGCCGAGCGCTGGCCGCTGGCGAAGCTGCGCGTGCACGGTGAGTTCAAGCGGGTGCCGCCGGAACAGCTGCAGCAGGTGCTGCTGCCGTATGCGCATGCCGGCTTCTTCGCGGTCAAGCTGCAGGACGCGCAGGACGCACTGGAAAAACTGCCGTGGGTGGAAAGCGCGCAGGTGCGCAAGCAGTGGCCGGACGTGCTGGAAGTGACGCTGGTCGAGCACAAGCCGTTCGCGCGCTGGGGCGAAGATCGCCTGCTGTCCGAGCAGGGCAAGCTGTTCCCCACGCCGAAGAAGCTGGCCGACCTGCAGCTGCCCGAGCTGGATGGCCCGGACAGCCAGACCGAGGAAGTGGTCAAGCTGTACAACGATTCGCGCGCGCTGTTCGCGCCGGCAGGCGTCGACGTGCGCCGGCTGACGATGGACGCGCGCGGCAGCTGGTCGCTGCTGCTGAGCAACGGCACTGAAGTGGTGGTCGGCCGCGACGATGCCCGCTCGCGCCTGCAGCGCTTCGTGCGCGTGCTGCCGCAGCTGGCCAACCAGGCCGCGCCGATCGAGCGCGCCGACCTCCGATATACCAATGGTTTCACGCTGAGCTGGGGCACTCCGGCCGCCCCCGCCAATGCACCGGGCACCCCGGCAAGAAGGACGCAGGAAAGAACATGAATCGCAAGGGTGACAAATCGCTGATCGTCGGCCTGGATATCGGCACCTCCAAGGTGGTGGCGCTGGTGGGCGAGTATTCGCCGGGCAACCCGATCGAAGTGATCGGCATCGGCTCCCATGAGTCGCGCGGCCTCAAGCGCGGCGTGGTGGTGGATATCGAATCGACCGTGCAGTCGATCCAGCGTGCGGTCGAAGAAGCCGAGCTGATGGCCGGCTGCGAGATCCGCTCGGTGTATGCCTCCATTTCCGGCAACCACGTGCAGTGCAAGAACTCGCCCGGCATCGTGCCGATCCGCGACGGCGAAGTGACCTGGGGCGACCTGGATCGCGTGCTCGATGCGGCCAAGGCAGTGGCGATTCCGGCCGACCAGAAGATCCTGCATGCGATCCCGCGCGAGTACGTGCTGGATGATTCGCAGGAAGGCATCCGCAACCCCGTCGGCATGACCGGCGTGCGCCTGGAGGTGCATGCGCACCTGGTGGTGTGCGCGCAGTCGGCTGCGGCCAACATCAGCAAGTGCGTGCAGCGCTGCGGCCTGCAGGTGGACGATCTGGTGCTGTCCTCGCTGGCGTCCAGCGTGGCGGTGCTGACCGCCGACGAGCGCGAACTGGGCGTGGTGCTGGTCGACATGGGCGCCGGCACCACCGACATCGCAGTGTTCGTGCAGGGCGCGATCTGTCATACCGCCTCGCTGCCGATCGCCGGCGACCACGTGACCAACGACATCGCGCACATGCTGCGCACGCCGACCCCGGAAGCCGAGCAGATCAAGGTGCGCTATGCATGCGCCCTGGCCCAGCTGGCTACCGCCGAGGAAAGCATCCAGGTGCCGTCGGTCGGTGATCGTCCGCCGCGCCGCATGCCGCGCCACGCGCTGGCGCAGGCAGTGCAGGGCCGCTACGAAGAGATCTTCGAAATGGTGCAGGCCGAACTGCGCCGCTCCGGGTTCGAGGAACTGGTGCGCGCCGGCATGGTGCTGACCGGTGGTGCCTCGAAGATGGAAGGCGTGGTCGAACTGGCCGAGGAAATGCTGCAGATGCCGGTACGCGTGGGCATCCCGCAGCACGTTACCGGCCTGGGCGAAGTGGTGGGCAACCCGGTGCATGCCACCGGCGTGGGCCTGCTGCTGATGGGCAGCCAGATCGAGCATCCGCGCCGGCCGTCGCTGCCGACCGGCCGCGCCGGAAGCATGTTCAAGAAACTCAAGACCTGGTTCCGCGGCGAATTCTGACGCGGCACCTGTACCACCCGGGCGCAGCCCGGCTGCAACACCGGCAACACGACGCTACACCGGCAACACACATAACCCACACAGCCGCAACGACGGCATGCAGCACGAAGGCAGGACGCCCGAACGCCCATGCAATCGAAAGCGGATACAACGAGGACACGGACATGGCGCATTTTGAACTGATCGAAAAGATGGCACCCAATGCGGTGATCAAGGTGGTTGGCGTGGGCGGCGGCGGCGGCAATGCCGTGGCGCACATGGTCAACTCGGCAGTGGATGGCGTGGAATTCATCACTGCCAACACCGACTCGCAGGCCATCAAGAATTGTGGTGCCAAGCTGCAGCTGCAGCTGGGTACCAATGTCACCAAGGGCCTGGGCGCAGGCGCGAATCCGGAAGTCGGCCGCCAGGCTGCGCTGGAAGACCGTGAGCGCATCATGGACGCGCTGCAGGGCGCGGACATGGTGTTCATCACCGCTGGCATGGGCGGTGGCACCGGTACCGGCGCTGCGCCGGTGGTGGCACAGCTGGCCAAGGAAATGGGCATCCTGACCGTGGCCGTGGTCACCAAGCCGTTCCCGTTCGAAGGCCGCCGCCGCATGCAGGTCGCGCTGAAGGGCATTGAAGAACTGAGCCAGCACTGCGACTCGCTGATCACCATCCCCAACGAGAAGCTGATCACCGTGCTGGGTCGCAACGCGACCATGATCCAGGCCTTCCGTGCCGCCAACGACGTGCTGCAGGGCGCCGTGCAGGGCATCGCCGACCTGATCGTGCGTCCGGGCCTGATCAACGTCGACTTCGCCGACGTGCGCACCGTCATGTCCGAAATGGGCCTGGCGATGATGGGTACCGGTACCGCCCGCGGCGATGACCGCGCGCAGGCCGCGGCCGAGTCGGCCATCCAGAACCCGCTGCTGGACGATGTGAACCTGGCTGGCGCCAACGGCATCCTGGTCAACATCACCGCCGGTGCCGACTTCACCATGGCCGAGTTCGACGAGATCGGCCGCACCATCGACGGCTTCGCTTCGGAAGACGCGACCGTGGTGGTGGGTACCGTGCTCGATCCGGACATGCAGGACGAAGTGCGCGTGACCGTGGTCGCCACGGGCCTGAACCGCGTCTCGGCCAGCAAGACCCAGCGTCCGGGCGAGCGTGCACCGATCAAGCTGGTCCGCAACGCCACCACCGGCCAGCCGGAGTTCGGCGAGTTCGACAACGGCGGCGATGCGGTGTCCAAGGCCGTCGGCGGCATGGGCCTGGGTCTGCGTCGTGCCAGCAGCGACAGCGTGGCAGCTTCCACCCCGTCGGCTCCGGCCTCCTCGGCCCCGGCCGCGGCGGAACTGCCGAACGATTACCTGGACATCCCGGCGTTCCTGCGCCGCCAGGCGGACTGATCGACGCTGCCCGGGGCTTGTCCCCCCCGGGTTGCGCCACCATGTCCTGAAAACGCGGGCGCCGGGCCAGGATGGGCCCGGCCGCCCTGCTTCACGCGCGTCCCACCGGCGTTTCAGCCGGGGTAGGGGACCCTGCGTGTTAATCTACTGTGTCACTTCCGGTCGTCCCCCATGATCCAGCAACGCACCCTCAAGAACACGATCCGCGCCACCGGTGTAGGCCTGCACAGCGGCGACAAGGTCTACATGACCCTGCGCCCGGCGCCGGTCAACCATGGCATCGTGTTCCGGCGCGTGGACCTGGACCCGGTAGTGGAAGTGCCTGCGAAGGCCGAACTGGTCACCGAAGTGACCCTGTGCACCGGCCTGACCTGCAACGACGCCAAGATCCAGACCGTCGAGCACCTGATGTCGGCCCTGGCCGGCCTGGGTGTGGACAACATCATCGTCGAACTGTCCTCGGCCGAGCTGCCGATCATGGACGGTTCGTCCGGCCCGTTCGTGTTCCTGCTGCAGTCGGCAGGCATCGTCGAACAGGATGCGCCCAAGCGCTTCATCCGCGTGCTGAAGACCGTGGAAGTGACCGAGGGCGACAAGATGGCCCGCTTTACCCCGTACGAGGGGTACAAGCTGGGCTTCACCATCCAGTTCGACCACCCGATGATCCCGGCCAAGCAGTCGCGCCAGGAAATCGAGTTCTCGACGATGGCCTACACCAAGGAAATCTCCCGCGCGCGCACCTTCGGCTTCATGCGCGACCTGGAATACATGCGCGAGCGCAATCTCGGCCTGGGCGGTTCGATGGACAACGCCATCGTGCTCGACGAGTTCCGCGTGCTCAACGAAGACGGCCTGCGCTACGCCGACGAATTCGTGCGCCACAAGATTCTTGACGCGATCGGCGACCTCTATCTGGCCGGCGGCCAGGTGCTGGGTGCCTACGAGGGCTTCAAGTCCGGCCACGCGCTCAACAACAAGCTGGTGCGGGCGCTGATGGCCGATGCCACCGCCTGGGAATGGGTCACTTACGACTCGCCGGCCGTGCCGGACCCGGTGGTGTACGCCACGCCGGCCTATGCCTGATTTCACAAGCTGTTGAATTTCAATGCAAAAACGCCGCCTTCCAGGGCGGCGTCTGCGTTTCCGGCGTTGTTTGACGCACTGGCGCAGTTGGTGACGCGACGGCCGGGCCGAGGTCACGGTTTTGTGAACCTGTTGGATCCGAAGCCTGAATTTAACGTTGTTTTAACAACAATCTAACGACTGGCCCACCGCGGCCAGCTAGGATGCGACCCGGCCCCCGAAATGTTTCACGCTGCGGTGACACGCGCGACGGGGAGTGGAGCAGGACGCTCCGCTGCTTTCAGGTTTCCCGCTTCGGTTTCGAAGGAAGGTCCTGCAGAGCTGCCAAGGCGTCGCGTAGCCCTTTGTGCGTGGCGGCTGAAACTGCGTGGGGTCCATTCCGGTTGTCGAGCGCTGGGGAGCGCGTGGGAGTGGGAGACGCAGTCTTGACGGTCACCTTGGTGGCCTTCAGCCCGATGGACCGGGCCGCGTCGAGCAACTGGGCTTCGGCAAGCCGCAACTTGGCATGCCAGACCGGGGACTCGACGAGAAAAACGAGGTGTTCCCCGTCCACATTGGCCAGCCGGCAACGGCTGCGCAGAGGTGGCGGCAACTGGGGGCGCAACTGACGGTCCAGCGCGTCGAGCCATAGGGCACGCCGCAGCGGGTTCCCGCTTTTGTCCGCCATCACTGCATCCAGGGCCGGTTTCGGTCGGGATGCGGGACGAACGCTGGATTTCGGCTCAGACATGAAAACTCACTGATGGCATTCAAAAAGATCGTAATCAAAACGCGTGAAGGACAGGCCAAATCGGCGCTCACGCGTTTGCGGTTCTACTTCGAGGACCGCCCCCGAGCCCTGCTGGGCAGCGTGCTCGGCGCAGGTTGCATTATCGGCCTTGCCGGTGGAATTGGCGTCAGCGCGCTCAATGACTCGCGCCTGCAGGCCAAGGTCGACCGCCAGGAGGCCGAACTGGCCAAGGTCCAGCGTGATGCGCAGACCCAGGTCAACGCGCTGGCTGCCCGCCTCGGCGAGCTGCAGGCGCAGGCCACCCGCCTGAACGCCCTGGGCGAGCGACTGACCCAGATGGGCAAGCTGGAAGACGGCGAATTCGATTTCAACGAGACCCCCGGCCTCGGTGACGGCGATGCCGGCGGCCCGACCGCCGACATCCCGGTGAAGGACGTCAACGCCGACTTACAGGTGCTGGAGCAGCGCTTCGCTGCTTCAGGCCGCCAGTTGTCGGTGATGGAATCGCTGATGTTCGACCACCAGCTGCAGCAGAACGCCGTGCCTTCGCGCATGCCGATCCGCAACAGCTACGTCACGTCCGGCTTCGGTACCCGTGCCGACCCGTTCGGTCGCGGTGCCGCCACCCACAAGGGCATGGACTTCCACGCCCGCGTCGGTGACCCGGTGATGTCGGTGGCCGACGGCGTGGTCAGCTTCTCCGGGGTCAAGGGCGGCTACGGCAACGTGGTCGATGTGGACCACGGCAACGGCTACGTCACCCGCTACGCGCACAATTCGCGCCTGGTGGTGAAGGTCGGCGACCTCGTCCGTGCCGGCCAGGAAGTGGCCAAGGCCGGTTCCACCGGTCGTTCGACCGGCGCCCACGTGCACTTCGAGGTGTGGGAGAACGGCAACGTGGTCAACCCGCGCAAGTTCCTCGGCGATGGCGGCAATACCCCGGTCGGGCGCATCACCCGCGGTTGAATCGGGCCCCCGTACTCCGGGGGCGGTAGTGCCGGCCGCTGGCCGGCAACCTCATGATCTTCGGCAACATCGCGGATTGCCGGCCAGCGGCCGGCACTACCGGAATGTTCGGATGCCAATGCCGCCACAGGGTTGAAACCCCAGCGGCCCATCCCAAGCTACAATGGGTGTTGCCATCGACAGGGCGCCAGGCGCCCTGATTCGTTTGCGGCGGACGGATCCTTCCCGGAGCCGTGCGGCATTTCCATCCAACCCGGTTCCCTCAATGATCAACAGCCTGCTTACCCGCGTATTTGGCAGTCGTAATGAACGACAGCTGCGCCAGCTCAACCGCATCGTCGCCAAGATCAATGCGCTGGAGCCGGAGATCGAGAAGCTTTCCGACGAGCAGCTGCAGGCCAAGACGCCGGAATTCAAGCAGCGCATCGCCGGTGGTGAAGCCCTGGACAAGGTGTTGCCCGAAGCGTTCGCGGTCTGCCGCGAGGCCGGTCGCCGCGTGCTGGGCATGCGCCACTACGACGTGCAGCTGATCGGCGGCATGGTGCTTCACCTGGGCAAGATCGCAGAAATGCGCACCGGTGAAGGCAAGACCCTGGTGGCGACCCTGCCGGTGTACCTCAACGCGCTGGAAGGCAAGGGCGTGCACGTGGTCACCGTGAACGACTACCTGGCCCGCCGCGATGCCGCGCAGATGGGCAAGCTGTACAACTGGCTGGGCCTGAGCGTGGGCGTGGTCTACCCGGGCATGCCGCACAGCGACAAGCGCGAAGCCTATGGTTCGGACATCACCTACGGCACCAACAACGAATTCGGTTTCGACTACCTGCGCGACAACATGGCGCTGTCCAAGGCTGACCGCTACCAGCGCGGCCTGCACTACGCCATCGTCGACGAAGTCGACTCCATCCTGATCGACGAAGCGCGTACCCCGCTGATCATCTCCGGCCCGGCCGACGATTCCCCGGAGCTGTACATCCGCGTCAACCGCATCGTGCCGAACCTGGTCAAGCAGGAAGCGGAAGACGGCGAAGGCGACTTCTGGGTCGATGAGAAGGGCAAGCAGGTGCACCTGTCCGAGGCGGGCATGGAGCACGCCGAACAGCTGCTGGTGGAAGCGGGCATCCTCGATGCCGAGACCGAAGGCCTGTACGCGGCGCAGAACCTGACCGTGGTCCACCACCTCAACGCCGCCCTGCGCGCGCACGCCATCTACCAGCGCGATGTGGACTACATCGTGCGCGATGGCGAAGTGGTCATCGTCGACGAATTCACCGGCCGTACCCTGGCCGGCCGCCGCTGGTCCGATGGCCTGCACCAGGCGGTGGAAGCGAAGGAAGGCGTGCCGGTCCAGCGCGAGAACCAGACGCTGGCCAGCATCACCTTCCAGAACCTGTTCCGCATGTACAAGAAGCTGTCCGGCATGACCGGTACGGCCGATACCGAAGCGTTCGAATTCCAGAGCATCTATGGCCTGGAAGTGGTGGTGATCCCGACCAACCGCCCGACCATCCGCAAGGACAGCCCGGACCAGGTGTTCCTCAACCGCAAGGGCAAGTTCAATGCGGTGCTGGCCGACATCGAAGAGTGCGCCAAGCGCGGCCAGCCGGTGCTGGTGGGTACCACCTCGATCGAAACCTCGGAAATGCTGTCCGAGCACCTGCGCAAGGCGGGTGTGAAGCACGAAGTGCTCAACGCCAAGCAGCACGACCGCGAAGCGACCATCGTTGCCAACGCCGGTCGTCCGGCCGCCGTGACCATCGCCACCAACATGGCCGGTCGTGGTACCGACATCGTGCTGGGCGGTTCGCTGGAAGCGGAAATCCACGAGCTGGGTGAAGGCGCGACCGACGAGCAGAAGGCCGCGATCAAGGCCGAGTGGCAGAAGCGCCATGACGCGGTCAAGGCGGCCGGCGGCCTGCACATCGTCGGCACCGAACGCCACGAATCGCGTCGTATCGACAACCAGCTGCGTGGCCGTTCGGGCCGCCAGGGTGATCCGGGCTCGTCCCGTTTCTACCTGTCGCTGGAAGACAACCTGATGCGCATCTTCGCCTCCGACTGGGTGCAGAAGGCCATGCGCATGATGGGCATGAAGGAAGACGACGTCATCGAAGACCGCCTGGTCAGCCGCCAGATTGAAAAGGCGCAGCGCAAGGTCGAGGCCCACAACTTCGACATCCGCAAGAACCTGCTGGATTTCGACGACGTCAACAACGACCAGCGCAAGGTGATCTACGCCCAGCGCGACGAACTGCTGGACGCCGACTCGGTGAAGGACAACGTCGATGGCATCCGCGACGACGTGATCTTCGACATCGTTGCCCGCTTCGTGCCGCCGAACTCGGTGGACGAGCAGTGGGACCTGCGTGGCCTGGAAGCCACCCTGCAGTCGGACTTCGGTGTGGACATGTCGCTGACCGATCTGGTCAAGTCGCACGAGGAGCTGGATGCCGAAGGCATCACCGCCAAGGTGCAGGAGCGCATCAACCAGCACTTCGCCGAGAAGGAAGCGGGCGTGGGCGAAGAGACCATGCGCGCGCTGGAGAAGCACGTGATGCTGACCGTGCTCGACCAGAGCTGGAAGGAGCACCTGGCACGCATGGATTACCTGCGCCAGGGCATCTACCTGCGCGGTTATGCGCAGAAGCAGCCGAAGCAGGAATACAAGAAGGAAGCCTTCGAGCTGTTCTCGGACATGCTGGAGAACGTCAAGCGCGAAGTGGTGACCCTGCTGGCCCGCGTGCGCATCCGCAGCGACGAGGAAGTGCAGGCACTGGAAGCGGCCGAGCGCCAGCAGGTGGAAGCCCGCCTGAGCCAGTCGCAGTTCCAGCACCAGGACGCCGGCGGCTACGGCGCCGACGAAGAGGCGGCGCAGGTGGAGGCCACCCAGCAGGGCGTGGCGCAGCTGCAGCGTGACGAGCCCAAGATCGGTCGCAACGATCCGTGCCCGTGCGGCAGCGGCAAGAAGTACAAGCACTGCCACGGCCAGCTGAGCTGACCCCCGGAGAGCCCCGCGAAAGCGGGGCTTTCCTGTTCTGGGCCTTGAAGCGCCCGGCGATTGCGCCGGTGCCCCGCTTTTCGGCATGCTTCGGCCATGCCTTCCCCGAAACGATCGATCCACGTCGTAGCCGCCGTCATCACCGACGCCCGCGGCCGCATCCTGCTCAACCGCCGTACCGAAAGCCGCGACATGGCCGGCCTCTGGGAATTCCCGGGCGGCAAGCGCGAGCCCGGTGAGACCTCCGAACAGGCGCTGGTGCGCGAGCTGCACGAGGAGCTGGGCATCGAGGCAGAGGTGGGCGAGTGGATCATGGACGTGCCGCAGCGCTACCCGGACAAGGACCTGACCCTGGAAGTGCGCCACGTGCGCAGCTGGAAGGGCGCCCCGCGTGGACGCGAGGGCCAGGCCATCACCTGGGTGACGCCGGACAAGCTGGCCCGTTATTCAATGCCGCCGGCCGACCTGCCGGTGGTGGCCGCACTGCGCCAGCCGGACTGCTACCTGATCACCCCTGCGCCGGACATCGATGAGGGCGGCCTGCAGCGTTGGCACGGCCAGCTGCAGCAGGCCGTGGCTTCGGGGCAGCAACGCATCCAGCTGCGCCTGCCCGCCGAGCATCCGCAGCGTCAGGGCGTGATCGAGCAGGCCGTGCGCGCGCATCGGCGCGGTGTGCAGTGGCTGCTCAACCGCGATATCGAACTGGCGCGCACCCTCGGCGTTGGCGTGCACCTGGGCAGCGAGCAGCTGCAGTCGCTGCAGGAACGGCCGCTGCCGCCCGGGCAGCTGGTGGCCGCCTCCTGCCACGGGCTTGAGCAGCTGCTGGCCGCACAGCGGCTGGGCTGCGACTTCGCCGTGCTGGGGCCGGTGCAGGCCACTGCGAGCCATCCCGATGCAATGCCGTTGGGGTGGGAGGCCTTCGCCGCGCTGCGCGCCCAGGTCTCGCTGCCGATCTATGCGCTCGGCGGCATGACACCGCAGCATGTGGCCGAGGCACGCCGGCATGGCGGGCAGGGTATCGCCGCCATCCGCGGACTATGGCCGGTGTAGCGCGATACACAGGGGCGCAAGCAAGTAGATCCACGCCATGCGTGGATGAGCAGACCCACGCCACGCAGCGACCAGTAGATCCACGCCATGCGTGGATGGCGGTTCAGCAGCACCCGCTCACAACGTAATCCAGAAACACCCATACTGCCGCCGCAGCCCAAGCACGGTCGCCGCGCGCGTGGCGCTGCCCGGCAGGGTCTGCTCCAACCGCAACCCGATCGGATGGCGCCGTGCAGCCGGCATCGGCACCGTTTCCGGATCCTGTGAGGCGATGCCCTGGCCCTCATCCAGATCCTGGCGCGGATACACCGGCACCACGTCCACCAGCGGCCGCCGCACCACCGATTCCAGCTGGCCAAGAATCCGCTGTGCGCCGGCATCGGACACCGCGCCCCACAGGTACAGCGAAGAAAGCCGGTTCACATCACCGATGCCGACCGCCGTGTGCAAAGCCTGCACCAGTTCGCTCAGCCGGCGCGGGCAGCTGCTGCCGAGGCTGTCGCGCTGCAGGGTATTGCCGGAAGGCGCCGGCGGTGGCCGCCGGGACTGCGCGCCCAGGCTGTCGCAGGGGCGGTCGCTATAGACACTTTGCCCCTGCGGATCGGTGCAGCGGTTCAAGCGCGTGGTCTGCGCCTGCACACCGGCGCAGACACCGGGCAGCAGCAGGACCAGCAACAGGGACAGGACGAGCTTCATCGACGCAGCGTAGCGCCGATTGCGATAACGCAGCGTACTTTTCAGCCTTGCAGCAGCTTCAGTACCGAGACCGTCGGCTTGGCCAGGTTCAAGGTGTAGAAGTGCAGGCCCGGTGCGCCGCCTTCGACCAGGCGCTGGCACAGCTTGGCCACCACTTCGGCGCCGAAGGCGCGCACCGATTCGGCGTCGTCACCGTAGGCCTGCATCTTGCGGCTGATCCAGCGCGGGATTTCCGCGCCGCACTGTTCGGAGAAACGGCGCAGCTGGCTGAAGTTGGAGATCGGCATGATGCCCGGGGTGATCGGCACCTGCACGCCGAGCCGCTGCACTTCGTCGACGAAGTGGAAGTAGGCATCCGGGTTGAAGAAGTACTGGGTGATGGCGGCATTGGCACCGGCGTCGATCTTGGCCTTGAAGTGCTTCAGGTCGAGCAGGGCGTCCTGCGCTTGCGGATGCGTTTCCGGATACGCGCCCACTTCGATGCGGAAGGCGTCACCGTGCTCGGCACGGATGAAGGCGATCAGTTCGGAGGCATAGCGCATGTCACCGGGAAAACCCATGCCCGACGGCAGGTCGCCACGCAGGGCGACGATGCGCTGGCAGCCGATGGCGCGGTACAGCGTCAGCAGCTCGCGGATCTCCTGGCGGGTACCGCCCACGCAGGACAGGTGCGGTGCCGCGTCGAAGCCGTGGTGCTGGTTGAGATGGCGCACGGTCTCGGAGGTGTAGCTGAGGGTCGAGCCACCGGCGCCGAAGGTACAGGACACGTACTCGGGGGCATACGTCTTCAGCTTGGCCGCGGCACGGTCCAGCTGGGTGCGCTGTTCGTCGGTCTTGGGCGGATAGAACTCGAAGCTGATGGTGGTCATGGCACGGGCGGCGGCGTCGGGTGCGGAGAAGTATATCTCTCCATCGAGATGGATGTAAAACAAGGCAGCCGCTACAGTTCCGCGCTGACCGGGCTGGTCACGAATCCCCACAGCAGCCGCGCCATCACCGCAGGTGAGCGTGCCTGCGCGCGGGAGTAGGCCAGCAGTGCATCCAGCCTTGGACGGTCGTAGAGGTGGCCGGCCAGCAGCACCGCATGCACGCGCCGGCTGTTGCCGATGTCCAGCAGAGGATTGCCGTCCAGCAGCACCAGGTCGGCCGCTTTGCCGACCTCGACACTGCCATGCCGGGCCTGCAGGCGAAGGTGCTGTGCGGCGTGCAACGTGGCTGCGCGCAGCACGTCGGCTTGGCTGAGTCCGGCCTGGTGCAGCAGTTGCAGTTCATCGTGATAGCGGAAGCCGCCAAGCCCGGTGTCGGTGCCCACCAGCACCGGAACACCGGCGCGGTGCGCAGCGCCGGTCAGTGCCAGGCCATGATTGAAATAGGCGTGCAGCGCGCGCTCGCCACGTTGGCCTGGATGGCGGGTGACCGTGGCCTGCAGGTCGTCGCGCCAGGCCCAGCGCGAAAGCGGATCGAGGTACGCCAGTCGCGGATCATCGATGAAGCCCGGATCGCGCGCGCGGGCATCCTCCTCGCGGGTGACATGAGTGGGCACGAAGGCGCTGCCGCTGGCCTGCATCAGCGCGAAGGCGGCCTTGCACCTTGCAGGCGCATAGCTGTCCACCAAGTGCTCGGCCAAGGCTGTCGGGTCTTCACCTTCCAGCGTCCCGCTGCGCCATGCAGCTGCGGAGCCGGAGCAGTGGCGAACGAACAGATGCGCGTGTTCAAAGCTGTGCTGTCCGGCCTGCAGTGCCTCTTCCAGCGCCACCGCCCTGGGCAGGTGGCCCACCAGCGGACGATGCAGTTGCCGCGCCTCGGCAGCCAGCCGTTGGTAGGTATCCGGGCGCAGCCGGTTGTAGACCTTCAGTGCATCCACGCCGCGCTCGGCGTACTCACGCGCGCGACGGACGGCGTCCTGTGGTGCCAGCGCAGGGTCTTCGAAGTAGAAGCTTGCCACCTGCACGAATCGCGGCGCGGTCAACGTGCCAGCGATGGCCTGTGCGCTCCAGCGACGCTTCTCAGCGACGCAGGCGATCAGCGGATCGGTCGGCTGCGGGCAGTCCATCATGTCGCGGGTGCCGGTGATGCCGTTGGCCAGCATCAACGGGAACTGCAGTTGCGGAGACAGCTGCAGTGCGTGGGTATGCATGTCCCAGAAGCCAGGCAGCAGCCAGCGGCCACCGGCGTCGAATACGTGCAAGGTGGCGTCGTGGGGGCCATTGCCGATGGCGATGATGGTGCCGTTGCGCACCGTTACAGTGGTGGGCGCGCTGGCAACGCCGTTCTGCACGTCCACCACCCGCGCATTGATGATCACCCGGCTGTTGCCGACATCGGGCGGCGGCGGCGCTGGCAACGGCCAGATCAGGGCGGCAGCGAACAGCAGGGGCGGAGCGAGAAGCACAGCCGCTACTGCCTTAAGCAGAGGCCGTTGGTGTGATCGAGGGGAAGGGGACAACGCGCGTGCTGCATCCATGAGCCTGCAATCCCTACGGTGGGTCGAAGGCAGGGTGGGGCAAGTCCGGTTCGGATGCCAGTGACTCTCGGCCTGCTCCCCTTGCACCGCCGGTGGCGGTTACCCTGTGCAGCGGATTCTTCGATCACGTCGCGCCATGTCCATCGTCCTCACCGATTTCGCCCGCCCCCGCCTGTTCCCGCGCGTACCGCGCGGCAACACCATCCAGGACTGCAGCGCCGAGCAGTTCCAGGCGCATCTCAACGCGCACCCGCCGCTGAAGGTGCTCGATGGCTATGCACCGTTCTGCAAGCTGTTCGTCTATGAGAACTGGACCAGCACGCGCTGCCTGACCGTGCCGGTCACCGATGCCAACCGGCACCTGCTGCGCAGCGGCTACGAGGCGCGCAACCGTGAGGAACTGCCGGTGCTGGTGCGCTGGTTCGAGGGCGTGGAATCGCCACGGGCCAATTACTTGGTGGTGATCCTGTACAGCGCCGAGCAGCTGGCCAAGGAAGGTTCACCCATCGATGCGGACTGGGGCATCGTCGGCTGCATCTATACCGCCGAGCCGGAAGAAGTGCCGATGGCGCCGATCACCATGATGCGCAATGCGCTGGGCGTGGAGGAGGGTGGTTCGGGCGTGCCGCTGGACCGCGAAGCCTATCAGCGCGCGGTGGCGTTCTGGGAGAACAACGCCAACTGGCGGCCGTGAGAACACAGCATCGCGATGCGCGTCAGCGCACTGCGATGTGAAATCCGCTGCGGCCACCGCGGGATACGATGCTGTTTCCATCACAGCAGGAAGCAACGATGACGATCAGAACGTGGATGCCGTTGGCGGTGGCGCTGGGCGCCTTGCTGGGTTCAGCCGAGAGTTCAGCCCAGCGTTACGATGCCAACGCCGCATGCGGTGGATTGAGCAACGCGGCATCGATCCAGGATGTGGGCGTCAGCAGCATGGAGGCGCGTGCCCAGCAAGGGCGCTGCACGCTGCACGTCGTGGCTGCGGATGCGGAAGCGCTGGTGCGCCAGCAACGCATGCTGGAAGCGGTGTCGATGGCGGTATGCAAGGCCGCTGCGGAACCTCAGCCGTCCGCGCAGCCGCTGTCACTGGTGCTGCGATTCCCTGCGCGCTGCCCGCTGTCGTCCAAGGCGACACTGTTCCCTGCGGCCAGCGGCAACTGGAGGCGTGAATTCCCCGAGTACCCCTCTGCGGCTGTACGTGACGGGTTGCAGGGCAAAGTGCAGCTGAAGGCGCTGGTGAACGAGGACGGCAGGATTGTCGCGGCCGTGGTACGCGTGTCCAGTGGTCACGCGGTGCTGGACGCGGCAGCGGCCAAGGGGCTCCGCTCGTGGGCCATGCAACGCGACGCGCAACAGCCCGCGTTGCCCGCCATGAGTGTGATGGACGTGCCGGTGACCTTTGCTCTCAACGAATGAAGGACGTGCTCTCCTGGCTTTCGTAGCGGGAGCCGGCACAACCAGGCTTGGCGTGGATCCGCCTTCGCAGTAGAGCCACGCCACGCGTGGCTTCAATCAATGGCGAGCAAGGTCCACTCCCACCACGGGTAGTGGTACTCACGGTCGGTGGCATCCCAGTGCTGGCCGCAGCAGGTGCAGGCCACCCGATGGCGGTCGCCCCAGCCATCCTCGGCCACGCCCTGTTCCAGCAGCCGCACATGGCTCTGCTCGATGAGCCGGCGTGGGTCGAAGAACAGGTAATCCGGATACAGCGCGCACAGGCAGCCTTTGCGCTCACGCCAATAACGCAGGCGGCGCAGTGCGGCTTGCAGGTGAACATCGTTGCTGACCAGCGCACCGCCAAGCTGCACGCCCTGGCAGGCCTGCTCGATCCGCTCGGTCTGCGGCGCCAGCGCATCCAGCGTCGTAGCGCTGAACAACCGCGCCAGGCTGCTGCTGGCGGCATGGATACGACTGGCATCGCGCGACAGCAGGTCCTGCAGCAGCACATCGGCCTGCGGGTCGGCCAGCCGCGGTGGCGGCGATGTGGACCAGGGCCAGCGCATCAACGGGGCCTGCCGATCGCGGCGTAGTGGCCGCCGGTCAGGTGCAGCAGGTCGGCCGGTGCCAGCTCCACTTCCAGGCCACGCCGTCCCGCGCTGACGTGCAGGGTGGGCAGTGCCTGCGCGCTGGCGTCGAGAAAACTGCGCAGGCGCTTCTTCTGCCCAAGCGGGCTGATGCCGCCGACCAGATAGCCGGTTGCGCGCTGCGCGGCATCGACGGCGGCCATCTCGCACTTCTTGCAGCCGGCCGCCTCGGCCAGTGCTTTCAGATCAAGCTGGCCGGCCACCGGCACGATGGCAACGAGCAGTTCGTGCGTTTCGGTGCTGGCCAGCAGGGTCTTGAATACCTGTGCCGGGTCCAGGCCCAGCTTTTCGACGGCTTCGCCGCCATAGGATTCGGCATGGGCATCGTGCACGTAGCTGTGCACGGTATGGGCGATCTTCTCGCGCTTGAGCAGGTTGATGGCCGGGGTCATGGGCATATCGTAGCGCCGCGCGCGGGCATTGCCTTGACCGAGGCTATTGCCGCGCCCTGCGATACTGCACGTCGGCTTTCCCTGGCTCCAGCATGCGCGCACCCGCTCACCTCCACGACCTGACCTTTGACACCGAAGTGGCAGCGGGCCCGTACCCACCGCAGGGTTTTCTGCCGATCGCCGAAGGCGCGTTGGGCAACGGCGATTGCTTCGGGCTGTACTGGCCATTGGGGCGCGAAGGCGCATTGCCGCTGGTCTGCGAGATGTTCCATGACGAGGGCAGGATGGTCTACAGCCATTCTTCGCTGGACGTGTTCGCGCACTGGTTGGGCATCAATCGTGCGCTGGACGAGGATGCGTGGGATGACGACGAGTGGGATCCGCGCGCGCATGATGTGGACGACGCAGACTCGCCTCTGCGGCTTGTCGAGTTGGCGCAGGGACATGTAGCAGCGGGCGAGCCCGCCGCTGCGATCCCACTGCTCGACGCCGCAACCGCGGCTTTTCCAGACCTGCAGAAGGGCTGGGCCATGCTCGCTGGCCAGCACATGCGGTTGCGCAATGCCGAGCTGGCGGTGCGCGCGGCGCGCTCGGCCGTGCTGGCCAACTGGGCCTTTGGCGTGCCCGAAGCAGGTGTGCTGCGCATCCTGAAATCGGCGCATGCTGGTGCGGATCCGGTGGTGGCGATGGCGCAGCAGATGGGCTTCGCCTTTGGCGGTGCCAGGAACAACCCGGACTATGCGTTGATGCAGGCCTGCATCGATCGGTGTTGGCGGATCGGCGATAGGGAGGCGGCACTACGGTTGTCGCAAAACCGCTGTTACGTGCTGGCCGCCGAGACGGTGTCATTCCAGGAGCGCGAGCGCTTTGATCTGCCCGCGTGGCAGCTTGCGTTCCGCGAACAGTGCCGCCTCGCCCTCGGCGACGACCGCCAGCGCATGCAGTAGAGCCACGCCGCGCGTGGATACCGAACCGGATGACAGGATCCACGCTGTGCGTGGATCCGATCCATCGCAGATCAGCGCGACAGCGGCTGCTGTGCCTGTGCCTGTTCCTGCGCCTGTCGTTGTGTCTGTTCGGCGTTCAACGCTTCGCTCTGGCGAGTGCTGGATGGCAGATCCTGGCTGACCGCCTGCGCAAGGTCGATGTAGGTGCGATGCGCTGCAGGATCGCCCAGCTGGCCCTGCACCGCGAATACACCCTGGCCGTCGGGGCGCGCCACCACGGTGTCCACCTGTGACATGCCGACAAGCTTGGACTCGTAGGCGACCTGTCCAGCGGCATTCTCCAGCTGGCCGCGGTCATGGAACAGCGGCGATAGTCCACCTTGGCTGCGCTGCTGTTCCAACGTTTCCAGCTTTTCCACGACCTGCTGGTAGCGCGGATTGTCGGCGTGCCCGGGCGTGGCCATGCTCGGTGCTGCTGATTCGGCCTGCTGATGCTGCTGGCTTGCCGCCTCCAGCGCACCCAAGGTGCCGCTGCCGGCTTTGCCGTCCACCGTCAGCTGATGATCGCGCTGGAACTGCTGGACCGCCTGCAGGGTGCCCGGGCCAAAGTGACCGTCGGCCACCAGCGGTGCACCGTCCTTGCCCGTGTAGCCGAGGTCGGCCAGCTTCTGCTGCATGGCCTGCACCTCATCGCCCTTTGCGCCGTTCACCAGCACGCCACTGCCAGCCGACGCACCGGGTGTGCTGGGCGAGCCGTGCGAGGGGGCATGGGTTGGGGTGATGCCCAGCTGGGTCATGGCCGTGTCGAAGCGTTGATCGCGGCTGGTCACGGCCGCAGGCGACTGGATGCCGAATTTGGTCGCATCGACGAAGGTCTGCACGTCGGCCCGGCTTGGTGGATCGCCGGCCTGGACGGTACCGCCCTGCAGCTTCTCCGCGTTGCCGGCCAGATAGCTGATGAACTGCGGGCCCATGCTGCCGAACTGGTTGTCATAGTCGGCCATGGCCAGCTGCAGTTCCGGGTTTGCCACGATGGCATCGGCGGCGGCCGGGTTGGTCGCACGCACCTTGGCGATGGCCTCGTCGACGCGCTCGATGGCGCTGTCCAGCTTGGCGTTGGTGAGCTTGTCGATGTTGGCCTGCGGAATGGCCTGCAGCTTGGCGTCGAGCGCGGCCAGCTGCTGTGTGCTCAGCCCCCCGTGCTGGGACAGCAGTTCGATGTCACCGTTGGTGAAGCCGTTGTCGCGCAGGAAGCGCCTGGCCTGGGGGTTGCCGCCGACGTCGAACTGCACCAGGCCGAACGAGTAGGCGCTGGTGCCCTCCTGGGCGTATGAGAAATGGTCCAGGTGGCGGGTGTTGCCGCCCAGTTCGGTGTTGAGGAACAGCGTGGACAGCTGTTCGCGGGTGAGAGTGGAATCCGTTGCCATGGTCATCGTCCTTCAATGAGGAAAAGGGAGCCGTGCCCGCCCGGCTGATGTCAGCCGGCGCAGTGCTGCTGGGTGAAGCCGAGCAGCTGGCGGGTGGCCTCGGTGCCGTAGGCAGCCGGTGCCGGTTCGATGGCGAACTGGCCGACCATCTGGTTGCTGCATAGCTGCACGTTGCGCTTGCCGGTGGCTGTTTCCAGGGTGCAGTTGGCCGCCAGCAGGGCGTTGTGGCCGGCGCCGATGTTGGTTGCCGCCGTGCAGCCCAGCAGGCTGCCTTTTTGGCCGTTTTCACCCAGCAGCGTGTTGAAGGTCGCCAGCTGGCTGTTGGGGTCGCGCAGCACCAGCATGTCCACGCACTGCTGCTGGCCGTCGGGCACTTCGCAGGCGTCCTGGTCGACCAGACCGTCGCGCGTGGCCGACAGTACCTTGAGGCGGTCGGCAGATACCTGTTGCAGGCAGTGCGCGTCGCTGCACAGGTCGCGCGTGTGCTGGATCCAGCGCTGCTGCTCGGCCTGCAGCTTGGCCTTGCCGGCGGCATCGAGGGTTTGGCTTGCGGCGGCTTCGGCCTTGGCCAGCTCGCCTTCCTGCTTCAACAGGGCGGGGTCGTTGCAGATCAGGGTCTGCACCGGCGATGCCGGATTGGCGCAGGCGGTGCTGCCGGCGGCCGCTGCCGGGGCGCTGGCCGCCTTGCCGTCGGTGTTGGCCTGTTCGGTGGCGGCTGCAGGCGTCGTGGCCTGGGCTTCACCGGAGGGCGGGGTGCAGGCGGCCAGCAGGGCCACCCAACACAGGGTCATGAGGGGCTTGATGGCCCGGGTCATACGTTCACTGCTGCGCTGCATGTCTATCCTTTGATGTCTGCGTCCTGGCGCATGGCCTGCGGGCGGCAGGCATGGGGCGAACCATGGAACGGGGGTGCCGTGGCGGCCGCGCGGCGGGCTGGGCATTGCAACATCCCGCGCCGGGCCGTTGGCGGGAACAGAGCGTAGCAAGCGACTGCTTAGGGCTCTGTGACAGGACGCGCGGAACGCGGCGGCGGGTGCCCGGATGCAGAACGGGCGCCCGAAGGCGCCCGTCCGTGTGCATCCGTTGCTGGGGTCAGAGCCCTTTCCTGCGGAAAGGAATCCGACCCCGCGCACGGCATCAGTAGCGGTAATGATCCGGCTTGAACGGACCTTCCACCGGCACGCCGATGTAGTCGGCCTGTTCCTGGCTCAGGGTGGTCAGCTTCACGCCGATCTTTTCCAGGTGCAGACGGGCCACTTCTTCGTCCAGCTTCTTCGGCAGCAGGTACACCTTGTTCTCGTAGGTGCCCTTGTTGGCCCACAGGTCGATCTGGGCCAGGGTCTGGTTGGCGAACGAGTTGGACATCACGAAGCTCGGGTGGCCGGTGGCGCAGCCGAGGTTGACCAGGCGGCCTTCGGCCAGCAGGAAGATCGCATTGCCGTTGGGGAAGATGTACTTGTCCACCTGCGGCTTGATGTTGACGTGCTTCACGCCCGGGAAGTCGACCAGCGCATCGACCTGGATCTCGTTGTCGAAGTGGCCGATGTTGCAGACGATGGCCTGGTCCTTCATCGCGCTCAGGTGCTCGATGCGGATGATGTCCTTGTTGCCGGTGGTGGTGACGTACAGGTCGGCACGGCCCAGGGTGGATTCGATGGTGTTGACCTCGAAGCCTTCCATCGCCGCCTGCAGGGCGCAGATCGGATCGATCTCGGTGACCACCACGCGCGCGCCGTAGGCACGCAGCGACGCGGCGCAGCCCTTGCCGACGTCACCGTAGCCGCAGACCACGGCGACCTTGCCGGCCAGCATCACGTCCATCGCGCGCTTGAGGCCATCGGCCAGCGACTCGCGGCAGCCGTACAGGTTGTCGAACTTGCTCTTGGTGACCGAGTCGTTGACGTTGATCGCCGGGATCAGCAGGGTGCCGGCCTGGGCCAGCTGGTACAGGCGGTGCACGCCGGTGGTGGTTTCTTCCGAAACGCCCTTCCAGTCCTTGACCACGCGGCCCCAGTAACCCGGGCGCTCCTTGGCCACGCGCTTGAGCAGGTTCTTGATGACCTGCTCTTCGTGCGAAGCGGCCTTTTCGTCGACCCAGGTGCTGCCGTTTTCCAGTTCGTAGCCCTTGTGGATCAGCAGGGTCACGTCACCGCCGTCGTCGACCACCAGCTCCGGGCCGGTCAGGGTGCCGTCGGGCAGGGTGAAGGTCAGCGCGTCCAGGGTGCAGTCCCAGTACTCTTCCAGCGACTCGCCCTTCCAGGCGAACACGGGGGTGCCGGTGGCGGCGATCGCCGCAGCGGCGTGGTCCTGGGTCGAGAAGATGTTGCACGAAGCCCAGCGCACGTCGGCGCCGATGTCCTTCAGGGTCTCGATCAGCACCGCGGTCTGGATGGTCATGTGCAGCGAGCCGGTCACGCGCACGCCCTTCAGCGGCAGCTCGGTCTGGTACTTGCGGCGGATGGACATCAGGCCCGGCATCTCGTGCTCGGCGATGTCCAGTTCCTTGCGGCCCCAGTCGGCCAGGGTGATGTCGCGGATCTTGTAATCGCCTTCGGTGGAGAAGGTCTTGGCAACAGCATTCATGCAGTAGCTCCGGTTGTGGGCGAGCGGATGCTCGCATCTGGCCGGGCGCCGTTGTTGCAAAGCCACCTGGCCGAGCCTGGCCGGTCTCAGGGATCCGGTCGCAGCGCCCCTCGGCAGGGGAGGATGCCCATTATATCGCGCCTCCGCTGTGACACGGCGATGACCCAACCATCGGCAGATGGGCGGAGGTGCATGGCCTGTTAAGGTCGAGGGCTTCACGCAGCGAACAGGTGGAACAATGATGAGCACGCACGCACGCCGCAACCGGCGCTTGACTGGCCTGGTCCTGTCGATGGCCCTGCTGGCGGTGGTCCCGCAGGCCTGGGCTGCCGCACCGCAGGCGGCCGCGGCGCAGGCGCAGGGCGTGGCCGGTTACGAGCTGCCCTCGGCCGCACTGCAGGCCGTGGTCGACGCGCCGCGGGCGCCGTCGCTGTTCCTGTCGCCGCGCCGGGATGTCGCCGCGTTGATGCAGATGCCGTCGCTGCCGTCGATCCAGGTGGTGGCGCAGCCGGAGCTGAAACTCGCGGGCCTGCGCATCAATCCGAAAACCTTCTCTGACAGCCGCTTCAGCTTCGGCCAGAAGCTGTGGTTGATGAATGTGGCTGACGGCAAGGAGCGGCAGATCAGCGGGTTGCCGGCCTCGCTGTCGATCGCCAGCCTGACGTGGTCGCCGGACCAGAAGTGGCTGGCCTTCAACCAGGTCGATGCCGCTACCGGGGCCAATGAGCTGTGGCTGGTGGACGTGGCTGGCGGCAGCGCCCGTCGCCTGGTCGCCGGCCTGAACACCGTTCTGGGCAGTGGCTACCAGTGGTTGCCGGACAGCCGAGGCCTGGTGGTGTTCACCCGCCCGGCCAACCTTGGCGCCGCCCCGGCTGCAGATGGCATCCCGACCGGCCCGGCCGTGCAGCAGACCAGCCAGGGCGGTGGCGTGGTGTCCATCCGCACCTACCAGGACCTGCTGAAGAACGAGGCCGACGCGCGCCAGTTCGATTACTACGCCACCACCCAACCGATGGAAGTGGGGCTGGACGGGCAGAGCCGTGCCATTGGTGCGGCCGGCATTTTCATGGGTTTTGCGGTGTCGCCCGACGGCCGCTTCGTGCTCAGCCAGCCGGTGCAGCGTCCGTACTCCTACGTGGTGCCGCTGAGCAGCTTCCCGCGCCGTATCGAAGTGCTCGACCGCAGCACCGGCAAGCTGGTGCATACCGTGGCCGTACGGCCGCTGGTGGAAGGCCTGCCGACCGGCAACGATGCCGAAGTGACCGGCGTGCGTGACATCAGCTGGCGTGGCGATGCCGATGCCACTCTGGTCTGGGCCGAAGCGCAGGATGGTGGCGACCCGAACAGGGAAGCCAAGGTGCGCGATGCGGTGTTCATGCAGGCCGCACCGTTCGACACGCCGCCGGTGACCCTGGCCCAGCTCGGCAGCCGCTATGCCGGCATCAGCTGGGGCCGCGGCGACCTTGCCCTGCTCAACGAATCGTGGTGGAAGACCCGCCGCAGCAAGACCTGGCTGATCGCACCGGACAACGCCAGCGCCGATGCCAGGCTGCTGTGGGATCGCGACGCGCAGGACCGCTACGCCGATCCGGGCCGCCCGCTGATGGCCAGTGATGACCGCGGCCGCTCGCTGCTGCAGACCACCGCTGATGGCGGCAGCCTGTACCTGGCCGGTGCCGGTGCATCGCCGGAAGGCGACCGTCCGTTCGTTGATCGCTTCGACGTGGCCAGCGGCAAGGCAACCCGCCTGTTCCATTCGCAGGCACCGACCTACGCCGCGCCGGTAACGCTGCTGGATGCGCAGGCCAGTTCGCTGCTGATCAGCCGCGAGAGCCCGGACGAGCCGACCAACTTCTACGTGCAGTCGCTGGCCGACACCAACGCCGCACCGCGTGCGCTGACCCATTTCGCCCATCCGCTGCCGCAGCTGAAGGGCGTGCAGAAGGAGCAGATCCGCTACAAGCGCAAGGACGGCGTGGACCTGACCGCGACCCTGCTGCTGCCGCCGGGCTATGACCCCAAGCGCGATGGTCCGCGGCCGCTGCTGATGTGGGCCTACCCGGGTGAGTTCAAGAGCGCGGCGGCCGCCAGCCAGGTGACCGATTCGCCGTACCGCTTCAACGCCATCAGCTACTGGGGCCCGCAGGCGTTCCTGGCCAAGGGCTATGTGGTGCTGGCCAGCCCGTCGATGCCGATCATCGGCGAAGGCGACAAGGAACCCAACGACACCTACATCGAACAGTTGGTGGCCAATGCGCAGGCCGCAGTGGACGAGGTGGTGCGGCGTGGCGTGACCGACCGCGAGCACATCGCCATCGGTGGCCACTCCTACGGTGCGTTCATGACCGCCAACCTGCTCGCGCACACCCGCCTGTTCAAGGCCGGTATCGCGCGCAGCGGCGCCTACAACCGCACGCTCACCCCGTTTGGTTTCCAGGCCGAAGAGCGCAACTACTGGCAGGCGCAGGACGTGTACCAGAAGATGGCGCCGTTCAATTACGCCGACAGGATCAAGGATCCGATCCTCTTCATCCACGGCGTGGACGACAACAACTCGGGCACCTTCCCGATGCAGAGCGAACGCATGTTTGCCGCAGTGAAGGGGCTGGGCGGCACCGCCCGCCTGGTGATGCTGCCGAACGAGTCGCATGCCTACCGCGCACGCGAATCGATCATGACGATGCTGGCCGAAAGCGAACGCTCCTCATGGACCTGCGCAACGTGAGGTTGCCGGCCAGCGGCCGGCACTACCAGATGAAACCATTTCTGCAGCGCAGCACGGCACGCGTTCTGGTTTAGGCTTGGGGTCTGGATCCGTTGACCGAGGCCTGTGCGTCGCCGATGAACGAGTACCGCAGCAGTATCGAATTCGCTTCCCCTGATCTTCCCTTGCGTGACGACGTGCGCCGTCTGGGTGCACTGGTCGGTGACCTGCTGGTCGAGCAGGTATCGGCCGCCTTTCTCGATGACGTCGAGGACGTGCGCACGCGTGCCATTGCCCGCCGCGAGAACCAGGCGCCGCTGTCAGAGCTGGCCGACGGCCTGGCTGGGCGTGAACCGCAGCAGGCCGAGACAATGGTGCGTGCGTTCAGTACCTACTTCCAGGTGGTCAACATCGCCGAGCGCGTGCATCGCATCCGTCGCCGCCGCGACTACCAGCGCGCCGTTGCCGCCGCGCCGCAACCCGATGGCCTGCAGGATGCCCTGCAGCACCTGAAGGCGCAGGGCGTCGGCCTGGATGAACTGGCACAGTGGCTGCCACGCATCGATATCGAGCCGGTGTTCACCGCGCACCCGACCGAGGCGGTGCGCCGCGCGCTGCTGGAGAAGGAACAGCTGATGGTGGCCAGCCTGGTCGACAACCTCGACGGCCAGCGCACGCCGGGTGAAGCAGCCGCAGATGCCGCGCGTTTCCGCATGGCGTTGACCGCCTCGTGGCAGACCACCGATTCCTCGCCGGTGCGCCCGACCGTGGACGACGAACGCGAGCACGTCGGCTTCTATCTGGTGCAGGTGCTGTACCGGGTGATCCCGGTGCTGTACGAATCGCTGCAACAGGCACTGCGCGATACCTATAGCGCGGAACTGCCGCTGCCGCGCCTGCTGCGTTTCGGCACGTGGGTGGGCGGCGACATGGACGGCAATCCCAATGTGGATGCGCACACCATCCGCAATACGCTGGATGCACAGCGCGTTGCCGTGCTGGGCCGCTACCAGAAGGAACTGCTGCAGCTGGCCAGCCTGCTCAGCCAATCCACCGAGCGGGTTGGGGTGAGCGATGCACTGCAGGCGCGCGTCGCGCATTACCAGCAGTTGCTGCCGCAGGTGCAGTCGCGGCCACGCCATGCCGACATGCCATATCGGTTGCTCAATGACCGCATGCGCGCACGCCTGCAGGCCACGCTGGATGATGCCGACGGCGCCTATGCCGGCCCGGACGAGCTGATCGACGACCTGCAGCTGATCCTCGACAGCCTGCGCGCGAACCGGGGCGAACATGCCGGCGGCTTCGCGGTGCAGCGCCTGTTGTGGCGGGTGAAGACCTTCGGTTTCCATCTGGCGCGGCTGGATGTGCGCCAGGAATCGAGCGTGCATGCGCGCGCGCTGGCGGCAGTGCTGGGGGGCGATGCGGCATGGGACGCATTGGATACAGCGGGTCGCGCACGCCTGCTGGCACCGCATGCCAGTGGTGAAACACCATTGCCTGTTGGCGATGATGAGGGCAACCAGCGCTTGGATGCAGTGTTCGCGGCCTTGGCCGATGCCCGTGCGCGGCATGGTGGCGACGCGCTGGGCAGCTACATCATCTCGATGGCGCACGACCGTGGCGATGTGCTGGCGGTGCTGGCCCTGGCGCGTCGTGGCGGCCTGGTCGATGACGCCGGCCACGTGCCGCTGGATATCGCGCCGCTGTTCGAAACCGTGGACGACCTCAAGCGCGGCACCGCGACGCTGCGCGATCTGCTGGCCGATCCGGTGTACCGCGCGCACCTGCGTGCACGCGAGGACGTGCAGATGGTGATGCTCGGCTATTCGGACAGCAGCAAGGATGGTGGCATTGCCGCATCACGCTGGGGCCTGCAGCGCGCGCAGGTGGAGCTGCTGGAAGTGGCTGCCGAAGCGGGCCTGCGCCTGACCTTCTTCCATGGCCGCGGTGGCTCGATCAGCCGCGGTGGTGGCAAGACCACGCACGCGGTCGATGCCTCGCCACGCGGCAGCATCGATGGCCGCCTGCGGGTGACCGAGCAGGGCGAGGTGATCCACCGCAAGTACGGCATCCGCGCGCTGGCATTGCGTTCGCTGGAGCAAGCCACCGGTGCGGTGCTGCGCGCCAGCCTGCGCCCGCGTGCCGCCGAACCGCGCGAGGATGATTGGCGGCCGGTGATGGACGTGGTCGCCGGTTCCAGCAGCGAGGTCTATCGGGCGTTCGTCGGCCAACCGCGTTTCATGGATTACTTCCGTACCGCCACGCCGATCGATGTGATTGAACGGATGACGCTGGGATCGCGGCCGTCGCGCCGGCTCGGCCAGGATGCGGCCTTGACCAACCTGCGCGCGATTCCGTGGGTGTTCGCCTGGAGCCAGGCGCGCGCGGTGATTCCGGGCTGGTATGGGGTCGGCAGCGGCCTGCAGGCGGCCGCCGACGCCGGCCATGAAGCCACGTTGCGTGAAATGGCGCGGGACTGGCCGTTCTTCCGCACGTTCCTGGATGACATCGCGATGGTGCTGTCCAAGGGGGATATCACCATCGCCGAACAGTTCTCGCGCCTGTCCGGCGAGCTGCACGATGCGTTCTTCCCGCAGGTCGAGCGCGAACTGGAGCTGACCCGGCACTGGCTGCTGGCGCTGATGGAGCAGCAGACCCTGCTGGACCACGACGCGCGGCTGGCGCTGTCGATCCGCCTGCGCAATCCCTATGTGGACCCGATCAGCGTGCTGCAGGTGGACCTGCTGCAGCGCTGGCGCGAAAGCGGGCGCGAGGACGACGACCTGCTGCGTGCGCTGGTGGCCTGCGTGAATGGTGTCTCGCAGGGCGTGCAGAACACGGGGTGATCCGCATCCGCCGGGCATGGCCCGGCGAATTCGCAATGGTAGTGCCGGCCGCTGGCCGGCAACCTCGCAGCAGGCAGGCTACTGCAGTTGCCGGCCAGCGGCCGGCACTACCGGTTTGCCAGGTGCCGAGCCCGGTCGGCGCGCTTTCATTCTTCCGGTGACGGCGGATTGGACGCCAGCAGTTCCAGATGCCGCTGCTCCATTTCCTGCCGAAGTTGGCGGCGGATCAGCGCCGCGGCCTGCCGGCGCTTTTCATCCGAACTGGCCGGCTGCAGCGATGGAACCGGCGTCGGCCGGCCGTCCTCGTCCACCGCCACCATGGTGAAGAAGCAGCTGTTGGCGTGGCGCACGCTGCGCTTGAGGATGTCCTCGGCCACCACCTTGACGCCGATTTCCATCGACGAGGTACCGGTGTAGTTCACCGAGGCAAGGAAGGTGACCAGTTCGCCCACCGCGATCGGCTGGCGGAACACTACCTGGTCCACCGACAGGGTGACCACGTAGCGGCCGGCATAGCGGCTGGCGCAGGCATAGGCGACCTGGTCGAGCAGGCGCAGGATCGCGCCACCGTGGACCTTGCCGGAGAAATTGGCCATTTCCGGCGACATCAGCACGGTCATGGACAGCTGGTGGGATTTGAGTTCGGTCGACATGGGGCGATTGTATCGGCAACCACCGGCACTACCATCTGCCGGCCAACGGCCGGCACCTTCATGATGTCCGCAAACCGATGCATGGTTGCCGGCCAGCGGCCGGCACTACCGAAAGCAGAAGGGCCGCTTGCGCGGCCCTTCGTGTTTCTTACTTCAGCTTCGCATCGGCGCGCAGGGCGGCGGCGCGATCGGTCTTCTCCCAGGAGAAGGCCGTGGCGTTGACGGTCTCGCCCTCGCCGTTGATGTAGCTGAACTCCTTCGGCTTGCGGCCGAAGTGGCCATAGGCCGCGGTCTGCTGGTACATCGGGTGGATCAGGTCCAGCATCTTGATGATGCCGTACGGGCGCAGGTCGAAGTGCTTGCGGATCAGCTTCTCGATCTTGTCGTCGCTGATCTTGCCGGTGCCGAAGGTGGTGACCGAGATCGAGGTCGGCTCAGCCACGCCGATGGCGTAGGAGACCTGCACTTCGCAACGGTCGGCCAGGCCGGCGGCAACCACGTTCTTGGCGACGTAGCGGGCAGCGTAGGCGGCCGAACGATCGACCTTGGACGGATCCTTGCCGGAGAACGCGCCACCACCGTGACGAGCCCAGCCGCCGTAGGTGTCGACGATGATCTTGCGGCCGGTCAGGCCGCAGTCGCCCACCGGGCCGCCGATCTCGAACTTGCCGGTCGGGTTGATGTGGAACTTGGTGCCCTTGTGCAGCCACTTGGCCGGCAGCACCGGCTTGATGATCTCTTCGCGGACGGCCTCGATGAGGTCCTTCTGCTTGATGCCCGGGGCGTGCTGGGTCGACAGGACCACCGCGTCGATGGCCGAAACCACGCCGTTTTCATAGCGCAGGGTGACCTGGCTCTTGGCGTCCGGACGCAGCCAGGACAGCGGCGAGTTGCGCTTCTTGCGGATCTTGGCCTGCTGCTCGACCAGGCGGTGCGACAGGTGGATCGCCGCCGGCATGTAGCTGTCGGTTTCGTTGGTGGCATAGCCGAACATCAGGCCCTGGTCGCCAGCGCCCATTTCTTCCGGCTTCTTGCGGTCAACGCCCTGGGCGATGTGCGGGGACTGCTTGCCGATCAGGTTCAGCACGCCGCAGGTGGCGCCGTCGAAGCCGACGTCGGAGCTGTCATAGCCGATGTCCACGATGACCTTGCGGGTCAGCGCTTCCAGGTCGATCCAGGCGCTGGTGGTGATTTCGCCGGCAACGATGGCAACGCCGGTCTTGACCATGGTCTCGCAGGCCACGCGGGCGCGCTGGTCCTGGGTCAGGATCGCGTCCAGCACCGCATCGGAGATCTGGTCGGCAACCTTGTCCGGATGGCCTTCAGAGACCGACTCGGAGGTGAAGAGGTAGCTGGACATCAGGCTTAATATCCTTTGATTCGGATGGAAAGATGGGCGCGAATGATACACGGGGTGCGCCGCCTGTGCATTGTGAACCTGTATGGGTTGCCAGTGGTTAAGGTGTTGTGCCCGGCAGAGCAGGCCTTGGCGGGCACTGTGGGGGCATCGTGCACAGGCAGTGTTCCACTGGCGTGACCATTGCCGCCCACCGCCGGGACCGGATGTGCCAGCACCTGCGCCGTCATCATTCTGCCGCCAAACCGCCATCTGGCTGCCGCCTGCCGGGAGCAGGCTCTCGGCCAACCCGGCCGCCGGGCAGGAGTGGACACGCCATGCAGGAACTCGAACAGCGTCTGCAGCAACGCTATCCCGACTGGTTCCATGGCCGTCGCGGCCAACTGGCCCGGCCCCTGCTGCGCAGCGTGGGACGCTGGTCGCGGCTGGACCGGATCGAGGCGTTCCTGCGCCGCAACGCCAACGTGCGCGGTTTCGACTTCGTCGCCGCCGGGCTGGAGTTCATCGAGGGTCGCTACCACGTGGACCCCGCCGCGCTGGCGCGGATCCCGGCCACCGGCCGCCTGCTGATCGTGGCCAACCACCCTTCCGGCGCGCTGGATGCGCTGGCGCTGCTGGATGCGGTCGGCCGCATCCGCCGAGACGTGCGGATCGTGGCCAACGATCTGCTGGGCGCGATCGGGCCGCTGCAGGACCTGCTGCTGCCGGTACGCATCCTCGGCGGCAAGGTCCAGCGCAGCAGCCTGCAGGCGGTGGAGCAGGCGCTGGCGGCCGAGCAGTGCGTGATCGTGTTCCCGGCCGGCGAGGTCTCGCGGCTGTCGCTGCTCGGCATCCGCGATGGCCGCTGGCAGCGGGGGTTTGTCCGCTTTGCCCGCGCCGCCGCCGCACCGGTACTGCCGGTGCGGGTGGAAGCGCGCAATTCGGCGCTGTTCTACGGCGCTTCGACCCTGTTCAAGCCGGCCGGTACGGCACTGCTGGCACGGGAGATGTTCGCCCGCCGCGGCCGGCCGCTGCGGCTGCGCATCGGCGAACCGATGCAGCTGGGGCAGGGTGATCCCGGCGCGCAGCTGCTGGCGGTGCGCCGCGCGGTATATGCGCTGGGGCGCAGCACAGCCATTGCCGAAGGCTGCCCGGCAGGGCCCGAGCCGCTTGCCGCGCCGGTGCCGCCTGCACAGGTCGCCGCTGCGATTGCCGCCGCCACCGTGCTGGGGCAGACCGCCGATGGCAAACAGATCCTGCTGGCCAGCTGCACGGCCGATTCGCCGCTGCTGCACGAGCTGGGGCGGCTGCGCGAACTGACTTTCCGCCAGGTGGGCGAGGGCACTGGGCGCAGTCGCGACCTGGATGACTTCGACCTGCACTACCAGCACATCGTGATCTGGGACGGCACCGCCCAGCGCATCGCCGGTGCCTACCGGATCATGCGGGGCGCGCAGGCGCTGGCGCGCCGGGGCCTGGCCGGGCTCTACAGCGCTTCGCTGTTCCGCTATTCCGACGACGCCATTCCCCGCATTGCCGAAGGCCTGGAATTGGGCCGCAGCTTCGTGGTGCCCGATTACTGGGGCAGCCGCAGCCTGGATTACCTGTGGCAGGGCATCGGCGCTTACCTGCAATGCCAGCCCGGCATCCGCTACCTGTTCGGTGCGGTGTCCATCAGCGCCGCGCTGCCACGCGATGCGCGGGAGCAGCTGGTGGCCTATTACCAGCGTTACTACGGCGCAGCCGATGGCCGCGTGCAGTCGAACCGGCCGTTCCAGTACTTCGCCGCGCCACCTTGCTTTGGTGAGATGGATGCGGCGGCTGCCTTCGACGTGCTCAAAGCCAATCTCGCCGCGCTCGGTACCGGTGTGCCCACCTTGTACCGGCAGTACACAGACCTGTGCGAACCCGGCGGTGCAAGGTTCCTGGCGTTTGGCGTCGATCCGGATTTCAGCGACTCGATCGACGGCCTGATCGAAGTCGACCTGCACGCGATCCGGCCACACAAGCGCAAACGCTATCTGCGCGATGCGGGGATGCCGGCATGAGCACGCTGGCGAACCTGGCACCGCATCGTCGCGCCGTGTTCGTCTCCGATGTTCATCTCGGGTCGCGGCATTGCCACGCCACCGAGCTGGCGCGTTTCCTCGGCACCCTGCGCTGCGAGCGCCTGTATCTGGTCGGCGACATCATCGACCTGTGGTGGATGGCACACCGACGCGCCAACTGGCGGCAGTCGCACAGCGAGGTCATCCTGGCCCTGCACGCGCTGCGACGCGCCGGTACCGAGATCATCTACATCCCCGGCAACCACGACGCCTCGCTGCGCCAGGTGTGCGGCCTGATGCTGCCGGCGATGCAGGTGCGCCGCCGTGCGATCCACACCACCGCCGATGGCCGCCGGCTGCTGGTGGCGCATGGCGACGACTATGACGGTGTCACCCACTTCGGTGGCCTGCAGGAGCGGTTTGGTGACTGGCTGTACTACCGCATCCTCACCGGCAACCATCTGTTGAATGCGGTGCGGCGCCGACTCGGGATGCGCTACTGGTCACTGTCCGAATTCCTGAAACGGCAGAGTGGTGCCGCTGAACGCTACATCGAGCGCTTCGTGCAGGCCGGCCTGGACGATGTTCGCCGGCGAGGCCTCGACGGCATCATCTGTGGGCACATCCACCGCGCCGCACTGATCGAACGCGACGGTCTGGTCTACGCCAATGACGGCGACTGGGTGGAGAGCCTGACCGCGTTGGCCGAGGACCACGACGGCGCCATGCGGCTGCTGGACCACAACGGGCGGACGTTGGTGGAGCTGCCGGGAGCACGGTTGTCGCAGGCAGCGTGATTCACAGCTGCAGGGACAGGCCCACGCGCGGCTGCGGCCGCACTGGCAGCTGACTGACGCGCCGCCGGGCAGGAAACCGCCGCTGCACGGAGATCGCCAAGCCGCTAGCATCGGCCGATGGACTCATTGACCCAGATCGTTCTTGGCGGCGCCGTCGCTGCCGCCATCGCCCCGCCTGGACACCGCCGTGCCGCCCTGCTGGCCGGTGCCGCGCTCGGTACCCTGCCGGACCTGGATGCCCTCTGGCTGGGCTTTGCCGCCGCCGACCCGGTGGCGAACATGACCGACCATCGCAGCTTCAGCCATTCGCTGCTGGTGCTGCCGTGGGTGGCCGCGCTGATCTGGTGGCTGTTCAAGCGCTTCGGCAACGGCCGGGTGGCGCAATCACCGCTGCGCTGGTTCTGGGCGATCCAGCTGGCGCTGGTCACCCCTCCGGTGCTGGATGCGTTCACTGTCTACGGCACGCAGCTGTGGTGGCCGTTGCAGCCACATCCCGCGATGGGTTCGAGTGTCTTCATCATCGATCCCGGCTACACGGTGTGGCTGCTGCTGGGCTGCGTGCTGGCGTGGTTCGGCCGCGCGCGACCGTGGGTGGGCAAGGTGCTCTGCGTTTCGTTGCTGCTCAGCAGTGCGTACCTGGGCTGGGGGCTGATCGCCAAGGCACAGGTCGACCGCGCCGCGCAGCAGAGCCTGGCCGCGATGGGCCTGGGCGACGCGCCGCGGTTCTCGGTGCCGATGCCGTTCAATACCCTGTTGTGGCGGGTCGTGGCGATGACCCCGAATGGCTACGTGGTCGCTGACCGTTCGCTGGTGGCCGACCACGGGCCGATGCGTTTCGAGGGGCATCCGTCCAACGTGCAGGCCTTGCGCGAAGCGGCGGGAATTCCGGCAGTACGGCGCCTGCAGTGGTTCAACCGTGGCTTCATGCGCGCACAGGTGGTGCAGGGCAGGCTGGTGCTGAGCGACCTGCGCATGGGGCTGGAGCCGGACTACACCTTCAATTTCGCGGTGGCCCAGCAGGTTGATGGCCAGTGGCGCGCGATCGTGCCCGAGCAGTTGCGGGTGGACTACAGCAGCCCGGCCGCGCGTGCCGATGCCGGCCGCCGGTTGTCGGCGATGTGGCAGCGCATCTGGCACGAACCGGCGGTGGCGGACGGCGCCGCCGCGCACCCGTAGATCCACGCCACGGCCCATCAGCACAGTAGATCCACGCCATGCGTGGATGGCGTGTACCGCGGCCGCTCAATACACCGTTGCGCGGCCCTGCACGAACGAATAGAAGAACACCGCGTTCGGATCGTTCTGCACCAGCCGGAACTCGCGGCGCATGCCCTCCACCGTCTCTTCGTCCACCGTGCCGGCCTGCAGCAGCTGGTCGGCCGCCGACAGCAGCAGCTGTTCCCAGAAAGCGATCATCGTCTTGCGACGTGCCGGTTCGCGGTTGTCCAGATGGATGGTCTTGATCTCGGTGTGCACATCGCGGAAGCCACCGGCCAGCAGCAGGTTACCCAGCTTGGCGCCGACGAACGGATCACCGCCGTGGTCGTACTGGAAATCGTTGAAGGCCATCCAGTAGCGCCAGATGTGCGGCGAATACGGATCAAGCAGGAACGAAGCATTCATCACCTCGGTGATGTAGACCGGCGAGCCCGGGGCCAGCACGCGGCGTACTTCACTCAGCACGCGCGCCGGCGACGGCACGTGTTCCAGCACCCAGCACAGGAACGCCGCATCGAAGCTGCGCGCCTCGAAAGGCAGTTCGCCGGCATCGGCCTGCTGCAGGGTGTAGCGGTCGTTGCACCACGGCGTGCGCGCCAGGTTTTCGCGCGCGGTTTCCAGCTGGGCCTCGCTCAGGTCCACGCCGGTCACGTGCAGCTCGGGGAAGCGGCGCAGCAGGATCTCGGTCTGCGCGCCCACGCCACTGCCGACTTCCAGCAGGCGCTTTGCGCCGCTGTAATCGATCTGGCCGAAGATGCTCGTTTCCAGCAGGCGCGCCTGGGTCATCAGCCGTTGCTGCTCCGTGCCGGAGAACCCATGCAGGTAGGTCGGGGAAGAAATCGGCGGGGTCATGGGGGCGGGCTCAGGCAGCGGAAGACATCGCCGGTTCCCCGGCAATCAGGCGGTCGAAATAGTCGGTGGTCAGCGCGATCTGGCTGGCCGGATCTTCGGCGCGGTTGACCACCGCGCGGAACGCGGCATTCTCCGGCCGATCCTTGGCGTACCAGCCCAGGTGCTTGCGCGCGATGCGCACGCCCTGCGGTTCGCCGTAGAAATCGTGCAGCGCGTGCAGATGGCCGAGCAGGATGTCGCGCACTTCGGCCAGCGACGGCGGCGGCAGCTTCTCGCCGGT
This sequence comes from Stenotrophomonas sp. 10L48, assembly GCF_056395105.1. Lineage (NCBI taxonomy): Bacteria > Pseudomonadati > Pseudomonadota > Gammaproteobacteria > Lysobacterales > Lysobacteraceae > Stenotrophomonas > Stenotrophomonas sp. 10L48. The sequence goes on along the minus strand of NZ_JBFTIX010000015.1, from coordinate 19,147 downwards.
GGCCAGGTAATGCGCCACTTCGCGGAAGATCCACGGCCGGCCCTGTGCGGAGCGGCCGATCATCACCGCATCCACGCCGGTCTGCTGCAGGACGAAGGCGGCCTTCTGCGGCGAATCGATATCGCCGTTGGCGATCACCGGGATGCGCAGCGCGGCCTTGATCTCGCCGATCGTGGCGTACTCGGCCTGGCCGGTGTAATGCTGGTCGCGGGTACGGCCGTGCACCGCCAGCGCAGCGATGCCACTGTCTTCGGCGATGCGCGCGATGAGCGGGCCGTTGCGATGGTCGCAGTCCCAGCCGGTGCGGATCTTCAGCGTCACCGGCACGTCCACCGCGTTCACCACTGCTTCCAGGATGCGCGCGACCAGCTGCTCGTCGCGCATCAGCGCTGACCCCGCCCAGGCGTTGCACACCTTCTTGGCCGGGCAGCCCATGTTGATGTCGATGATCTGCGCGCCATGGTCGACGTTGTAACGCGCGGCCTCGGCCAGCTGCTGCGGCTCGGTGCCGGCGATCTGCACGCTGATCGGCGCCGGTTCACCGGCATGGTCCATGCGGTGGATGGACTTGCGCGTGTTCCAGAATCGCGGGTCGCTGATGGTCATTTCCGTGGCGGCCAGGCCCGCGCCCAGCCGTTTGCACAGCAGGCGGAAGGGTTTGTCGGTAACGCCGGCCATGGGCGCAAGCACGACGTTGGGGGCAATGGAGTACGGGCCGATCTGCATGTGCCCATTGTAGGGCGCGGCAGGCGCCCCGGCTGGGTTTGCGGCTCGCCGGTTCAGGCCGATCCTGACCGACCTCATGCCGGACGGGCATCAGCAGATGCTTGATGGTCGCTTCCGTCGCCCCCACGGGCCGGTCATGGTGGGCGGCTGGGCGGGCCGGCAAGGCGCATCCACGCATGGCGTGGATCTACTGTGCCCCGGTAGATCCACGCCATGCGTGGATGGGGCCTTGCCCATGAACGTGAAAAGGCCCGGGCATCTGCATGCCCGGGCCCGATCATCATCCCCACGGGGATGTCGCGTTACTTCACTTCGGCATCGGCCGGGGTGAAGCGCGGCATCGCCGCCGCTGCGCCTTCCTTCTCGGTCGAGCGACCGGCGAACTGGTTGGCGAAGCGCACGTGGCGGGCGAACGGAGCGTCCGGCACCTGTGCCATCGAGGCCACCAGCGCACCGTTGAAGGCATCGCCGGCACCGGTGGTGTCGATCGCCTGCACCTGTTCGGCACCCACGCGGTAGTACGGCTGGGTGTCGCCACGCAGGTGCTCGTCGGCATGCGACACGAACACGCCCACCGAACCCAGGGTCACCACCACCGTGCCGTTGCCGACCAGCTTGCGGCACAGCGCGTGCAGGCTGGCACCGTCCAGCGCGGCGACGTCATTGGCATCCACGCGCTCGCCGACATGACGGCCGAGCAGGGCGGCGAACTCGGTTTCGTTCGGGGTGATCACATCGGCCAGCTTCAGCAGGCCGATGCTCGACGGGGCGTCGGCCGGGGCGGCGTTGAGAACGGTGGTGACACCGGCCTCACGGGCTACGGCCAGGGCCGCTTCGATGGTCTGCACCGGCGATTCCAGCTGCACCAGCACCACTTTGGCGCCGGTCAGCAGGGCCTGCTGTTGCTGTACGAAGTCGGTGCTCAGCGCCGCGTTGGCACCCGGACCGATGACGATGGTGTTGCGGCCACGGGCATCGACGTAGATGCCGGCGGTGCCGGTCGGCTCGCTGCTGGCTTCGGCGATCAGCGCGAAACCATCCTGCGCGGCCAGGTCACGGGCGGTGGCACCACCGGCGTCGTCGCCCAGTGCACACAGGAAGCTGGTGTCAGCGCCGGCACGGCAGGCGGCAACGGCCTGGTTGAAGCCCTTGCCACCGGGACCGGTGCTGTAGCGGCCGGCAATGGTCGCACCCGGTGCCGGCAGCGACTCGCACCGCCACACGTGATCGACATTGAAGGAACCGACGACAACGACACTGCTGCTCATAGGGAATCTGTTCTCGAAACTAGGGTTCAGCTGAAATGCGTCAGCACGCCGGCGATGGTAGCCGTCATGAAGGTGGCGATGGTACCGCCCAGCACCGCGCGCAGGCCGAACTTGGCCAGATCGTGGCGACGTTCCGGTGCCAACCCGCCGATGCCGCCAATCTGGATCGCGATCGAACTGAAATTGGCGAAGCCACACAGCGCGTAGGTGGCGATCAGGCGACCTTCGTCGGACAGGCTCATGCCCGGCACCTGGCCATTCACGATCTTCGACAGTTCGGTGTAGGCGACGAACTCGTTGATCACGACCTTCTGGCCGATCAGCGAACCGACGGTGGTGGCGTCGGCCCACGGGGTGCCGATCACCCAGGCGATCGGGGCCAGCACGTAGCCGAAGATGGTCGACAGGTCGGTCGGCTTGCCGATCGCAGCCGCCAGGCCGGTCACTTCACCGATCCAGGTCAGCGGCGCATTGAGCAGGGCGATCAGGGCGATGAAGGCCAGCAGCATCGCACCGATGTTCAGGGCCAGCTTCAGGCCGTCACCGGCGCCGGCGGCGGCGGCGTCGATGATGTTGCTGGAGGTCTTCTCCACTTCCATCTTGACCGTGCCGCGGGTCAGCGGGGTGCCGGTTTCCGGAATCAGCAGCTTGGCCACGACCAGGGTGGCCGGTGCCGCCATGATGCTGGCCGCCAGCAGGTGCTTGGCGTAGAACGCCTGCTGCACCGGATCGCCGCCGCCCAGCATGCCCACGTACGCGGCAAGCACGCCGCCGGCGATGTGGGCCATGCCGCCGATCATCATCGTCAGCAGTTCGGACTGGGTCATCCTGGCGATGTACGGACGCACCGTCAGCGGCGCCTCGGTCTGGCCGATGAACACGCTGGCGCAGACGCTGGTGGTTTCCGCACCGGACACGCGCATCACCTTGGTGATCGACCAGGCCATCACCCGCACGATCGCCTGCATGACGTTGAGGTGGTACATGACCCCCATCAGCGCCGAGAAGAAGATGATCGTCGGCAGCACCTGGAAGGCGAAGATGAAACCGTAGTTCTTGACGTCCATCAACGAGCCGAAGATGAACTTCGAACCTTCGTTGACGAAGCTCAGCACCTTCACGAAGCCCTGGCCCAGCGCATCGAACACGTCGCGCCCGCCCGGTACCAGGATCACCAGTGCCGCAAAGGCGATCTGCAGGGTGATGCCGGTGGCGACCAGCTTCCAGTCCACCGCGCGCTTGTTGTTGGAAAACAGCCAGGTGATGCCGATCAGCACCGCCAAACCGAACAGGCCGAAGCCGATCCTGCCCAAACCTTCGACCATCTGAGTGACTCCCCTGGGGCGTCGCGAAAAACGGGAAGCCTAGTGCAGGGCAGGGGCCGGAGCAAGGAAAAGCCGTCTGCGCGCGGCCATCGGCTCCGATCAGGCCAGCAACAGCAAGGGGTTGCGCCTGCCGGGACAGGTAGAATGGTGGCTTGATCCCGGCCCGTATGCGGGCCCGCAGCAGGAGAATCGCATGCTCTACCGTCGCCTTGGCTCCACCGGCCTGCCGATGTCCGCCCTGTCCTTCGGCGCCTGGGTGACCTTCGGCGACCAGGTGCCGCGCGACGAGGCGCGCAACCTGGTGGCGGCGGCCTGGGACCATGGCATCAACTTCTTCGACAACGCCGAGGGCTATGCCAACGGCCGCGCCGAGCAGGTGATGGGTGATGTGATGGCCGACCTGCGCCTGCCGCGCGATGGCTTCTGTGTGTCCAGCAAGGTGTTCTTCGGCAGTGCCAAGGATCCCCGGCCCACCCAGCGCGGCCTGTCGCGCAAGCATGTGACCGACGCCTGCCACGCCGCGCTCAAGCGCCTGCGGGTGGACTACCTGGACCTTTATTACTGTCATCGTCCGGATCCGGACGCGCCGATCGCTGAGACGGTGCATGCCATGGACACCCTGGTCCGGCAGGGCAAGGTGCTGTACTGGGGCACGTCGGAATGGTCGGCCAACCAGATCCAGGAGGCGGTGGACATCGCCGCGCGCCACAACCTGCAGGCGCCGTCGATGGAGCAGCCGCAGTACAACCTTCTGCACCGTCAGCGCGTGGAAGTGGAGTACGCGCCGCTGTATGCCACCGCCGGACTGGGCACCACGATCTTCTCGCCGCTGGCCTCGGGCCTGCTGAGCGGCAAGTACGACGACGGCGTGCCGGCCGATGCGCGCCTGGGGCGCGAAGGCATGGGCTGGCTGCAGGACCTGGTGCTGGGCGACAACGCCGATGAGCGTTTGGCCCGGGTGCGCCGCTTCAGTGCGGTGGCCCGCGAGCTGGGTCACGCCCCGGCCAGCCTGGCCATCGCCTGGTGCCTGCGCAATCCCAACGTCTCCAGCGTGATCCTCGGCGCCAGCCGGGTCAGCCAGCTGCTGCAGAACCTGCAGGCGCTGGACGTGCTGGCGCAGGTGGACGACGCCGGCTGGGCGCAGGTGGAAGCCGTATTCGCCTGAGGAACGGGGACAGGTGGCAGGGCCGAACCCACGCTCGGTCGGCCCTCCCGCGCGCAGTCGGGCCCATTTCAATAGATGGCAGCTATCGAATTTTAGATTTCGATCATTAATTCCATCAATGAAGTTGAGAATGGTTGTTGATTGTCAACTGAGAATCATTATCATTTAACTCGTCCCTCGCACGAGTCCAGATGCTCATGAATGCTCAACCTGTACTGCTGCGCCCCGAAACGCTGACCCTCCGCGACCGCCCGGTGCGTGTCGTGCCGCCGGAAGAGGTCATCGACAGCGAAGCCCTGCTCAAGGGCCGTCGTGAAATCCTGATCCAGCACGGTGACCGTTTCTACCGTCTGCGTCATACCAGCAACGACAAGCTGATCCTGACCAAGTAACGCGGTCTGGTCGCCCGCCTCCCTCCCTCCTGTCGGCAGCGCCGGCAGGGTGGGCGACCCGTCCGCTCCTGCTCTCTCCCCCTCGGTCTACCGTTCATGCCTGTCTGGCGTGGCGGTGGCCGGGGGTTCCCCTGCCTGACCGAACGATGCCGATGACCCGCCCGACTGCCCTTTCCATTGCCCTGTGGATGGCTCTGCCGCTGTCCGCCCACGCTGCTGCCGATGCCGCGCCCGACGCGCGCGAATTCGATCGCGTGCAGGTCACCGCCACCCGTACCGAACGTGCGGTCAGCGATGTCGCCGCCACCGTCGATGTGATCGACCGCGAGCAGATGGACCGGCAGCTGGTGCAGGACATCAAGGATCTGGTCCGCTACGAGCCGGGCCTGTCGGTCAGCCGCAGTGCCACCCGTTTCGGCCTTGGCAGCATCCGCATCCGCGGCCTGGATGGCAATCGCGTACGCATCCAGACCGATGGCATCGCCATGCCGACCAGCTTCAACATCGGTTCGTTCTCCAACGCCAACCGCAACTTCACCGACCTGGACACGCTCAAGCGCGTGGAGATCGTGCGCGGGCCGGCGAGTTCGCTGTACGGCTCGGACGCACTTGGCGGCGTGGTTGCCTTCGTCACCAAGGATCCGGCTGATTACCTCAAGGATGGCAAGGACAGCTACGTCGGCCTGAAATTCGGCTACGACGGCGAGTGGAAGGGCCTGCTCGGCGGCGTCACCAGCGCTTTCGGTGGCGAGCACTGGAGCGGCATGGTCAACATCAACCACCGCCAGGGCCAGGAAACCGACAACAAGGGCGATGTGCGCAGCAATGACAACACGCGCACCGCGGCCAACCCGCAGGACCGCGATGGTCGCAGCGGCCTGGCCAAGCTGGTCTATGCGCCCAGCGAAGACCAGCGTTTCCGCCTGACCGTGGAAGGCAACGAAGACAACACCGATACCGACGTGCTGTCCTCGATCGACCGCACCACCACCACCGGCATGAAGGCGCGCGACAAGCAGAACCGCACCCGCGTGTCCTTCGCCCACGAGATGGATGCGCTGGACAAGGGCTTCGCCGACAGCCTGCACTGGCAGGTCTACACGCAGGACAGCGAAACCACGCAGCGCACCGATGAGGCGCGCGCCAACGGCAGCCGCCGCCATCGCGAGTTCAGTTTCGACCAGCGCGTCTATGGCCTGCAGGCGGTGTTCAACAAGGCCTTCAGCACCGGCAGCGTCGAACACGCGCTGACCTATGGCTTCGATGGCGCCCGCACCGAGATCCGCCAGAAGCGCGATGGCTACCAGGTCAGCAATCGTGGCGTGGTCAGCACGACGATCCTGCCCGACGCGTTCCCCGTGCGCGATTTCCCGATCAGCAAGACCACCGAGCTGGGCCTGTACGCGCAGGATGAAATGCGCCTGGCCGATGGCAGGCTGTCGTTGGTGCCGGGCGTGCGCGTGGACCGCTACGAACTGAAGCCGGACGTGGACAGCATCTTCGCCGAGGACAACCCCGGCGTGGCCGTGTCGGAGCTGAAGAAGACCAGCGTGTCGCCGAAGTTCGGCCTGGTCTATCGCTTCACCGACGAGTGGTCGCTGTTTGCCGGTTACTCGCGTGGTTTCCGCTCGCCGCCGTACAACGACGTCAACCTCGGCTTCACCAATTTCGCTTTCGGCTACACCGCCATTCCCAATCCGGACCTGAAGCCGGAAACCAGCGATGGCGTTGAGCTGGGCCTGCGCTTCCTGTCGCCGGCGGCGTACGTGAGCGTGAGCGGCTACTACAACGACTACAAGGACTTCATCGAGTCGCAGACGCTGGTGGGTACCAACCCGCAGGGCCTGATGGTGTTCCAGTCGCGCAACATCGCCGACGCACGTATCTATGGCGCCGAACTGAAGGCCGGCGTCGACTTCGGCCAGATCCGTCCCGCACTGCAGGGCTGGGCGCTGCGCAGTGCGGTGGCGTGGTCGCGCGGCGACAACAAGACCGAAGACACGCCACTGGATTCGGTCGATCCGCTGCGCGGCACCGTCGGCCTGATGTACGACACCGATACCTGGGGAGTTGAACTGGCAGGCACCTTCGTCAAGCGCAAGGACCGGCTGGCCAGCACCACCACCTATCGCCCGGCGGGCTATGGCGTGGCCGACCTGATGGCGCATTGGAACTTCGCCCCGGGCGCCACCTTCAACGTCGGTGTCTTCAACCTGGGTGACAAGCGTTACATCGACTGGTCCAACGTCGGCTCGACCCTGTCGGCCACCAGTACCGTTCTGGACCGCTATACCAGCCCCGGCCGCACCCTGTCGGCCAGCCTTGCCGTGTCCTGGTGATCCCATGAGCCGAGCCCTGTCCGCGCGTCGCCTGCCGTCCTCCCTGTCGCGTTCGTCGCCGCGGGCCTGGCCTGCGCCGGCACAGCTGGCAGCGCTCGGTACTGTGTTGTGCCTGTATCACGCCGATGGCAACGAACTGGGCGGTTGGCGCCAGGCGGTATCGGTGCATGCCTGCCAGGGCGTGGACAGCGAGGGCCTGCGCGAAAGCCTGTGCTTCCTCGATGCACGTGGCAGTTGCGTGTGGCGCCTGTACCTGTTGCCGGACAGCGATTTCCTGGCCTGGGACCGGCTGGTGGCGACGCTGCCGCCGGGTCCTTCGCACGATAGTGATGGCAGCGTCGGTGAACGCCTGTGGCGGCGCCTCGCCGGGCATCTGGGCGGACAGCGCTGGCGTCTGTGCACACTGCGCCTGCACGCCGCCGACGAGGGCCGGACCCTGGCCGCCAGCCTGTCCACGCTGTCGTCGCTCGGTGCCGCCACCGCGCGCCGCATCGCACGCATGGAAGGCGCCGAAGGCGAACTGGCGATCGACGACTGCTGCTGCGCCGACGCCGCACGCCGCCCTGCCGCGCGCGCTCCCGGCGACCTGCCGCTGGTACGGCTGTGACCTGATTGCGATGGATTGCCTGCCGGCCAGGATGGCCTTTCCACGAAACCTGCAACCCCGAAGGAAGACCCGATGAAGTTCCAGACAGCCAGCGTGATGGTGCTGCTCGCCGCCAGTGGCGCCGCCAGCGCGCAGCCCTCCGACATCGCCCGCGACCATGACAGCATCCTCGCCATGCAGGGTGAGTACACGGTGGATTTCGCCTTCGATGAGACCGTGCTGCTGAAGCCGGGCTACGAGCGCGCGCCGGCCATGCGCAGCGGTGGCAACGAAGTGGTGATCGTGGTCGAGGACACGCCGAAGCGCATCGTGCTGCAGCACCTGCTGCTGGACGAGAAGAGCGGCCACGTGACCAAGCACTGGCGGCAGGACTGGGTGTATGAAGCGCCGAACCGCTTCGAGTTCAGCGCCGACCAGACCTGGCAGGTGCGCACGATCGCAGCTGCGACCAACCAGGGCGCCTGGACCCAGTGCGTGTACGAAGTCAGCGATGCACCGCGCTACTGCGGCACCGGCACGTGGACCTACCTCAACAACGTGCCGACCTGGACCAGCGACATCAGCTGGCGGCCGCTGCCACGCCGCGAGTACACCAAGCGCAGCGATTACAACGCGCTGGCGGTGGTCAACCGCCACACCCTGACCCCGAACGGCTGGACCCACGAGCAGTTCAACACCAAGGTGCAGCGCAACGCGGATGGCAGCCAGGTGGAAATCGCCCGCGAATTCGGCTTCAACGACTACACCAGGACCACCGAGGTCGACTTCACCCCGGCGCGCGATTACTGGAAGGCCACCGCCGGTTACTGGAGCAAGGTGCGCCAGCGCTGGGACGGTTTCCTGACCCAGGCCCCGGGCGTGCACCTGAAGACCAAGCTCGACGGCATGGCGATGATCATCCCGTTGTTCACCCAGGCCGAGGACGTGCAGTCCGGCAAGAAGGTGAAGGACGCGCAGATCGACGAAGTCTTCGCCAAGTACGTGGAAAAGGCGCCAAAGGAAGGTTGATCGGCGCGCTGCGGTGCCGGATGCGCACTGCACTGGTGGGTGCCGAGCTTGCTCGGCACGCTCTCCGGCGGTGATTGCACCCGGCATCCACGCATGGCGTGGATCTACTGGGACCATCGGCACTGCATCCACGCATGGCGTGGATCTGCCGGGATCATCGGTAATTCATCCACGCTTGGCGTGGATCTACTGGGCTCGCTGGTAGATCCACGCCATGCGTGGATGCCTTTGCCACAGAACAGCGTCAGGCCTCGCGCAGCGCCAATGCCGGTGGCGTGTGCAGGATCCGCCGGGTCCCCAGCCAGCCGGCCAGCAGGCTCAGCGCGATGCCGAGCAGGCCACCCAGCAGCAGGCCAGGCCACGGCGGCAGCAGCGGCAGTTCGAACACCTTCTGCGACACCGCAACGCCGATCACCGCTGCCGCGCCCACCGCCAGCAGCGCCGCCAGCGCGCCCAGCGCACCGAATTCCACCAGCACCGCGCCACGCAGCTGGCGCCGCGTCGCACCCAGCGTGCGCAGCACCGCGCTGTCATAGCGTCGCTCGCCCGCCGTTGCCTGCAGCGCCGCCAGCAGCACCAGCACGCCGGCCAGCAGGCTGAACACCATCACCAGCTGCACCGCCTGCGCCACCCGTTCCATCACATCGCGTACCTGCGAGATCACCGCATCCACGTCCAGCAGCGAGAGGTTGGGCTGCGCGCGCACCAGGGCCCCGAGACCCGCTGCCTGTCCCGCCGGCAGGTGGAACGCCGACAGCAGGTTGTGCGGTGTATCGCCCACCGCATTCGGATTCAACAACACGAAGAAGTTCGGCCGGAAGGTGTTCCAGTCGGCCTTGCGCACGCTGGTAACGCTGAACTCGCGCTGCTGCTCGCCCACCGCAATGGTGATGCGGTCACCGGGGTACACGCCGTAGCGCTTGGCCCAGCCGATCTCCACGGATGCCTCCGCGGCGGTGCTGTCCGGCTTCCAGAACGTGCCGTTGACCAGCGTATTGGCCGGCGGGAACGTGCTGCGCCAACTGAAGTTCAGCGGCCGGTTCTCGTCATCGTCGTCGCGCTGTCCTTCACCCTGCGGCTGATTGTCGTCGGCCGGCGTGCGATCCACTCGCAGCGGCGGCTTGCCGTTGATCGCGATCAGGCGGCCGGTGGCCATCGGTTCGATGCTGGCATCATCCGCACCCAGGCCCTGCAGTGCAGCCAGCACGCTGTCGCGCTGCTCGGGCTGGATGTTGATCAGGAAATAATTGGGCGTGTCCGCAGGCAGGCGCTCGCGCCACTGCTGCAGCAGGCCGGGGCCGATCACCGCCAGCAACAGCAGGGCGCACAGCGACAGTGACAGCCCCACCAGCTGCATCACCGCCAGCATCCGCCGCCGCGTCAGCGCCGCCAGGCCCAGCCGCCAGTTGCCGTGCAGGCGGTGCTGCAGCCCACGCAGCAGCTGCAGCAGCAGGAACCCGACCACGCCCGCGGCCACCGCCAGCCCGGCCAGGCCACCCAGCACCCACAGCGCCAGTTTCAGATCGCCGGTGACCTGCACCGCCAGTACCAGGCTGGCCGCCAGCGCTGCCACATAGGCCAGCAGCGAGGCCGGCGGCAAGGCAGCGAACGAGCGGTTGAGCACGCGCATCGGCGGCACGCCACGCAGGCGCAGCAGCGGCGGCAGTCCGAAGCCGAACAACAGCAACAGGCCGATTCCCGCGCCGGTCAGCGCAGGCATGGCTTCGGGCAGCGGCAGGCGTTGCGGCACCAGGCTGCCCAGTACCTGCACCAGTCCTTCCTGTGCCGCCATGCCCAGGCCGATGCCGATCGCACACGCCGGCACCGCCAGCATCAGCAGCTGCAGGGCCAGGCCGGCCAGGATGTCGCGCTGGCGTGCACCCAGGCAGCGCAGGATCGCCACCTGGTCGATGCGACGCAGCGCGAACCGGTTGGCCGCCAGTGCGGTGGCAACGCCGGCCAGCAGCACCGCCAGCAGCGCGCTCAGGCCGAGGAAACGACCGGCCAGGTCGAAGGCCTGGCGCACACCGCGCTGGGTATCGTTCACGCTGAGCAGGCGCATGCCTTTTACCTGCGGCAGCAGCCATTGCCGGAATGACGCGATGTCGGCGGCAGGGCCGGCGAACATCACCCGGTAATTGATGCGGCTGCCGGGGCCGAGCAGGCCGGTGCCTTCCACATCGGCGCGGTTGACCAGCAGGGTCGGCGACAGCGTCAGCAGGTCGCCACCGGCATCCGGTTCCGATTCGATGATGCCGGCGATGCGCAGCGTGCCCGCACCGAATTCCAGATCGTCGCCAGCCTTCAGGCCCAGTGCCTGCAGCAGGCGTGGGTCGGCATAGGCCTGGCCCTTGGCCGGCATTCCGGCATCGGCGATCAGCGCGCCGCCGGGCGTGGCACGCACGCGCAGCGCGCCGCGCAGGGGGTAGCCCGCTTCCACGGCCTTGATGCTGGCCATCTGGCTGGCATCGCCCTGGAACAGCACGCTGCCGAAGCTGGCCAGCCGCGTATGCGCCAGGCCGCGTCGCTGCGCCTCCTCAGCGAACGCGGCGGGCGGGTCATCGCGGCCGGCAACACCGAGGTCGCCGCCGAGCATTTCCGCCGCGCTGCCGGTCAATGCCAGGTTGACCCGGTTCACCAGCGTGCCCACCGCCGTCATCACCGCCACGCCCAGTACCAGGGCGGCGAACACGGTCAGCAGGTCACCTGCCAGGGCCTCGCGGCGCAGCGCGCGCCACGCATGCCGCAGCAGGTTCATGCGTCCACTCCATGTTCCACCGGCTGCAGGCGGCCGTTGTCGATGCGATGGATGTACTGGCAGCGCTGCGCCAGGCGCAGGTCGTGGGTGACCAGCACCAGCGTGGTACCGCTGCCGGCGTTGAGTTCGAACAGCAGATCGCTGATGTGCTGGCCGGTGGCCTGGTCCAGTGAACCGGTGGGTTCGTCGGCGAACAGGATGCGCGGGCGGCTGACGAACGCCCGGGCAAGGGCGACACGCTGCTGCTCACCGCCGGACAACTGCCGCGGATAGTGGCGGGCGCGATGCGAGAGCCCGACCGCAGCCAGCACCTCGTCCACCCGCGTGCGGTCCTCGCGCCCGGCCAGTTCCAGCGGCAGCGCGATGTTCTCGGCCGCCGTCAGCGCCGGCAGCAGATGGAAGCTCTGGAAGACGAAGCCGACGTCGCGCGCGCGCAGCTGTGCACGCGCTTCTTCGTCCAGTGCCGTCAGATCCTGGCCCGCCAGCGCGATGCGGCCACGGCTGGGCAGGTCCAGCCCGGCCAGCAGGCCGAGCAGGGTGGTCTTGCCGGAACCAGAGGCGCCGACGATGGCTACGCTGGTGCCTTCATGGACGGTCAGGGTGATGTTGTCCAGTATGTGGACTTCACCCTCCGGGCCATGCACGGATTTGCCGACCTGGTCGACGGCGATGGCGACGGGCGCGCTGCGGGGGGACAGGCTGTCGATGAGGAGACTCCAATGCACAAGACGGAATGGAGCCGGCAAGCCGGCGCAATGATGATGGTGCTGCTAGGGTTGCTGCTGTTGCCGGCACTGGCGTGTGCCAAAGGTCCGGGCGGCGGTACCGTGCTGGTGCTCGGTGACAGCCTCAGTGCCGCCCACAATATCCCGGCCGATGCCGGCTGGGTCAGCCTGCTGCAGCAGCGGGTCAGGCAGCAGTCGAAAACCCCGCCGCGCATCGTCAACGCCAGCATGAGCGGGGAAACCACTGCTGGCGCGCTGACCCGCCTGCCGGGCCTGCTTGGCCGGGAGAAGCCCACGGTGGTGGTGATCGCCCTCGGTGGCAACGATGCGCTGCGCGGGCTGACCCCGGCGCAGGTGCAGGGCAACCTGGAAAAGATGGTGCAGGCCAGCCAGAAGGCCGGTGCCAAGGTCCTGCTGCTGGGCATCGACGTGCCGCCCAACTATGGGCCGGGCTACCGCCAGCGCCTGGCTGCGGCGTACCGGGCACTGGCCACGCAGTACAAGGTGCCGTTGCTCCCGTTCCTGCTGGAAGGCGTGGCCCTGCAGCCCGGCTTGATGCAGGCCGACGGCCTGCATCCCACCGCCCAAGCGCAGCCGAAGGTGCTGGACAACGTCTGGCCGCTGCTGAAACCGCTGCTGTGAGCACGCCATCTTCTTTTCATTGACGCAACTTCACATCGCGTGCACCGTCGATCGGGCATGTTTCACAAAGCTGAAGAAAGAGGGATTCTCATGCGTCAGACGAAGGAGACTTCCGGCTTGGTGCTGGTGGTCGAAGACAACCGCAATATCTCCGAGATGATCGGTGAATACCTGGAAGGCCGTGGCTTCGAGGTCGACTATGCGCAGGATGGCCTGGACGGCTACCGTCTGGCTGCCGAGAACAGCTACGACGTCGTCGTGCTGGACCTCATGCTGCCGCGGCTGGATGGCATCGAAGTGTGCCGCCGGCTGCGCAACGATGCGCGCAAGTCGACCCCGGTGCTGATGCTGACCGCGCGCGACACGCTGGATGACAAGCTCACCGGGCTTGGCTTTGGTGCCGACGATTACCTGACCAAGCCGTTCGCGATCCAGGAACTGGAAGCCCGCCTGCGCGCGCTGATCCGCCGCGAACGTCGCCAGGTGGGTTCGGAAGTGCTCAAGGTCGCCGACCTGGTGCTCGATCCGGTCAGCATGCGTGCCACCCGTGCCGGCACCGAGCTGCAGCTGTCGCCGATCGGCCTGCGCCTGCTGACCATCCTGATGCGTGAATCGCCGCGTGTGGTCACCCGCCAGGAAATCGAGCGCGAGATCTGGGGCAACGGCCTGCCTGATTCGGACACGTTGCGCAGCCATCTGTACAACCTGCGCAAGATCATCGACAAGCCGTTCGATCGGCCGCTGCTGCACACCGTGCAGAGCGCGGGCTATCGCATCGCCGATATCGCCCAGCCGATGGCCTGATCGACGTCGTGCCGGTGTTGCAGCAGAACCGGCACGGCCGTGGTCGGCAGGGAAGGGGTGAACGTTCCGGATACCGGGTCGTCATCGTCCATGCACGATCACGGCACAGCGCGCTGCCTATAATCGCAGCGCTCTGACCGGGACATCGCAATGCCGCACGGCCTGCCGCGCAAGATCCGTATCGCTTTCATCCTGCAAGCCGTGCTGGCCAGCCTGGGTATCCTGCTGGGTGCCTGGCTGGTTTCGCTGGTGATCAAGCACAGCCTGGTGGGCGCTGCCCTGCGCGAAGAAGCGGCGTACTACTGGACACTGCACGAGGCCTCGCCCGTGCAGCCGCCGCCCAATACCCAGAACATCCGTGGCTACCTGCTGGAACGCGGGCAGTCCAGCCTGTCACTGCCGGCCAACCTGCGCACGTTGGAACCGGGTTTCCACGAACTGCCCGACGACGATCAGCTGGTGCTGGTCGACGCCCGCGAAGAGGGGCGCCTGTACCTGGTGTTCCTGCGCTCGCGCGCGGAGATGCTGGCGTTCTGGTTCGGCATCGTGCCGGTGCTGCTGACCCTGCTGGCGGTATATGGCGCCTCCTGGATCACCTACCGTGCCTCCAAACGCCTGGTATCGCCGGTGAACTGGCTGGCGCGCCGTGTCTCGCGCTGGGATCCGGGCCATCCGGAAGCGGCCGACCTGGAGCCGAACAAGCTGCCGGCGGACATGCAGGGCGAGACCCGGCAACTTGCGGCGGCGCTGCATTCGCTGGCCAACCGGGTCACCGCGCACGTGGCGCGCGAGCGCAACTTCACCCGTGATGCCAGCCATGAACTGCGCACGCCGCTGACCGTCATCCGCGTGGCCAGCGACATGGCGCTGGGCGATGAAAGCCTGGAGCCGCGCCTGCGTCGGAGCCTGCAGCGCATCCAGCGTGCCGGGCGGGACATGGAAGCGGTGATCGATGCCTTCCTGATCCTGGCCCGTGAGGCCGACGTCGAGCCGCAGGTGGAGCTGTTCGACGTCAACGACGTCGTCCGTTACGAAGTGGACAACGCCAACGAGCTGCTGGTGGGACGGCCGCTGGCGGTGCACCTGCACAGCGACGCGGCCGTGCAGCTGCACGCACCGCCGCGGGTGCTGCAGGTGGTGGTCAGCAACCTGGTGCGCAACGCCTGCAGCTATACCGATGAAGGCCGCATCGACGTGCACGTGCACAACGACCGGGTGGTGGTGAGCGATACCGGCATCGGCATGTCCGCCGACGCGCTGTCGCGTGCGTTCGAGCCGTTCTATCGTGCCGATCCCAGCCGACCGCAGGGCACTGGCCTGGGGCTGTCGATCGTGCGCCGCCTGTGTGACCGCTTCGGCTGGAAGGTCAGCCTGGCCAGCGAGCTGGGCAAGGGCACCGAGGCGACGGTGATTTTCCGCTGAGGGCCGCTTGCCACCTCGGTAGTTGCCGACCTTGGTCGGCGCTTTCACTGGGATGCAGGTGGACGCATTCATGCCAACCAAGGTTGGCAACTACCGGAGCACGCGCGTTGTCGCGGTGGTGCCGGCCGCTGGCCGGCAACCTCGGGATCAATCAGTTGCAGTTGACCTTCGGCGCCAGCGCCTTGGTCCAGATCGCATAGCCGGCCGGGGTCATGTGCAGCATGTCCTCGCGGAACAACGACGCATCGGGTTGGCCGTCGGCCCCGAGCATCGGTGTGTAGATGTCGGTGTAGCCGGTGTTGGGCAGCTTCGCCAACGCAGCCTTGATCTTCGCGTTGGCGTCGTTGATCGCCGGCAGCAGGTGCGCCCGCGAGGGGCTGGGCTTGATGGAGACGTATTCCACCTTCGTCTGCGGCAGGTCGCGATGCACGCGCTGCACGAAGGCCACCACGTCATCGCGTACCTGGGTCGCGCTGCGGCCGCTGTTGAGGTCGTTGTCGCCGGCGTAGAAGAACACCTTGCACGGCGCGTACGGCACGATGGCCTGGCCGGCGTACCAGGTGCTGTCGCGTACTTCCGAACCCCCGAAGCCGCGGTTGAACACCGGTTGCCCCGGGAAATCCCGGGCCAGGCTGTCCCACATGCGGAAGGACGAGCTGCCGATGAACTCGATGCCGCCGCGCGGCGGCGGATTGGTCCGGTCGGCGCTGGCGAAGGCGGCGATGTCGGCCTCCCAGGCCACGTTGGAGACCTGCGCAGGGACCTGCGGCGACGCCGGCGGGCTCAGGGCCTGGGCCAGCGGCGCGGCCAGCAGGCCGAGCAGGATCAGGCAGGTGCGGGGACGGGTCATCAGGCACTCCGGCAGGGCAGGGGTATCCATCATAGAAGCTGGGCTGGCCCCGCGCTTGGCCGCGCTGGGCCGTTTGCGGGGTCGTTCGCAGGGCCTCGCGGCGGGGCGTGCGGGGTGCCATTGCCGCCCTTGTGGCAAAATGGGGGCTGTCTGCCTATCCCTGTGCACCCATGATTTCCTGCCGTGCGTCTGAGCGGTCGCTGCGCCGCGCCCCTGTTGCTGGATCCATCACCCGTGGCTGATCAGTTCGGCCACATGCCCCGCGGCCCGCGCCGCATCTTCCAGGCCGCCCGCTGGTCCTGGCAGGGCCTGCGTGCTGCCTGGCTGCACGAGTCCTCGTTCCGGCTGGAGGTCTACCTGCTGGTGCTGCTGACCCCGCTGGCGATCTGGCTGGGCCAGACCCCGGTGGAGCGTGCGCTGATGATCGGCTCGATGCTGCTGGTGCTGGCGATGGAGCTGGCCAATTCGGCCATCGAGGCGGTGATCGAGCGCTATGGCGCGGAAATCCACGAACTGGCCGGCCGCGCCAAGGACATGGGCTCGGCGGCGGTGTTCGTGCTGATGATGAACGTGCTGCTGTGCTGGGCCCTGGTGCTGGTGCCGCGGTTGTTCCCGGCCAGCGTCGGCTGATCCTTCTTCCTCCCCCTTGTTGAAGACTTCCCATGTCCCTTGAGCTTCTCGCCGATCCGAACGTCTGGTTGACCCTGTTCACCTTGAGCGCGCTGGAAATCGTGCTCGGCATCGACAATCTGGTGTTCATCTCCATCGCCGTCAGCAAGCTGCCCGAAGAGCGCCGCCCGTTCGCGCGCCGCCTCGGCATCGCTGTGGCCTGCATCACCCGTATCGGCCTGCTGGTCTCGCTGGCGTACCTGGCGCACATGCAGGCAAACCTGTTCACCGTGGCCGGCATGGGCATCTCCATCCGCGACCTGGTGCTGATCGTCGGTGGCCTGTTCCTGATCATCAAGGGCTGGATGGAGATCAAGGAGATGATCACCGGTGGCGAGGACGAGGACCCGACCACCACCAAGACCTCGGCCGTGTTCGGCTACGTGATCGCGCAGATCGCGGTCATCGACATCGTGTTCTCGCTGGACTCGGTGATCACCGCTGTCGGCATCGCCGACCACGTGCCGGTGATGGTGGCGGCGATCCTGTTGTCGGTGGCGGTGATGCTGCTGGCGGCCAATCCGCTGGGCCGCTTCATCGATGCCAACCCGACCGTGAAGATGCTGGCCCTGGCCTTCATCCTGCTGATCGGCGCGGTGCTGATCCTGGACGGCCTGGACGTGCACGTGCCCAAGCCCTACATCTACGCCGCGATGGGCTTCTCGGTGCTGGTGGAGTGGCTGA
This sequence comes from Stenotrophomonas sp. 10L48, assembly GCF_056395105.1. NCBI lineage: Bacteria > Pseudomonadati > Pseudomonadota > Gammaproteobacteria > Lysobacterales > Lysobacteraceae > Stenotrophomonas > Stenotrophomonas sp. 10L48. The sequence goes on along the minus strand of NZ_JBFTIX010000015.1, from coordinate 1,763 downwards.
ACCTGCTGATGCGCCGCCGCGCACGCGAACACCACGTGCCGGGCGCCGGCGACTGGTAAGCAAGCGAGACAGAACCCCCGGCCCGGCCGGGGGTTCTGCGTTTCAGTCGCCGCTGCGCTCGCCGGGCATGGCCCGGCGCTACCCAAGCGTGGGCCCGTTCCGGTAGCGCCGGGCGATGCGCGGCGGGGCTTCTTCCCGCAATGCCGGCTTGCACCTTCCACTTGTGAATCGGGATCAACACTGTTTTCCCGCGTAGTGGCTTACTCCCGGCCGGCAAAGCGCGCAGGCTACGCGCTCATTTTCCACAGGGCCTGCCCCCACGCAGGCAATCCCCATGAATTCCAGAGCCGCATTGCTGGCCCTCGCCGTCGGCGCCTTCGCCATTGGCACCACCGAGTTCACGCCGATGGGCCTGCTGCCGGTCATCGCCAACGGCGTGGGGGTCAGCATCCCCACCGCCGGCATGCTGATCACCGCCTATGCGGTGGGCGTGATGCTGGGCGCACCGGTGATGACCCTGCTGATGGGACGCTTCGGCAAGCGCACCGCGCTGATGCTGCTGATGTCGATCTTCGTCATCGGCAACCTGCTGTCGGCGCTGGCCCCGAACTACGGCCTGCTGCTGCTGTCACGGCTGGTGACCAGCCTCAATCACGGTGCGTTCTTCGGCATCGGCGCGGTGGTCGCCGCCAGCCTGGTGCCGAAGGAGAAGCAGGCCGCGGCGGTGGCGACGATGTTCATGGGCCTGACCATCGCCAACATCGGTGGCGTGCCGCTGGCGACCTGGGTCGGCCAGCAGCTGGGCTGGCGCCTGGCCTTTGCCGGCACCGCCGTACTCGGTGTGGTTGCGATCAGCGCGTTGGCCATGGCACTGCCGCCGTCGGCCGCGGGCGCGCGCCCGGATGTCCGGCGTGAACTGAAATCGATCATGCAGCCGCAGGTGCTGCTGGCGATGGCCACTACGGTGCTGGGTGCAGGTGCGATGTTCACCCTCTACACCTACGTGGCGCCGGTGCTGACTGAACTGACCGGTGCGTCGAATGCCTTCATCGCGCTGTCGCTGGCATTGATCGGCATCGGCTTTACCTTCGGCAACGGTATTGGCGGCCGCATGGCCGACTGGTCGCTGGACGGCGCCACCCGGATCCTGCTGGCGGTACTTGCGGTGCTGATGTTCGTGCTGCCGCTGGCTTTCATGAGCCACGCGACTGCAGCGCTGGGTGTACTGCTGTTCGGTGCGGCGACCTTCGCGATCGTGCCGCCGTTGCAGATCCGGGTGATGCAGGCGGCCAGCGAGGCGCCGGGTCTGGCGTCGTCGATCAACGTCGGTGCTTTCAACCTCGGCAATGCACTGGGCGCGGCGCTGGGTGGTGCGGTGATCAGCCTGGGGCTGGGGTACGCGGCGATTCCGGTGGCCGGTGGCCTGCTGGCAGCGTCGGCGCTGCTGCTGGCATGGCTGGGGCGGGCACGCGCGCCGGTGGCTGAGGCTTGCTGAGGGACGAGTTCCGGCAGGGCTGCGCCCTGCACCCGCAGAGGCGGTAGTGCCGGCCGCTGGCCGGCAACCTCAACAGCAACGGCGGGCATTCCGTGGGATGGCGGGGTGGGTCAGCTTGCGGGGGACGCTGCAAGTACGTCCATGTAAGCTCGGTCGCGCCATCCATGGCGCTCACGCCCCCAGCCAACCCACCCTCGCGGCCACGGACGGTTTCCTGCGCACCGCGGGAAGATCAAAAGAAAAAGAAAAATCAAAAGCGAAAACCGAT
>NZ_JBFTIX010000014.1:0-71963 GCF_056395105.1 Stenotrophomonas sp. 10L48 | reverse complement strand
GTGTCGGATTGCGGGGTGTCCGCGGCATGGATGCCGCGGCCAAGCCCCCATGGATGGGTTTACGGCGTCCCCRCAATCCGACACCGCCCCGCCATCCCACGGAATGCATGCTGTTGCTGTTGCTGTCGCTGTTGCCGTTGCCGTTGCCTCTGCGGGTGCAGGGCGCAGCCCTGCTGAAGAACCCTAGATATCTGTGGGAGCCAGCCCGTACTGCTCGGCGAAGCGCTTGCTGAAACTCGCTGCGGAACGATACCCCGCGCGTGCTGCCACGGTCTTCAACGGCAGATCGGTGGTGTACAGCAGCTGCATGCCATGGGCCAGGCGCGCTTCGGTCAGCAGCTGGCGCAGGCTGGTGGCTTCGGCGGCCAACCGCCGCCGCAGGGTCGCACCGCTCAGCGCGAAGTGCGCCTCAACGTCGCGCGACTGCCAGTCGCGGGCCGGTTCGGCGGCGATGCGGTCGCGGATCTGCTCGCCCAGCGTCGGTGCGTGCGGCAACAGCAGGTTGCCGTGGCCCTGCCGGCACCACGCCAGCACCAGCGTGGCCAGCGCCAACCGCGCTTCGCTGTAGTCGGCGTCCTGCAACGACTGCCGCCAGCTGCGCAGTACCGTGGCGTGGTCGCCCAGCGCCTCCCGGGCCAGCGTCGCTCCGGCCGTTGGCAAGGCCTCGCTCCACAGCGTGCGCGCCGCCGCCAGGACTTCCGTGCACAGCGGCACGATCGCGCTGAGGTAGCGTCCGGTCTGCGGGTCCGGTGTGTTGACCACGTCGATGCGGCAGCGCTGGGTGATCAGCAGGATGTCGCCCGGGACGAAGGTCAGCGACTGGTGGGCGGTACGTACCTGCTTGCGGCCTTCCAGCAGGATGGCGAACTGTGGCTGGGGAATCTCCACCGAGCTGGCACCGTGCTCGCGGCGGGCGGTGATGCAGGCATAGCCTTCAGCGCGTTGGCAGCCGGCCAGGCTGGCCATCTCCGCCAGTAGTGCCATGGCGGTGGGGGGCATGCCGGTCATATGACGTGTGCGCCCAGCAGGCGACCGACCGCGGCCGCGGCGGCCATCGCCAGTGCACCCCAGAACATCACGCGCAGGGCACCGCGCGTGGGTGATGCGCCACCGGCGCGTGCCGCCATCGCGCCGGTCAGGCACAGGCCGGCCAGCGTGCTGACCGTGGTGGCCGTGGCGACGTTCTGTACCGGCGTTAGCAGTGCGGTCAGCACCGGCAGCGCGGCGCCACAGGTGAAGGCGGCGGCCGACGCCAATGCGGCCTGCAACGGCCGCGCGCGCAGTTCCTCGGTGATGCCCAGTTCGTCGCGCGCGTGGGCACCCAGCGCGTCGTGGGCGGTCAGCTGTTCGGCAACCTGGCGCGCCAACGCCGGCTCCAGCCCGCGATGGCGGTAGATCGCGGTCAGTTCGTCCAGTTCGCTGTGCGGGTCTTCGTGCAGCTCGCGCTTCTCCATCGCCAGATCGGCATTTTCGGTATCGGCCTGGGTCTGCACCGACACATACTCGCCGGCGGCCATCGACATCGCGCCGGCCACGGTGCCGGCCACGCCGGTGGCCAGGATCGTGCTGGCCGAGGCGCCGCTGGCGGCCACGCCGACCACCAGGCCGGCGACCGAGACAATGCCATCGTTGGCGCCCAGTACGGCGGCCCGCAGCCAGCCGACGCGATCGGCACGGTGCAGCTCGGGATGTCGTGAATGGCGGCTCATGGCCCTGAGTGTACGAGGGTCAAGAGGGTGTCGGTAGGATGCTGAAACCCGTCACCGTCGCATGACGTAACGAGCCGCCACGCTATAGTGCGCCCTTGCGATGCAAGGCTCCCAGCCCCACATCCCCTGCCACCGTCCAGCGAGCCACCCCCTTGTCGAGCCCCAGCCACGTCGCCGATACGCCCATTACCGACCGCTCGCAACTGGTGGCGGAGATCGCCTCCGGCGAGAAGCCCCGTTCGCAGTGGCGCATCGGTACCGAGCACGAGAAGTTCGGGTTCCGCCTGGATGACCTGCGTCCGCCGACCTTCGATGGCGAGCGCGGCATCGAGGCCCTGCTCAACGGCCTGGTCCGCTTCGGCTGGACGCCGGTGCAGGAGAACGGCAACACCATCGCCCTGCTGCGTGATGGCGCCTCGGTGACCCTGGAGCCGGCGGGCCAGCTGGAGCTGTCCGGTGCGGCGCTGGAAACCATTCACCAGACCTGCGTGGAAACCGGCACCCACCTCAATGAAGTGGCGCAGGTGGCCGGCGAACTGCAGCTGGGTTTCCTCGGCATGGGCTTCCAGCCGAAGTGGACGCGCGATGAAATGCCGTGGATGCCCAAGGGCCGCTACAAGATCATGCGCTCGTACATGCCCAAGGTCGGTTCGCTCGGCCTGGACATGATGACCCGCACCTGCACCGTGCAGGTGAACCTGGATTACGCCAGCGAAGCGGACATGGTGAAGAAGTTCCGTGTGTCGTTGGCGCTGCAGCCGATCGCCACCGCACTGTTCGCCGACTCGCCGTTCACCGAAGGCAAGCCGAACGGCTACCTCAGCTACCGCTCGCACATCTGGACCGATACCGATGCCGACCGTACCGGCATGCTCGACTTCGTGTTCGAGGATGGCTTCGGTTACGAGCGCTATGTCGACTACCTGCTCGATGTGCCGATGTATTTCTCCTACCGCGATGGCATCTACCACGATGCAAGCGGGCAGAGCTTCCGCGACTTCATGCAGGGCAAGCTGCCCGTGCTGCCGGGTCAGCTGCCGACCCTGCGCGACTGGTCGGACCACACCACGACCGCGTTCCCGGAAGTGCGGTTGAAGAAGTACCTGGAAATGCGCGGTGCCGATGGTGGCCCGTGGAGCCGCCTGTGTGCGCTGCCGGCCTTCTGGGTGGGCCTGCTGTACGACGACACGGCGCTGGATGCGGCGTGGGATCTGGTGCGTGACTTCAGCCTGGCCGAGCGCCATGCGCTGCGTGATGGCGTGCCCAAGCACGCGATGGGCCTGCCGTTCCGCGGTGGCACCGTGCGCGACCTCGCCCGCGAGGCGGTGAAGATTTCGGTGGACGGGCTCAAGCGCCGTGCGGCGCGCAATGCCGATGGCCAGGATGAAAGCAAGTTCCTGGACGTGCTGCAGGAAATCGTCGAGTCCGGCCTGACCCCCGCCGAGCGCAAGCTGGCGCTGTTCCATGGCCGCTGGCACGGCGACGTCGACCCGGTGTTCCGCGAGTTCGCGTACTGAAAATGCGCCCGGCGCTACCCGCCACGAATCCGGTAGCGCCGGGCCATGCCCGGCGGGTGGCGTACGCAAAAAAAACCCCGGCAATGCCGGGGTTTCTTCATTCCATCAGCGCAGCGATCAGGCCTTGATGGTGGCCATGTCGATCACGAAGCGGTAGCGCACATCGTTCTTGGCCATGCGCTCCCAGGCTTCGTTGACGTTCTTGATGTCGATCATCTCCACGTCGCTGACGATGCCGTGCTCGGCGCAGAAGTCCATCATCTCCTGGGTTTCGGCCATGCCGCCGATCGCCGAGCCGGTCAGGTTCCTGCGACCGAAGATCACGCTGCCACCGGTCAACGGCGGGTCCAGTTCGGTCAGCACACCGACCAGGCACATGGTCGCTTCGCGCTTGAGCAGGCCCATGTACGGGTTGGTGTCATGGCTGACCGGGATGGTGTTGAGCAGGAAGTCGAAGCTGCCGGCATGCGCCTTCATCTGGTCGGCATCGCGCGAAACCAGCACTTCGTCAGCGCCCAGGCGCTTGGCGTCGGCACCCTTTTCCGGGGTGGTGGTGATCATCACCACGTGTGCGCCGAGCGCCTTGGCGAACTTCACGCCCATGTGGCCGAGGCCACCCAGACCGATCACGCCGACCTTCTGGCCCGGGCCGACCTTCCAGTGGCGCAGCGGCGACCAGGTGGTGATGCCGGCGCACAGCAGCGGCGCGGCTGCCTTCAGGTCCAGCGTTTCGGAGACCTTGACCACGAAGCGCTGCTCGACCACCACGTGGTCGGAATAGCCGCCGTAGGTCGGTGCGCCGCTTTCACGCTCGCGGCCGTTGTAGGTCCAGGTCGCACCTTCGGCGCAGTACTGCTCCAGGTCGTGCTGGCAGGCATCGCAATGGCGGCAGGAGTCGACCATGCAGCCGACACCGGCGTGGTCGCCGACCTTGAAGCGGGTGACCTCGCTGCCGACTTCGGTGACCCGGCCGATGATCTCGTGGCCCGGCACCATCGGGTAGATCGAGCCACCCCAGTCGTCGCGTGCCTGGTGCAGGTCGGAATGGCAGATGCCGCTGTACAGGATCTCGATGCGCACATCGTTCGGGCCAACCGCGCGGCGCTCGAATTCGAAGGGCACCAGCGGGTCGGTATGGGTGTGGGCGGCGTAACCACGGGCGAGGGACATGGGGAATCCTTGGCAGGGTTTGTCGAAAGGCGTTTTACAATACGCTCCGTACCTCGGGGTAAGAAGCGGATATATCGGCATGATTCATCAAGGCAGACTGCACAATCATGGCCACTGACAACCTGACCCACCTGGCCGCCTTCGCTGCGGTCGCCCGCCACCGCAGTTTCCGCCGCGCCGGTGCCGAACTGGCCCTGTCGACCTCGGCGGTGAGCTATGCGATCCGCGCGCTGGAGGAACGGCTGGGGGTGGGCCTGTTCCACCGTACCACCCGCAGCGTGGCCCTGACCGAGGCCGGGCAGCGCCTGCTGGAGCGCCTGCAGCCGGCGCTGGGGCAGGTGCATGACGCGCTGGAGGAAATGAACCACTTCCGCGCGGTGCCGGCCGGCCTGCTGCGGATCAATGCGACGCGGGCGGCGGTGGCGACCCAGTTGGGGCCGCGGCTGGCGCGGTTCCTGCACGCGCATCCGGACGTACGGGTGGAGCTGACCGAGAACGATGGTCTGGTCGATATCGTTGCCGAGGGCTACGACGCTGGCGTGCGCCTGCACGAGTTCGTGCCCGAGGACATGGTGGCGGTGCCGATGGGGCCGCCGCTGCGCGGCTTGATTGTTGGTTCACCCGAGTACCTGCGGCGCCGGCCGGCCCCGCAGCATCCGCGCGACCTGGCCGCGCACGAGTGCGTACGTTTCCGTTTCGCCAGCGGCCATCTGTACAAGTGGCAGTTCGAACGCGATGGCCAGACCCTGGAGATCGACGTACCGGGTCGACTGACGCTGTGCGAGCAGGGCACCGTGGTTGGCGCGGTGCTCGATGGCATCGGCCTGGCCTATGTGCTGGAAGACACCGCGCGGCCGTATCTGGACGACGGCCGACTGGTGGCGGTGCTGGAAGATTGGAGCGAACCGTTCGCCGGGTTTGCGCTGTATTACCCGAAGCAGCGGCAGATGCCCGGTGCGCTGCGTGCGTTCGTGGACATGCTGCGCGAGTGAATCGCGATCACCCGCGTCAGTAGATCCACGCCATGCGTGGATTGGCGCCCGCTACGCAGTGACCAATTCATTCGACCAGCGCGTCATACCCTGCATCGCTGAACTGGATCAGGCAGAAGCCATGGCCGAACGGATCGGACAGCACGGCGATCTTTCCCCAGCGGCGTTCGCGGATGGGATGTTCGAGCACGGCTCCGGCCGCAACCGCGCGGGCAAGCGCCGCGTCGATGTCAGCGACCACCCAGTCCAGATGCACGGGCGTCCAGTGGCGCTCGTAATCGCGCACATCGCCGTCATCGGTCGCTGCGCTGCCGGCGTCGTTCTGCAGCAGGTACAGCGGCGTGGGGCCACCGAGCAGTTCCAGCGCGCCGGGGCCGAGGCGGCGGCCGCTGCGCAGGCCAAAGGCCTGGGTGTAGAAGGCTTCGGCGGCGGTGATGTCAGGGACGTCGAGGTTGACGATGAAGGAGGCGGCGGAGGCGTTCATGGGGCAGGACCGAGGTCGGGCCGGGCCACGATGCGCTCATGGCCCGGCAGGATCAAGGCGCGGCACACCGGCGGTGGCCGGTGCAGCGCATCCACGCGTGGCGTGGATCTACGGGGCCGGCGGGTAGTCGAGGTAGCCCTCGCTGCCGCCGCCGTAATAAGTGCTGCGGTCGGGGATGGCCAGCGGGACATCGCGCTGCAGGCGCTCGACCAGATCCGGGTTGGCGATGAATGGTTGGCCGAAGGCGGCCAGATCGATGATGCCTTCCTCGACCAGCCGCAGGGCGCGTTCGCGGGTCATGCCGCCGGCCAGGATCACCGTGCCGCCATAGGCCTGCTTGAAGGCCTTGAGGAAGGCCTCGCCGATCACCGGTGCGCCGTGCAGGTAGTTGTCGTTCAGATGCACATAGGCCAGCCCGCGCTTGCCCAGTTCCTCGGCCAGGTACAGATAGCTGGCTTCGTTCTCCGCATAGGCGGGCATGTCGAAGACCTGGCTGTTCGGCGCAAGGCGCACGCCGATGCGGTGCGCGCCGATGCGCGCGGCCATCGCATCCACGGTGTCCAGGATCAGCCGCGCGCGGTTGCGCAGCGAACCGCCGTACACGTCCTGCCGGTCATTGGTGACCGGGTTGAGGAACTGCTCGAACAGATAGCCGTTTGCCGCATGCAGTTCGATGCCATCGAAGCCGGCGGCGATCGCGTTGTCGGCACCCTGCACGAAGTCGGCGACGATGCCCGGTACTTCTTCCGTGCTGAGTGCACGCGGCGGTGTCGGATCGGCATGGCCACGGCTGCCGTCGTCCAGGTACACGAACGAGGTGTTCTTCGGATCGCTCGCCACCGGCCGCGTGCCGGCGCTTACCGGCTGGCCGCCGTCGGGCTGCAGCGAGGCGTGTGACATGCGGCCGACGTGCCACAGCTGCGCGAAGATCGCACCCTGCGCAGCGTGTACAGCGTCGGTGACAAGCGTCCAACCGGCCACCTGCTCGGCCGACCAGATGCCCGGCACGTCGATGTAACCCTGGCCCTGCGCCGACACCGGCGTGCCTTCGCTGATGATCAGGCCGGCGCTGGCGCGCTGCCGGTAATACTGGGCGGTCAGTGCATTGGCGACGGCGCCGGGGTTGCGGGCGCGGGTCATCGGCGCCATCGCGATGCGGTTGTGCAGGGGTAGTCCAGCGAGGTCGAAGGGGCGGAACAGGGCGGCGGTCATGTCAGTCATCTCGGAGCGGGGGAGGGCGCCAACGGCGCGACAGCACCATGATGGAGGTGACATGCGGGCACATAAAGGCGGTAGATTTCCCGTCAGGCGGGACAATCTGTCCCCAATGAGCGAGCCTGCCGATGCTTCCCGTCGAATCCCTGAATGGCCTGGCGACCTTCGTCACCACGGCGCGCTCGGCCACCTTCACCGAGGCCGCCGACGCGCTGGGCATCTCCCGCTCGGCGGTCGGCAAGGCCATCGCCCGGCTGGAGGCGCGGCTGGGCGTGCGCCTGTTCCATCGCACCACCCGGCGCATCGCGCTGACCACCGACGGCGAGGCGTACTACGCCTCCTGCGCCGCGGCCCTGGATGAAATCGCGGCGGCCGAAGCCTGCCTGGGCTCGGCTGCGCATCTGCCGAGCGGCCGCCTGCGCATCGACATGCCGTCCTCGTTCGGGCGGCTGGTGGTGCTGCCGGTACTGCTGCGCATGTGCAATGAACACCCGGACCTGCAGTTGACGATGACCTTCACCGATCACTTCGTTGATCCGGTGGAAGAGGGCATCGACCTGCTGATCCGCTTTGGCGGTCTGCATCACGCCGAGCACCTGGTCGCGCGCAAGCTGGCCAGCCAGCGCCTGGTGACCTGCGCGTCGCCGGCCTACCTGCAGGCCTATGGTGTGCCGCAGACGCTGGACGAACTGCGCGACCATCGCAGCGTGGTCGGCTTCCGTCATGGCCAGTCGGTGGCGTGGCGGATCGGCAGCGAGGGCACCAACGGCAGCTTCATCCCCAGTGCCACCCATCAGCTCAATGATGGCGATGCGGTGATCGAGGGGGCCATCGCCGGGTTGGGGATCTGCCAGATGCCGATGTCACTGGTGCGCCATCACCTGGAATCCGGTGCGTTGCAGTCGGTACTGGACCACTGCACGCAGCACCATGTGGACATCCATGCGCTGTGGCCACAGACGCGGCATCTGCGACCGAAGGTGCGTTACGTGGTGGAAGAGCTGACCCGGCTGGCCGCAGAGGGGGCCTTTGATTGAGGTCCGGATCGGCTCCTGTATACTATCCCCCAGTATAGTTCCGAGGCCGGCCAGCGATGCCGCACTCTCCCGAAGAGAAAAAGAAGGTTCTGGCCCGCGTGCGCCGCATCCGCGGCCAGTGCGATGCGCTGGACCGCGCGCTGGAAGCCGGCGCCGACTGCGGGCCGGTGCTGCAGCAGATCGCCGCCATCCGTGGCGCGGTCAACGGCCTGATGTCCGAAGTGATGGAAGCGCACCTGCGCGAGGAGTTCGGCCAGCCCGCCGCCTCCGATGAACAACGCGCCGAACGCGTGCGCGACATGAGCGCGTTGATCCGCTCGTACCTGAAGTGAACGACGGCGCGACACAGCGCCGCGCATCCTGTTTTCCGCAAGCCCTTTCTGGAGAGTGCCATCATGAAATCCCGTGCCGCCGTCGCCTTTGGTCCCGGCCAGCCGCTGCAGATCGTCGAGATCGACGTCGCCCCGCCGAAGGCGGGCGAAGTGCTGGTCAAGATCACCCACACCGGTGTCTGCCACACCGATGCGTTCACCCTGTCCGGCGATGATCCGGAAGGCCTGTTCCCGGTGGTGCTGGGCCATGAAGGCGCCGGCATCGTGGTGGAGGTGGGCGAGGGCGTGACCAGCGTCAAGCCGGGTGACCACGTCATTCCGCTGTACACCGCCGAATGTGGTGAATGCCTGTTCTGCAAGAGCGGCAAGACCAACCTGTGCGTGTCGGTGCGTGCCACCCAGGGCAAGGGCGTGATGCCCGATGGCACCAGCCGCTTCAGCTACAACGGCGAGCCGATCTACCACTACATGGGCTGCTCGACCTTCAGCGAATACACCGTCGTTGCCGAGGTGTCGCTGGCGAAGATCAACCCGGAAGCGAACCCGGAGCATGTCTGCCTGCTCGGCTGCGGCGTGACCACCGGCATCGGCGCGGTGCACAACACCGCCAAGGTGCAGGAAGGCGACAGCGTGGCCGTGTTCGGCCTGGGCGGCATCGGCCTTGCGGTCATCCAGGGTGCGCGCCAGGCCAAGGCCGGGCGCATCATCGCGGTGGACACCAACCCGTCCAAGTTCGAGCTGGCCCGCGAATTCGGCGCCACCGACTGCATCAACCCGAAGGACTTCGACAAGCCGATCCAGCAGGTGATCGTGGAGATGACCACCTGGGGCGTGGACCACAGCTTCGAGTGCATCGGCAACGTCAACGTGATGCGTGCGGCGCTGGAATGCGCGCACCGTGGCTGGGGCCAGAGCGTGGTGATCGGCGTGGCCGGTGCCGGTCAGGAAATCTCCACCCGCCCGTTCCAGCTGGTCACCGGCCGCAAGTGGATGGGCACCGCGTTTGGTGGCGTGAAGGGCCGCAGCCAGCTGCCGGGCATGGTCGAAGACGCGATGAAGGGCGATATCGAGCTGGCCCCGTTCGTCACCCACACCATGGACCTGGACAAGATCAACGAAGCCTTCGACCTGATGCATGAAGGCAAGTCGATCCGTTCGGTCGTCCACTACTGAGCCGCGCCGGGCGGCAGGCGCCTGCCTGCCGTCCCTCGGGAGGAAACCTCATGGAACGTATCGAACACCGCGCCTGTGCCGGCGGTTGGCAGGATGTCTACCGCCATCATTCGACCACGCTGGGCTGCGACATGCAGTTCGCCGTGTACCTGCCGCCGCAGGCGGAAACCCGGAAGCTGCCGGTGCTGTACTGGCTGAGCGGGCTGACCTGCACCGAGCAGAACTTCATCACCAAGGCCGGCGCGCAACGCTATGCGGCCGAGCACGGCGTGATCATCGTCGCCCCGGACACCAGCCCACGCGGCGATGACGTGGCCGATGCCGAGGGCTATGACCTGGGCAAGGGCGCGGGTTTCTATCTCAACGCCACACAGCAGCCGTGGGCCAAGCACTACCGCATGCACGACTACGTCGCTCACGAGCTGCCGGCGTTGATCGAGGCGGGTTTCCCGGCCACCGACGCACGAGGCATCAGTGGCCATTCGATGGGCGGCCATGGCGCGCTGGTGATCGCGCTGCGCAACTCCGGCCGCTACCGCAGCGTGTCGGCGTTCTCGCCGATCGTGRCACCCAGCCACGTGCCGTGGGGGCAGAAGGCATTCGCCGCCTACCTTGGTGACAACCCGGCCGACTGGGCGCAGTGGGATGCCTGCGAACTTGTGGCCCACGCCGGCGAGCGCTTGCCGCTGCTGGTTGACCAGGGCGAGGGGGATGAGTTCCTGCACAGCCAGCTGCAGCCGCAGCGCCTGCAGCAGGCCTGCGATGCTGCCGGTCATCCGCTGAGCCTGCGCCTGCAGCCCGGCTACGACCACAGCTATTACTTCATCGCCAGCTTCATCGGCGAGCACATCGCGCACCACGCCCGCGCGCTGCACGCCTGACGTTTTGCTGGTAGTGCCGGCCGCTGGCCGGCAACCTGCAGACCCGTGATTCCCTGGGGTTGCCGGCCAGTGGCCGGCACGACCAGAGCGTGTGCCCGGAGTGCCGTTTTGCCGCAGTGGATCACGCCGCTGTGGCGTGCCGGCGCGCTATCGTGCCGCCATACGGCCTTGCGCATGGGGGATGCATGCTGGTTGTGCTGGCGCTGATGTTCCTGATCTGCCATGGCGTGGTCGTGGCGTTCTGGCCGGGTGCGGCCGGTGAGGGATCGTTCGTGTTCCTGACCGTGGCACCCCTGCTGGCGGCTGCGGCCTGCCTGTGGCGCGGTCAGCGCGACCGTGCTGCGCTGGGCTGGCGTGCCACTGCAGTGGCGCTGCTGCTCTGGGCCGGTGGCATGGCCTTCAACATGGCCGACGCACTGGGCGCCGGACGGGCCGACATCACCCCGCGCGCCAGCCTGCTGCTGTATGTGCTGTACGGTGTGCCGCTGGTGTTCATCCTGGCCCGCGCCCGTCGCGAACGCTGGACCATCAGCCTGATCGACGGCGTGATGGCGGCCCTGCTGGGCGTGTTGTTCTTCGTGCATACCCAGTCCTTCGCCGACCGCATCGATATCGACGACCAGGCGATGGCGCACATGCAGCGCATGTTCGACATCCAGAACCTGTGCATCGCCGGTTTCGCGGTGGTGCGCTGGGTCGCCGGCGATGCGCCTGAACGGCGCAGCTTCTACCGCGCGCTGGCGCTGTATGCGCTGTCCTATCTGCTGCTGGCGTTCTACATCAATCACTACACCGCCGAGCAGTCGTTCGGCGCCTACAACGATCTGCTGATCGACCTGCCGTTCCTGCTGCTGGCGCTGCTGGCGCTGCGTCAGGCACCCGCACCGGGCTTCGTGCTGCATCCTCGCCTGCTGCGATTGGTGCAGGCCGGTGGACCGATCATCCTGCCCTTGTTGCTGCTGGTGGTCGGCACCCTGGTGGTGGACCACGCGCGGCCGTTGGCGCTGACCGGGTTCGTGGTGGCAACGCTTGGCTTCAGCCTGCGCAGCACGTTGCTGCAGCTCGACCTGCTGGAACGACAGGCCGGCCTGGATCAGATGGCGCGGCAGGATGGCCTGACCGGCGTAGCCAATCGCCGTCAGTTCGATACGCTGCTGCTGGCCGAATGGAACCGGGCGCGTCGCAGCGGCAGCGAACTGGCATTGCTGCTGGTGGACATCGACCATTTCAAGGCATTCAACGACGAGCACGGTCATCCTGCCGGCGACCGCTGCCTGCAGGCGGTGGCCGCGGTGCTGCAGGCCACCGCCGGGCGCGCGGCCGACAGCGTGGCGCGCTATGGCGGTGAGGAATTCGCGGTGATCGTGCCCGGCAGCCCACTGTCGGGTGTGCTGGCGCTGGCCGAGCGCCTGCGCGAGGCGGTGGAAGCGCTGCCGCTGCCGGAAGGCCGGGTCAGCATCAGCGTGGGCGTGGGTTACCTGCATCCGCCGGCGCTGGCCACCGCCGAACAGTTGCTGGCCGATGCCGATGCCGGCCTGTACGCGGCCAAGCGTGCGGGCCGCAACCAGGTGATCCTGCACGCACACGTGCTGGACGACGACGGGGGCGCGCACGACACGCTGGACTGTTGAGCATGGCTGCGCGACTGCCACGGCAGGAAAGTGCGTGGTTGATCGGGGCTGGCGCGACCGCCCGGTCGGATCCAGCAGGCGCAGGCGTTGCCGGCCAGCGGCCGGCACTCCCCTGGCAGGCAGCCCGCGTCAGGCCGCCGCAGGCCAGTACATTGCCATGCTGGCGATACCTACGGATCACGTGTTTCCACCAGCACCGGGCAAGGCGCATGGTCGATCGTCCATTGCCCCACCGAGGGCTCGAACAGGCGCTGCAGGCGTGACAGATGGCGGTGGCCGATGACGATCAGGTCGCATTGCAGGCGACGCGCCTGCGCGCTGATCACTTCGCCAGGATCGCCGCAAGGCAGCTGTGCGATGGCGTCCACGCCGCGCTCGCGCAGCTCGGCCAGGGCGTCGGCCAGTACCGCTTCGGCATGCGCCTGCTGCCGGGCGGCGGCGGGATACTCACGGCGGTCGGCATCGGTGGCACCAGCGGCCAGTGCGAATTCGGGGTCAAGCACGCACAGCAGGTGCAGGCGGCTGCGGGGGCCGGCCATGGTGGCGGCCAGGTCCAGCACGCGGTCGTGCTGGGGGCCGCCATCAAGCGCGACCAGCAGGGTGTTGAACATGGAAAGCTCCTTTGCAGGGCGCTGATGGTCGCTGATGTCGTCGCGCGCACCCATGCCGTGCGCCGCAGTCAATGCGTGCGTACAACGCAATTATGGATGATCTGGATTGCAGTAGAGTCATCCCATTTGCGGGAGACTGCCATGCCCTTGCCGGACCTGAACCTGTTGCTGGCACTGGATGTGCTGATCGACGAATGCAGCGTGGCGGCCGCTGCGCGACGGATGAATCTCAGTGCGCCGGCGATGAGCCGTACCCTGGGCCGGGTACGGGTAGCCCTGGGTGATCCGGTGCTGGTGCGCGCCGGCCGTGGGCTCGCTCCCACGCCACGCGCGCTGGAACTGCGTGAGCAGGTGCGCGATGTGATCGAGCAGGCACACCGCGTGTTCAATGCGGGCCGCGAGGTCGACATGGTCACGCTGGAACGAACGTTCAGCGTGCGCGCCAACGATGTGTTCATCGGCAGCTATGGCGGCCGCCTGCGTGATGTCTTCCGCCAGCAGGCACCGCGCTGCATGCTGCGCTTCGTGCCCGAAGGCGATACCGATGACGATGCGATGGTGCAGGGGCGGATCGACCTGTACATCAGCACGGCCGGCAAGCACAGCCCGGAAACCAAGGTGCAGCACCTGTTCACCACCTCGCTGCTGGGCGCGGCACGCGAGGATCATCCGTTGTTCGACGGCGACATCAGTGTCGAGCGCTTCGCCGCGTGCGACCACATCGCCGTGTCCCGGCGCGGGCTTGCGCATGGCCCGATCGACGAAGAGCTGGCAGCGCTTGGCCTGCAACGACGGGTGGCGGTGGTCATCCCTACCTTCCACGGCGCGATCTTTGCTGCCGCCGATTCGGACCTGGTGCTGCCGCAGATGCCAAGCGTGATGCTCGACCGCATCACCCGCATGGGCCTGCCGCTGCGGATGTTCCCGCTGCCGGTGCCGGTGCGGACCGTAGCGCTGGTGCAGGCCTGGCACCCACGCATGGACAACGACCCGGCCCACCAGTGGCTGCGGCGGGCGATCAAGGGCATGTGCGATTCGGTCGAGGCGGCCCACCACTGATTGCCCGCGGGCGTGCGTTGTACGCACGCCTGCGATGCCGGGCACGCCATTTTTCGCAGGCAACGGCCTTTCTAGACTGCGCTCCCGAAAGTTTCACTGAGCGCAATCCAATGTCTCCATATATGCCGTGTACTGCACGGATCGGCAGCCGGCAGTGAGCACGCCGGCCGCCATGCCCGCGGCGCCGGCAGCGCCCCGGCCCGTCGCTGCCCCCGGCTTCGACCGGCGCATCCTGGTTGGGCTGTGCGGTGTGCTGCTGGCAGTGCTGGTGTCGGGTTTCAACGAGAACGTCACCAAGGTCGCGCTGGCCGACATCCGCGGTGCGATGGGTTTCAGCGTCGATGACGGCAGCTGGATCGTGGCGCTGTACAGCGCCATGTCGGTCAGCGCGATGGCATTCGCACCGTGGTGCGCAGCCACCTTCTCGCTGCGCCGCTTTGCGCTGGCGATGATCGGCGGCTTCATGGTGCTGGGCGTGCTGTGCCCGCTCGCCCCCAACCTGCAGACCTTTCTGCTGCTGCGCGCATTGCAGGGCCTGTGTGGGGGCGCGTTGCCGCCGCTGCTGATGAGCGTGGCGCTGCGCTTCCTGCCGCCGGGCATCAAGCTGTACGGTCTGGCCGCCTACGCACTGACCGCCACCTTCGGGCCGAGCATGGGCACCCCGCTGGCCGCATTCTGGGTGGAGCAGGTGGGCTGGCACTGGGCGTTCTGGCAGATCGTGCCGTATTGCCTGGCGGCGATGGCGATGGTCGGCTGGGGCCTGCCACAGGATCCCCTGCGGCTGGAGCGCTTCGCACAGTTCAACGGCGTCGGCCTGATGCTCGGCCTGCCGGCGCTGGTGCTGCTGGTACTGGGCCTGGTGCAGGGCCCGCGCCTGAACTGGTTCGACTCGTCGTTGATCACGCTGATGCTGGGGGGTGGTGCGGGTCTGCTGGTGCTGTTCTTCATCAACGAGTGGTTCCATCCACTGCCGTTCTTCAAGCTGCAGCTGCTGGCCAACCGCAACCTCAGCTACTCGCTGATTACCCTCGGTGGCGTGCTGTTCGTGCTGCTGGCGGTGATCTCCATTCCTTCCGGCTTCCTCGCCAGCGTGCAGGGCTATCGCCCACAACAGACCGCGCCGATGCTGCTGTGGGTGGCGGTGCCGCAGGTCATCGCGCTGCCGTTGGTCGCCGCACTGCTGAACATCCGTGCGATCGATTGCCGTTGGGTGCAGGCCACCGGGCTGGCGCTGCTGGCGCTGGCCTGCTGGCTGGGCGCGCATCTGGACGTCAGCTGGATACGCGACAACTTCCTGTGGGTACAGCTGCTGCAGGTGTTTGCGCAGCCGATGGCGGTGCTGCCGCTGCTGATGCTGGCCACCGGCGGCTTGGCGCCACAGGACGGTCCCTTTGCCTCGGCGTGGTTCAACACGGTCAAGGGCTTTGCTGCGGTGCTGGCCAGCGGCGTGCTGGAAGCGGTCGCGCAGGGACGCCGCCATTTCCACTCCACCGTGCTGGTCGAGCGACTTGGCGAACAGCCGTGGCTGGCCGAAGGGCCGCAGCTTGGCGCGCGCCTGCATGCGCAGGTGCAGGCGTTGACCTCGGCCGATCTCTACCTGCTGGTCGCGTTGGTCGCGCTGGCCTTCATTCCCCTCATTGCCTGGATGCCCACCCGCATCCATCCGCCACGTGCCGTGGCCTGATCCCCTTCGCAGGAACTCCCCCATGACAATCAATCGAACGTATCTCAACGCGGGCCTCGGCCTGGGCGTACTGCTTCTGGCCGGTGGTGCCTGGCTGCTGCTGCGCGATGGCCGCCACCAGACCACCAACAACGCCTATGTGGTCGCCGACTACACCGTGGTCGCACCGAAGATCGCTGGCTTCGTCAGCGCGGTGGAAGTGCAGGACAACCAAGCGGTGAAGGCCGGTGACGTGCTGGCCCGCATCGATGACCGCGACTACCAGGTCGCGTTGCTGGCCGCCCGCGCCGACCTGGGCAATGCGCGCGCGCAGCTGGCCAACGCGCAGGCGGCGCTGGCACAGCAGGGCTCGCTGATCGAACACGCCCAGGCGAGTGTGGATGTCAGCCGCGCCGAACTGACCCTGGCCAGCGCCGACCAGCAGCGTTACCGCGAGCTGGCCCGCAACGGTGCCGGTACCGTGCAGAACGCGCAGCAGGCGCAGTCGAAGCAGGCCGTGGCCAGTGCACATCTGCAACAGGGACAGGCCGCGTTGTCGACCGCACGCCAGCGCACCGACATCCTCGCTGCCGGGGTGCAGGCCGCACAGGCGGCCGTGCAGCGCGCCGAAGCCGCGCAGGCGCGTGCCGAACTGGATCTTTCGCACACCGAGCTGCGTGCACCGATTGATGGCGTGGTGGGACGCCGCGCAGTGCGCGTCGGCGCCTACCTGACCCCGGGCACGCCGGTGGCCGCGGTGGTGCCGCTGCAGCGCGCCTTCGTTGTCGCCAACTTCCAGGAAACGCAGATGACCCGCATGCAGCCGGGGCAGCAGGTCGAACTGACGGTGGACGTGTTCCCCGGCACGCGGCTGCGTGGCCATATCGACAGCATCGCCCCGGCCACGGGGGTGACGTTCGCCGCGGTGGCGCCGGAAAACGCGACCGGCAACTTCACCAAGGTGGTGCAGCGCATTCCAGTGAAGATCGTGCTAGAGCCGGAGCAGGCATTGCTGGGCCAACTGCGTGCCGGCATGTCGGTGGAAGCCAGCGTGGATCTGCAGCGTCCGCAGCGGGTGCAGAGTGCGCAGCGCGAGCGGCACCGCACGGGCGGGGAAGGCGCATGATCCGCGTATTCCCGCGTGGACTGGCTGCAGCGGCACTGTGCACGGCGTTGACCGCCTGCACGCTGGGCCCGGACTTCGTGCGCCCGCAGGCCGAGCTGCCCACGCAGTGGCAGGGCGAAGCGGTGGCTTCAGCTGCGCTGGATGACGACGCCAGCTGGTGGTCCGGTTTCGATGATCCGCTGCTGGGGCAACTGGCGACGCAGGTACTGCAGGCCAATCTCGACCTGCAGCTGGCCGCCAACCGGGTGCAGCAGAGCCGCGCCGCGCGTGGCGTCACCGCGGCCGACCGGCTGCCCAGCGTCGGCGCCACTGCCAGTGGCGTACGCGCGCGCAACAGCGAGGTAGGCCTGAACGATCCGTCCGGTAATGGCGGTCGCGATGACTATGGGCTGTTCCAGGCCGGCATCGGCATGAGCTGGGAACTGGATCTGTGGGGACGCGTACGCCGTCAGGTGGAAGCGGCCGACGCACGCGTGCAGATGGCTGAGGAAGATGCACACGCGGCGCGCATCGCGCTGCTGGCCGAGACCGCGCGTGATTACCTGCAGTTGCGCGCAACGCGCCAGCTGCTGGCCATCACCGAGGACAACCTCAGCATCGCCCACGACATCAAGCGGCTGACCGAAGCGCGCCAGCGCCAGGGCGTGGCCAGCACGTTGCAGGTCTCCAGTGCGGCGGCGCAGGTGGCATCGCTGCAGGCTCGCATCGCACCGCTGCGGCACCGCGAATCGCAGCTGCGCAATGCACTCGCGTTCCTGCTGGCACAGCCGCCGCAGGCACTGGATACGCAGCTGCAGAGCGCGCGCCGCGATTGGCCCGCGTTGCCGACCGTGGCCGTGGGCGTGCCCAGTGAACTGGCCGAGCGTCGCCCTGATGTCCGCCGTGCCGAGGCTGCGCTGCATGCTGCCACGGCGGGAATTGGCGTGGCCAAGGCCAGCTTCCTGCCGCGCATCACCTTGAATGGCGATGCCGGTTTCCAGGCCAGGCAGCTGGATGATCTGGATGGCTGGAACGCGCATCGCTTCAGTATCGGCCCGTCGATCAGCCTGCCGATCTTCCAGGGCGGACGCCTGAAGGCCAACCTGGCGCTGAGCAGGCTGCAGCAGCAACAGGCGGCCCTGCAGTTCCGCCGTACCGTGCTGCAGGCCTGGCATGAAGTGGACGATGCCATCGACGGCTATGCCGCCGAACAGCAGCGTGCCGCGCAGCTGCACGTGGCGGTGGATGAGAGCGAGACGGCGCTGGGTGCGGCGCGTCGGCAGTACCAGGCCGGCGTGGTCGACATGCTGGATGTATTGAGCACCCAGCGCATCGCGCTGGACAACCAGGCCGCGCTGGCCAACAGCCGGGCGACCGCCGCGATTGCACGCGTAGAGCTGTATCGCGCCCTGGGCGGCGGTTGGTAAGGCGCAGGTTGGGTAGTGCCGGCCGCTGGCCGGCAGGTGCCGTCTGCATGAGTTGCCGGCCAGCGCCCGGCACTATCCTGGCAGGCAGCCCGCGTCAGGCCGCCGGCTTTTCGCGTTTGCGGAACAGCAGATAAGGCCAGATACCGATCAACACCGCTGCGATGACCGTGCCGTAGACCAGCGCGAGCACTGACTTGCCCGGCTCGGTCCAGACCATGCCCAGCAGAAGCAGGCCGAACACGATGGTCGGCCCGCCCAGCAGGATCATGGCGAAGGTCTTTATCCGTCCACTGGTGGGCGCATTGGCGAGCTTTCCGACCATGTCGGTACCACCGAAATGCACCTGCAGTGCATCGCTGGTGGAACGGGCGGGCTGCGGTTTTGCGGGTTCCGGCGGTGCCACCGGCTGCTGCAGGTCCATTTCCCGAGGCGCCGGCGGCAGCAGGTCCGACAGGTTGGTCTGCTCGATGAGCGCTTTCAGCTTGGGGTCCATGTGCAATCCGTGCGGTCACCGTTGGCGGCGGCACGATACCAGCACACCCAGGTGCCGGGTAGTGCCGGCCGCTGGCCGGCAGCTCGGCAAGGTGAAGCCGGTAGTGGCCAACCTTGGTTGGCAGCCTTCAGGAAAGCGCCAACCAAGGTTGGCGCCTACCAGAGGCGGAACTCAACGCACGTCGCGCAGTTCCCAGTGGTGCCCGGCCAGCAGGCGCAGGCGCTGCTTGAACACGTCACTGTCGATGCGGGTGGTGGCCACCAGGTTGATGCGCAGGTCCTTCTGCTCACCGGTCACGGTGGCCTCCGGATCGGTCGCGCCCCACTGCGGCTCCACCGCATCCGGGTCCGGCTGCTTGTCGCGCCAGCGCTCGAACAGGCTGCCATTGCGCAGCGCGTTCTGCAGTTCTTCGGCGAAGCCGGCAGCGCCCTGCGAATGGAAAGACAGGTCGGGGTCGTTGCCGCGGGCCTTGGACGGTTCGGGCAGGCTGATGTGGTACTGCGCAGGCATGTTGATCTCCTTGAGGTGCGGCTAGGCTGGCATAGGCGCGGTGGAATCGATGTGCAGATTCCAGAGCGCGGTTGGCCTTCATTCAAATCGATGCGGCCCATCGGCAAAACCCACGGTGACCGCGCCCTTGCCGACGTTGACCATGCCGGTCAGGCTCATCACCGATTCGTACACGGTCACGCCATGGCCGGCGCAGACCTCCTTCATCTGCGCATAGCCGGGCAGGGCACGCAGCTCGTCCAGTTCGCCGCCGTAGCTGACGCACACGGTCGGCGTCATCAGGCCGGCGCGTACGCGCTGGCCGACCACGCCGAACAGCTTCAGCACGGCATTGTCGAAACCCTTGATCTTCGCCACCGGCCCGGTCTGCCCGCGATAACCATGCAACACCGGCTTGATGTCCAGCGCACTGCCCAGTGCGGCGCTGAGCAGGCCGACGCTTCGGTCGCCCTTGTGCCGGGCGCGGGCACGCATGTAGTACAGGTCGCGGGTGACCATGTAGCCGTGCACGTTGCCGGCCAGTTCTTCCAGGCGCTCGCGGATCTGCTGCACGCTGGCATCACTGGCGCGCAGCCGCACCGCTTCCACCGCCGTCACCGCCTGGGCGGCGAACAGGTTCTGGGTATCCAGCACGCGCAGCGCGAACGGCGAGTTGAAGCCGGCCGCCTGCCGCACCGGCTTGTAGTCGTTGAGGATGGCGAAGCTGGCCTGCAGTGCATTGTCGTGGATCGGGCTGCGGGTCTTGGTGATGGTCATGCAGAACACATGGTCGTAGTCGATCACCAAGCGTTGCAGGAACAGGTCGCGGATCTGGTTGACGCTGAAGGGGATGGTCTCCGCTTCGGCGCCGTGCTCGGCGACGTGCGCGTGCAGGAAGCTGAGCGTTGCCTGCTCGTCGCGGTGGTCGGCGAGCACCGCTTCGCCGATCCGCACGGTGATCGGCAGCAGCACGATGTTGTGCTCGGCAATGAAGTCCTGCGGCAGGTCGCAGGCCGAGTCGACGACGATTCCGATGCGCATCCGCGGCTCCCCCTCCAGGGCGGTTGTAGGTTCGGAAATGTGAAAACTATCTCAAAACGGGGGCGGGCGCGCGAGGGAAACGCGCCGCTCCCTGTTCAGCGACTGCGCTGCACCGCCACCGGCAGGGCCACCGCCTGCTGCCAGTCCGGCCGGTCCAGCAGGCTGGGGTCGTCCAGCACCGCCGCCATCAGCGGGTGGGTATCGTTGCCCCAGAACAGTTCGCCGTCGATGGCCAGGGTCGGCACGCCGAACACCCCGGCCTCGATCGCCGCCTCGGTGTTGCGTCGCAGTTGCTCCTTGATGGCCGGCTCGCCAATGGCCGCCTCTACGTCGCTGATACCCAGCCGGGCGGCGGGTTCGCGCAGGGCCTCGGCCGTGTCGCCGGCGTGGCCGTCGCGCCAGATCCAATCGAACAGCACGTCCACTGCCGCAGTGCTGGCACCGGCGGCCAGGCACAGGCGCAGGGCCGCCAGCGGATTGAACGGGTGCCCGGGCGGGAAGCGCAGTGGCGTGCCCTCGGCCTGCGCGGTCCACAGCAGCTGGCGGTACATGAAGCGGCGCTTGGCCGGGATCTCCGCCGGGCCCAGGTTGCCCAGATGGTGCAGTACCGCACCAAAGGCGATGGGCACCGGTTGGATGCGCCCGAACTGCGGCAGCTGCTTCACCTTCTGCCAGTGCAGGTAGGAATAGGGCGAGACGAAGTCGAAATACCAGCGCAGGGTGGGCATCGATGGCTCCTGGTTACGGTCAGGGTTGCGCGTTGCGCTGCAGGTAGCGGTCGCGCAGTTCGGTCTGGCGCGAGCGCATCGGCATCGCGCGGCCGCCCAGCCAGACCTGCTCGGCATAGTGCGCCACATCCAGCGGATCGCCTTCCCACAGCACCAGGTCGGCACGCTTGCCCGGCTCGATGCTGCCGATCTGGTCGGCCACGCCCAGCACCTCGGCCGGTACCCGGGTCAGCCCGGCCAGTCCGTCGGCCCAGGGCAGGCCGTTGGCCACCGCATTGCCGGCCAGCTGGCGCATCTTGCGTGCGTTGTGCGAGGCATCATCGCGCTGGGCGAAGGCCACCGGTACGCCCGCGCGCTGCAACCGCGCGGCGTTTTCCAAGGTGGCGCCGATCTGGTCGAAGGTCGTCGGCAGGTTGCCCAGTGCGTCGACGAACACCGGCACCTTGGCCGCTGCCAGTTCCGGTGCCAGCTGCCAGGCCTCGGCACCGCCGGCGACGGCGATCTTCACCCTCTCGCGGGCCGCCCAGCGCAGCAGCTGGCGGATGTCGGCCGCGCGGTCCACTTCCACCACGATGCGGCCCTGCCCGGACAGATAGCGGGCGAGCGTGCGGCGGCCGGCCGGGGTCAGCAGCGCATGCGGCGAATCGGCGGCCACCTGGCCGCGTGCCTCGTCCACCATCTGCTGCAGCAGCATCCACTGCGCCGCGCGCGATTGACCGGTCAGTTCAGATGCTGCAGCACCCAGGCGCAGGAACAGCGCGCGCGGGCCGATCGGGTCGGCACTGCCATCGAAACGCACCACGCCGCCCTGGCCGGCGACGAAGCCACCGCCGGTGGCCGCGCCCAGCGCAGTGAAGCCGATGCCGTCCAGGCGCGCCACCGGAATCAGCACGGATGCCGGGTTATAGGCCAGTGTCACGTCGAACTCCGGGCGTAGCGGCTGCTCGCCGATCTTCAGTGCGCTGTCGACCGTGCTTGATTCACCGGATACTTCCTCGATGCCGATCTCGGTGATGCCACCGAACAGGGCAGGGGTCAGCATGCGTCCCTTGGCTTCGACCACCGGCACACCGGCCGGTGTGGACAGGCCCCGGCCCACCGCACGGATGATGCCGCCCTGCACCAGCACATCGGCATCTTCCACGTTGCCACGTGCGCTGGCGGTAGCGACCGTCGCACCGCGCACCAGCAGGTCCTGCGCCGAGGCTGCGGTTGTCATCACCAACAGCGCAACCAAGGTAGCGCCGGGCCATGCCCGGCGGCGCTTGTTCAACATGCCCATCAGCGCAACTCCTGTCCAAGCTGGAAATCCGACCGCGGCGTTGCCGATGGCGTGCTGCGGTCGTACACACGGCGGCCATCGACGAACACCTGCTCGGCCAGTGCATACGAACTGAAGGGATTGCCGTTCCAGATCACCACGTCGGCCATCTTTCCGGCCTCCAGCGTGCCGGTCTGCGCCTCGATGCCCAGCGCCTTGGCGGCGTTGGCGGTCATCCAGGTGATCGCGCGTTCCGGCGCGATCTCCGGCATGTGCGCGCGGCGCGCGGCGGCCATCACCTTGGCTGCCTCCTGGTTCAGGCGCTGGATGCCCTCGGGCGAGTCGGAGTGGACGATGGCGCAG
Source organism: Stenotrophomonas sp. 10L48 (assembly GCF_056395105.1). Taxonomy (NCBI): domain Bacteria; kingdom Pseudomonadati; phylum Pseudomonadota; class Gammaproteobacteria; order Lysobacterales; family Lysobacteraceae; genus Stenotrophomonas; species Stenotrophomonas sp. 10L48. The sequence continues at coordinate 49,582 of NZ_JBFTIX010000014.1, read as the reverse complement.
CTGTTCTTCGGCCGGTCGACCAGCGCGATGTTCTCGGCGATGCCGTCGAAGGCTTCCATCTTGAAGCCCCACCAGTCGGCCCACAGTGCCCCGCACACGCCTTCGGCCGCCAGCCGGTCGGCCAGTTTGTAGGCCTCCACGCCGTGGTGGAAGGCGGCCACCTTGAAGCCGAATTCCTTGGACAGGTCGAGCATGGTGGCCATTTCATCGGCGCGATAGCAGTGGATGTGCACGCGGATATCGCCCTGGATCGCACCGGCGAGCGTATCCAGCTTGAGGTCGCGCTTGCCGCCGGCATCACCGGCGCTGTCGCCCTTGTCGCTGCCGAACCAGCCCTTGCGCTTGGCCGGCTTCGGCTTGTTCTTGGCGATGTAGTCGGCTGCGTCGATGAAGGCTGCGCGGTAACCGGCCACGTTGCCCATCCGCGTTGCAGGTGCCACGCCCTTGCCGCCACCGTAGACGCGCTTGGGGTTTTCGCCGCAGGCCATTTTCAGGCCCCACGGCGCGCCGGGGAACTTCATTGCCTGGTAGGTGGTGGCAGGCACGTTCTTCAGCGTTACGCCGCGGCCACCGACCAGGTTGGCCGAGCCGGGCAGCACCTGCATGCTGGTCACTCCGCCTGCCAGCGCCGCCTGGAAACCGGGGTCCTGCGGCCATACCGAGTGCTCGGCCCAGACGTTGGCGGTGACCGGCGCGGTCATCTCGTTGCCGTCGCTGTGCGCGCCGACACCGGGGCTGGGATAGACGCCCAGGTGCGAGTGCACGTCGATCAGGCCGGGCGTCACCCACTTGCCGTCGGCGTTGATGCGGGTGACGCTGGCATCGACCTGCAGCGCATCGCCGACGGCGACGATGCGGCCATCGCGCAGCAGCACATCGGCGTTGTCGAGGCGCTGGCCGGTGCCGGTCAGCACCGTTGCGTTCTGGATCAGCAGCGGCCCATCGGGGTGCGCCTGGTAGGTGCTCGGGTAGGGATCGGCCACGAAGCGCGAAGCGCCCACGGCCGGCGCCGTGCTCAGCGATACCAGCGCCAGACCCAACCCGGCGCGCAACAACGTCGATGTCATGCAGATCCCCTTGGCAGCGTGTTCAACCCACCGACGCTAGCCGGGGAGCGGCGTGCTTGCCAAGTGTCCTTTTTCACGGGTCGCCATCGGCCATCTCGACGGCAACGACCGCCTCCCGGAAAATGGTGCTCCCCACGCCGTACCGGAGCGCCCATGAAGAGCAAGCAGGACATCGTCGACAACTGGCTTCCGCGCTATACCGGCGTGCCTCTGGACCAGTTCGGCCAGCACATCCTGCTGACCAACTTCGGGGGCTACCTGCATACGTTCTCCGCGCTGACCGGGGCGCCGGTGATCGGCCTGGACCGGCCGATGGCCAGCGCCACCATCGACGGCATCACCATGATCAACTTCGGCATGGGCAGCCCCAATGCCGCGATCATCATGGATCTGCTGTCAGCGGTGATGCCCAAGGCCGTGCTGTTCCTGGGCAAGTGCGGCGGGCTGAAACGCAAGAACGAGCTGGGCGACCTGGTGCTGCCGATCGCGGCCATCCGCGGCGAGGGGACCTCGGGCGACTACCTGCCGCCGGAAGTGCCGGCCTTGCCGGCCTTCGCCCTGCAGCGTGCGGTTTCGACCATGATCCGCGACCTCGGCCATGATTACTGGACCGGCACCGTCTACACCACCAACCGCCGGGTCTGGGAGCACGACGAGGCCTTCAAGGAGCGGCTGCGGGCGATGCGCTGCATGGCCATCGACATGGAAACCGCGACGATCTTCGCTGCCGGCTTCGCCAACCACATTCCCAGCGGGGCCCTGCTGCTGGTTTCAGACCAGCCGATGATCCCGGACGGGGTGAAAACCGAGGCGTCCGACGCCAAGGTCAGCTCGCAGTTCGTGGAAAACCATATCCAGATCGGCATCGAGGCGCTTAAGCTTATCCGGCGCAACGGCAAGTCGGTCCGCCACCTGCGCTTCGACGAATGATGATGATGGCCTGGCGCGGCGCGCCGGCCCTGGGGAGTAGGTGATGGACGTTGCCGCGCAAGTGGTGGAATTCTGGAAGGACGCGGGCCCTGAAAAGTGGTTTGCCCGCGATGATGCGTTCGACGCGCGGTTCCGTACGCTGTTCGCGGACGAACACCACGCTGCCGCATCGCGCGCGCGCGAGCACTGGCTGGGCAGCGCCGAGGGCGCGCTGGCGCTGATGCTGCTGCTGGACCAGTTCCCGCGCAACTGCTTCCGCGGCACGGCCCATTCCTATGCCACCGATGGCCTCGCACGGCACTACGCCACGCGCGCGATCGAGGAGGGGCTGGACCTGCAGCTGGTCCCCAAACTGCGCGCCTTCATCTACCTGCCGTTCGAGCACTCCGAAGATCCGCTGGACCAGGACCGCTCGGTCGCGATGTTCGACGTGCTGGGTGACAAGGAATACCTGCAGTACGCCGAACTGCACCGCGACATCATCCGCCGCTTCGGCCGGTTCCCGCACCGCAATGCGGTGCTTGGCCGCATTCCGTCGCCGGAAGAACTGGATTACCTGGCCGAAGGCGGGTTCGCCGGGTAACCGGAACGTCAGCCCCCGCGCTTGGGACACGGAAGGAGTAGATCCACGCCATGCGTGGATGGGCTCAACAGAAAACGCCGGCTTTCGCCGGCGTTTTTCCTGTGCATCAAGCGCAGCCGATCAGTACTTCGGCACGCCGTTGTCCACTTCGTCCGACCAGGCATCGATGCCGCCGGTGACGTTGAACACCTTGCTGAAGCCCAGCGCACGGAACTGCTCTGCTGCCTGCGCGCTGCGGCCACCGTGGTGGCACAGGAAGGCCAGGGCGGTGTCCTTGGGCAGGGCTTCCAGCTCGGCGCGGCCGTTGCCATCGAAGCTCTTGAACGGCACGCCGACAGCGGCAATGGCGCGTTCTTCGGCCGGGCGCACGTCCACCAGCATCACGTTGCCGGCACGCACCAGGTCGTCGGCATCACGCACGCTGATTTCCTGCACCGGCTTGGGCGCGTTCGGGTTGTCGATCGCCAGGCCCTTGCCACGGATGTCGTCGACCCAGTCGATGGTGATGCCATCGGCGCGGCGGGCGCTGGCCAGGTCGAACTGCACGCGCAGGCCGTTGGACTCGGCGGCGATCGCGCCTTCATCGTACGGGGCCAGCTGGAAGTTCGGCTGGAAGCGGGCATCGATGCCCAACTGCAGCGACGCACCCGGCGAATCGGCCAGCGCGCCCTTCAGCATTTCCACCGCGGCCGGGGTGACGGTGATGCGCGGCGGGGTGCGGTCCGGTGCAGCCAGGCCCAGCACGCTGCTCAGCTCGCCGCTGGCGGCCATCTGCAGCACGATGTCGCTGCCGCCGACCAGTTCGCCGTCGATGTACAGCTGCGGGATGGTCGGCCAGTCGCCATAGGCCTTGATGCCTTCACGGATCTCCGCGTCAGCCAGCACGTTGACGTGGGCGAACTCCACGCCCAGGTCCTGCAGGGCACCCACGGCCTTGGCCGAGAAGCCGCACTGCGGCATCGACGGCTGGCCCTTCATGAACAGCACGACGCGGTTGTCGTTGAGGATGGTTTCGATGCGCGAACGCAGGGCGGGATCGAGGGACATGGCAGTCATGGGTCCGAAAAATTCGAATCATCAATTCTACCCCCCATGGCATCATGGGGCATGACCAACGCAGGAACATTGCATCGCATCCCGACCCAGCCCTGGCGCTGGGTGCCCTGGCTGGTGCTGTCGCAGCTGGCCGTGATCCTGGTCTGGGTGCTGGCGGGCTGGCACTGGGGCCTGGCCCTGATGGTGGCAAGCCACGCGTTGTTCATGGTGCCGGTGTTCCTGCCCAACAGCCGCTTCTACGCGCCGGTGCTGAGCCGGTTGCCCGAGGCTGGCAACAGCGTCTGGCTGACCATCGACGACGGCCCCAGTGAACAGACCCCGGCGGTGCTGGATCTGCTGGACCGGCACCAGGCGAAGGCGACCTTTTTCCTGGTCGGCGAGCGCGTATTGGCGCATCCGGCCCTGGTGGAGGAAATCCTGCGTCGCGGACACGACCTCGGCAACCACAGCCACAGCCATCCGCAGGCGCGCTTCTGGCGGCTGGGCCCGGGCACGATGGCGGCGGAGATCGAGGGCTGCCAGCGAGCGCTGCAGGCGGTGAGTGGGCGACCGGTGCGCTGGTACCGCTCGGTGGTGGGCATGACCAACCCGTTCGTGGCGCCGGTACTGCGCAAGCTGGGCCTGGTGCGCGTGGGCTGGAGCGCCCGCGGTTACGACGGCGTCGGCTGCACCCCGGATGGCGTGCTGGCGCGTCTGCTCCCGGACCTGCGCCCGGGCGCGATCGTGCTGCTGCATGAAGGTGCCGCACATGGCCACAACCTGGCCATCATCGAACGGGTGCTGCAGGTGCTGGACGAGCGCGGCCTGAAAGCCGAACTGCCGGCCAGGTGACCGGTGGCGCCGGGCCATGCCCGGCGAGCGCGCAGCGCGGCAAGAGCGAAGCGACCCGCGTTTGCCCTTCGCTTTTCTCCTGTCTTCCGTGGTGGACGCGCCCGTAAACCGTCCGTGTCCGGGTGGGGTGGGCTGCGCGGGGTATCCGCGCCATGGATGGCGCGGCTAAGCCCCCAAGGAGGGGTTCACGGCGTCCCCGCGCAGCCCATCCCGCCCGGGCAGCCCCCGTAGACAGCCGCCCACCACGAGGGGCTCAGCCGTTGGCCGCAGTTCCCGGCCGCTCGGCCACCAGCAACCAGCTGTTGAACGGCGTGCGCCCATGCAGCGGACGCAACGGAGCCACCTGCATGCCGGCAGCCGCCAGCGTGGCCTGCAGCCGCTGCGGATCCGGGTAATGGCGCGGTCGCGTGCCCATCCAGCCGACCAGCCAGGCCAGTCGGTCAGCCACCCGCGTGGTGCGGTCGCGGCGGTCGCCGGTCGCCAGCGGCGTGCGCAGCAGCAGGCGGCCACCGGGCGCGACCCGCGCGCTCACCGCGCGCAGCAGCTCCAGTTGCGGCGCTTCGTCCAGGTACTGCAGCACATCCAGCAGCAGCACATGTCCACCATGCACCGGCAACGGCGCCTGCACATCCAGACAGTCGAACCGTACGTCGGCCAGGCCACTGCCGGCGCGCTGCGCACGGGCGATCTTGTCGCTGTCCACGTCGACCCCGAGATACCGCTGCTGGCGGCCGCGCTGGCGAAGCACATGCGCGAACAGGCCCAGCCCGCAGCCCAGGTCGAGCACCGGCTGGCCGTCATCGGGAAGGTGCTGCAGTACGCCGTCATACAGCGGGTCGCTGCCCAGCTTGCCGCGCGTGTAGTAGTAATCGCGGCGGCTGCCCCAGGCCTGCATCGGCCGGAAGGACTCGGCGATCAGGCGCGCCTGCCCGGCATCCAGCGGCGAACAGGGCAGGGGCGTGCCGTTCCGTGGCGTGCCGTCCATCGTCTCAGTCCGTCCTGCCCAGCAGGTGTGCGGCCACCGGCAGCGCACGCGCGCTCCACAGCCCGTACATCCGTGCGGACGGGTGCAGGCCATCCTCGGCGATCATCGCCGGGTCAGCGCCGGTGTCGCGGCTGATATCGGTGATGTCGACGAAGGCCACGCCCTGCTGGGTGCTGATCACCTCGGCGGCAGCGTTGAACTCGTCGGTTTCCAGTTCGATCTGGCCCAGGTCGCGTCCGCTGCCTGCACCGTACGGCGTGGTGCCCCAGTCCGGGAAGGACAGCACCAGGACCCGGTCCGCACGGTCGCCGGCAAAACCAATCGCGCGCTGCAGCAGGGCCTGGAACTGCACCTGGTACTCGTCCAGCGGACGCCCGCGATACTGGTTGTTGACGCCGATCAGCAGGCTGACGAAGTCGAACGGCCCTTGCGGCGCCACTTCGTCGATGCCGGCGTCGAGCTCGTCGGTGGTCCAGCCGGTGGTGGCGATGGTCTGCGGGTCGCCCAGCGCGATGCCCTGCGCGCGCAGGGCGGCGGCGAGCTGATGCGGCCAGCGGCCGTCGACCGCGACCGCTTCACCGATGGTGTAGGAATCGCCCAGGGCCAGATACGACAAGCCCATCGATCAAGCCACCGACCGGCGGGGCTTCAGCGGCACCACCTTGGTGGCGTCTTCGGCACGGCGGGCGAGGGCGCGGTCGATACGGGCGAACACGTCACGCATCACCGACGCCTCCGGCAGCAGGGTCACGCGGAAGTGATGGCGGTAAGGCACGTTGAAGCTCGAGCCCGGCACCACCAGCACGCCGTCGTTGTTCATCAGGTCGAGCGCGAAATTATGATCGTCGAAGCCCTTGGCAGCGGCACCGACCACGGCCGGGAACGCGTACAGCGCGCCGGCGGGGGCAACCAGCGACAGGTGTTCGCTGGCCTCGCAGGCTTCGATCACCGCACGACGGGTTTCATACAGGCGGCCACCCGGTGCGCACAGTTCCGAAATGGTGTCCGGGCCGTTCACTGCGGCGTCGATGGCGTACTGGCCCGGTACGTTGGCGCACAGGCGCAGTGCGCCCAGCAGGTCCAGCGCGGCGCGGAAGTCGCCCAGCCGCGCGTCGTCGCCGCTGAGGTGCGCCCAGCCCACCCGCCAGCCGCAGGCGCGGTGCACCTTGCTCAGGCCGCCGAAGGTCAGGCAGGGATGGTCACCGGCCAGCGGTGCGACCGGCTGGAACACCGCGTCGTCGTACAGGATCTGGTCGTAGATCTCATCGACCAGCAGCAGCAGGTTGTGGCGGCGCGCGATCTCCACCACCTGCTCCAGCAGCTCACGCGGGTAGCTGGCACCGCTGGGGTTGTTCGGATTGATCAGCACGATGGCGCGCGTGCGCGAGGACACCAGCGTCTCGATCTCGCTCGGGTCCGGCTGGAAGCCGTTCTCGGCGGCACAGCGGTAATACACCGGGCGGCCATCGTTGAGGATGGTCGAGGCCGACCACAGCGGGTAGTCCGGCGAGGGCACCAGCACTTCGTCGCCCGGGTTGAGCAGCGCACGCAGCGACAGGTCGATCAGCTCGCTGACACCGTTGCCGACGAACACGCGGTCCGGATGGGCATCCGGTGCGCCACGGCGGGCGTAGGCGGCGGCGATGGCCTCGCGGGCGACCGGCAGGCCCTGCTGGTGGGTATACGGATCGGTGCGGCCCATGTCATCGGCGATCGCGCGCTGCAGGTGTTCCGGTGCACGGAAGCCGAAAGCGCCGGGATTGCCGATGTTGAGCTTGATCAGCTTGTGGCCCTGCGCTTCCAGCTCCCGGGCTCGCCGTGCCAGTTCTCCGCGGATTTCGTAGCGCACTTCGGAAAGGCGCTCGCGGATGACCAGGGGTTTGGGCGAGGGAGTGGACATGGGCGGTGGGCCGCAAAAGGCATGGGGCTTCCATGGTAGCGGAATTGCTGCAGCGCATGGCAAGGGCCGCAGGGCCCGCCAACATTGGGCTGGGCGGCACCACACAGGTAGAATGGCGGCGATGACCCAGACCCCCGATTTCACCGCTCTGCAGACCATTGGCTGGCCCTGGCCGGGCCCGCCGCAGCAGGCCGACTGGCAGGCCGTGATGGCCGCACACCCGCAGGCCCACCCGGCGCGGGTGATCGAGCAGCATCGCACCCACTATGTGGTGGCTGATGGCCCGGAGGCATCGATCAAGGCCGAATCGCTGCCGGAGTGGCAGCGCCCGCGCTTCCCCAGCCACGAACGGCCGGCGGTGGGCGACTGGGTGCTGCTGGATGGCATCCGCATCGTTGCCCTGTTGCCGCGACGTACCGCCATCAAGCGTGGCGCTGCCGGTGAGCATTACCACCAGCAGGTGATCGCCGCCAACATCGATACCGTCTTCATCGTCTGTGGCCTGGATGCTGACTTCAATCCGCGCCGTATTGAACGCTACCTGCTGCTGGTGGGCGGTGGCGGTGCCGAACCGGTGGTGGTGCTGACCAAGGCCGACCAGACCGAGTACAGCGAAGATGCGCTGGCGGTACTGGAAGAACTGGAGATGCAGGGCATCGCCCTGCATGCGATCAATGGCCTGGATGCCGACAGTGTTGCAGTGCTGGAGCCGTGGCTGGGCCCCGGCCGCACGGTGGTGCTGGTGGGTTCTTCCGGTGCGGGCAAGTCGACGCTGACCAACACGCTGCTGGGCGAACAGCGGATGAAGACCAATACAGTGCGCGCCAACGATTCGCGCGGCCGCCATACCACCACCCACCGCGCACTGATGCCACTGCCGATGGGCGCCTGCCTGATCGATACGCCGGGCATGCGCGAACTGAAGCCGACCGGCGAAGAAACGCTGGCCGAAGGCGGTTTCGCCGACATCGAAGCGCTGGCCGCGCAGTGCCGCTTCCGCGACTGCATGCACCAGCAGGAACCCGGCTGTGCCGTGCGTGCGGCGATCGATGCCGGCGAGATCGAAGAGAGCCGGCTGCTGAACTACTTCAAGTTGAAGGAAGAAGTGGCCGCCGCCGCTGCCAAGCTGGCCGTGCGCCAGGCCGAGACCGTGCAGGAACGCGGTGGCCGGAAGGGCAAGAGCCAGCAGTTCCGCCCGGCGGGCAAACCGCGCCGGCGTTGACCCCGCGGTGCCGGAAACCCGCTTCCGGTAGATGCCAACCTTGGTTGGCACGGAGGCGTCCGAAGCCGGCCTCTGCCCGCTCTTGGTGGGTGCCAACCTTGGTTGGCACGGAGGTGTCCGAAGCCCGCCGTCGGCGGATGCCAACCAAGGTTGGCACCTACCAACGCGCGGGCAGGGCGTTATAGTCCGCCCATGGAACCGACCGCGACGCTGGACCGTGACGTGGCCCACCATGCAGCGCTCGATGCGCGCCTGGTCGAGGCCGTAGGAGGCATCCGCCTGCTGGGCCTGACCAGCTGGCCGGCGACACTGCAGGCACCCTTCCTGGACAGCGTGGCCCGTGGCCAGCCGACGCTGCCGGTGGTCGACTACCCGAAGCTGGACTTCAGCGACGAGCGTCGCGCGCTGGCCGCGCTCGCTGCCGAGTGTGACGAAAGCCATCCGCTGGGCCATTACGTGCAGCAGTCCGCGCAGAGCTGGGATCTGGCAGCGCAGCTGCTGGAAGGCCTCGGTACCGCGGCCGTGGATGCCTGTTCGATGCAGTTGTTCGGTTCGCCCGAGCAACCGTTGCCGGGCAACGGACCGAGCACGCGCGATGCGGCGCGCCACTTCATCCAGATTGCTGCCGAACTGGATCACGAACTGCTGGCACCGGAAGAGCAGGTGCCGGTCTCGGCCATCGCCCTGCAGTTGCAGCTGCAGAATGATCTCGATGCGTTTTTCGAATCACGCATCATCCAGGTGCAGCTGGATCCGGAACTGGTCTCGAAGGCGGCTGCCGGACCGACCCGCATCCGCCTGCGCACCAGCGCGCGTTTCAGCGCTTACGATCGCGCGCAGCTGTTCCACCACGAAGCGCTGGTGCATTCGTTGACGGCGTTGAACGGTCGCGCGCAGCCGGTGCTGCCGAGCCTGGCGCTGTCTTCGCCACGGGTGACGGCCACCCAGGAAGGACTGGCGACGTTTGCCGAGCAGATCACCGGCAGCATCGACATCGAGCGCCTGAAGCGCATCAGCCTGCGTACCGAGGCGATCGCGATGGCGCGCGAAGGTGCGGACTTCATCGAGGTGTTCCGCTACTTCTGCGATGCCGGGCAGAACCCGGAAGAGAGCTTCGCGTCGGCGCAGCGGGTATTCCGCGGTGTGCCGCCGAGTGGCGGCCTGGCCTTCACCAAGGACACGGTGTACCTGCGCGGGCTGGTGTCGGTGCATACCTTCTTCCGCCACATGCTGGCCGAGGATCGCCTGCAGGTCTGCCGCTGGTTGTTCGCCGGCAAGATGAGCCTGACCGATGCGATCGCGTTCGCCCCGCTGTTCGAATCGGGTGTGCTGAAGCCCCCGCGCTGGCTGCCGCACTGGATGAGCCGGGCCAACGGCCTGGCTGGCATGCTGGCGTTCTCGCTGTTCGCCAACCGCATCCGGATGGACCAGCTGGCGCCGGAATGAAATGCGTTGGCGGGATGATGCGCTGGCGCCTCGATTGATATCGGTTGGCGGCGGTGGGGCACCCTGGCCAGGACACGCCGTAAACCCATCCATGGGGGCTCGATCGGCGCATCCATGCGCCTCACGGTCCTGGCCAGGGTGCCCCACCGCCGCCAGACAGTTTCCCGCGCGGGCGGCAGCACATCACCGCGCCGAAGGGATTGCGCTTGAAAAGCAAAGAGCCGGGCACTGCCCGGCTCTTTGCTTTTGCTCTTGCTCTTGCTTTCCATTGCCTCCGCGCCGGCGCGGGGAACTGTCCAGCGCGGGTAGGCAGGCCCATGCAGGACCGTTGGCGCCATGGATGGCGCCATCGAGCCCCCATGGACGGGTTTACGGCGTGTCCTGCATGGGCCTGCCTGCCCGCGCCATGCAGGAACAATCAATGCGCCGCAGCGCCCGCTTTCGACTTAGAACTCCGCCGCCACCGTCATGAAGATCTGCCGCGGCGCACTCGCATGGATTGCATACCGCGTGCCCTTCGGATCGGTCGGTGCGAACGAACTCAGCTGGCCCGCATAGCGCTTGTTGGTCAGGTTGGTCGCGTTCAACGACACCCGCACGTTGCGCAGGCCCATGCCCGGGCCGAAGTCGTAGCCGGCGCCGGCATCGAAGGTGGTCACGCCCGGCACCGACTGGTCGTTGGTGTAGGTGTAGTACCGCTTGCCGGTGTACTTGGCGCGCAGGCTGGCGAAGAAGCCATCGCGGTTCCAGCTGATCTCGCTGGACGCCATGCGCTGCGGCGTATCCACGGTGATCTTGCCGGCCACCGGTACGATCGCACCGCCCGAGGTGTAGTCATCCTCGTAGGTGGTCTTGTTCCAGGACAGCGCGTTGTACCACTGCAGGCCATCGACCGGCTTGAGGATGAAGGTCAGCTCTGCGCCATGGCTCTTCACCGAACCGACGTTGATGAAGCGCGTCACGCACTCCGGACGCGTGCCTACCTCGATGCTCGAGCACGGGTTCAACGACAGCAGACGGTTGTCGAACTTCACGTTGTAGGCCGCGATCGACGCCTGGTATTTCTCGCCGAAGGTACGGAAACCAGCTTCCAGGCTCTTGGACTTCTCCGGCTCGAGGCCGGCGCTGGCCGCGAACGATTCCGGCGACACCTGCAGCGGGCCACCGCTGCCGCCGCCGACGAAGGCGGCGATGTTCTCGGCGTACGAGGCGAACACTTCATTGTTGGCGTTGAGCTTGAAGCCCACGCCCAGCTGCGGCAGCACCGATTCCTTGGCGGTCAGCGTACCCGAGGCGATGCTGGTTTCCACGCCCGGCTGGGCCTTGGCAGTCATGCGCGTGTTGGGGCTCTTGATGCCCACGTCCACGGTCAGGCGCTGGTCGAGGAAGCGCATGCGGTCCTGCACATAGAACTGGCGGGTACGGATGTCGAAGTCCTGGTTGAACAGGCGGCGGTCCGGATTCTGCAGGTACAGGTCGTCCAGGAACGGGCCGCTGATGTAGTAGAAGTTGCGCGAGACGTTATGGTCGTTCTGTTCGTACCACACACCGGCTTCCAGTTCGTGGATGCCCAGCGTCCACGACAGCGCAGCGGTCACGCCATCGCGGTTGATGGTGTAGTTGGTGCTGCGGATCGAGATCGGCAGCATCCTGTCGGTGCCCGGGTAGGACGGCTGGCCCGGTGCCCACCAGTGGCCCTGGCCACGGTTTTCGTGGTGGTAGCCCAGTAGTTTCAGGCGGCCCTGTTCACCCAGGCGGATGTCGGCGTCGATCGAGTACAGGTTGTCATCGCGCAGCGCACGGCTCTGGTAGTAGGCATCGTCGATGCTGTTGACGCCGCCGCTGAATGCACAGCGTGCCTTGTTGTAGGTGCCCGGTGCGCAGTATGCAGCCGCGACGGCGCGATCCCAGTCCGGTGCATAGATGTTCCAGTCATAACCCAGGCCGCGCGCCAGCATGTCCTTGGACAGGTAGGCATAGTTGGCCTGGCTGGCGCGCGAGGTGGCGACGAAGGCACCGAAGCGGTTGTCGCCCACGTTCCATACCGCCTTGGCATTGAACTGGCGGGTGGTCTGGTTCTGGTACGGCGCGGCCCACATGTCCTGGTCCTGGTGCACGCCGGACACGTAGGCCGAGAAGCCGTTGATGTCGCCGGTGTCCACCCGCAGGTAGCCGCGGCGCTGGTTGTCATCGCCGACGGTGATGCTGGCGCGGCCGCCGAATTCGGTGGACGGGTCCATCGAGAAGTACTGGATGGTGCCGCCAAGGTTGCTGGTCGAGGCCACGCCCAGCGAGCCGATACCCTGCGACAGCTCGGCGCCGGCCAGGTTCTCGGCGATCAGTGCACGGGCGATGCTCAGGCCGTTGTAGTTGCCGTAGCTGTTGTCGCCCAGCGGGATGCCGTCCAGCGTGTAACCCAGGCGGCTCTTGTCGAAGCCACGCAGGCTGATGGTCTGCGATTCCTCATTGGCACCGAATGCATCGTTGGACTGCACCGACACGCCGGGCAGGCGGTCGAGGATCTTCTGGCCGCTGGTACCCGGCGGCAGCACCTGCTTGTCGACGGTGGTGATGCGCTGCACCTGGCGGGTCTCGCCCTGGCCGATGACCGAGACGGTATCCAGCGTCTGCGCGCTCAGCGCGGTATCGGCGGTGGCGTCGGTGGCTTCAGCGGCATGGGCGCTGGCGGCGGAAAGCGCGATCGCCACGGCGATCGTCAGGTATCGGGTCTGCATGATGGTCCGTTGCATGGGGGATGGTCACCGGCCCGGGGGCGTGGTGCACGGCCACTATGCGAACGGAACATGAAACCTTGTTTACGGAAAACCAACGAACGGCGTCGTGGGGGAAGCCGCGCAGGGCGTGAATCTGCCGGGGGAGGGAAGCAGACCCACGCCCTGCGCGGAGAGGGCTAGCCCATGTACAGGCCACCGTTGACCGGATAGTCGGCACCGGTCACGTAGGAGGCTTCATCCGAAGCCAGCCAGGCACACAGGCCGGCCACTTCTTCCGGGCGACCCAGGCGCCGCACCGGTACCGACGCGGCCAGTCGATCCAGCACGTCCGGTGGGAAGCTGCTGATCGCCTGGCTGGCGATGTAGCCCGGCGACAGCGTGTTGACGGTGACCCCGCGCGAGGCGACTTCAGCGGCCAGCGCACGGCTGAAACCGTGCATCGCGGCTTTTGCCGTGGCGTAGTTCACCTGGCCGATCTGGCCCTTGTGGGCGCTGACCGAACCGATGTTGATGATGCGGCCCCAGCCACGCGTGGCCATGCCATCGACCACCTGCTTGGTCAGGTTGAACAGCGAATTGAGATTGGAGGCGATCACCGCATTCCAGTCCTCCACCGTCATCTGCCGGAACAGCAGGTCGCGGCTGCCGCCGGAGTTGTTGACCAGCACGTCCACCTCGCCGACCTCGGCACGCACTTTGGCGAAGGCCGCGGTGGTCGACGCCCAATCGGTGGCGTTGCCTTCGGAGGCGATGAAATCAAAGCCCTGTTCGCGCTGCTCGCGCAGCCAGTTGGCCTTGCGCGGCGAGTTGGGCGCGCAGCCGGCGACCACGGTATGGCCGGAATGGGCCAGGCTCTGGCAGATGGCAGTGCCGACACTGCCCATCCCGCTGGTGACGTAGGCGATGCGAAGAGTCATTGCAGAACGCTCCTTGGTAAGGAAATCAGGCCGTGAAGGGATAGAGCCCGAACAACAGGCCGCCGATCATCAGCAGCAGCGAAATGGCGATCGCCCACTTCAGGGTGAATTTCTGGTGGTCGGCGAATTCAACCTTGGCCAGCCCCACCAGCAGATAGGTGGAAGGCACCAGCGGGCTGAGCAGGTGCACCGGCTGCCCGGCCAGCGACGCGCGGGCCATTTCCACCGGGGTGATGCCGTAGTTGCCGGCCGCCTCGGACAGGATCGGCAGCACGCCGAAGTAGAACGCGTCGTTGGACATGAAGAAGGTGAACGGCATCGAGGCCACGGCGGTGATCACCGCCAGGTACGGGCCCCAGCTGTCTGGGATGATCGCCAGGAAGCTGTGCGACATCGCCTCGACCATGCCGGTGTTGTTGAGGATGCCGGTGAAGATGCCTGCGGCGAAGATCAGCGCCACCACCGACAGCACGCTGCCGGCATGGCTGACCACGCGGCGGCGCTGTTCGGCCAGGTTCGGGTAGTTGATCACCAGCGCGATGGCGAAGCCGATCATGAACAACACCGGCATCGGCAGCACACCGATGATGAGCGCGCTCATCAGCGCCAGGGTCAGCACCAGGTTCACCCACAGCAGCTTGGGGCGCTTGGTGTCTTCGGCGTCTTCCACGGTCGGCAGCGTGTTGCCGTCATCGGACACGCTGTTGTCCATCCAGCTGCCGCCCTTGGGCAGGGTCACCACGCCCAGGCGACGACGCTCCTTCAGGCCCAGGTACCAGGCCAGCAGCAGCACGCCAGCGCAGGCGATCACCATCGAGGGAATCAGTGGCACGAACACATCGGCAGGATCCACGTGCAGTGCGGTGGCCGCGCGCGCGGTCGGGCCGCCCCACGGGGTCAGGTTCATCACGCCACCAGCGAGAATGGTCACGCAGGTCATGTTCAGCGCGTTCATGCCCAGCCGCTGGTACAGCGGCAGCATCGCCGAGACGGTGATCATGTAGGTGGTCGAGCCATCGCCGTCGAGCGAGATCAGCATCGCCAGCACGGCGGTGCCAAGCACGATCTTCATCGGGTCGCCCTTGACGAAGCGCAGGATGATCCGCACCAGCGGATCGAACAGGCCTGCATCGATCATCACGCCGAAGTAGAGAATGGCGAACATCAACATCACGCCCGTCGGCGCGATCTTCTTGATGCCTTCCAGCATCATCTCGTCGATGCCGGCGGCGAAGCCACCGATCAGGGCGAAGATGATGGGAATGGTGATCAGGGCAACGAGCGGCGACAGTCGTTTGCTCATGATCAAGTACATGAACGTAATGACCATGCCAAAGCCGAGGATGCTCAGCATCATCTGCGGACTCCTAGAGGAAACAGGACGTGGGACGTGGAAGGGGCCCGAGCGTGCGTGCCCGGGGAAAACGCGTTAGAAGTCGAACTGCAGGCGCCCGGTGACCGCGCGCGTGCGATCCACCGTGGCGCCGGCGAGGCGGTCGCGGTTGCGGCTTTCGATCACGTTGAGCATGAAGCGCAGGTTGTCGCGCAGGTACCAGTTGCCGCCCAGCGTCCAGCCTTCGGTACTGCCACGGCGCAGGTCCGGCGCACCATCGAGGTGCTGCGCGCCCCACATCTGGTCGTAGCGCAGGGCCACTTCGAAGGCACCGGCCTTGTGGCGGATGTTCTTGACCCGGGCGAAGCGGCCGGTCTTGCGGTCGTAGGCGCGGCTTTCGCCGGTAACGAACCAGCTGAGCATGCCGTAGGCGGCCATCACGTCACCGCGCTGGGCGCCATCATCGAAGGTGGCGCCGCTGAACTCGCCCTGCCATGACAGCGGGCCGCGCACCTGCGCATATTCCAGCGACCACTTGTTGACGTCGGTATCGCGGCCAGCGGAGAAGTCGACCAGGGTCAGGCGGCTTTCGTCGGACAGATGGCCGGCCGGACGCGGACGGATCTTCAGGCCCGGGGTGCCGTTGCCGCCCGGGTTGTCATAGGCCTCGCGGGCCAGCGACAGGCCCAGGTGCAGCACGTCGCCCTCGCTGGGTGACGGCGCCCAGGTAACGCGTCCACCCGCAGCGCGGCCCTTGACCTGCCAGGCATCGATGCTCTCCAGGCTGTACACGCTGGCCGCCCAGGTGAAATCGCCCGGGTTGGCCTGCCACGAGGCGCCCAGCCGGTACAGCGGCGCCAGCGTGGTGCCGGCGTTGCCGCGCTCCAAGAAGCTGCCGTAGTTGGAACCGGTGCGGTCGTCCAGCGAGAAATACTGCTTGAACTGGCCCACGGTGAGGCGACCGGCATCGCCGAAGCTGCGGCTCAGGTAGACGTCCTTGGCCTCGACACGGTCGCCGGAGAAATCGGCTTCCAGCTTGTAGTCGACCACGAAGAACTTGCCGGACACGTCAACCCAGGCGCGGCGGATCTCGGTGTCGTCCTTGTTCGGCGTACCCCGGTTGTCGTTGTCGAAGGTGGCGAAGTCCAGGTGCAGGCGGCCGCCCACCGTGGCGGTCACTGGACGCTCGTCTTCGGCGAAGGCCGGCGCGGCCAGCGCAGCCAGGGCCATCATGGCGGCAGGACGCCGCCAGGCAATGCTCAATTCCACAAACCCTCCCAGGTGCGCGCCAGGCGCGCGGCAATCGTGGGCACCGGACGGTGCGCGGCCGCAGTCTGTGTCGCGCAAGCTGTCATCGTCCTGTCAGCGGTTTGTGCGGTGCAGCGTAAATGGTCTCCGCTGCGCTCCCCGGGCATGGCCCGGCGCTACCCGGCGACGATGCACCCAGGGGCGCCGATCCATGACCGGAGGAACAGGTCAGCATCGGTAGCGCCCGGCCATGCCCGGCGAGCGCAGCGGCGCCATGCGGTAGCATTCGTTTCCCCTCCCACTGTTGTGCCCATGCGCCTGCTGCTGGTCGAAGACAACCCGGACCTGGCCGATGCGATCATCCGTCGCATGCGCCGCAGTGGTCACGCGGTGGACTGGCAGGCCGACGGCCTGGCCGCCGCCAGCGTGCTGCGTTACCAGAGTTTCGATCTGGTGGTGCTGGATATCGGCCTGCCAAAACTGGATGGGCTGCGGGTGCTGGCCGGCATGCGCGAGCGTGGTGACAGCACACCGGTGCTGATGCTGACCGCACGCGATGGCATCGAAGATCGCGTGCAGGCACTCGATGTCGGTGCTGATGACTACCTCGGCAAGCCATTCGACTTCCGTGAATTCGAAGCGCGCTGCCGCGTGCTGCTGCGACGTGCACGCGGGCAAGCCAGCGAAGTGGTGCAGATCGGCGGCTTCCAGTTCGACAACGCTGCGCACCGGGTGACCCTGGATGGCGAGCCGATCGAGCTGCCCAACCGCGAGTATCGGTTGCTGGAGATCCTGGTCGGGCGCTTGGGCCAGGTGGTGGGCAAGGATGAGATCGGCAATGGCCTGTTCGGCTTCGATGACGAAGCCGGGCCGAATGCCATCGAGCTGTACATCGGTCGCCTGCGCAGAAAGCTGGCGGGCGCGCCGCTGCGCATCACCACGGTGCGTGGTGTCGGCTATCTGCTTGAAGCCAGCGACGGCCCGGCCGATGCCGATGGCTGACGCGCGCAGCGCAAGTGCCGCCCCCGGGTCGCTGCGGCGCACCCTGCTGCTGTACCTGGGCGCGTTGCTGGCGGTGTTCGCGGTGGCGTTGCTGTTCGCTGCACGCGACTACGGCCAGCGCGCCGCCAACCGCTCCTACGACCATCTGCTGGTGTCGTCGGCCCTGTCGATCGCCGATTCGGTGGCATTGGTCGATGGCCAGTGGCAGGTGGACCTTCCGTATGCCGCGCTGGACCTTCTGGCGATGGCGCCGGAAGACCGCGTGTTCTACCGGATCGCCGACAGCCGCGGCAACCTGATCACCGGCTACGGTGACCTGCCTGCGTCGCCGCGGCGGCCGGGCACGCAACCGCAGTTGTTCGATGCGCCCTACAGCGGCGAGATCGTGCGTTTCGTGGTGGTCGGCCGCAGCTTTGCCGCGGCCTCCGCGCAGGGCGAGGTGCAGGTGCAGGTGGGGCAGACCCGGCGTGCACGCGAAGCGGTGGCGCAGGAACTGGTCACCCGCGCGCTGTTGGCCATCGGCGTGCTGTCGGGATTGCTGCTGGCACTGGTGGCGTTCGGCGTGCACCGCGCGTTCCGGCCGCTGGTGCGGGTCGAGCGCGAACTGTCACGCCGTGAGCCGTCCGACCTGAAACCGCTCGATGCGCGCGTGCCACGCGAGATGGACCAGATGGTGGCCGCGCTGAACCGCTTCATGGAGCGCCTGTCCAGCAGCAATGAAACCCTGCGCGCGTTCATGGCCGAGGCCGCGCACCAGATGCGCACGCCGTTGGCCGCGCTGCGTGCGCAGGCACAGCTGGCGCTGGACGACGACGATCCGGAAGACATGCGGCGCAGCCTGCAGGCGATCGAGCGCAACGCCACCCACATGAGCCGGCTGCTCAACCAGCTGCTCAGCGATGCCAGCGTGATCCATCGGTCACATCTGCAGCGCTTCGCCACCGTGGACCTGGCCGAGACCGTGCACCAGGCCCTGCATGAAGCGCTGCCGCAGGCAGGGCCCGCCCCGCGCGTGCAGCTGGCGATGACGGCCGAGCCGGTGCAGGTGCATGGCGACGCGCTGCTGCTGCGCGAAGCCATCAAGAATCTGGTCGACAACGCGCTGAAGTACGGCGGTGATGGCCCCTTGCAGATCGCGCTGACCGCTGAAGGCGGACAGGCCGTGCTCACCATCGCCGACCACGGCACCGGCATCGCCGCCGCCGATGCCGAACGCGTGTTCGAGCGTTTCGCGCGCGGCGAGGGCGCACCCTCCGGCGGTGCAGGCCTTGGCCTGGCCATCGTCAAGCGGGTGGTCGACAGCCATGGCGGGCAGATCGATCTCAGCAATCGACCGCAGGGTGGCCTGGTCGCCACCATCCGCCTGCCCCGGAGCAGCACATGATCCGCCTGTTCGTCGTTGTTGTTGCCCTGTTGCTGGCGATGCCAGCACTCGCCGCGCCGGGCGATGTACGCCGCTTCCCCGCCCAAGGCGCCGCCACCGCGCAGCTGCGCATCCACGGCACTACCGATATCGAGGTCTTCGCCGAGGTCATCGCCGATTACCAGCGGCTGCATCCGGGCAGCGAGGTGGTGTACGAAGACATCATCACCCAGGACCTGTACGCGCGTTACCTGCGCGACCGCAGCGGGCCTGCGTCGCCGGACCTGCTGATTTCCAGCGGCATGGACCTGCAGACCAAGCTGGTCAACGACGGCCACGCGTTGCCACACCGCTCGCTGCAGACCCAGGCGCTGCCAGCGTGGGCGCAATGGCGTGGCGAGGCATTCGGCATCAGCTACGAACCGGTGGTGATGGTCTACAACACCCGCGGGCTGCCGGCCGCGAAGGCGCCGCACACGCGTCGACAGCTCCTGGACCTGCTGCGCGCGGAAGGGGCGCCGTTGCGCGGCAAGGTCGGTACCTACGATATCGAACGCAGCAGCGTGGGCTACCTGCTGGCGACCCAGGACGCCCAGCGCGGCAGCATCGCCGGGGCCCTGCTTGGTGCGCTGGGGGACAACGCGGTGGTGCGCGAGGAGCGCACCGGCGTGCTGCTGGACCACGTGGCCAGCGGCCAGTTGTCGCTGGTCTACAACGTGCTGGGCTCGTATGCGCAGGCGCGTATCGATGCGGGCGCACCGCTGGCCATCGTCGAGCCGGAAGACTACACGCTGGTGGTACTGCGTACGGCGGTGATTCCGCGTACCGGCGCGCACCCGCAGGAAGCGCGGCGCTTCCTCGACTACCTGCTGTCRCCACGTGGCCAGCAGGTGCTCGCGCGGGAAGCGCGGCTGATGCCGATCGTGCGCAGCGATGCAGGCGGCGGGGATGCCCCTGGCCGCAGCCGTCGCCCGATCCAGCTCGGCCCCGGCCTGCTGGTCTACCTGGATGCGCTCAAGCGCCGCCAGTTCCTGGATGCATGGCGCAGCAGCGTGGAGCCGGCGGGGCGGTAGCGCCCGTACTGGTGCTCCGGTAGCGCCGGGCCATGCCCGGCGGAGGCAGTTCGCTGCCCGTACAATGGCCGCATGAGCGAATACACCATCCTGATCGCCGATGACCATCCGCTGCTGCGTTCGGCGGTGGTGCAGTCGTTGCGGCAGAGTCTGCCGCTGGCGCAGGTACGCGAGGTGGCCAGCGCCGAAGCACTGGCCACCTCGCTGGACGCACAGCCCGATGTGGATCTGGTGCTGCTGGACCTGACCATGCCGGGCGCACATGGATTCTCCGCGCTGCTGCACGTGCGCGGTTCGCACCCGGACATTCCGGTGGTGATCCTGTCCTCCAACGACCACCCGCGGGTGATCCGCCGCGCGCAGCAGTTCGGCGCGGCCGGCTTCATTCCCAAGTCCGCGCCTGCCGAAACCATCGGTGAAGCGGTGGCAGCGGTGCTCGATGGTGGCCTGTGGTTCCCGGCGATGGCCGCTGAGCGTTCCGAGGCCGACGCGTTGCTGGCCAGCCGCCTGGCGCAGCTGACGCCGCAGCAGTTCCGGGTGCTGCTGTGCCTGGCCGACGGGCTGCTCAACAAGCAGATCGCCTATGAACTGGGCTTGGCCGAAAACACGGTGAAGGTGCACGTGACCGCCATCCTGAAGAAGCTCGAATGCCACAGCCGCACGCAGGCGGCAGTGCTGGTGAAGGCGCTGGAGCCGGAAGGCGATGCGCGCGTTGGATTGGATGGCTGACAGAGACGGGACGTTGGCGCATGTACTGCGTCGTTGTGGATGCTGTTCCGCTTTCCTGATCAGTTCCCGCTGATCGAATTCAGTTCGGGATCGGTAGAGAACATGAATCTGTTCTCGTATCCCGCGCCGAGCTTCTCAGATACTTCGGCGTAGCTGTATGTGGGAGATGATCGGTCTGACGCCAGTCTGTGGCCCCATGCTTCGTGATCGGCACTGCTTTGGGCGCGAGCGATACCAATGCATATGCTCAGGCCGCACGCGAGGCGATCAAGAACCCCGTCCTGACCCATTGCGCGCTCGAGAGATGATCGATAGTGCCTGGTCAGGTCCTGGGCATCAGGGCTGGACGCTGCGTCGATGGTCATACGGTCGATTGCATCAGAGCTGCTGCGGCTGGATCGCAAAAGGGTTTCAGCTGTCTGGTTCGAGATGCCCCCGTTTGCCATGAATCCGGATTCGACTTGAAGGTACTCGAATGTGCGTTCTCTACGATTGCTGGCCGAAGCTGAAACAGCTTCATTCGAAGACGTTCGGCCGGACCGGCCCGCTGGTTCGGGTAGGTCCGGATGAAAGTAATTGATGCCGCCTTCTTCTGTGGATCTCTGTTGATTGCGGTCTGCTGTTTGTGATTTGCCATCGACGCATCCGCTGCAGTACAGGCCGAGAAGCATTGCCGCGATCAGGCCGAAGTGTCTTGTAGATGCAGGGGGCACGGGACGAGGGAGCACGGTTGTTGCCTCTGGTCTGGCTGGCCGGTTGGCCCGGGCACGCAATTGTCTGATCTTCAGCAACGTTGGTAAGTAGGGCGATTGCTCGTTTGTTGTTCGGACTATGCCCATGCTTCGTCACGAGTACGTCGCTTCCCTTCCTCCTCTCAAAGAGCGGATGGCAAGCGAAGGATGTCTGGCCATCAAGTGGCGGAGCACCCGCTCACGTCAGAGCGTGAACGCTCTGACGCGGGCCGATGGTCCTCGCTCAGGTGCGACTGACTTACCCGCGATGCCGCAACAGCAGCTGCGTCATCAACGCCCGCAGCGCCGGCGGCCGCACGGGCTTGAGCAGGAAGCCCCAACCGTTCTCGGCAGCATGCACTTTCAGCGCATCATCGCGCTCAGCGGTCACCAGGATCACCGGTGGCCGCGCCTTCCACAGCGTGCACAGCGCTTCATACAGGTCCGGTCCGTGCCATTGCCCCATGCGTACGTCCAGCAGCAACAGCTGCGGCACGTTCAGCGCACTGGCGATTTCCAGTGCCCCCTGGGGGCCATCGGCAAGTTCCACATGGCAGCCCCAGCGTTCCAGCAGGGCACGGGTCGCCGCACAGACATGCGGGTCATCATCGATGCTCCAGACCCGACATTGCCGCAGCGGGCTGTCATCGGACGGCTCGGTCGCGACGACCGGCGCCGCCGGCGGCGCAATCACCTCGTCGGCGCGCCCGAGTGCCACGCTCACCGCGAATACGCTGCCCTTGCCCAGCGCGGAACGCAGGCTGATGCGGTGTCCGAGCAGTCGACCGATGCGTTCAACGATGGCCAGGCCCAGGCCGGCGCCCCGTTCCTGCTCCACGCCGTCGTTGAGGCGACGGAATTCTTCGAAGATCTCGCCCTGCAGGCTTTCCGGAATACCTGGTCCCTGGTCATGCACCTCGATGCGCAGCTGGTCGCCTGCACGCCGGCAGCCGATCAGCACGCGGCCACGTGGCGTATAGCGCAGCGCATTGGACAGGAAGTTCTGCAGGATGCGCCGCAGCAGTGCTTCGTCGCTGACGATCACCGCACGAGTGTCCACCCAGTCCAGCTGCAGGCCGCGGCTCTGTGCGGCGATGCCGAACTCGCGCGCCAGGGTTTCCAGCAAGGGAGACAGCGCGAATGCGCGCACCCGTACCTGCAACGACCCCGACTCCAGCCGTGAAATATCCAGCAGGCTGTTGAGGATCGCGTCCTGCGCGGCCAGTGCGGCGTCGATATGGTCGCTGGTCTGTTGCTGTTCGGGGTCGGTGAGCTTGCCGCGCAGCACCGACACGAACATGCGCGCGGCATTCAGCGGCTGCAGCAGGTCGTGCACGGCCGAGGCGACGAAGCGGGTCTTGTAACGGTTGGCCTGCTCGGCTTCGCGGCGGGCTTCGTCCAGATCCTGGGTGCGTTCGGCCACGCGGTGTTCCAGCGCATCGGCCAGCGAACGCAGCTCGCGTGCAGCGTTCTTGTAACTGGTGATGTCGGCATAGCTGGTGACGAAGCCACCGTCGGGCAGCGGGTTGCCGCGGATCTCCAGCACCGTGCCGTCGTCCTTCTCGCTCTCGCGCATGTGTGGGCGGCCACTGCGCAGGTGGGTCAGGCGGCGTTCGATGGCCTCGTCGATCGGGCCGGGCCCCAACAGGCCGCGACGTGCGTTGAAGCGGAACAGTTCCTCGATCGGGCGGCCCACCCGCACCAGTCCCGCCGGGAAGCGGAACAATTCCAGATAGCGCGAATTCCACGCGACCAGACGCTGTTCCTTGTCGATCACCACCACGCCCTGCGGCAGATGTTCGAGGCTGCGGCTCAAGCCAACGTCTGCATCGGTCGCGGCTTCCAGCAGGCCGTCCTGGGCGGTCCGCAGTTCCTGTGCATGCTGCTTGAGCAGGGTTTCCAGTTCACGCCGGCTGCGCTGGCGGTGCTTGGACAGGCGACGCCGTTGCTGCACGAACAGCACCAGGAAACCCAGCGCCAGCCAAGCGGCGGCGCCGGCCACTGCCGCGCCGCGGCCGGCGCTGGTGGCCGCGCTGGCGTCGTGCAGCAGGTGCAGGCTCCAGTCTTCGTCGGGCAGCGCCAGGGTCTGCCACAGCATCGCCTGCGGCAGTGCCGGGTCGAGCAGGCGCACCATGCGGCCGCCATCGGCCAGCACATCTTCGGTGCGCACGCGCAGCGGCTGCAGCGAGCGGTCGGCATACTGCCGCGCCGCGCGCATCTCGCGGCGTTCCTCCGTGCCGAGCGGACGCAGAAGGCGGTAGCGCCAGGCATCGCGGTTGGCCAGGAACACCACGTCGTGGTTGTCGCTGGTCAGCACCACGTCCGGGCTGTTCAACCATTCCTGTTCCAGTGCCGACAGCTCGATCTTGATCACGATCACGCCGATGCGCTGGCTGTCGGCATCGAGGATGGCCTCGGACATGAAGTAGCCGGGCACGCCGGTGGTCATGCCGATGCCGTAGAAGCGACCACGACCATGGGCCAGCGCCTGCTGGTAGTACGGACGGTAGCTGTAATCCTCGCCGACGTTGCTGGTCGGCTGGTCCCAGTTGCTGGCGGCCACGGCCACGCCATCGCGGCCGACCAGGGTCAGTGTCGAGGTGCGGGTAACCTGGTTGGCGCGCTGCAGTTTGAGGTTCAGGCGCTGCCGCTCGGCGGGCTGGGGCGGCACCTGCAGTGCATGCAGCAGGTCCGGGTCCAGCGCCATCACCTGCGGCAGGGTGCCGAACCGGTCGATGCGCTGTTGCAGGCCCTGGCCATACAGCTGCAGCTGCCGCTGCACCTGCGCGCTTTCGGTGCCCAGCGCGCGACGCCAGGCGTAGTGGCCTGCGGCGGCCGCGCACAGCACGGTGCCGGCCACCATCACCAGAATAGTCAGCAACTGCAGGCGGTGTCGGCTGAGCCAGTACATGGCGGCAGTCTACGCAGGGCCGGCGGGCGTGGCATGCACGCCCGCCGGGATCTGACGCGTGGAAGGGATCAGAAGTGCATCTGCGCGCGAAGTTCGAAGATCTCCGGGGTGCTGCGCACACCGCGACGGCTGGCGTCGACCTTCACGTAGTTGGCCTGGAACTTGAAGTGGCTGGTCAGGTACCAGTTCGCGCCCAGGGTCAGGTCGTGCTGGCGGCCACCGAGGATGCTGCCGTCGTCCAGGTCCAGGCGGCTGTAGCGGGCCACCAGTTCCACCGCACCGTAGTCGTGCGCCGGCTTGATGTTGGCAACGGCGCCGGCGTTGTACGGGCGTGATTCGCCGGTCAGCACCCAGCTGGCCATCGCGTACTGACCGTGGCCGGTGTAGTCGGGCTTGCCATCATTGCGGGTGACGGTGGCCTGCAGCGCTTCGGCCTGCAGCGAGAACGGACCGCGGATCCAGATGCCTTCCAGGCCGGTGCGGCGGATCTGGTCGGCGGTGACCAGCGCCCCCGAATCGACCAGGCGGATGTCGGTCAGGCCGGCTTCCGGACGGGCCCGCAGGCGCGCGCTGGCTTCGTGGTGCACGTCGCGGCCATCGTGGTAACCGCGCGGATTTTCCTGCGAATAGGCCAGGCCGAGGTGGATCACATCGCCCGGTGCCTTCACCGGCGTCCACACCGCACGCACCGCCTGGGTGGTGCCGGGGTTGTCGCCCTGCAGGTCCTTGCCGCCATAGGCGCCGGCCTGCAGCAGGTACTGCGGACGCTCCAGCACCCATTCCACGCCGGTGCGGCGGCCTGCGTAGAACGCCTGCACGGGCAGCGCGGTTTCCAGGAAGCTGCCGGCGCGCGAGGAGGTGTTGGCATCCAGGCCGACCGGGGTCTTCATGTAGCCGAAGCGGAAGCGGCCGACATCGCGGCCGAAGAACGCCTTGCTCTCGAAGCGCACGAACACGTCCAGCCAGGTATCGGCCTGGAAGTCGTAGTAGACCATCGCGTCGTACACACCCTTCTTTTTCAGGGTCGCGCCGAACTCCTTGCGACGCACCGCATCGTCATCCTCGATGCCGCTGGCGGACGAGAAGTCGTTGTAGTCGTAGGCGATGTTGGCGGTAGCGGCCAGCTCGGTGCCGTCGCCGAAGGCGTACTTGGTCGGCCAGTTGTCGAAATCCGCAGCGGATGCGAAGGCGGGGAGGGCGGCCAGGGAAAGGGCCAGCAAGGTGGGAATCGGGCGCATGGGTGGTGCGGCTCTCTCGGATTGCGTGTGGACAGGACAACAACGGCCGCGATGGCCGGAACTTTCGCAATGACGCGCCCGGCCGTTCAGGTCGGGCCACCGGCGTCCCCGCGATCAGGGGTGCGGCGCCAGTGTAGGCAGCGCAGCCACCTGAACCGGGGGGCTAGTACCAATAGGTTATCTGCGCTGGCGTGCCCGGCGCGTACAAAGGCGTCCATTGGTCGCACCCCTGCGCCTGCAGTCACGGGGCGTGCGGTCAGTTTCCACGGTAACGGTTCCCGTGCATTTCCGGGGCCGTACGTGCCTGAAAACGCCCCTTCCGGAGTCCGCCATGCACATCCCGACCGCTGCGCCGGTGCCCAGCAAGCCGTTGCCGCTCTACCGCCAACTGTATTTCCAGGTGATCGTGGCGATCGTCCTGGGTGCTGTCCTCGGCCACTACGAGCCGCTGATCGGCGAGAAGATGAAGCCGCTCGGCGATGCCTTCATCAACCTGGTGAAGATGATCATCGCCCCGGTGATCTTCCTGACCATCGTCACCGGCATCGCCGGCATGACCCACCTGCGCACGGTGGGCCGGGTGTTCGCCAAGGCGATGGCGTATTTCCTGTTCTTCTCCACGCTGGCGCTGATCGTCGGCATGATCGTGGCGCACGTGGTGCAGCCCGGCGCCGGCATGAACATCAACCCGGCCGAGCTGGACCAGACCGCGGTGCACAGCTATGTCGAGAAGTCGCACGACCTGACCCTGGTCGGCTTCCTGATGGACATCATCCCGAAGACGCTGATCAGCGCCTTCGTTGACGGCAACATCCTGCAGGTGCTGTTCGTGGCGGTGCTGTTCGGCATCGCGCTGGCCTCGGTGGGCGAGAAGGGCAAGCCGATCCAGAACTTCCTGGAAGCGCTGGTCGCGCCGGTGTTCAAGCTGGTGCACATCCTGATGAAGGCCGCGCCGATCGGTGCCTTCGGTGCCATCGCCTTCACCATCGGCAAGTACGGCGTCGGCTCGCTGGTCAACCTGGCCTGGCTGGTCGGCTCGTTCTACCTCACCGCGTTCCTGTTCGTTGCCGTGATCCTGGGCGTGGTCTGCCGCCTGTGTGGCTTCTCGGTGTTCAAGCTGGCCCGTTACCTGAAGGCCGAGCTGCTGCTGGTGCTGGGCACCTCGTCGTCGGAGTCGGCGCTGCCGTCGCTGATGGAGAAGATGGAACGTGCCGGCTGCAGCAAGTCGGTGGTCGGCCTGGTGGTCCCCACCGGTTACTCGTTCAACCTGGACGGCACCAACATCTACATGACCCTGGCCGCGCTGTTCATCGCCCAGGCCACCAACACCGAGCTGACCCTGGGCCACCAGATCGCGCTGCTGCTGGTGGCGATGCTCAGCTCCAAGGGCGCTGCCGGCGTCACCGGTGCCGGCTTCATCACCCTGGCCGCCACCCTGGCGGTGGTGCCGGAAGTGCCGGTGGCCGGCATGGCGCTGATCCTGGGCGTGGACCGCTTCATGAGCGAGTGCCGCTCGCTGACCAACTTCATCGGCAACGCGGTGGCCACGGTGGTGGTCTCGCGCTGGGAAGGTGCGCTGGACCGCGACCGCCTGAAGCTGGCGCTGGATGGTCGCGAAAGCGAACTGCCGCCGCCGGTCGATGCCGTGCCGCTGGCGATGACCGAGGCGCTGCCCGCCAAGGGCTGATCCGGGTGTGTGGTACTGCGGGGCCGGTCACGACAGTGGCACGGCCCCGCAGCGTTTCAAGGCGTCCCACGGCTGTCATCGCCAGCGCCGAAGCTGTGCTCTGGTAACGTCGCATACGCCATGGAATTGTGCGGTCGCAGCATCACTGCGACAGCATAGCGACAGGTCCGACCGCTCCAACGGGGGTATGATCCCCTGTCCCTTCTGCCCATTCATGTAACCCACATCGATGTCCAACGAAGATTTCAAACAGGCCGCCCTCGATTACCACCGGATGTCTCCGCCCGGCAAGATCAAGGTTTCCGCTACCAAGCCCATGCTGACCCAGCGCGACCTGTCGCTGGCGTATTCGCCGGGCGTGGCGTACGCCTGTGAAGCGATCAAGGCCGATCCGCAGCAGGCCAGCGAGCTGACCGCCCGCGGCAACCTGGTGGCGGTGATCTCCAACGGCACCGCGGTGCTGGGCCTGGGCAACATCGGCGCGCTGGCCGGCAAGCCGGTGATGGAAGGCAAGGGCGTGCTGTTCCAGAAGTTCGCCGGC
The DNA here is from genome assembly GCF_056395105.1 of Stenotrophomonas sp. 10L48. Classification (NCBI taxonomy): domain Bacteria; kingdom Pseudomonadati; phylum Pseudomonadota; class Gammaproteobacteria; order Lysobacterales; family Lysobacteraceae; genus Stenotrophomonas; species Stenotrophomonas sp. 10L48. The sequence continues at coordinate 22,054 of NZ_JBFTIX010000014.1, read as the reverse complement.
ATCGATGTGTTCGACATCGAAGTGGACGAGAACGACCCGGACAAGCTGGTCGACATCATCGCCTCGCTGGAGCCGACCTTCGGCGGCATCAACCTGGAAGACATCAAGGCACCGGAGTGCTTCATCGTCGAGCGCAAGCTGCGCGAGCGCATGAAGATCCCGGTGTTCCATGACGACCAGCACGGCACGGCGATCATCGTCGGTGCTGCGGTGCTCAACGCCATGGCGATCACCGGCAAGAAGATCGAAGAAGTGAAGCTGGCGACCACGGGCATGGGCGCGGCCGGCATTTCCTGCGTGAACATGCTGGTGCAGCTGGGCCTGAAGCCGGAGAACATCCTGGCCTTCGACCGCGAAGGCGTGATCCACACCGGCCGTACCGACCTGGACCCGGAAAAGCTGCGCTATGCGCGCGACACCGACAAGCGCACGCTGGCCGAGATCGTCGATGGCGCGGACATCTTCCTGGGCCTGTCGGCGCCGGGCATCCTGACCGCCGAGATGGTCAAGACGATGGCGCCGGACCCGGTGATCTTCGCCCTGGCCAACCCGACCCCGGAAATCATGCCGGAACTGGTGCGCGCCGCGCGTCCGGACGCGATCATCGGTACCGGCCGTTCGGACTACCCGAACCAGGTCAACAACGTGCTGTGCTTCCCGTACCTGTTCCGCGGTGCGCTGGACGTCGGTGCGACCGCGATCAACGAGGAAATGAAGATCGCCTGCGTGCGCGCGATCGCCGCGCTGGCCCGCCGCGCCGCCACCGACATGGGCTCTGCCTATGGCGGTGAGACCCCCAGCTTCGGCCGCGAATACCTGATCCCGCGTCCGTTCGACCGTCGCCTGCTGGTGGAGCTGTCGGCCGCCGTGGCCCAGGCCGCGATGGATTCGGGCGTGGCCGCCCGTCCGATCGCCGACATGGAAGCCTACCGGCAGAAGCTGTCGCAGTTCGTCTACCGCACCAGCCTGATGATGAAGCCGGTCTACGACCGCGCGCGCAGCGACAAGCAGCGCGTGGTGTATGCCGAGGGCGAAGAAGAAGTGGTGCTGCAGGCGGTGCAGAACGTGGTCGACGATGGCCTGGCACATCCGATCCTGATCGGTCGCCCGGAAGTGATCGAATCGCGCATCGAACGCCTCGGCCTGCGCCTGAAGATCGGCGAGAACATTGAAGTCACCAACATCAATGACGACCCGCGCTTCAACGAATACTGGCAGTACTACCACGGCCTGACCGGCCGTCGTGGCGTCACCGTGGCCGCCGCCAAGAACCTGATGCGTTCGCGGCCGACCCTGATCGCTGCGGTGATGGTGGCCCGTGGCGAAGCCGATGCGATGCTGACCGGCATCGTCGGCCGCTTCCACAAGAAGCTGGGTTACGTGCGCAGCGTGCTGCCGCTGGAATCGAAGGTCACCTCGACCTCGGCGATGACCGGCGTGATCAACCAGCAGGGCGTGTTCTTCTTCGTCGATACGCACGTGCAGGAAGACCCGACCGCAGAGCAGCTGTGCGAAGCGACCCTGCAGGCCGCTTACCGCATGAAGTTGTTCGGCGTCGAACCGAAGGTGGCGCTGCTGTCGCACTCCAACTTCGGCAGCCACGATTCGAAGGATGCGCTGAAGATGCGCCAGGTGCGCGAGCTGCTGCTCAAGCGCAACCCGCGTCTGAACGTGGACGGCGAAATGCAGGGCGACACCGCATGGGATGAAGCCCTGCGCCAGAAGCTGCTGCCGGGCTCGACCCTGCAGGGCCGTGCCAACCTGTTCGTGCTGCCGAACCTGGAAGCGGCCAACATCGCCTACAACCTGGTGCGCGTGTTCACCGATGGCGTGGCGATCGGTCCGATCCTGATGGGCGTCAACAAGCCGGTGCACATCCTGACCACCAGCGCGACCTCGCGCCGGATCCTGAACATGACCGCGATCGCCGCGGTCGATGCGCAGATCCGCAAGCAGATCGAAGCGGAAAAGAAGGCATAAGCCTTCGTTCCGCTGCGATCTGCAGAAACGCGCCCCACGGGCGCGTTTCTGTTTCCGCCCAGCGGAAACCGGATCGGGTAGCGCCGGGCCATGCCCAGCGAGCGCGCAGCGCGGCGCTTCCCGTGTTCCGCCGGGCATGGCCCGGCGCTACCGGAGAAGCAACGCGGAAACGGTAGTGCCGGCCGCTGCCCGGCAACCGCGCAGCGCGGCGCTTCCCGTGTTCCGCCGGGCATGTTCCGCCGGGCATGGCCCGGCGCTACCGGAGAACTGCAGCCGCCCGGTAATCGCCCTGCAACCTTGCTGCGGCCCAATACGCCCACGCGGCCTGGCCGTGGGAAGGGACCGGACCGGCCTTCCCACCCTGGGCCCGACCAACTTTCCATGGGCGGAGCAATGTCATGCGCAGTCGAGTGAGCAAGCGGTATTTCCAGCAGCTGTTCGCGCTGTACGCCGGTTTCGTGCAGTCGCGTTGAAGGCCGGGGCATCGCCCCGGCAACATCGAACTTACCGCCGCTTCGCGCGTCGCGCGGGCGGCGGCGCAGGGGCCGGGGAGCGCGGCTTGGCATACTCCGCCCACAGCGCCGGCAGGGGCTTGCCGGTGTGCTTCTGCCACAGCGCCGGTGCATAGCGCCCGTCGCGCAGATCCTTGTCCAGTGCCAGCACCAGTCCCGGGTGCGCCGCTTCGGCCCACTTCAGGAAGGCACCGGTCACCCGGTAGCCGCTTTCCACCGTCTGGCCCTGGCTCAGCTTGTCCGGCAACGCCCAGCCGGCAGCGGCGTTGTTCATGCCGTAGCGATCGCGGGCGTAGTCGGCGATGCCCTCCACCAGCCAGCCCGGCACGCGCTTGTCGCCGTAGCTGGGGTAGCCCTGCACGATGTGCATCGCTTCGTGGGTGACCAGATCGATGTCATCCGGGTGCTGGACCAGCCAGCCCGGATTGATGGTGATGGTGCTGGCCTTGTCCTTGTCGYCGACGAAGGCGACGCCGTTGTACGCCGGATCGATCACGATGCGCACTTCGTTCGGCGCGGCCGGGCGGAAGTCCGCACGCTCGCGCAGGTAAGCAAAGTAGAACGTATCGATGATGCGCTTGCGCACCGGCGCGGCCAGCGCGCCGGTGGCATCCTGGTAGTACAGGGTCACCCCGTCACGGCTGACCTGGCCATCGAAGGCCTGGGTCTGCGGTTGTGCGTGGCTGAGGCTGGGAAATACAAGGGCGGCAAGAGCGAGGGGGAGCAAACGTAGGCGCATGGACGTCATTGTAGGGGGGAGGGCGCCAACAGTTCGATCTCGGCCAGCTGCAGGCGCCCCGGCGCAGCCAGGCGCAGACGGTACTCGGCGTAGCGTGAGGGCGAGGCGATACGGAACGGGCGGGTCTGCCGCGCCGAGGTGAAATCTTCGCCGCGTCGCTGGTCCAGCGTTACCCAGCGCCCGTTGCCGGCACGCGCTTCCAGCGTCCACTCACCGCCACGGATCGTGCCGTCACCGCTGGTCAGCGTGTACATCGTCGGTACGCCATCGCCCACGTGGCTCAGTGCGATGGTCACGCCGCCGCCCAGCGGCACGGCCGTGTTGGCATCGTCGTCGATCAGCGCGGGCAGGGCGCGGCCATCAGCCAGTGCCGCCTGCGCGCCGTTGCCGAGCAGATCGTGCAGCAACTGCGGGCGCTGGCCGCGGGCGGTCAGCGAGCGCGGTACATCATCCACGCCGCTGCCCCAGCGTGACGGCTGCGGGCCCATCACGAAGTCCAGGGTTGCACCCTTGGCGATCACTTCGTGCGGCACCCAGGTTTTGCTCCACGGCTTGCCGTTGATCTTCAGCGACTGCACGTACACGTTCTCCGGCGAATTCTGCGGTGCATTGACGGTCAACACCGCGCCGCCCTGCAGCTCGACGCGCGCATGCTGGAACGCCGGCGAACCAATCACGTACTCCGGCGCACCCATGCGCAGCGGATACAGGCCCAGCGAGGCCAGCACGTACCACGCCGAGGTCTCGCCGTTGTCCTCGTCGCCCGGATAGCCCTGGCCGATCTCGCTGCCGACATACAGCCGCGACAGGATCTCGCGCACATGCTGCTGGGTCTTCCACGGCTGCCCGGCATACAGGTACATCCACGGGATGTGGTGTGCCGGCTGGTTGCTGTGCGCGTACATGCCCATGCGCACGTCGCGCGCTTCGGTCATCTCATGGATGGTGCCGCCGTAGGAGCCGGCGAATGCGGCGTCGGCGGTTTCCGGGGTGGCGAAGAAGGTATCGAGCTTGGCGGCCAGCTTGTCGCGGCCACCGTACAGCGCGGCCAGGCCTTCGCCATCGTGCGCGGCGGTGAAGGCGAACGTCCAGCCATTGGACTCGGTGTAGTCGTGGCCCCACACGCGCGGGTCGTAGTCCTTGGCCTGCAGGCGCCAACTGCCATCGGGCCTGCGGCCCTGGAAGAAGCCGGCGGCCGGATCGAACAACGTCGCGTAGCTGCCGGCGCGGTGGCGGAAATAGTCGGCCTCGGTGGCGTAGCGTTCGCGTGCGGACGGTGTCGTCGCGCGCTTGGCCAGGGCATCGGCCATGTTGGCGATGCCGAAATCGTTGAGTGCACCTTCCATCGTCCACGACATGCCTTCATGCACGTCGGCGCTGGCATAGCCGCGGAACGTCGAACGATCCATGCCCTTGCGGCCGACGTGGCGGTCCGGTGGCACCACGGTGGCGTTCTTCAGCGCTGCGGCGTAGGCCTCTTCCGGATCGAAGCCACCGATGCCCTTCAGCCACGCATCGGCGAAGGCGACGTCCGAGCTGGTGCCGACCATCAGGTCCGCGTAGCCCGGCGAGGACCAGCGCGCGACCCAGCCACCGGCGCGGTACTGCTCGATGAAACCCTGTACCAGCTGCCCGGCATCATCCGGGGTGAACAGCGCATACGCCGGCCAGGTGGTGCGGAACGTGTCCCAGAAGCCGTTGTTGACGAAGACCTTGCCGTCGCGCACCGGTGCGAAGCTGCGCGTCGCGCTGCCGTCGGTGTTGTCATCGGCGGCGCTGGCCTGGCTGGCATAGCGCCACTCGGGCGCGGCGGCGGTGCCCACATTCTCGTGGCCGGAATTGGGGTACAGGTACAGCCGGTACAGGCTGGAGTACAGCGTGGTCTTCTGGTCGTCACTGGCATTGCCGATGTCGAAACGGGCCAGGCGCGCATCCCACGCATCCTGTGCGCGTCCGGCCACGCTTTCCAGCGTATCGGCGGCGGCGATTTCCAGTGCCAGGTTGTGCCGCGCCTGCTCGACGGAGATCAACGAGGTGGCGATGCGCATCGTCACCCGGCGCTCGCTGCCTGGGTCGAACTTGATGTAGCCGGTCGGGCGGCCGGTGCCGATCTGGCCGCTGCTGCGCCACGGCCTGTCGAAGCTGGCGACCACGTACATGCGGGTGGCGCCGTTGGACAGGCCGCTGCGGGTATCGGTGTAGCCGGTCAACGTCTGCGTGGCGGCATCGAGGGTGAGTCCGCCGCGGGCATCGACGTTGTCGAACAGCAGGTTGGCGTCGCCACCTTCGGGAAACTCGAAGCGGAACAACGCGGCATGGTCGGTGGGGGCGATGGACGCGGCGATGCCGTTGTCGAAGCGCACGTCGTAGCGGTACGGGCGCGCGTTTTCCTGCGTGCGGTCGAAGGACAACGCCCGCTTGCTGCGGTCCGCTTCGGGCACACCGCGCGTGGCGGAGGGCATCACCTGGAAGGTCTGGCGGTCGCCCATCCACGGGCTGGGCTGGTGGCTCAGCGCCAACGCCTGCAGCTGCGGCCGGTTCTTCGCATCGTTCTGCTCGTTCCAGCGGTACAGCCAGTTCAGTGCGCTGGCATCGGTCACCGGCGTCCAGAAGTTGAAGCCGTGCGGTACCGCAGTGGCCGGGAAGTTGTTGCCGCGCGAGAAGGTGCCGTTGGCCTGGGTTCCGCGCGTGGTCAGTACCCAGTCGGAGACGCGCTGCGGCGCCTGCCGTGGCTGCACGTCCAGGCGCACGTCGTCGATCCAGCCCGACACAGGCGCGCCATTGGCGCTGGCCACCTCGAGCTCGATGGCCAGCACGCGGCGGCCCTTCAGCGCCGGCATGTCGCCCAGCCTGACCGCCTTGCGCGCCCACTGCTGCGGGTACAACGTCTTCGAATCGCCCTGCGCCCGTGCGCCCAGCGCTACGCCGTGCTGGTCGCGCGCGCCGCTGGCGGAGACGCGGCTGCCATCGTCCAGCAGCAGGTCCAGCGAGACATAGGTGGAGGCCACGGTGTCCTTGCCGACGATCTCCGGCAGTACCAGCCAGGACAGCGTGGTGTCGGTGTCGATGGGCAGATCGGTCTTGAACAGTTCGCGGCGTGCCTGGCCGCCACTGGTGCTGTAGTGCAACGCATGCAGGCCGCTGTAGCCGACGTTGCGCTTGGCCGCGTACGGCGCGCCGGGGCCGCTGCCGACGTCGACGGACAAGGTGCCATCGGACCTGGCCGGTGCCGGTTCGCCCGGCTCGAAGGAGGTCTGCAGCCCTTGCGCCAGCACCGGCGTCGCAGTGGTCGCACAGGCCAGGGCCAGGGCGAGCGGAAGCAGGGCGCGGCGCGGATCGGACAGGGTCATGCAGGGTCTCCCGGTAGGGCAGGCGGCAGGCAGAACCCGCATCGGCGAACACCACGGACAGCATCGCCCCTTCCGCCGCAGGGCAGTCGGGAGGCGATGCAGGTCCGGTGGGGGACGGGCCATGCGATCGGGTCAGGAATGGATCGCTGCCGATGCTGCAACAGCCGGCAGCGCCCTGACAAGTGCCATTTAGTTCGATCCAAATGCGGGAAATTCGAACGACGGCCGATTCCGCGCGGAACTGACTGGCCTGCCTGGGATTTCCCGCCGATGGGGCAGGGCAACGGCAGCGCGGGAGGGGCAGGGCGGTCGCACGTGGCTGCACCGGCGAAGGCTGCAAGCGGGCCGCCGCGCGCAGCGGCCACGCCGCGCACGGTGTTTGCCGGGCCCAGATGCTAGAATCGCAGGCCTCGCAATCCGTTCATCGACATCCGCCATGAGCCATACCGCCACCGCGCCCGCCAACGCCGAAAAGCGCTACACCGTGCACCGCAGCGATCTGCCGCTGAGCTGCCCGACCCCGGAAATGGCGCTGTGGAACTCGCATCCGCGGGTGTACCTGCCGATCGAAGACGAACCCAACGGGCAAGCGCAGTGTGCTTACTGCGGCGCCGTGTTCGTGCTGGCCGACTAAACGGCTGCCCCCTCGATGCGCCGATTGACCGTGGTGCAGTTGCTGCCGGCGCTGCACTCCGGCGGTGTCGAGCGCTCGACCCTTGAAATCGCCGCGGCCCTGGTCGCTGCCGGCCATCGCGCGCTGGTGGTGTCCGCTGGTGGTCGCCTGGTGCAGCCGCTGCTCGACAGCGGTGCCGAGCACCTGACCCTGGATATCGGCCGCAAGTCGCTGCTGACGCTGCGCCATCTGCCTACCCTGCGTCGCCTGTTCACCGAAGTGGGCGCCGACATCGTCCACGCCCGTTCGCGCCTGCCGGCGTGGCTGGGGCTGTACGCGATCCGTGCGATGCAGCCGGCGCAACGCCCGCATTGGGTGACTACCGTGCATGGGCTGAATTCGCCCAGCCGCTACAGCGCGGTGATGACCAGCGGCGAACGCGTGATCTGTGTGTCCAACAGCGTGCGCGACTACGTACACACGCATTACCCGACGGTGCCGCACGACAGGCTGCAGGTGATCCCGCGCGGGGTGGATGTCAGCCAGTTCCCGCGCGTGGCACGCGCTGATCGGCGCCCCCGGCTGGCGCTGGCGGCCGACTACCCGTGGCTGGCCCAGGTCGACGGACCGCTGTTGCTGCTGCCCGGTCGCGGCACCCGCCTGAAAGGGCACGCCCACGCGTTGCAGCTGCTTGCCGATGTCCGTGCAGCAGGCGTGCCGGCACAGTTGTGGATGCTGGGCACCGACGAGCCTGGCCGGGAAGCCTATGTGGCAGAGCTGCGCAGGCAGGCGGCCGCACTGGGCGTGACCGGGGCGGTGCACATCAGCACGCCGACTGCGCGCATCGCCCAGGCGTACGCCGCCAGCGATCTGGTGCTGCAGCTGTCGGACAAACCGGAAGCCTTTGGTCGCACCGTGGTCGAAGCGTTGTCGGTCGGCCGCCCGGTGCTGGGTTGGAACCATGGTGGGGTCGGCGAACTGCTGCAGCAGCTGCAACCCAGTGGCGCCGTGCCGCTGGGCAATGCGCAGCTGCTGGGTGAACGTGCGCTGGCCCTGTTGGCACAGCCGCCGTCGCTGCCAGGCCGTATCCCGTTTACCCTGCAGGCCATGCAGCGCGATACCCTCCGTCTTTATGCCGACCTCGCTGGCTGACGCCACGCCGCCCCTGCGCGATGAGCGCGCCGGCCGCTGGGCACCCTGGTGGGTGCTGGCCTACGTCGCGTTGTGGCCGCTGCCGGGTATCGCCGAAACAGTGCTGGGCCTGGGGGCGTTGTACGCCGCCGCACGCATGGTCATCCGCCGGGTGCAGCATCGCCCTCATCTGCTGAGCCCGGCAGCGTGGGCACTGACATCGATTCTTTTCCTCGGCTACTGGTTGCCGCAGGCGTTCTCGGCCTTCGATGCCGTGGACCCTTCGGCGTCGTGGACCAAGGCTGCGGCCGGGCTGCGCTATCTGCCTTTCATGTGGCTGGTGGCGATCGCCGTGGCCACCCCGCAGCGGCGGCGCCTGACCCTGGGTGGGTTGGCGGTGATCACCGGCCTGTGGACGCTTGATGCGCTGGTGCAGGCACTGGCAGGCACCAGCCCCTGGTTCTGGTCGCTGCAGCAGATCAAGCTGGCCATCAGCGGCCACGCATTGTGCCCGGCTGAAGAAGCCGCGCTGGCCGACCGTCTCAGCGGCGCGCTTGGGCCGTGCAACCTGAAATTCGGCCAGGTGCTGGCCAGTCTTTCGCCGTTCCTGTTGTTGCCGGTGGCGCGCCGTTTCGGCAATGCGGGCTGGTTGCTGGCCGTCGCCGCGGTGGGCGTGGTGCTGCTGCTGGCCGGCTCGCGTGCCTCATGGATCACCTTCGGCCTGGTGGTCGCCTACAGCGGCGTGCGCCAGCTGGGATGGAAGCGGCTGGGCCTGCTCGCGCTGGTGGGTATTCTCTCGGCGAGCGTACTGGCCGCCAGCGTGCCGCAGCTGCGTGAGCGTGTGGCGCGCACGGCAATGGCCTGGGGCGGTGGCGAGGATGGGGTCGAGCAGGCACTGTCCGGTCGTACCCGCATCTGGAGTGCGGCGGCCTGCATGATCGAAGCACACCCGATCAATGGTGTCGGTGCACGCGGCTTCCGCGATGCCTATCCCCACTGCGTTGCGGATGAAGGACCGGCGGTGTGGGGCACCATGCCCGCGCTGCACGCCCATCAGATCGTGCTGGAGATCCTGGCTGAGACAGGTGTGCTGGGGCTGCTGCTGTGGCTGGCGGCGGTGGCACAGGCATGGCGGGCATGGCGTTTCGCCCCGGCCCCGGCGCGCGAACGTGCACGCCCGGCAATGCTGGCACTGGCGGTCACCGTGTTCCCGCTCAATACGCACCTGGCGTTCTATTCCGCGTTCTGGGGCGGCTTGACCGTCCTGCTCGCCGCGCTGTTCGTCGGCACGTTGCTGGCGCGCGAACCGGACGATCAGCCGGGCGCCGGGTAATCTCCGCATCCACGCAGGGCGTGGATCTACTGGATTGTGCGGGGTTGGGGAACGTCCTATCCACGCATGGCGTGGACCTACTGGATTGTGCGGGTTGGGGCCTATCCACGCATGGCGTGGATCTACTGGATTGTGCGGGGTGGCTGGTCGTATCCACGCATGGCGTGGATCTACTTGCGTGTGCGGGTTGGGGCCTATCCACGCATGGCTTGGATTTACTGGATTGTGCGGGGTGGCTGGTCGTATCCACGCATGGCGTGGATCTCCGGGGACGTGTCTGGCGGGGGAGCAGTAGATCCACGCCATGCGTGGATGGGCTTTCCCATGAACATTGGCCGGTGTCGCGGCTTTTCCCGACTGGCCGCAGGGTGGTCCGCCAATGCAAGGATGATCGGGCAAACCGCAGTCTGTCCCCATGGCAAGCCCCAGACTCCGCTACGGTCGCTACTCCCGCACGGGAAATGTCTATTCCCTGACCACAACAACGCGTGGCCGGGAGCCATTCTTCTCCGACGCAGGCAATGTCGCTGTGCTGGTGGACGCGCTGCGCTTCGTCGAACGCAGCGGCATCAGCCACAGCCTCGCCTGGGTGGTGATGCCCGACCACCTGCACTGGTTGATGGAGCTGCAGAAGGGAACGCTGGCCCAGTGCATGGCGTTGCTGAAATCACGCAGCAGCCGGCAGCTGAACCGGATATCGGGACGAAAAGGGCCGCTCTGGCAGCACGGCTATCACGACCATGCGGTGCGTACCGATGAATCCCTTCATGACAACGCGATGTACATCCTGGGCAATCCGGTGCGGGCCGGATTGGCTGGTGGGCTGGGGGACTACCCTCACGCCTGGTGTCGTTGGCCGTTGTAGATTCCGGCATCGGAAGAGAGAACATCCACGCATGGCGTGGATCTACTGATCGGCATTCCCAGTAGATCCACGCCATGCGTGGATGAGCCATCCAAATCTCACGTCACTTGTAGAAATCGCTGCGCCCGCCTGGCTGGCGCTTGAAGCGGCGATGGATCCACAGGTACTGGTCCGGTGCCTCGCGCACCATCTGCTCGATGGCCTGGTTGACCCGCGCGGTATCGGCTTCGACGTCCTCGCTGGGGAAATTCTCCAGCGGCGCGCCGATCTTCAGGAAGTACTTCCCGCCTTCGCGGCGATGGAAGTAGGGGATGACCGCACAACCGGTCATCCGCGCCAGCTGGTGGGTTGCGGTGATGGTGGAGGCGGTGTGGCCGAAGAACGGCACGAATACGGTGTCCTTGCCGCGCATGTCCTGGTCGGGTGCGTACCAGAGGAAGCCGCCCTTTTTCAGGTGGCGCACCGTCGCGCGGATGTCCTCGTTGGCGTACATCGCCTTGGCATAGCGCAGGCGGCCGAACTTCACCGCCCACTCGTACACCGGGTTCTTGTGCTTGCGGTACATGCCGGACAGGTCGACGTGGTCGCACAGCAGGCGGCCGCACATCTCCAGGGTCATGAAGTGGCCCGAGACCAGCAGCACGCCGCGGCCTTCGGCCTGCATCTGCTTGAGGTGTTCCAGCCCTTCGATGTGCACCTGCGGGCGGATGCTGTCGATGCTGCCCCACCAGGAACGCGCGCATTCGAAGATGCCCACACCCAAGGCGTCGAAGCTGTCGCGCACCAGGCGCTTGCGCCAGGCCTCGTCCTTCTCGGGAAAGCACAGCTTGAGGTTGACCTCGGCGGCATGGCGGCGGCTGCCGGCCAGGCGCCAGGCGATCGAGCCGACCCCGCGGCCCAGCACGCGCTGCAGCGTCCACGGCAGCCGGGCGATCCCGAAGGCAGTGAACATGACGGCAAACATCGGCCAGTTGCGTGGATCACGCAGCGACGGACGGACGGCGGTGGTGGCATCGGACATGCCGCCATTCTACCAATCCGGCCGCGTGTCTTTCCCGGGGGGCTCCCGTATCCTTGCCGCATGCGTAAAGACCCTGTCGAATGGATCCTGCGTGGCCTGTACTCGGCCGTGCTGTACCTCCTGCTGCCGATCACCGTGTACCACCTGGTCTGGCGCGGCTTCCGGGTCCGTGAATACTTCCGGCGCTGGGATGAACGCTATGCGTCCTATCCGCAGCCCAGCGGCCAGCCCCGGGTCTGGCTGCATGCGGTCTCGGTGGGCGAGGTCAACGCCGCTGCGCCGCTGGTCAATGCGCTGCGCGCGCAGCGGCCGGACATCCGCTGGGTCATCACCACCATCACCCCGACCGGCTCGGAACGGGTGCGCGCGCTGTGGGGCGATGCGCTGGACCATGTGTACCTGCCGTACGACGTGCCGGGCAGCGTCAACCGCTTCCTGGGGCACTTCCAGCCCAGCCTGGCGCTGATCCTGGAAACCGAGCTGTGGCCGAACATGCTGTTCGGCTGCCGCGACCGTCGCATTCCGGTGTACATCCTCAATGCGCGCCTGTCGGCCCGATCGCTGCGCGGCTACCGCGTGCTGGCGGCGTTGATCCGGCGTGCGCTGCGCACGGTCACCTGCGTGGCCGCACAGTCGCAGGATGACGCTGCGCGGTTCGTGCAGCTGGGCGCGGCGCCGGAACAGGTGCAGGCACTGGGCAACCTGAAGTTCGACATCGCCACGCCGGACGTGCAGCCCTTCATCGAACAGTTCCATGCCCATGTGCCGGCCACGCGCCCGGTGTGGATCGCGGCCAGCACGCATGATGGTGAAGAGCAGGCAGTGATCGACCTGCACCGCCGCCTGCGCCAGCAGCATCCGGACCTGCTGCTGCTGTGGGCGCCGCGGCATCCGGAGCGCTTCCCCAAGGTGGAGGCGCTGGCCCGCGAGCAGGGCTGGAACGTGTCGACGCGGCGCGCACAGCAGTGGCCGGACGCGCGTAGCGATGTCTTCGTCATCGACACGCTGGGCGAACTGATGCCGTTCTACGGCTGTGCCCAGGTCGCCTTCGTCGGTGGCAGCCTGCAGGCCATCGGCGGCCACAACCTGCTGGAACCGGCAGCGATGGGCACCGCAGCGGTGACCGGCCCGCATCTGCACAACTTCGCCGAGATCTCGCGGCGCATGCGCGAGGCCGGTGCACTGCTGATCGGCGAGGACGTGCAGGCGGTGGGTGATCTGCTGCTGCACCTGCTCGACGACGTGCAGGCGCGCGAAGACATGGCCCGCGCCGGTTGCACGCTGGTCAGCAATGGCCGCGGCGCGCTGCAGCGGACCCTGCAGCTGGTGGCTCCACACCTGCCGCCGCCGCTGGCCTGAGACCCCGCCTGTCGCCCTCAGGTGTTTCAAGGGCGCCCTGCCTTTGCGCTGTCGTGAACGCCTGCATCAAGCCTGCTTGATGGTGGTGAATCTGTCGTAGCTGGACCGCTCGCGCCGACCACGGCGTGCAAGCTGTCACATCATCGTTCGTATGGCGCAGATTCCGATTCCGCTTACCGCGTCAGGCTGCCAGCCTGTTGTCGACCACGCTTGGGCGACATCAAGGGAGCTTTGAATGATCGGCGACAACGGAGGCGCGCTGCACGCCAGCGCGAAGCCCGGGAGGCTGGGCACCGACCATCTGCTGGTGGTGGCGCTGACCCTGCTGTTGGGCGGCAGCGTTGTCGCCCTGGTCGGGCAGCACACGGCGGCACAGGCGGGGCCCGCCATTGTCCTCAGCCTGTTGCTGGCGGCGTTGGGCGCAGTGCCGATGCTGTATTGCCTGCGCATGGCGATGCGGCGCCTGCCGGATGCTTCGGGTCTGCATGGTCTGCTGCGTGCCGCCTGGGGCAGGCTGCCTGCCGATGTACTGGTGATTACCCTGCTGCTGGAACTGGCGGCGACCATCGCAGGGCTGGCGCAATCGATGGCGCGTCATCTGTACGCAGCCGCCGAGGTCATCGACGCTGCACCCGGGCAGTGGCTGCCCTTGCCGCTGGCGGCTGCGATTCTGGTGCTGCTGCTGGGGGCTGCCGCTGCAGTGCTGCGGACGCCGCGCGCGCTGTTGTTGGCCAGTGCACTGTTGACGGTGAAGCTGGGCGTGGGCCTGCTGCTGTTGTTGCTGGCAGCACGCCATGTGCACTACGCGCATTGGATTCCGTGGCTGCCATCGGCTACCGCGCCCTATCGCTTCGGGTTGGGTGGCGTGCTGGCAGCGGGCGTGGCATTGCTCGGCGTCCTGCTGGGTGCGGGCCTGCTGGCAGGGTTTTCCGGGCGGGTGCCGCGCCCTCGTTCGCAGGTTTCCAGAGCCGCTGGCGCAGCGGTGCTGATGGCGATGTTGTGGCTGATGGTACTGGCTGCGCTGCAGTCGGGCCTTGTCGAGTTTGCTGCGTTGGCCAGCACGCGGCCGCTGTCGGTGGCGTTGCAGGGGATCCCGCAGCTGCAGTGGTTGCTGCCACTGTTGCCGTTGGCGGGCGGCGCGGGGCTGGCGGCCCTGCAGTTGGTGCTGCTGCTGTTGGCAGCGCGGCTGGGGAGGGAAGTCTGGCCGCCGAAGTCCGGCGCAGTGGGTACCGGTGCGCGTTTGCTGCTGACGCTGGCGCTGACCGTGCTGTCGGCGGCGTTGGCGCTGTCGCTGCCGGAGGAGTGGCTTCCACAGTTGCCGGGGCCCGCAGGCCTGCTGGTCCTGGCCGCCGTGTGCCTCGGCGTTGCCCGCAGCCAGTGGCAGGTGCGGGCCGCGGCCGGCGAACGACGGCTGATCCCGATGGTGCTCTCCCCAGTGGCAACCGCACTGTGCCTGTTGCCGGCAGCCACGTCGCGGCTGTTTCTACCGGTGCTGGTGGTGCTGGCGGTCGTGTTGGCAGGCGTCCTGTTGCGTCGGCGCGCCGGGCGTTCGCGCTAGCGCCCCCACACACCGCAGGCCACCTGCAATCAATAAAAAAGCCACCCTCGCGGGTGGCTTTGTGACCAGGCCGGTCGCGCCGACTCAGTTCGTGGTCGTCGACGGGTTGCCCGCGTCCTGGGTCAGCAGGCGGTTGATGTCCTGCAGTTCGGCGACATCCAGGCCACCCACGGCCTGGCTCAGCAGCAGGCGGTTCTGCAGGAAGTTGTAGCGGGCCTGCGCGTAATCCAGCTGTGCGGAGAACAGGATGCGCTGGTTCTGGATCACGTCCAGCACGGTGCGGGTACCCACTTCCAGGCCGACCTGCGAGGCATCGTAGGCGCTCTGCGCGGAAACCACGGCCAAACGGCGCGCTTCCACTTCGCTGATGCCCTGCACCAGGGTCTGGTAGGCATTGCGGGTGTTGCGGTCCAGCGCGCGCTTCTGCTGCTCGAAACCATCCTGGGCGATGTCACGCTGGGCCAGCGCCTGGCGCACGCCGGACTGGGTGGCGCCGCCGGAGAAGATCGGCACGCTCAGGGTCAGGCCGATGCTGTTGGTGCGTGCATCGGGGGAGAGCGAACCGGCGCCGACGCTGTCGCCCCAGGTCGCGCTCTTGCCCCAGCTGCCGCCCAGCGACAGGGTCGGGTAGTGACCGCCACGGGCGGCCTGCACGCCGGCTTCGGCGGCACCGACCTTCAGCTCCTGCGCCTTCAGCGCCGGATTCTGCGTGGTCGCCTGCTGCACCAGCTGGTCCAGGTTGCCGCGGTTGGCCGGCACTTCCGGCCGGAAATCGGCCGGCAGGCCCTTCAGGTTGACCACGGGCTGGCCGGTCAGTTCGGTCAGGGCCTGGTAGTTATCGGCCAGGGTGTTCTGCGCAACGATGGTGTTGGCGCGCGCCTGGTCGTACTGGGCGCGGGCCTCGTGCACGTCGGTGATCGGCGCCAGGCCCACTTCCAGGCGCTTGTCGGCGAAGTCGAACTGCTTCTTCGCGGCCGCTTCATTGGTCTGTGCGGCGTTCAGCGATTCGATCGCCACCAGCACGTTGAAGTAGGCCGCCGAGGTGCGCACGATCAGGTTGTCGTTGGCCGAGTCGAGGGTGAAATCAGCCGCCTTGCTCAGCTCGCGCTGCGAGCGCAGGTTGTTGATCTGCGTCCAGTTGAACAGCGTCTGCGAACCGTCGATCGTGTAGTTGCGGCGCTTGCTGGTGACCGTGCCGGAGTTGGCGTCATGGTCGGCTTCGGTGCGGGTGCGGCTCAACTGGGCCTGGCCATTGATCTGCGGCAGCAGGGCAGCACGCGCCTGCACGGCGCCTTCCTTGTCGTACAGCCGGGTGGATTCGGCGGCGGACAGCTGCGGGTCACCATTGCGCGCCATTTCATAGACCTGCAGCAGGTCGGCGGCATGGGCGGACAACGGCAGCAGGGCAGTGGCCAGCGCAACAGCGAGGGATCGGCGGATCATTGCGGCTTCCTTGGACTCAGAGGTGGAACTGGGGGGCCGGGGCGGCACCACGCAGGTAATCGATATCGGTCTCGAACAGCGACTCGGTGCTGCCATCGGCCTTCACCAGCAGTGCTTCCATCGCCGGCGAACGGCCCTGGATGACATACAGGCGACCACCCGGACGCAACCACGAAGCAAACTGTGACGGCACCACGTCGACGGCGCCAGTGACACAGATCACGTCGAAGCGGCGTTCGGTCTGCCAGGCCAGGCCATCGGCCACTTCCACGCGCACGTTGGTGCCGAGGCCGGTGGCATCCAGGCGGGCGCGCG
Source organism: Stenotrophomonas sp. 10L48 (assembly GCF_056395105.1). Classification (NCBI taxonomy): domain Bacteria; kingdom Pseudomonadati; phylum Pseudomonadota; class Gammaproteobacteria; order Lysobacterales; family Lysobacteraceae; genus Stenotrophomonas; species Stenotrophomonas sp. 10L48. Next base: position 5,835 of record NZ_JBFTIX010000014.1, on the reverse strand, counting down.
CAGCGGCGGCCAGTTCCGGGTCGATTTCCAGGCTCAGCACGTCGCGCGCCAGCGCGCCGATGCAGGCCGACAGGAAGCCGCTGCCGGTGCCGATTTCCAGCACTTCGTCACCCGGCTGCAGATCCAGTGCCTGCAGGGTACGGCCCTCGATGACCGGCTTCATCATCTTCTGGCCGTTGCCGATCGGCAGTTCGACATCGGCATAGGCCAGCGCCCGGTGCGCGTCGGCGACGAAGGCCTCGCGCGGCAGGCGGGCCAGGACGTCGAGCACCTTGATGTCCAGCACGTCCCAGGGACGGATCTGCTGTTCCACCATCAGTTCGCGGGCGTGGGCGTAATCAATCGTCATGAGGTTCAAATCCAGCGCAGTGGGCCGGCCATTTTACCGGTGCCGGAGGCCGGCGGCGCGCCCAGAGCATCAGCTGCGGGGTGGCCGGGGTCGCAGTGCCGGAAGTCATCGCGACCTCCGGTTCGTTCAGTTTTGGTTATCCAGCATTCCCAGCCCCCCGCGGCGCGTAGGCGCGCAGGAAGAAATCCACACTGGCGGCCACATGGATCGCAGCATCGGTCTCGACGGGGGACAGTGGCATGCCGCACATCATATGCATGTGCACTTCGCCCTTCACCAGGGTCAGGAACTGCTGGCCGGCGATGTAGCAGTCCGGGATATCCAGTTCGCCGCGCTCGGCACGCGAACGCATGAAGTCGGCCAGTGCCTCGCAGGTGCGTTGCGGGCCCGCCTGCCAGAACAGTTCGCGCAGGCGCTCGTCGGTCTCCGGCGCCATCATCATCCGCTGGATCGACAGGGCCGCGTCGGAGGTGATCATCTCGAAGAACGCCATGCCGATGCCCAGCAACTGGTCACGCAGGGGGCCTTCGACGTCGGCCACGAACAGCGCGTCGGGCAGCATCTCGATGCACTTGGACTGCACAGCTTCGGAGAACAGGGTCTCTTTGTCGCCGAAATGGCTGTAAACGGTCAGCTTCGAGACGCCGGCCTGGGCAGCAATGCTGTCCATGCTCACGCCGCTGTAGCCCTGTTCGATGAACAGTGTCTTGGCTGCCTCGAGTATTGCCGCGCGCTTGCCCAGATCCTTGGGGCGCCCGGGACCGGCAGCCTTGGCAGCGGGCTTGGCCGTCGGCTTTCGGGAAGTGGGAGAACTCATTCCGCTAATACTAGACCAAGCGGTTCGATATTTATACTATACCGACTGGTTCACTAATGTCCGCGTTGCAACAGTATGTTGCCGGCGCGTTCCCCCCGGATTTCTTTTCAGGTCCTGTACCTCATGAAAAACATGCGTTGGTTGGGCGTAGGCGTACTGGTCGTGGTGTTGGCAGCGTGCGGCAAGCAGGCCGCCGAGCCGGCGGCGGCCATCCCGGTGCTGGTGGTGCATCCCACCACGCAGGATGGACAGGCCGCGGCCGCCTACCCCGGCGAGGTGCGTGCCCGCCAGGAAAGCCCACTGTCGTTCCGGGTTGGCGGCAACCTGGTCAGGCGCTTCGTCGACGCAGGCGAGCGGGTGAAGAAGGGCCAGCTGCTGGCCGAGCTGGATGCGGCCGACTACGCCTCGCAGGCGGCGGCGTCGCAGGCGCAGCTGGCGGCGGCGGAAGCAGACCTGGTGCGCGCGCGCGATGACCAGAAGCGCTATGCCAAGCTGGCGGAAGACCAGCTGGTGAGCCGCTCGGCACTGGACCAGCAGACGGCGGCATTCAAGGCTGCACAGGGCCAGGCCAACGCCGCCCGGGCCAACCTCGCCGTGGCCCGCAACCAGGCCGAGTACGCGCAGCTGCGCGCGCCCGCCGATGGCGTGATCGCCAGCCGCCAGGCCGAAGCCGGCCAGGTCGTGAGCGCGGGGCAGACGGTGTTCACCCTGGCCGCCGATGGTGGCCGTGAGGTGCTGATCGCGCTGCCGGAAAGCAGCATCCGCGACTACAAGGTTGGCCAGTCGGTGCAGGTGGAACTGTGGAACCGTCCGGGCCAGCTGCTGCCGGGCACCCTGCGCGAGATCGCCCCGGCCGCCGATGCACAGGCGCGCACCTATGCCACGCGCGTGAGCCTGGCGCCGGAAGCACTGAGCGAAGTGGAACTGGGCCAGAGTGCGCGGGTGTTTGCCACCGCCGGGCGCAGTGGTGCGTTGCAGCTGCCGCTGGCGGCTGTGCTGCGCGGCAGTGATGGCAAGGCCAGCGTGTGGGTGGTCAATCCGTCCAACGGTGCATTGAAGGCAACGCCGGTGCAGGTGGGTGCCTACGGCGCGCAGGCCGTGCCGGTCGTGTCCGGCGTGGGCGCGACGGACTGGGTGGTCGCTGCCGGCGGCCATCTGCTGCGCGAAGGCCAGGTGGTGACGCCGGTCGACCGCCAGAACCGCCCGGTGCTGGCACCGTCGGCCGCCAAGCCGGCGCCGGCCGCAGGCAAGGGGCACTGACCCGTGCGCCGCTTCAATCTCTCCGAATGGGCGCTGGGCAACCGTGCGCTGGTGTTGTTCGCGATGCTGGCGTTCGCCGTCATCGGTGCCTGGTCCTACAAGCACCTGGGCCAGTCCGAAGATCCGCCCTTCACCTTCAAGGCCATGGTGGTACGCACGATGTGGCCGGGCGCCACCGCCGAGCAGGTCTCGCGGCAGGTGACCGAGCCGATCGAAAAAGCGCTGATGAACACCGGCGAGTACGAATTCATCCGTTCGTACTCGCGGCCGGGCGAATCGCAGGTGATCTTCATGGCGCGCGACAGCCTGCGCTCCAAGCAGATTCCGGACCTGTGGTACCAGGTGCGCAAGCGCGTGGGCGATATCCGCGCGACGCTGCCGAGGGAGATCGTCGGGCCCTTCTACAACGATGAGTTCGGCGACACCTTCGGCAACATCTACGCGTTGACCGGCGAAGGCTTCGACTACGCGGTGATGCGCGACTATGCCGACCGCATCCAGCTGGAGCTGCAGCGCGTGCCCGACGTCGGCAAGATCGACCTGGTCGGCCTGCAGGACGAGAAGGTGTGGATCGAGCTGTCCAACACCAAGCTGGCCACGCTGGGCGTATCGCTGCAGCAGGTGCAGCAGGCGCTGGCCGACCAGAACGCGGTCAGCGCCACCAGCTTCTTCGAAACCCCGACCGACCGCGTGCAGCTGCGCGTGACCGGTCAGTTCGATTCGATCGAGGACATCCGCAAATTCCCGATCCAGGCCGGCGAACGCACGTTGCATCTGGGCGACATCGCCGAGGTCAAGCGTGGCTTTGCCGATCCGGCCTCGCCGAAGATGCGCTTCATGGGCCAGGATGCGATCGGCCTGGCGGTGGCGATGAAGGACGGCGGAGACATCCTCAAGCTCGGTGCCACCCTGGATGCCGAGTTCGAACGCCTGCAGAAGACCCTGCCGGCCGGCATGCAGCTGCGCAAGGTGTCCGACCAGCCGCATGCGGTGGAAGAGTCGGTGGGCGAGTTCGTGCAGGTGCTCACCGAAGCGGTGGTGATCGTGCTGCTGGTCAGCTTCTTCTCGCTGGGCCTGCGTACCGGCCTGGTGGTGGGCGTGACCATCCCGTTGGTGCTGGCGATGACCTTCTTCGTCATGCACTACTTCGATATCGGCCTGCACAAGATTTCACTGGGTGCACTGGTGCTGGCACTGGGCCTGCTGGTGGACGATGCGATCATCGCGGTGGAGATGATGGCCACCAAGATGGAGCAGGGCTACGACCGCCTGCGCGCGGCCAGTTTCGCCTGGGAATCCACCGCCTTCCCGATGCTGACCGGTACCCTGATCACTGCCGCTGGCTTCCTGCCCATCGCCACGGCGGCATCCAGCACGGGTGAGTACACCCGTTCGCTGTTCCAGGTGGTGACCATCGCGCTGGTGGTGTCGTGGATCGCGGCAGTGCTGTTCATCCCGTACCTGGGTGACAAGATGCTGCCGGACCTGTTCAACCCGCAGCTGCCGAAGCCGGACAGCCTGGCCGGCCGCTGGCGCGCCAAGCGCCTGCAGTGGGCCGACCGGCATCCTTCACTCGCGCGCTGGATCGCACCGAAGGAGCATGCGCACGATCATGATCCGTACCAGCGGCCGTTCTACACGCGCTTCCGGGCGTTCCTGGATACCTGCCTGCGCCATCGCTGGTGGGTGATCGCTGCGACCATCGCCCTGTTCATCGGTTCGTTGATGTTGTTCCGCTTCGTGCCACAGCAGTTCTTCCCCGACTCGACCCGCCCGGAACTGATGGTGGACATCGAGCTGGCCGAAGGTGCGTCGCTGGCCGCGACCCAGGCACAGGCCGACAAGCTGGAGAAGCTGCTGAAGGGGCGCGAAGGCATCAGCAACTACGTGGCCTACGTCGGCACCGGTTCGCCGCGCTTCTACCTGCCGCTGGACCAGCAGCTGCCGGCCACCAACTTCGCCCAGTTCGTGGTGCTCACCGAAGACGCCAAGGCCCGCGAATCGACCCGCGATTGGATGCTGAAGGACGTGATCAATCAGTTCCCGGATGTGCAGATGCGGGTGACGCGCCTGGAGAACGGGCCGCCGGTCGGTTATCCGGTGCAGATGCGCGTGTCCGGCGAGCACATCGCGCAGGTGCAGGCGATCGCGCGCCAGGTCGAGGCCAAGGTGCGCGAGAACCCGCACGTGATGAACGTGAACCTGGACTGGAGCGAGCCGAGCAAGGTGGTGCGGCTGGTGATCGACCAGGACCGCGCCCGCGCGCTGGGCGTCAGCAGTGCGCAGGTCAGCCAGTTCCTCAGCAGTTCGTTGTCGGGCATGAGCGTGAGCACCTATCGCGAAGGCAACCGCCAGATCGAGATGCTGCTGCGTGGCCCGGACAACGAGCGAGCGCAGCTGGACCTGCTCGGCAGTCTGGCGATTCCGACCAGCAGTGGTACCGCGGTGACACTGTCGCAGGTCGCGCGGCTGGAATACGCCTTCGAGGACGGCATCATCTGGCACCGCAACCGTTTGCCGACGGTGACCGTGCGTGCCGACATCAGTGATGGCATGCAGCCGCTGGACGTGGTGCAGCAGATCGTGCCGACCCTGGATGGCATCCGTGCCGACCTGCCCAGCGGCTACCTGCTGGAGACCGGCGGCTCGGTGGAGGATTCGGCTCGCGGGCAGAACTCGATCAAGGCCGGCATGCCGCTGTTCCTGATCGTGGTGGCCACGTTGCTGATGCTGCAGCTGCGCAGCTTCTCGCGTGCGGCGATGGTGCTGGTGACCGCTCCGCTGGGCATCATCGGCGCGACGCTGTTCCTGTTGCTGTTCCGCGCGCCGTTCGGCTTCGTGGCGCTGCTGGGCACCATCGCGCTGGCGGGCATGATCATGCGCAACTCGGTGATCCTGATCGACCAGATCCAGCAGGACATCGATGCCGGGCATGACCGCTGGCATTCGATCATCGATGCGACGGTGCGGCGTTTCCGCCCGATCGTGCTGACTGCGCTGGCGGCGGTGCTGGCGATGATCCCGCTGTCGCGCAGCGCTTTCTATGGCTCGATGGCGATTTCGATCATGGGTGGATTGATTGTCGGCACGGTGCTGACGCTGGTGTTCCTGCCGGCGCTGTATGCGGCATGGTTCCGGGTCAAGCCGGACGAATCCGGGGCGTGATGCCCCGGGTTTCCCGGCCACCGGGCTGAGCCCCCTCTGCGGTGGTGGGCAGAAGCGGGATCGCTGGTCTGGGCCGGGTGGGTGGGCTGTTCGGCGGACGCCGCAAGTACGTCCTTGTAGCAACTGTGTTGCTGGAGGAGCGCCAGCCCTTCCGGTAAACGGGCACGGTAGTGCCGGCCGCTGGCCGGCAGCCTCAGGAGCAACGCCCTCTGGTGCGCTCAGGCGGGGATCGATCCGCCTTGAG